>JASJPG010000029.1:0-42114 GCA_031426815.1 Hydrogenophilaceae bacterium
GTTCGCGGGCATGAACCAGATGCGCATGTTCGCCATCGATCATGACTTCCGCCGCGCGTGGCCGGGTGTTGTAGTTGGAGCTCATGCTCATGCCATAGGCGCCGGTGGAACAGATTGCGAGAAGGTCGTTTTCGGCCAGCGCCAGTTCACGATCATGACCGAGAAAGTCACCGCTTTCGCACACCGGACCGACGATCGCATAGCTGTGCGCCACCTCGTCTTGCCGCTGCCGCACCGGCAGGATGTCGTGCCAGGCGTCGTACAACGCAGGGCGCATCAGGTCGTTCATGGCGGCATCGACAATGGCGAAATCCTTGGCTTCGCCATGCTTCAGGTATTCCACGCGCGTCAGCAGCCAGCCGGCATTGCCGACCAGCGAACGACCGGGTTCGACGATAAGTTTCTCCGGACGCCCGTGCATGCGTTCGAGCAGAACGCGGGCGTATGCGTCCAGCGTCGGCGGCGTCTCGTCGCGGTAGCGGATGCCGACGCCGCCGCCGATATCGATGTGCTGCAAGCGAATGCCGTCGGCTTGCAGGCTGTCGCACAGTTCCAGCACGCGATCCAGCGCCTCGCCGAATGGGTCCACCTCGGTTAGTTGCGAGCCGATATGGCAGTCGATGCCGGTGATGCGCAGATGCGCCATGTCTGCCGCTTCGCGATACACGCGCAGGGCGAGATCGTGGGCAATGCCGAACTTGTTGTCCTTGAGGCCGGTGGAAATGTACGGGTGCGTCTTGGCATCGACATTGGGATTGACGCGCAGACTGATCGCAGCGGTCTGGCCAAGCTCGCCGGCCACCTGATTCAGCCGCGCCAGTTCGCTTTCCGATTCGACGTTGAAGCAATGGATGCCGGCATTCAAGGCCGCGCGCATCTCCGCCGCGGTCTTGCCGACCCCTGAAAACACGACTTTGCCCGGATCGCCGCCGGCCGCCAGCACACGCGCCAGTTCGCCGCCGGAGACGATATCGAAGCCGGCGCCGAGGCGCGCGAACAGGTTCAGGATGGCGAGGCTGGAGTTGGCCTTGACTGCATAGCAAACCAGGTGCGGATGTGCCGCCAGTGCCTGGTCGTAGGCGCGGTAGGCCTGTTCGAGCGCGCGGCGCGAATAAACGTAACACGGCGTGCCGAATTGAGCGGCGACGCTATCGAGCGGCGCATCCTCGACATGGAGGAGGCCGCCCCGGTTGGAAAGGGCGTTCATGTAAGGGCGATCATTTCTGGGCGGGTTGGGTGGATTGCGGTGGCGGCGGTGCATCGGGCAGATACAGATTGCCCTTTTTGCCGCAACCGGCAAGGGTGAACAAGGCACAGATCAACAGGAAAATTCGCATGGGGAACCTCTAAAATCGCAACGAGTTTAGCAGCCCCAAGTTAGCCCCCCAAGGCTGCACCATTACGGAGCCCATCATGACCGAAAGCGAATACACCCGTCTGGCCGATGAAACGCTGCACAAGCTGGAACACGCTATCGAGCAAGCCGACGCCGATTTCGACTACGAATTTTCCGCCGGCGGCATTCTGGAAATCGAATTCGCCAACGGCTCGGTCATCGTCGTCAACAAGCAGGCCGCCGTGCAGGAAATCTGGGTCGCGGCGAAAAGCGGCGGCTTTCATTTCCGCTGGGACGGCAGTGTCTGGCGCGATACGCGCAGCAATGAAGAGTTGTTTTCCGCACTTTCACGTTTTGCCGGCGAGCAGTCGGGCGCGACGGTGATACTGCAATGACGCTGCGCCGATTGCCGGATTGCCTACACTGTAGATAGCGCGGAGGCCGCATGGGTATAAAAATGGACGAACACATCCTTTTCGAATTTCTGCCCGAGCTGGTCGAGCAACTCGGTGTCGATCACGTCAAACCGCTGCTGGACCGCATCACGCTGCACGCCTTGGAAGCCGGTGAAGTGTTGGTGCATGACCAGGAACCCGTCGACGCCTTTTTCCTGGTGCTCAGCGGCCGCCTGCAACTGGCCATCGAACTGTCCGGCCATAACATTCAACTGGGCTGTATCCGACCGGGCAACTGGTGCGGCGAACTCGGTTATTTCAGCGGCATCCGGCGCGCTTCCAGCACCGTCAGCGCCGGTGAGGAAACCACCGTGGCGCGCCTGGCCTATAGCGATTTCGATGCCTTGATCGCGGAAGATTCCATTGCCGTCTGCCGCCTGACGCATGCCTTCATTCAGATGTTGATCCGGCGTTTGCAGGTCACCGCGAACAATCCGGTCATCGATCCCGACGGCAACATGTTGCTGGTCGGCGATCTCACCGTGCCGCTCTCAGAATTGAGCCGCAAGCCGCACGGCGTGATCGATTTCATAAAAAGCCTGTTGGGAGCGCACGGATGATCCTGAAAAACTATCTGCGGACCTTGCCGGGATTCCAGTTCCTGTCCGATGCCGACGTCGAACACGTCGCCGCCGCGATGCGCGTCGACGAATACCCGAACGAGCATGTGTTCATTTACCAGGATCGCCTCAACCAGGAAATGTATCTGCTGCTGGATGGCAAGGTCGAGGTCACCCACTACGGCAACACCGGTCGTTATTACACGCTGAAGTATTTGCAGCCGGGAGAGTTCTTCGGTCTGCCCTCGTTGTCGACCGGCAAACCGGCGCTGACCGCCTGCACCGCGCGCGGACCGGTGAAGGTCGCCAGCCTGCCGTTCTCCGCCTACCTGTTGCTGTACCAGCCGGACTCGGAAATCGGCTGCCGCTTCCAGTTCGTCATCGCCACCCAACTGGCGCGCGATCTGCATGACCGCCACGATGCACTGCGCAATTTGCTGGTGCAGATCTATGGCGGCCCGGAGAAGTTGGGGACGTCGGCGGGGACGGCCAAGCCCCGGGGCGCCCTGGCCAGCCCCTATTCGGGGCCTTGAAAGTCCGACAGGACGTTAGTCCAGGCGCGCTCGCGCCCGCGCCACTGACGCCCGCACCTGATTCGGTGCGGTGCCGCCGAGGTGGTCACGTGCGGCGAGGGAGCCTTCCAGCGTCAGCACGGCATAGATGTCCGCTGCGATCAGCGCCGAGAAGACCTGCAATTCGGCCAGGCTCAGATCGGCCAGATCGCAGCCTTTCTGTTCCGCCGCCCGCACCGCGCGCGCCACCGCTTCGTGTGCCTCGCGGAACGGCAGCCCTTTCTTGACCAGGTAATCGGCCAGATCGGTCGCCGTGGCGAAGCCTTCCACCGCCGCCTGGCGCATACGCGCCGCCTTTACCGTGACATGGTAGATGCGTTCGCCGGTCTCTTCATCGACGTGGCTGCCCATCATCTCGGCGAAGATCGCCAGTGTGTCGACCAGCGTATCGACCGCATCGAACAAGGGTTCCTTGTCCTCCTGGTTGTCCTTGTTGTAGGCCAGCGGCTGGCCCTTCATCAGCGTCAGCAGCGCGATCAGATGGCCGTTCATGCGGCCTGTCTTGCCGCGCATGAGCTCGGGCACGTCTGGATTTTTCTTCTGCGGCATGATGCTGGAGCCGGTGCAGAAACGGTCGGCCAGGTCGATGAAGCCGAAGCGCGGCGTCATCCAGATCACCAGCTCCTCGGCCATGCGCGAGAAGTGGGTCATCATCAACGCACCGGCGGCGAGGAATTCGATGGCGAAGTCGCGATCCGACACGGCATCCAGCGAGTTCTCGCAGACATCCTCGAAGCCCAGTTCGCGCGCCACCATTTCGCGGTCGATCGGGAAACTGGTGCCGGCCAGCGCCGCCGCGCCGAGGGGCAGGCGATTGACGCGACGGCGGCAGTCGAGCAGACGCTCGTGGTCGCGCCGCAGCATTTCCTGCCAGGCCAGCATGTGATGGCCGAAGGTGACCGGCTGCGCCGCCTGCAGATGCGTGAAGCCGGGCATGACGGTATCGCTATGCTGTTCGGCCAGGTCGATCAATGCGCGGCGAGCCTGAATATTCAACGCCAGGATCCGGTCGATGGCATCGCGCAGCCACAGGCGCACATCGGTGGCGACCTGATCGTTGCGCGAGCGGCCGGTATGCAGGCGCTTGCCGGCGTCGCCGACCTTGCGCGTCAGCGCGCGCTCGATATTGAAATGGATATCCTCGTCATCCAGATTCCAGGTGAAACGCCCCGCCTCGAAGTCGGCCAGAATTTCGCCCAGGCCGCGCTGGATATCGGCCAGATCCTGCGCCGTCAGCACGCCGACCTGGTGCAACATGGCGGCATGCGCCAGCGAACCCTGAATGTCGAACGGCGCCAGGCGCCAATCGAACGGAATCGAGGCGGTATAGCGCTTGACGCGCTCGGAAACCGGCTCGGAAAAGCGGCCGGACCAGGCCGTGGCGGCGGGGGTAGGGACGGCGGGAGTATCGGCTTGGCTCATGGGGTGATAGCTTGCGGGCTGGGAGAATTCGTGAGACCGGGATTATGACAAAGGAGACTCAAATCGCTCTGCCGGATTTCCGCAATCTGGGCATTCTGTTGCGCGCCGTGCTGGCGTTGCAGCTGCTCGGGCTGCTTGCCGCGCTGGCGCATGCCGCCGATCTGGCTGGCGCGCTGGTGCAGTTTTTCCGCTATGCCACCTATATCGAGCCGCCTTTACTAAGCACCATGCTGCTCTTGTTCCTGGCGGCGCCGAGGCTGGCGGCCCTGCCCAAGCGTGCGGCGCAACTGGCGTGTGTGGCGGCAAGCCTGATCAGCGCAGCGTTCTGGAATTTCTTGTTGCAAATGGATTTCCCTGCCGCGGACAGCGCCAGCCTGCCGCGCACGCTGCTGCTTGCCGGCAGCGCCGCCTATCTGATTCTGGTCTGGTTCGACTGGCGCGCGCGGCGTCTCTCGCCGGCCTTGGCGGAGGCGCGTCTGCAGGCGTTGCAGGCGCGGATTCGGCCGCATTTCCTGTTCAACAGCATCAACAGCGTGCTGTCGTTGATGCGTTCGAATCCGGCGCAGGCGGAAAACGCGCTGGAAAACCTGGCCGAGCTGTACCGCGTGCTGATGGCGGACAACCGCCAGCTTTCTCCGCTCGGCCGGGAAATGGAACTGGCCCGCGCCTATCTCGATCTCGAAGGCCTGCGTCTGGGCGAGCGTCTGCAGGTGGATTGGCGGGTCGACAATGCACCGCCGCAAGCCTTGCTGCCGTCATTGGTGCTGCAGCCGCTGCTGGAAAACGCGGTTTGCCACGGCATAGAACCGCGTCCGGAAGGCGGCCGCATCGGCGTCGATATTTTCGCGCGCGCTGGCCAGCTCAATGTCGTGGTGCGCAATCCTTGCCCAGCCGAAGCAACAACGCGACCGGGCAACCGCATGGCGTTGTCGAACATTCGCGAACGGCTGGCTCTGCACTTCGACGCCGAGGCGCGCCTGTCGGCGCATCGGGTCGGCGACGAGTTCGTCGTGCAGATGGTCATGCCGTTGAAGGAGGTGGCGGGTGTCGGTGCCGTCTGAGGTTACCCTGAAGGTCATCCTGGCCGACGACGAAGCGCTGGCACGGGCGCGTCTGGCCGATCTGCTGGCCGATCTGGCCGGCGAACTCAACGTCGAAGTCGTGGCCCAGGCCGGCAACGGCGAGATCGCGCTGGAGCGTGCCGCCGACACGCCGGCCGATGTGATCCTGCTCGATATCCAGATGCCCGGCATGACCGGCCTGGAAGCGGCGCGCCACATCGCCCGCCTGCCGCAGCCGCCGGCCATCGTTTTCGTCACCGCGTTCGATGAACACGCCGTACAGGCGTTCGAGCTGCGCGCCGTCGATTACCTGCTCAAGCCGGTGCGCCTGGCGCGGCTGCGTGAGGCGTTGGCGCGGATCAAACCGCTGGCCCTGGCGGATGCCGAGGCACTGGCGCCGCGCCGCACGCATTTCTCGTTGCTGGAGCGCGGCCGCATCTGGCGCGTGCCGGTCGCCGATGTGCTCTATCTGCGCGCCGAGTTGCGCTACGTCACCGCTCGCACCCGGGAGCGCGAATATTTGCTCGACGAGTCGTTGGTCAAATTGGAAGAAGAGTTCGGCGACGATTTTCTGCGCATACACCGCAACTGCCTGATCGCCCGCCGCCATCTGGCCGGATTTCAGCGCCAGGCCGACGCAGGCGAGGGGCACTGGCTGGCCGTGCTGAAGGACAGTTCCGAGCGATTACCGGTGTCGCGCCGACAAATGCATGTGGTGCGCGAGTTTGCGAAAAATGCGTGAGTGGCGCCGGTGGGCTCAGTTCGGGGCGGGCAGTCCGCGGACTTTTGCGAGGCCCTTGTCGATCGCCTGATCGAGGTGATAACCGTAGTAATCGATGGTGCCCAAACCGACTACCGGTTTGCTGAGCAGCTTGCCGGCGCTGTCAAACACCATCACGGTCGGTACCATGCGGACGCCACTATCACCGGCGAAACGGCGATGCGGCGTCTTGCCGCCCTGAAAATCCTTCAGTTCGAGATAGCTCGATGTTTCCACCTTGCGCACCACCATCTTGGCCTGGTAATCGGCGTTGCGGCTCATCGGAATCAGGAATTCGTTCAACACGGTCTCGCAATAGGAGCAATGCGCACCGGAGAACATCACCACGACAACGCCCTTCATTTCCTTGGCAAGCGCGGCATCTTTCTGGAAGTCGCGCGCATAAGGCACGCCTTCCGGCACGGTTTCCTCGGCGAAAGCCGGGGCCTGGCCCCATGCTACAATCGCCAGCAGTAACGCAAATGCTTGTTTCATAGACGCTTTCCTCGAATTGACCGGGCCATTCTACTGAGTCGGATGCGCCCTCAGAATAGTCCAAACATGCCTGAAAAAATCATTATTGCGACCCGTGAAAGTCAGCTTGCCCTGTGGCAGGCCGAGCACGTCAAAGCCCGCCTCATGGCATTGCACCCCGGTCTGGAAGTCGAGTTGCTCGGCATGACCACGCAGGGCGACCAGATCCTCGACTCCCCGCTCTCGCGCATCGGCGGCAAGGGCCTGTTCGTCAAGGAACTCGAAGTCGCGATGGCGGAAGGCCGCGCCGATCTGGCCGTGCACTCGATCAAGGATGTGCCGATGGACTTGCCGGAAGGTTTCGAGATGGCCGCCATCCTCGAACGCGAAGACCCGCGCGATGCCTTCGTTTCCAACGTTTACCCGAGCCTGGAGGCACTGCCGCCGAACGCTCGCGTCGGTACGTCCAGCTTGCGTCGCCAGGCGCAGATTCGCGCCCGTTTGCCGCATCTGCATGTCGACACTCTGCGCGGCAACGTCAACACCCGCCTGCGCAAGCTCGACGAAGGCCAGTACGCCGCCATCCTGCTGGCGGCGGCCGGCTTGAAGCGACTCGGCTTCGAAGCGCGCATCCGCGCCACCTTGCAGCCGGAGGAAAGCCTGCCGGCGGTCGGCCAGGGCGCCATCGGCATCGAGATTCGCAGCGGCCGGCCGGAACTGGCCGCGTTGCTGGCGCCGCTCAATCATCCGGCCACGGCCGCTTGCGTGCGCGCCGAACGCGCCATGAGCCGCGTCCTGCAAGGCGGCTGCCAGGCGCCCATCGGCGGCTATGCCGTGGTGCGCGATGACCGCATCTTCCTGCGCGCCTTCGTCGCCGATCTGGAAGGCATCCGTTTCTTCCGCGCCACAGCGGAAGGCGCGCTCGATGCGCCCGAAGCCGTCGGCCACGCCGCCGCGCAGGAATTGATCGAACAGGGCGCCGACAGGCTCATGGCGGAAATCATCCAGCGGGCGAAATGACGGATATCGGGCCGCTCGCTGGCATCGGTGTGCTGGTGACGCGCCCGGTCGAGCAGGCTGCCCGCATGATGGCGCAGTTACAGGCACTGGGCGCGCAGCCCTATCTGTTTCCCGCCCTGGCGATCTTGCCCACGGCGCAGCGAGAAGCGTTGGATGCTGTCCTGCGCCAGGTCGATCGCTACGACATGCACCTGTTCGTCAGTCCCACCGCCGTGCAGTTCGGCTTAGCCGCGTTGTCGTTTGACGCGGTCGCGCACCTGTGTGCCGCAGCCATCGGCAAAGGCACTGCCGCCGCCTTGCGCGTGGCGGGCTGCACACATGTGCTGGCGCCGGAAAGCGGCGCCGACAGCGAACATCTGCTGGCGTTGCCGGCATTCGCCGCATTGGCGGGGCAGCGCGTGCTGATTTTTCGCGGCGAAGGCGGCCGCGAATTGATTGCCGACACACTGCGCGCGCGCGGCGCCACAGTCGATTACGCGGAATGCTATCGGCGCGCCTGTCCGCAGGCCGACCCGGCGCCGCTGCAGCAGGCGTTGGCACAACAACGCATCCAGGCCATCACCGCGTTCAGTAGCGAGACGCTCGACAATCTGCTGGCATTGCTCGCCGCGGACGCGAGCGGACCGGCCCGCGCACTGCCGCTGTTCGTGCCGCATCCCCGCATCGCGCAGCATGCGGCCGAGTTGAATTTCAGCCAGGTCATCACCACCGCGCCGGGCGAAGACGGTGTCCTGGCCGGGCTTGTGGAATACTTCGGACATGACTGAACAACTTGTTCCCCAGCGCAACGCGCAGCCTTTTCTGGCCTGGCTGGCATTGGCTGTGGCCGTGCTGGCCATGCTGGCGACACTGGGCTTCGCCTGGCAAAGCCACGACCGCGGCCAGCAACTGGAACTGCAACTGGCCCGCCGGATCGGCGATTTCGATGCGGCCAGCCGCGAGGCGCGCACCGCCGCCAAGGCCGCCAACGAGGCGCTGGTCGATCTGCAGACCCGTTTGCTGACGTTGGAAACCCGCGCCACCGAAACACAGAACCAGCAACTGGCGCTGACCGCGATGTACCAGGAACTGGCGCGCAGCCAGGACGAGCGCATTGCCGCAGATGTCGAACAAACCCTGCTGCTGGCGCAACAACAGCTGCAACTGGCCGGCAATGTGCGCGCGGCGCTGCTCGGCTTGGAGGCGGCCGATGCGCGTCTGGCCCAGCTCGGCAAGCCGCAGTTCGCCAGCCTGCGCGGCACCCTCGCAAAGGACATGGCGCGGCTCAAATTGCTGCCGGCCGCCGATATCGAAGGCATCAGCGCGCGCCTGGAAGGCCTGATCCAGAGTGTCGAGCGACTGCAACCCGAATCGGATACCGAGCCGCGCGCGCCGGCGCAACGTTTGGCAGGTAGCGGCAAGGGCGGCATGGGCACGGTGGATACCTTGGCGAAGTTCTCGCAGGAAGCCTGGAGCGAGTTCAAGGAACTGGTCCGTATCCGCCGTCTCGATCACCCGGACCTGCCGTTGCTGACACCGTCGCAGAATTATTTCCTGCGCCAGAACCTGAAACTGCGCCTGCTGGCGGCACGTCTGGCGCTTCTGCAACGCGACGAAAGCAGCTTCCGCGCCGATATCACCGCCGCGCGCGATTGGGCCAACCGCTATTTCAACCGCCAGGACGATGCCAGCAAGGCCTTCGTCGTCAGCCTGGAAGAACTGTTGCGCACGCCGGTGGCGCTGAAGGATGCGCAGATTTCCGCCAGCCTGCAGGCGGTGCGTCTGGCGCGCGGGATGCATTGATGCGCGCAGCCTTGTGGGTGCTCGCCCTGTTCGCGTTGGCCGTGGCGATCACGCTGGCGGCGCGGCTCGATCAGGGTTACGTCATCGTGGTGTACCCGCCCTGGCGCATCGAACTTTCGTTCATGCTGGCTCTGACGCTGCTGAGTGGATTGGTCGCGCTGGCCTATGCCGTGCTGCGCCTGGCCGGCATTGCGCTGAATCTGTCCGGTGACTTGCGCGCCTGGCGCGAAAAGAAGCGCAAAAGCAAAGCCGACCAGGCCCTGCTCGACGCCCTGCGCGCCCACCTGGATGGCGATCCGGCCAAGGCCGCGACGCTCGCCGGCCAGGCCGGAGAGAGCACGCTGGCGCCGGATCTGCTCGAACGCTTGCGGCGGCCCGCCCAGGCTGAATCGGGAAATTTGCCGACCACCCCGTAGGTCGCAGCCCGACCGCTACGTCCCCTGAAAATCGTACGAGTCGGCGAAGAAGGCGTCTTCCGGCAGACCGCGCGCCATGAAATCGCGCCGCGCCGCATCGACCATCGCCGGCGCGCCGCAGGCGTAGACCTCATAGCCGGACAGATCGGCGAAATCTGCCAGCACCGCCTGATGCACATAACCGCTGCGGCCCGACCACTGGTCTTCCGCGCGCGGCGCCGACAGCACCGGGATGAAGCTGAAGTTCTTCTGCGCCTGCTGCCACTGGCTCGGCACCTCGGCCTGATACAGGTCGGCCAGCGTCTTGGCGCCCCAATAAAGCACAAACTCGCGTTGAATTTCGTGATGGAAGGCGTGATTCAACATGCTCTTGATCGGCGCGAAGCCGGTGCCGCCGGCGACGAAGATGACCGGTTTGTCCGACTCGCGCAGGAAGAAGCTGCCATAGGGGCCGGCGATGCGCATGATGTCCTTCGGCTTCATCGTGCCGAACACCTGCTCGGTGAACTGGCCGCCAGGCACGAGGCGGATGTGCAGTTCGATCAGGCTGTCCTCCTCCGGCGAATTGGCCAGCGAGAAGCTGCGCCGCTTGCCGTCCTTGAGCAGGAAATCGAGATACTGGCCGGGCAGGAATTGCAGGCGTTCGTTGGACGGCAGTTTCAGCCACACGGCCATCACGTCGGCGGCCAGTTTTTCCATGCGCTCGACACGACAGGGCAGTGTCTTGATCGGAATGTCCTTCGCCGCGCCGACTTCCTTCACCTCGATGGTCAGGTCGCTCGTCGCCTTGGCGCAGCAGAACAGGGCGAGCCCTTTCAGCTTGTCTTCATGCGTCAGCGCGCTTTCCTGATGCACGCCGTAGTCCACCGAGCCGGACATCACCTTGCCTTTACAGGCGCCGCAGGCACCGTTGCGGCAGCCGTAGGGCAGGGCAAAGCCGGCATTGAGCGCCGCCGCCAGCAGGGTTTCACCGGGCTTGACGGTAAACTGATGGCCGCTGGGTTGAATGGTGACCTGGTACGTCATGAACGACTCCTCTCGAAACGATGCGAATCCTGATTATTGGCTGCGGCGATGTCGGACTGCGGGTTGCTCGCCTGCTCAACGGCCGCGCCAGAATTTATGCGCTGAGCCACTCTCCGCAACGCTTTGCCGAACTGCGCGCGGCCGGCGTCACGCCGCTTGCCGGCAACCTGGACGACCGCGCCAGTCTGCGACGAATTGCCGGCCTGGCCGATGCCGTGCTGCATTTCGCGCCGCCGCCCGGCGATGGCGAAACCGACCCGCGCACCCGGCGACTGCTGGCGGCGCTGGCGTGGCGCGCGAGTCTAACATGCGGGTTGTCACGTAAAACCGGCGGGCAATTCCCTGCACCGGCAAGGGAAAAAGCGCTGGTCTACATCAGCACCAGCGGCGTCTACGGCGATTGCCGCGGCGAGATCGTCGCGGAAACGCGCAAGGCGGTACCCAACAACGCACGCGCCAAACGACGCGCCGATGCAGAAGCGCAATTGCGCGCCAGCGGCCGGCGCGGTGTACGCGTCGGCATCCTGCGTGCGCCCGGCATTTATGCGCAGGACCGCATGCCGGCCGAGCGCGTGAAAAAAGCGCTGCCGGCCATCGTCGCCGCCGAAGACGTGCACACCAACCACATCCATGCCGAAGACCTCGCCCGACTGGCGCTGGCCGTGCTGTTCCGGGGACGTCCGAACCGGCTGTATAACGCGGTCGACGACAGCGGCCTGAAGATGGGCGACTGGTTCGACGTCGTCGCCGACCACCTCGGTCTGCCGCGCCCGCCGCGCTTGCCGCGCGCGGAAGTCATCGCCGCGGTGACGCCGGCCATGCGCACCTTCCTGGCTGAATCGCGTCGGCTCGACAACCGTCGCGCCACGGTCGAATTGCGCTTCCGGCTGAAGTATTCGACGGTGCGCGAGGGTTTGCGCTCGCTTCGAACATCATGATTTCCCTTTAATCGACGTTGAAATCGATGCGGCTTTGCCGCTATCTTTGCAGTCAATTAAATATATTTATCTTTGCGGGGTTCTGCCCAGTCGCGCCGCAATCATTCGTCATTTCCGCAGAGAGGGCGATCAAGTTTATTGATCCGAAAAAGCACAGTTGGTATGAGTTATAGGTGTGGATTTATTCGCACTGAAGCCGTTGATTGTGCGAATAAATTTGTGCCTACGTCCAACTCGTTGAAACAGAAGGGATTTTGCTGTCAGCCGTCGTTTCAAGGTTGGCCCGACTGAGTTTCTGTCCGCAATCGATCTTCGGAAGAGGATAAATAAGCGTTTGCTTAATTTAAATTAATTGATTCGGCTGGTAGGTTTGCTAAGTAATTATGTCTTGCATATTTGCTTGACATCGCGGCAAGGGTATTTGAATTATTTGTCGAAATATTTTACTGACTCAATTGAATGGAAATATTTAATCAAATAAAAACAGGGAGTTAATGAATTGGTCTAATTGTTGCTTGAGTATTGGCAGAAAGAATCATCGACACTTCCTGAGGAGGATGGTCATGAAAAAGATGTCATCGAATTTATTAGCTCTCGCTTTCTGTGCAGCCAGTTCCGCTGCTTCGGCGCTGACCCTTCCCGCGGATGCCACCTGCCAGGCCACTGGCGATTGCCTTGAGTTCAGCGATTTCACGGTTTATTCCCTGAATTTTCTCAATTACAAGTACGGTGTTCCGGGCAACAACACCCCTTTCGGCGTTGCTGCGTCGGATGGGCAGATCAAGGATTTCGTGATTTTCGGGACGGGTTCGAACAACAACGATGCAGTCAATAACCCGTCCGGCATGGACGATGCCTACAACACGCCTGAACCGGGTAGTGGCGACCAATCGTTTTCAACCGCTTTATCCGAGCCAACCGACGGTCCAGTCGGCGATGTCGTCGGGCAATGGAATGCCAACGTCGCCGACTTGCGTTCTTTCCTGGGGCAAAGCCAGTTGGTCACCTATTTTCGCTTCAACGAGCAGGGCAATGGCACTGATCTTGACCAACAGTCCCTGTTGATCTGGGCGAAGGTCACGTTGCGGGATACGGTCGATAGCGATGGCGGTGGCTTGCTTGCCGATAAAGAGTTCTATTTAAGGACGGGGGCCAGTAATGCTGCGCCGACCACGGGAATCGCAGATATCGATCCCGCCGTTCTGGATACCAATGTCGCGGCCTATGAACCTTGGGTTTATGTGCACAGCGATATTTGTGCAGGCGATATTGGATCGGGGAAACAGTTCATTCATTTCGGTCCATGTTCCGTGTCCGAACAAAATACGCTTGGCTTCGATACGGTCCCGCAAAATCTGGGCGTGAACGATGCCGCTTTTGCCGTATACAACCCCGAACTGGACGATCTGATTCATGCCTCAGACTATGACTTTTTCGATCTGGATTGGCAGATGCTTTATGTTTCCGGTGGTGCCGAAGCCGCTTGGGTACAAAACGACAGCATCATTCCTTCCACCGGTGTTCCAGAGCCTGCAACTGTCGCGCTGTTAGGACTTGGTTTGCTCGGCCTTGCCGGCATGCGCAGAAAATCGGCGCAATGAGCTGCACGATCGGTGCTCGGAAACGGCGGCGAAAGTCGCCGTTTCCATTTGGGCTTGGCGGCCGGCGTTACAATCGCGGCAATCTCATCGAGCGCCCATCATGGACAACGCCAATTTCACCGACCATTTCCTCATCGCCATGCCCAACATGCTGGATCCGAATTTTTCCGGCACGTTGACCTACATTTGCGACCACGGCGATCAGGGCGCGCTGGGCGTGGTGGTGAACAAGCCGATCGAACTGAACCTGGAATCGCTGTTCAGCCAGATCGGGCTCAATCTGGCAGATGCGCATTTACGTGGCGAACCGGTTTATTACGGCGGTCCGGTGCAGGTGGAACGCGGCTTCGTGCTGCACCGCCCGGTCGGCAAGTGGGGCTCGACCTTGTCGGTCAACGACCGGGTTGGCCTCACCACCTCCAAGGACATTCTGGAAGCCACTGCGCGCCAGGAAGGCCCGGCCGAAATTCTGGTGACCTTGGGTTATGCCGGCTGGGGCCCGGGCCAACTGGAAGACGAGATCAAACAGAACGCCTGGCTCACCGTGCCGGCCGACCCGGAAGTCATCTTCAGCCTGCCCGCGCTGGAGCGCATTCCGGCCGCGATGAAACTGCTCGGCATCGATCTGGCCATGCTGTCGGAAGAAGCGGGCCACGCGTAATGATCTGTAGCCGTAGGTTGGGCAAAGCGCAGCGTGCCCAACATGCAAAGGTTGCGTTGGGCACACTGCGCTTTACCCAAGCTGCGCTGTCGGAGTGATTTTGGAAGTGACGCAACATCGGACGCAACAACGCGGCAGCGTGCTGGCCTTCGACTTCGGCCTCAAGCGCATCGGCGTGGCCGTCGGCGATTGGGAAAACTGCCTGGCGCATCCGCTCGAAACCGTTTCCGGCGAAGGCAATGACGCGCGCTTCGGCCGCATCGCCGCGCTGATCCTGGAATGGAAACCGGTGCAACTGGTCTGCGGGCTGCCCTTCTCGATGGACGGTACGGAACACGATATCAGTCGCCGCGCGCGCCGCTTCGCCAACCAGTTGCACGGCCGTTTCGGCCTGCCGGTGGCGCTGGTGGACGAGCGGCTGACTTCATTCGCCGCCGATTTGCGCCTGCGCGAAGCCGGCGTCAAAGGCAGTGCTCGCAAAGGTCTGGACGACGCGGTCGCGGCACAACAAATTCTTCAGGACTACTTCGATCATGCTCACGCAAACGCTGCTTCAACTGCCCTCGCCTGAACGCCTCATCGACCAACTGGCTGAGCAGATCAAGCCGCACATCGGCGCGAACCCGCAGGCCGAGTGCGCTTTGGTCGGCATCCATACCGGCGGCGTCTGGATCATGGATGCGCTGGCCGAGCGTCTCGGCGCCGACATCCCGCGCGGCGTGCTCGACATCGCCTTCTATCGCGACGATTTCTCGCGCATCGGCCTGCATCCGGAAACCAAGCCGTCGCACCTGCCGTTCGATGTCGAAGACCGCCGCATCCTGCTGCTCGATGACGTGCTCTACACCGGCCGCACCATTCGCGCCGCGATGAATCTGCTGTTCGATTACGGCCGTCCGGCCGCGATCCGGTTGGCCGTGCTGGTCGACCGTGGCGGCCGCGAGTTGCCGGTGTGCGCGGACTACGTCGGCCTCAAGCTCGATCTGCCCGCCGACCAGCACATCTCGCTGGAAAGCAACGCATCGGAAGGCCTGCACTTCGTCATGAAGAGGAAGCCATGAGCGCCAACAACCTGCAACTGACCGACGATGGCCGCCTGCGCCACCTGCTCACGCTGGATGGCCTGCCGGCACGCATCCTGACCCAGATCCTCGATACCGCCGCGTCCTTTCTCACCGTGTCGGAAGCGGAACGCGATGTGAAGAAAGTGCCGCTGCTGCGTGGCAAGGCGATCTTCAACATTTTCTTCGAGAACTCCACGCGCACGCGCACCACGTTCGAAATCGCCGCCAAACGGCTGTCCGCCGACGTGGTCAACCTGAACATCAACGCGTCGTCGCAGAGCAAGGGCGAGACTCTGCTCGACACGGTGGCCAATCTGTCGGCGATGCAGGCCGACATGTTCATCGTGCGGCATGCCGCCGCCGGTGCCGGCCATCTGATCGCACGCCATGTTGCGCCGCACATCCATGTCGTCAACGCCGGCGACGGGCGTTGTTCGCACCCGACCCAGGGCCTGCTCGACATGTTCACGCTGCGCCATTACAAGGGCCCGTTCCACAACCTGCGCGTCGCCATCGTCGGCGATGTGCTGCATTCCCGCGTCGCGCGTTCGCAGATCCATGCGCTGACCACGCTGGGCTGCCCGGAAGTGCGCGTGGTGGCGCCGAAGACCTTGCTGCCGCGCGATGTCGAGAACCTCGGCGTGCATGTGTTCCACAAGATGGAGGAAGGCATCAAGGATGTCGACGCCGTGCTGATGCTGCGCCTGCAGAACGAACGCATGCGCGGCTCGCGCCTGCCCTCCGCCGGCGAGTATTACAAGCATTGGGGCCTGACGCCGGACAAGCTGAAACTGGCCAAACCCGATGCCATCGTGATGCACCCGGGGCCGATGAATCGCGGCGTCGAGATCGACTCGGCGGTGGCCGACGGCATGCAGTCGGTGATCCTGTCGCAGGTCACCTTCGGCATCGCGGTGCGCATGGCGGTGATGAGCATCCTGGCGGGGAACTGAGCATGAAAATCCATATCAAGAACGGCCGCGTCATCGACCCGGCTTCCGGCCTGGACCGCGTGCAGGACCTCTTCGTCGCCGCCAGCCATATCGTCGGCGTCGGCAAGATGCCGAGCGATTTCCACGCCAACCAGACCATCGACGCCAGCGGCCTCATCGTCTGCCCGGGCCTGGTCGATCTGTCCGTGCGCCTGCGCGAACCCGGCCTGGAGTACATGGCGACGCTGGAAACCGAAATGCACGCGGCGGCGGTAGGCGGCGTCACTTCGCTGGCCTGCCCGCCGGATACCGATCCGCCGCTGGACGAGCCCGGCCTGGTCGAAATGCTCAAGTTCCGCGCCAAGCACATGCCCGGCCCGCGCGTGTATCCGGTCGGCGCCCTGACCAAGAAGCTGAAGGGCGAAGGCATCACCGAAATGGCCGAACTGACCGAGGCCGGCTGCATCGCGTTCAGCCAGGCCGACGCGCCGCTGATCGACACGCAGGTGCTGCTGCGTGCCATGGAATATGCCAAGACCTTCGACCTGTCGGTCTGGCTGCGGCCGCAAGACCCGCATCTGGCACGCGAGGGCGTCGCGCACGACGGCGTCGTCGCCGCGCGCCTGGGTTTCCCGCCGATTCCGGTGCCGGCGGAAACCGTCGCGCTGGCGACCATCCTGCTGCTGGTGCGCGAAACCGGCGCGCGTGTGCATCTGGCCCGTCTGTCCAGCCGCGCCGGCATCGAGATGGTGCGGCGCGCCAAGCATGACGGCCTGCCGATCACCTGCGACGTCAGCATCCATCACGTGCACCTGTCGGAAATGGACACCGCCGATTTCAACGCGCACTGCCACCTGATCCCGCCGCTGCGCAGCCAGCGCGACCGCGACGCCATCCGCCACGGCCTCGCCGACGGCACCATCGACGCGATCTGTTCCGACCACGCGCCGGTCGACGACGACGCCAAGGAACTGCCGTTCCAGGAAGCCGAACCGGGCGCCACCGGCGTCGAACTGTTGCTGCCGCTGACGCTGAAATGGGCGCGCGAAACCGGCTTGCCGCTGACCAAGGCATTGAGCTACATCACGCAACACCCGGCCGGCATCCTCGGCGTCGATGCCGGCCGCATCGGTATCGGCCGGCCGGCCGACCTGTGCCTGTTCGACCCGGAAGCCAACTGGGTGGTGAATCGCGGCAACCTCGCCAGCCTGGGCAAGAACAGCCCGTTCCTCGGCCTGGAAATGCAGGGCCGCGTGCAATACACGCTGATCGACGGACATCTGGATTTTCGGCGCAACCATCAGCATGCGTAGTTGCGTAGGGTGCGCCGTGCGCACCGATCGACGCTGAACGGTGCGCGCGGCGCACCCTACAAACTGTGTCAGACCATCCATGAATATCCAGCCTGCACTTTTCGAGACCCATGCCATCCGTCGTGTGTATGACGAGAAAACCGAAACTTGGCTGTTTTCGGTCATCGACATCATCCAGGTGCTCACCCAGCAGGCGGACTATCAGACGGCGCGAAAGTACTGGAACAAACTGAAAGAGCGGTTGGGCAAGGAGGGCAGTCAGTCGGTGACAGATTGTCGCCGACTGAAATTGCCCGCCGCCGACGGCAAGCATTACCTCACCGACGTCGCCACCGCCGAGACCCTGCTGCGTCTGGTGCAATCCGTTCCCAGCCCCAAGGCCGAGCCGATCAAGCTGTGGCCAAGCCGGCGGCGCGAAAAGTAACGAAGCAGCCATGAAACGATTGATCCGGCCCGAATCCATCGCGTTGTCGGGCCAGTCCGTGCGCGTCCTCTCCGACGTTCTTTCGATCATCCCGCCGATGACGCAACTCAACACGCCGTACCCGTCGACGGCCTATCTGACCGGCTTCCTGCGTTCGCGCGGGGTCGACGCGGTGCAGGCAGACCTGGCGCTGGCGCTGGTGTTGCGGCTGTTTTCGCCGGACGGGCTGCGCGCGATCCGCGCCTGCGTCGAGGCGCTGCCGAAGCACAAGCGCACGCCGCAGATCAAATCTTTCGACGCACAGTTCGACCGTTATCTTGCCAGCATCGCGCCCGCTGTCGCCTTTCTGCAAGGACGCGATCCCAGCATCGGACATCGCATCGCCGGGCGCGGCTTCCTGCCTGAGGGCGCGCGTTTCGACTCGCTCGATGTCTATGTCGACGACGACGGCGGCGATCCGCTGGCCTGGGCGTTCGGCGCCTTGGGCGTGCAGGACCGCGCGCGCCATTTCGCCACGCTGTACCTGAACGATGTCGCCGACGTGCTGCGCGAAGCGGTCGATGCGCGCTTCGAATTCGTCCGCTATGCCGAGTCGCTGGCGCAAAGCCAGCCGACGTTCGAGCCGCTCGCCGCAGCACTCGCCGCGCCGCTGAATCTGGTTGATCTGACCCTGCGCGAGCTGACCCTGGAAGCGATGGCCAAGCACGCGCCGGCGGTCGTGCTGCTTTCCGTGCCCTTCCCCGGCAACGTCTACGCCGCGTTCCGTATCGCGCAGGCGATCAAGGTCGCGCATCCGGATGTCGTCACCGTGCTCGGCGGCGGCTTCGTCAACACCGAGTTGCGCGAGTTGTCCGAACTGCGCGTGTTCGACTATTTCGACTATGTCTGTCTCGACGATGGCGAACGGCCGTTGCTGGCGCTGCTGGAGCATCTGCGCGGCGAACGCGACGTCGAGCGGCTGGTGCGCACCTTTGTACGCGGCGATGAAGCTGTCCGCTACATCGATTTCCCCGAAGCCGACGTCCCCTTCGCCGAAGTCGGCACGCCGACCTGGGACGGCCTGCCGCTGGACCGCTATCTGTCGATCCTGGACATGCTCAACCCGATGCACCGGCTCTGGTCGGACGCGCGCTGGAACAAGTTGACCGTGGCGCACGGCTGTTACTGGAAGAAGTGCAGTTTCTGCGATGTTTCGCTCGACTACATCGGCCGCTACGACGGCATCGCCGCCGCGACGCTGGTCGACCGCATCGAAAGCGTCATCGAGGAAACCGGCCAGAGTGGCTTCCACTTCGTCGACGAAGCCGCGCCGCCGAAGGCGTTGAAGGCGCTGGCCGACGAACTGGCGCGGCGCAATCGGGCGATTTCCTGGTGGGGCAACATCCGCTTCGAAAAATCGTTCACGCCGGAGCTGTGCCGGCAACTCGCCGACAGCGGCTGCATCGCCGTCTCCGGCGGGCTGGAAGTGGCCTCGGATCGGCTGCTCAAGCTGATGCAGAAAGGCGTCTCGGTCGACCAGGTCGCCCGCGTCACGCGCGCGTTCGCCGACGCCGGCATTCTGGTGCATGCCTACCTGATGTACGGCTTCCCGACGCAAACCGTGCAGGACACCGTCGATGCGCTCGAATACGTGCGCCAACTGTTCGCCGCCGGCTGCATCCAGTCCGGCTTTTTCCATCGCTTCGTCTGCACTGTGCATTCGCCGGTCGGCCTGCACCCGGAGCAGTTCGGCGTGACGTTGAAGCCGCTGCCGCCGGTGTCGTTCGCGAAAAACGATGTCGGCTTCATCGACCCCGCCGGAGTCGATCACGACAGCCTCGGCGTCGCGCTGAACAAGGCGCTATACAACTACATGCACGGCATCGGCCTGGATGACGACGTGCGGCAATGGTTTGCAGGCCGAGCACCGCGCACCCGCGTGCCGCGCCAGTTCATCGAGCGGGCGCTGAATGAACAAGCCCGGTTCCGCAGTGGCTAGCAGCCCGGCTGGACCCGCAGTTTCCGCCCGGGGCGTCTTGTGCTCAAATCCCGCCCTTCCTCCGCACCATTTCAGCGCGCATCCAGCGCTGCCGCATTTGTCCTCTCGCGCAACACCATGAAAATCACCGTCAGCGAATTGATCGTCCGCTACCTGGAGCGCCTCGGCGTCGAAGTCATCTTCGGCATGCCCGGCGCCCACGTATTGCCGATTTACGACCAGTTGCGCGACTCGAAGGTGCAGAGCGTGCTGGTCAAGCACGAACAGGGCGCGGCGTTCATGGCTGGCGGCTATTCACGTGTTTCGCACCAGATTTCCGCTTGCATCGCCACGGCCGGGCCGGGCGCGACCAATCTGGTCACCGGCATCGCCAACGCCTATGCCGAGCGCCTGCCGGTGCTGATCATCACCGGCGAGACCTCCACCTACATCTTCGGCAAGGGCGGTTTGCAGGAAAGCTCCGGCGAAGGCGGCGCCATCGACCAGGGCGCGCTGTTCGCCAGCATCACCCGCTATCACAAGCTGATTGAACGTACCGATTACCTCGGCCAGGTGCTCAACCAGGCGACGCGGGCGCTGCTCGCGCGCGAACCGGGGCCGGTGCTGCTGAGCATTCCCTACAACGTGCAGAAAGAACTGGTCGACGCCGATGTGCTCGATCATCTGCACATGGATTTGCCGCGACGGCAGCCGGAATGCGGTGCCCAGGCCGAACCGCTGGCGGATCTGGTCAGGCTGATCCATGCGGCGAAGTATCCGGTCATCGTCGCCGGCTACGGCTGCATCAAGGCCGGCGCGCGCGGCGTCGTGGCGGGTTTGTCGGAGGCGTTGCACATTCCGGTGGCGTCCAGCCTGAAAGCGAAGGGCGTGGTCAGCGAAGGCAGCGAGCTGTCGCTTGGTTGCCTCGGCGTCACCTCGAACGGCCAGGCGTACCGCTACATCGTCGATCACGCCGATCTGGTGATCTTTCTCGGCGCCGGCTTCAACGAACGCACCAGCTACCTGTGGGACAAGAAGCTGCTGGCCGGCAAGAAGGTGGCGCAGGTCGACCGCGACGCCGGGCAACTGGGCAAGGTATTCAAGGCGGACGTGGCGATCCACGGCGACATCCGCGAAGTGGTGACGGAACTGCTGGCAGTGCTGGCATCTGAAAACGCGGCGCGCGGCAGCCTGGACAAGCTGGACGATCATCGCGAAAGCGAAGCGCAGCCGCTGGCGGAAGAAGCCAGCGCGCAGCGCGCCAAATTCCGCCTGATGGAGGCGTTCTTCGCCGGTTTGGCCCAACGCTTCCCGGAAGACGCGCTGATCTTCGACGACAACATCGTGTTCGCGCAGAGCTTCTTCGATGTCTCGCACGCCAACCACTATTTTCCGAACTCCGGCATCTCCTCGCTCGGCCACGCGATTCCGGCGGCTATCGGTGCGCGCTTTTTTACCCAAGCTCGCGCCAAGGACGCGCCCACCTTCGCCATCCTCGGCGACGGCGGTTTCCAGATGTGCTGCATGGAGATCATGACCGCGGTGAACTACGCCATCCCGCTCAACATCGTCGTGATCAACAACGCCACCATGGGCCTGATCCGCAAGAACCAGTTCCAGTTGTACGGCGAGCGCTATATCGACTGCGATTTCGTGAACCCGGATTTCAAACTGCTGGCGCAGTCGTTCGGCATCGCGCATCGCAGAATCGAAAGCGAGGCCGATCTTGACGACCTGTTCGCGACAGCCGACCTGACCGGCTCGATCAATCTCATCGAAATCCTGCTCGACAAGAATGCCTTCCCAGCCTACCTGTCGGCACGCTGATCTGGCCGAACGGATCGCCGCGCAGCACGCCGCCATCGCCCGTTTCGAGGCGGCCTTGTGGGACGGCGGCTTCCACGAAAACCTGTTGGCGTCGTATCAATCCGCCTGGCGCCGGCTGGAGGCGCTGATCGAACAACAGGGGGATGACGCGCGCCACCGCTTCGTCATCGCCATTCCGGTGGCGGACAGCCCGATTCACCTGAAGGATTGCCTCGCCAGCCTGCTCGAACTCTGCCGCGCCTACGGCTACGGCGGCATGCGGGACGGCCGCTGGCGCAAGGTGTCGGTGTTGCTGGCCGACGATTCGAGCGACGCTGATTGCATCGCACAGCACCGCGTCATCGCCGCCGAATTCGATGCCACCGGGCTGAGCACGGAATATTTTGGTCTGGACGAACAGCTCGCGCTGATGGACAAACTGGCCGCGCTGGACCTCGCGCCCATCGTCGGCCGGCATGCCCGCGACGCCTACAGCCACAAGGGCCAGGCGATGACGCGCAACATCGCCTATCTGAAGTTGGCCGCGATGGCGGGTGAGATGCCTGACCAGCGCGTGCTGTTCTACACCATCGACGCCGACCAGGAATTCCGGGTCAAGGTTGCGACACATGAAGGCGGCCGCGACGTCTTCGCGGTGAATTTCCTGTATCACCTGGATGCCATCTTCAGCCGTAGCGATGTCCAGGTGCTGACCGGCAAAGTGGTCGGCGACCCGCCGGTGTCGCCCGCCGTGATGGCCGGCAATTTTCTGGAAGACGTGATCGGCTTCCTGAGTGAGATGACCGCTGTCGCGCCGGAACAGGCGTATCGCCAGCCGGGTGTGGCCGCAGGCGGCGATGCCGCGTATCACGACATGGCCGACCTGTTCGGCTTCAAGCACGCCGCCGAGGCGTATCGCTACCGTTGCCCGATTGTTGGCAAAACCCCCGGCGAACCCGTCAACGCCGCCTGCTTCGCCGATTTCTCGACCCGGCTGAACCGCTTCTTCCACGGCGAACATCCCACCCGCGTCACCTGGTACAGCCATGCCGACGTGCTGCAAAGCGTGCAACCGGCGCGCACCGTCTACACCGGCAACTATGTGTTTCGGCCGCAAGCGCTGGACTGGTTCATCCCCTACGCGCCGCTACGCCTGCGCATGTCCGGCCCGACCATGGGCCGCTTGCTGCAAGCCGAGATGGGCGAGCGCTTCGTCTCCGCCAACGTGCCGATGCTGCACAAACGCACGCTGGAAACCACCGGCCAATCCGAATTCCGCCCCGGCGTGCTGGACGAAGCTGCCAGCCAGGCGATTTGCCCAGTGATCGACCTGTGCGGCGAATTCGAGCGCCAGTTCCACGGCGACGTCATGCTGTTTTCCATGCAGAAATTGACCGCGCTGGGCTACCCCGGCCGCGTGCTGGCGGAAGCCGAGGTGGACGCCACGCTGGCCGCCATGCAAAGCGAAATGCGCGAGAAATACCGCATCAAGCAACGCGAGATTCTCGACCGCCTGGCACGGCTGCAAACCCTGCTGCACGACTCAGCGCAGTGGTGGAACCAAACTTCCGATCTGGCCAACGCCGTAGCCAATTTCGCCTCCTTCGCCGGCAACATCGAACACAACTTCGGCCCATCGTCGCCCTGCTACACCCGCATCGACGACCTCGCCCGCCGCAACGACTGGCGCGCCCGCCAACTCGCCGCCATCACCGGCCTCCACGCCAACCGGCAAGTGTGGGCGGAAGCCCTGACGATCCTGTCGTAGGAGCGCCTTCCAAGGCGCGATTGAGACGGCACCTACGCCTTGTAAACCTCCCTGCATTAATCTGACGTCCCGGCACTATCGAAAGGACTTCACCATGACCCAAGCCGAAGACATCGAGGACGTACTCGATTACTGGTTCTCGCCGCGCATCAGCC
Source organism: Hydrogenophilaceae bacterium (assembly GCA_031426815.1). Classification (GTDB taxonomy): domain Bacteria; phylum Pseudomonadota; class Gammaproteobacteria; order Burkholderiales; family Thiobacillaceae; genus PFJX01. The sequence continues at coordinate 23,504 of JASJPG010000029.1, forward strand.
AGCGCTGGTTTGCCTCGACGCCGGCCCTGGACGACGAGATTCGGGCGCGCTATGAAGCGCTCTGGCAGCGCGCCGCCGCGGGCGAACTGGACGATTGGGCGGCCACGCCGGCAGGCGCGCTGGCCCTCGCCATCGTGCTGGATCAGCTACCGCTCAACATGTTTCGCGGCAAAGCGGCGGCATTCGCCAGCGAACAAAAAGCCGTCACAGTTGCCCGCGCTGCCGTCGCGCGCGGCGACGATCAACGCCTGCCGCGCGACCAGGTGCTGTTCCTTTACATGCCGCTGATGCACAGCGAAAACCTGGCCGACCAGGACCAGTCCGTCGCCCTGTTCCAGCGCGCCGGCCTCGCCGACAACCTGCGCTTCGCCGAACACCATCGCGGCCTCATCCGCCGCTTCGGCCGCTTCCCGCATCGCAACGCCATCCTCGGCCGCGACAGCACGCCGGAGGAAATCGCCTATCTCGGCTCGCCGGAGGCGTTCAAGGGTTGATGCGGAACCGCGCAATAAACCTGGAAACCTCAGTTGTGGCGACACCACGCGTAGGAGCGCCTTCCAAGGCGCGATTGTTCCGGACTTCGCGCCTTGGAAGGCGCTCCTACAACTGCGCCAACCAGATTTCAGCGGTTGACGATATCGCCCTTCATGCCGCCCAGCAGGGCCATCACCTCGCCCTGTTCCGGGGCCGGCACATTGAACTTGTTCAGGGTCTTCACGACGTTCTCCGCCATGGCGCCGAACTCGGCATCGCTGATTTTCATGCCGGTATGTACGGTTTTCATGTCCAGGCTCTTGTAGGCGCAGGGTCCGCCGCTGCCCATGCAGAGCAGATCCACCATGTTGGACTTGAACTGCTTCATGTTGGCCTTGGCGAAACGATGGTTGATGCGGCTGTCCGCGCCCACGTTGGCGGACAGCTCGTCCACCACGGCGGTGATCGCATCCTTGCCGCCGAGGCGGTCGTACAGGGAAGCGGCGGGCTTGGTCGGGGTCTGGCTGCAGCCGGTCAGAACGGTGGCGGCGAGCAGCAGGGTGGCGGCAAGGGTTTTGATATTGCGCATGGCGAATCTCCTGGGGGTTGGGGTTGGATCGGGTGGAGCGCCTGCAATGTAGGGCTTGCTCCGCAGCCGCTCAGTGACATAAGTGACTGAGTAACAAAGGTCACAGAAGGGTTCGCGCCGGTCCGGTTGCCATGTCCCCAAGCCTATGATGCACAGCGAAAAACAGACGACCAGTCTGCCGGCCTGTTCCAGCGCACCTGCTTCACCAACAACCTGCGTTTAACCGAACACCAGCGCGGCCTCAGCTTTTTCAGGTGAAATACGCAGCCTGCTAGTCCCCGTTCAGAATTTCCGAGGTCCAAGTGCATTCCCTCCGCCACTGGCTGCATCGCCGCCGCTATCCCCTCCGCTACGCGCAACTCGATCAATTGCTGCGCAATCAGGCGTTGAGCCGGGAACAACTGTTGCGCAAGCAGCAGGCGGAGTTGGCCGGGATGGTGGCGTTTGCGGCGGCCAACGTGCCGTATTACGCGGAAAGCTTGGGCGCGCTGACTTCGAAGCGGGTTGCCGATCTGCCCATTCTGGACAAGGACGCGGTGCGCGAGCGCTTGGACGATCTGTTGGCCAGCGGGATGGATCGTGCCACGGTCAAGCTCGGCCATACCGGCGGTTCCACCGGCAAGCCGCTGGCGTTCTGGTATGACGAGGCGAAGCATGAATTGATGCGGGCCGGGATGATGCGCGGTTTCATGATGTCGGGCTGGCGGCCGGGGCAGAAGGTGTTGAATTTCTGGGGGGCGCGCCAGGATGTGGCGGCGGGCGGGGTGTTCGGGTCGGGTTTGGGAGCGGGCTGGTCGGATCTGATCGCGGCCGAGAAGACCATCGGCGCGACCGAGTTCAGCGAGGCGAAGCTGCAGGAGTGGGCGCGCTTCATTCAGCGTTACAGGCCGGTGTTGCTCTACGGCTATGCCTCGGCGATGAGCGAACTGGCGCGTTTCGTCATCGCAAGCCGCATGGCGATGCCGCGCTCGTTGCTGGGCGTGTATTCGACCGCCGAGGTGTTGACCGAGGCGCAGCGCGCGACGATGCAGCAGGCGTTCGGTTGCAAGGTGTTCAACCAGTATGGCTGCCGCGAGGTGCCCAACATCGCGTGGGAATGCCGCCACGGCAACATGCATGTGTTCGCCGATCTGGTTTATCTGGAATCGGTGCAGGGCGAGGGGGAAGACCGCCTGCTGGTGACGTCGCTGACCAATCGGCTGATGCCGTTCATCCGTTACGACATCGGCGATTCCGGCCACTTGCTGGAGGGCGAATGCGCCTGCGGTTCGCCGTTTCCGCTGATGGAAATGGGCATGTGCCGGCAGAACGATCTGATCCGCAGCCGCGCCGGCAAGCGCATTCACCCCGGTTTTTTCAACCATTTGCTCGACGGCCAGGCGCAGGTTCGGCAATTCCAATGGGTGCAGCGCGATTTCGAGCGGATCGCGCTGAATCTGGTCGCGTCCGAGAAGCTGAGCGCGGCCACGCTGGCCGAACTGAACGCGAATCTGCGCCGCATGCTCGAAGCCGAGATCGTGCTGGAAGTGAACTATCTGGATGCAATTCCGCGCACGCTTTCCGGCAAGCATCGTTTCGTCATCGGCATGGGCTAGTGTGGTGTTGCACGCTGTCTGAAACTTATAGAAACCCCCATTCGGCGGATAACGCTGCGCTCGTCCGCCCTACGCCGGCTGGGCTAGCATTGCCATCCCAACACCGCGCCGCCCGAGGCCTGAATTGACCGACCCCATTTCCACCACGCTGGCCTATCACGCCCGCACCAAACACCAGCTCGACCGCTATGCCGCCGGCCCCGGTTCGCTCGATTGGGATGCGCAGCCGGACCCGTTCCGCCGCTGGCCCGGCGCGCACTCGACGCCGTTGCCGCGCGCGGTGTTGCCGAGCGATATCGCCTGGCCGCAACTCGATCAGGCGCGGCCGCCGCAAGACTTCACGCCGGCCAGCCTGGGTTCGCTGCTGCGCCTGTGCGCCGGCATCACGGCCTGGAAGCAATACGGCCCGAGCCGCTGGTCGCTGCGCGCGCATCCGTCCTCCGGCAATCTGCATCCGACCGAAACCTGGCTGATCGCCGCTGGCGTGCCCGGCCTGGACGCCGGCCTGCAGCATTACCAGGCCAGCGACCACAGCCTGGAACGGCGTGCCTGGAGCGATACGGCGCCCGCCGGCGTCTGGCTCGGCTATAGCTCGATTGCCTGGCGCGAAGCCTGGAAATACGGCGAACGCGCCTTCCGCTATTGCCAACTCGACATGGGCCATGTGCTGGCCGCGCTGGCCTACGCCGCCGCGCTGCACGGCTGGCAAGCGCGTCTGGTCGGGCTCGATTCGGCCGGCGTGGCGCAACGCCTGGGCGTCGACCGCGCGGGCGATTACGTCGGCGTCGAAGGCGAAGAAGGCGAGGTGATCGTCGCGCTGCACGCCGACCCGATGGCCGACCCGGTCGCGCCACCGGTCTGGTCGCACTGGGCCGGCAAGGCCAGCCTGCTCGACCCGAAGCCGATGTACCAATGGCCACTGATCGAGGACGTGGCGATGGCGACGCGCGGCGCGCTGCCGGCAAGCTCGACCAAAGCGGTCGACGCGGCGGCGATGGTCGAGTCCGCTTCGACCTTGTCCGCCGCCCAGGTCATCCTGCAACGCCGCAGTGCGCAAGCCTTCGACGGCGTCAGCGTGTTGCCGCATGCCGTTTTCCGCCGCCTGCTCGCGGCGCTGCTGCCGGGCGGCGCGCCGGTCTGGCGGTTGTGGCCGCATGCCGCGCGGGTGCATCCGATCCTGCTGGTGCATCGGGTGGAAGGCCTGAAACCCGGTCTGTATGCGTTGCCGCGATCCGCGGCGGCCATGCCTGAATTGCGCCAGGCCATGCCGGAACAGTTCGCCTGGACGCCGGCCGATACCGAGCTGCCGCTCTACCAACTACTCGCCGCCAAGGCGGAACGCACTGCGCGCACGTTGTCCTGCCATCAGGACATCGCTTCGCACAGCGCCGTCACGTTCATGTTCATCGCCGAATTCGAGGCGCCGATCCAGGCCAATCCGGCCGCCTGGCGCCATCTGCATTGGGAAGCCGGCATGCTCGGCCACTGTCTCGGCCTGGAAGCGGAAGCCGCCGGCTGGCGCGGCACCGGCATCGGTTGCTTCTTCGACGATGCCGTGCATGAGGTGCTCGGGCTGGGCTTGGGTGAGAAAAACATGCGCTATCAGGTGGTGTACCACTTCGCGCTCGGCATCCCGGTCGACGATGCGCGGCTGACCACCTTGCCGGCGTATGCGTGAAGCGGGTTTGTAGGAGCGCCTTCCAAGGCGCGAGGTTTGGAACAATCGCGCCTTGGAAGGCGCTCCTACGCGCCGGGGTATTACTGCGTCATGCTCTGTTCCTGCGTGGCGAATTGCTGATGCAGGTAGAAGTACTTGCGCGAAATGGCGTCGTGCAGATAGGCCAGATCGGCCTGGATCTGGTCGAGATGTTCGTGCAGCGCGGCGGGAGAAACGTCGTCGAAATTCATCCCCTCCAGCCGTCGCCAGGCGGTGCGGGCGGCCTGTAGCGGCGCGGCGTAATCGACCAGCAGCGAGAGCGAAGTTTCGATTTCGCCCAGGCAATGCGTGACGGTGCGCGGGAAGTGCGGGTCGGTGAGTAGGTACTTCGCCACCGCCGGGCCTTCGACGTGGACGCCGACGTGCTGGCGATACATCTGGTAGGCGGACAAGGCGTTCAGCGTGCTCATCCAGAGACGTTCGCGCGCGATGTCGGCGGAGGCGGTGTCGAGCGGCAGGCTGACCGCCGAATTGACGTCGATGATGCGCGTGGTCATGTCGGCGCGCTCCAGATTGCGGCCGAGCTGGAGGAAGTGATAAGCCACATCGTGGCTCATCGAGCCGACCAGCAGGCCGATCACCGATTGGCGCCGTTCGATGATGCCGTTGAGCACCGCGTAGCGCTGGCTGCGCCCGTGCGTGGCGAGTGCCGCGTTTTCCCGCGTGTACAGATACAGGTCGTTGATGCGCTCCCAGATTTCCATCGGCAGCACTTCGCGGAAGGTGCGCGTGTTTTCGCGGGCGCTATGCACGCTGGCCTGGATCGAGCCGGGATTGCGTTTGTCGATGATCAAAAACCGCATGATGTCCGCCTCGTTGGCGGTGGCGTAATGCTGGTTATAGAGGGCGTCGAGGCCGGCCACCTTGAGCAGGGTGTCCCAGCCGAACGACGCGCCGCGCGGCAGGTCGAGCAGCACCTGGGTGGTACTGTTGATGAAGCGCGCGGTGTTCTCGGCGCGTTCGAGATAACGCGCCATCCAGTACAGACTTTCAGCGACTCGGGAAAGCATGGTTCAACTCCGCTCAGGTAGGGTGCGTCATACGCACACGACTTCATTCTTCGACATCGATGATCCAGGTGTCCTTGGCGCCGCCGCCTTGCGAAGAATTCACCACCAGCGAGCCGGCCTTCATGGCGACCCGGGTCAGACCGCCGGTTGTGCAATACAGCTTGTCGGATTGCAGGATGAACGGGCGCAGATCGAGATGGCGCGGTTCCAGGTGGTCGTCGATCAGGGTCGGCGCGGTGGACAGCGCCAGCGTCGGCTGCGCCATGTAGTTGCGTGGATTGGCGCGGATCAACGCGGCGAAGGTGGCGCGCTCTTCCGGCGTCGCGCGTGGGCCGATCAGCATGCCGTAGCCGCCGGATTCGTTGGCCGGCTTGACCACCAGTTTGTCCAGATTGGCCAGGACATAGTCCTTTTCGTCGTCGTACATGCACAGGTAGCTGGGCACGTTCGGGATGATCGGGTCTTGATCGAGGTAGTACTTGATCACCTTCGGGATGAAGGCATAGACCACCTTGTCGTCCGCCACGCCGGCGCCGGGCGCGTTGGCGATGCCGACATTGCCGGCACGCCAGGCACGCATCAGGCCTTTGACGCCGAGCGCGGAATCGGGCCGGAAGACTTCCGGATCGAGGAAGTCGTCGTCGATGCGGCGATAGATCACATCGACCCGGCGCAGGCCGGAGATGGTTTTCATGTAGACGCAGTTGTCTTTCTGCACCACCAGGTCGCTGCCTTCGACCAGCACCGCGCCCATTTTTTGGGCCAGGTAGCTGTGTTCGAAATAGGCCGAGTTGAAGATGCCCGGTGTCAGCACCACCACCACCGGTCGCGTGCCGCTGCGTGGCGACAGCGCCGCCAGCGTGTCGTACAGACGGGCCGGATAGTCGTCCACCGGCAGGATGTCGGAAGACTGGAACAACTCGGGAAACAGGCGTTTCATCAGCTGGCGGTTTTCCAGCATGTAGGAAACGCCGGACGGCACGCGCAGATTGTCTTCCAGCACATACACGGTGCCGTCGCCGTCGCGCACCAAGTCGGTGCCGCAGACATGCGCCCAGACCCCAAAACGGGGCGTCATGCCCTGGCATTGCGCGCGGAAATTCTTCGATCCAGCCAGCACTTCGAGCGGGAAAACACCGTCCTTGACGATGCGTTGCGCGTTGTAGAGATCGTTGATGAACAGGTTGAGCGCGGTCAGGCGTTGTTTGAGGCCTGCTTCGATGCGCGTCCACTCCTTCTTCGCCATCACGCGCGGGATGATGTCGAACGGCCAGGCGCGGTCGATGTTGCCGGCCTCGCTGTACACCGTGAAGGTGATGCCCATGGTCATGATCGCGGCGTTCACCGCCTGGCGGCGCTCCTCCAGAGCGGCCGCGTCGAGCGCGTCGAGGTGTTCGAACAAGGCACGCGCGGCGGCGCGCGGTTGGCTGTCCGGGGCAATGAGTTCATCGAAGAATTCGCCCGATGCGTAATCCTTGGTCAGGGTATTCATGGCATGCGCTCCTGTATCAGGTTAAAGCTCTGCAAGGAGCGTGCCAGTCGCCGGCAGCTGCCACCATTGCCGCTGCGCCTGCTATGCTCAAGCCCGTTTTTCGATGAGGAATCGATCGTGACTTATTGTGTAGGCATGCTGATGGATGCCGGCATGGTGTTTCTGTCCGACACCCGCACCAATGCCGGGGTCGACCAGATCAATACCTTCCGCAAGATGAGCGTGTTCGAACAACCCGGCGAGCGGGTTCTGGTGCTGCTTTCGGCCGGCAATCTGGCGATCACGCAGGCGGTGGTGAGCCTGTTGTTCGAGCGCCAGGGCAAGGAGGGCGAAAGCCTGCTGACCGCGCCGAACCTGTTCGAGGCCGCCCGCCATGTCGGCGATTGCCTGCGCGAGGTGCATGCGCGCGATGCGTCGGCGCTGGCCGGATTCAATATCGATTTCAACGCCGCCTTCCTGCTCGGCGGCCAGATCAAGGGCGAAGCGCCGCGCCTGTTCAGCATCTATGCCGCCGGCAATTTCGTCGAAGCTTCCGTCGATACGCCGTATTTCCAGATCGGCGAATCAAAGTACGGCAAACCCATCCTGGATCGCATCTTCCATTGGCAAAGCAGTCTCGAAGAAGCGGCCAAGTGCGCGTTGATTTCGATGGATTCGACCTTGAAATCGAATCTTTCCGTCGGCATGCCGCTGGACATGCTGTGTTACACGAGCGACCGCCTGAAGGTGGACCACCGCACCCGTATCGGCGCCGATCATCCTTATTTCAAGGCCTTGCGCGCCGCCTGGGGCGAGCGGATCAAACAGGCGTTCAGCGAATTGCCTGCACTGGATTGGGAAACCTGTGCTAAATCATGAATATAGATTTGGCACTTCAGGATTGACCCACTATGGAAATACCCGATAACTCTGCGACCATCTCAGTGCTGTTCGGCAGCACTGCGAACAAGTCGGCGCAGTTTGCCAATTTGGCCTTGCGAGAGTTGGACAAAGGCTTGAACCAGTTCAGCGGCAAGAATTACGAACTGGCGATGACAAGTTTCGATCGGGCGATCAGACTGTCGCCCGGCACCGATACCGCGATCAATGCCCACGACTACAAGGCGCGTGCGCAGCTTAGTCAGGGCAATGTTGATGGGGCGATCCAATCGTATAAGCAGGCACTCAAGATCGATCCGAAGCGGGACGATCTGCACGCCCAACTGGGCAACATCTACACGACAGAACAGCGGTTCGAGGAAGCGGCGGCGGAGTACGCGCTCGCGGTAAAAAACAATCCTATTGCCGCCAATCGTTATTCTCTCGGCCAGGGCTATCTGGCTCTCGGTCGTAATGATGAAGCCCGGGCGCAGTTCGAACTCGTTCGCCAGTTGTCGCCGAAGGATCCGTTTGGCGATTTCGGTCTCGGCCAGGCCTACTCCAGGATGGAAAAGTACGCTGACGCCATAGCCTCGTTCAATAACGCCATCGCCATCAAGTCGGACTACTGGGAAGCCTATGCGGAAATGGGCTATGCCCTGGCCGACAGCGGCGATGTGGCGCAAGCGCAGGAGGTGGCTGACAGCCTGCTGGCAAACGACGAAACGTTATCGGATGGCCTGAGCCAGTACATCTACGAAAAAACCAATCCGAAGATGACCGCCGTGTATGCCAGCGACCTGTACGCTTTGTTCCCGTCCACGCTGGGGCCGGGTACGCAGGTTTCCGGGTTGAACTCCTATCTTTCCACTGCCGACGCACAGCAAACCTTTTCGATGATTTTCCAGTTCAGCAAGGAGATGGAGGCGACTTCGGTCGAGAACGTTTTCAACTGGAACATTCAGCGCGCCGTCGGCAGCGGCCGGGGCGACGGTTACAACCTGGACATGCAGTTGAAGGACACCGAAATCACGCTGTCGCCGAAGCCGCTGGCGGTGTACTACGACCAGAAGGAGATGACCGCGACGGTGTTGTTCAAGGTGGGCCAGAACGCCAGCGCCAACGGCACCATCGACCCGTCGCATATCAATTTCTCGTTCAGCGGTAAGGATGTGGTCGGTTTGTCGATGGATAAATCGGCCGACACGTATAGCGGCTTCTCCTGGTTCGCCTGACGGCTTCGCCCGCCCGCCGAATGGAAACCCACATCCTGCTCGCCGTTCTCGCTGTCCTGATCGTCATCGCATTCGACTTCACCAATGGTTTTCACGACGCCGCCAATATCGTCGCCACGGTAATCGCCTCGCGCGCGATGCAGCCGATGCAGGCGGTGATTCTGGTCGGCGTGTTCGAGTTTCTCGGGCCGTTGCTGGGCGGCACGGCGGTGGCCAATACCATCGGCTCGTTCGTGCAGCTTTCCGATCTGCCGCGCGAGTTGTCGCTGACCGTGCTGTTGAGCGGTCTGGCCGGGGCGATCTGCTGGAATCTGATCACCTGGCGCAAAGGCATCCCCTCCTCGTCCTCGCACGCGCTGGTCGGCGGGCTGATCGGTTCGATCCTGCTTGCCGTCGATGCCAGCCATGTCGTCTGGGGCTTCGAGCAACTGTTGCGGCATGGCCATCTGACCGGCGTCACCAAGGTGTTGCTGGCGCTGGTGCTGTCGCCCATCGTCGGCTTCTGGGTCGGCTTCGGCGTGCATAAGTTCTTCAGCCTGGCATTTCGTACCGCCACTCCCAGACTGAACCGGCGTTTGCGCTGGGGGCAATATTTCACCGCCGCCGGGCTGGCGTTCGCGCATGGAGCCAACGATGCGCAGAAGAGCATGGGCATCCTGACGCTGATTCTGGTGCTGGGCGGCTTTATTCCCAGCTTCGAAGTGCCGTTCTGGGTGGTGCTGACCTGCGCCACCGCGTTGACCCTGGGCATCATGTCCGGCGGCTGGCGCATCGTGCGCACGCTGGGTTTCGCCATCTACAAGGTGCGTCCGCTGCACGCGCTCAACTCGCAACTCACCTCCGCCGCCGTGATCTTTTCCGCCTCGCTGGTCGGCGCGCCGGTTTCCACCACCCACGTGGTGGCCACCTCGATCATGGGCATCGGCGCTTCCGAGCGGCCGCGCGCGGTGCGCTGGGGCAAGGCCGGCGAAATAGCGATGACCTGGATCATCACCATTCCCGCATCGGCGTTCATGGGCGCGGTGATCCTCGCTCTGGTGCAAGCCTTCATCCGCAGGGGACAGATATGACAGCCAAGCTTGAATCCTCCTCCTCCTCCGTCGTGCATCGGGTGATCGACCGCGTCTTTCCGAAAGCGCCGGACTTCTTCCTGTTGCTGCACCAGCAGGCGATGCAGGTCGCACAGACAGTGAATCTGCTGGTCGATTTCATGGGCACCGGCGATGTCGAGATCGGCAAACACATCAAGCGCGACGAACACGACGCCGACACGCTCAAGATCAACAACATCCACACGTTGAACGAAGCGTTTTCGACGCAGATGGATCGCGAGGACATCTACCGCGCGATCATGGATCTGGATGCCATCGTCAATTACTGCAAGGACACCGTGAACGAGATGGATGTGCTCGGCATTGCGCCGGATCGTTATACCTACGAGATGGCTTCCGCCTTGCGTACCGGTTGCCTGGCGATCAGCGCCGGCTTCACCAAGCTGGGCGACAGCCCGGCGGAAGCGGCGAAGGAGGCGGATGCCGCGCGCAAGGCCGAACGGCGCGCAGAAAAGTTGTACCGCAAGGCGCTGGCCGATTTGTTCCAGGGCGACGATTATCTGAACATGTTGAAACGGCGCGAGATTTACCAGCATCTGGCGCGCGCGGCCGACCGCATGGCGCATTGCGCCAACACGCTGCACGATATCGTGGTGAAAATCAGCTGATCGCGCGTTTGTTTTTGTTTCCGGGTATGTGATTCATGTCTTTCCTGTCTCGAATATTTTCTCGCCGGGTCGAGCTCGATGCCGTCGCCAGCCAGCGCTTGCAGGATTGGCGTGGCCGTTCCGAATGCGATCTGGCCGACGCGTTTTGCGACACCCGTTACGTCGTGGTCGACGTGGAAACGACCGGACTCGACCTGAATCGCGACCGCCTGATCGCCATCGGCGCCTGCGCGGTGGAAGACGGCCGCGTCAACCTGGCCGACAGCTTCGAAATCGTGCTGCGCCAGAACACCGTCAGCAGCAAGGACAACATCCTGATCCACGGCATCGGCGGCGAGGCGCAACGCGACGGCCTGGAACCGGCGGAAGCCCTGCTGCGGTTTCTCGATTACCTCGGCAAGTCGCCGCTGGTGGCGTTCCACGTCACCTTCGACCAGACCATGATCAAACGCGCGGTAAAGGATTACCTCGGCTTCGAATTCAAGCATCCGTGGCTCGATCTGGCCTATGTCATGCCCGGCCTGCTGCCGGAATATTCGCGCCGCTATCGGGCGCTGGACGACTGGTCCGGCCACTTCAGAATCAACAACTTCGCCCGTCACAGCGCGCTGGCGGACGCCCTCGCCACCGCGCAGCTGTTCCTCTGCGCCTTGCCGCTGGCGCAGAGCAAACGCTCCACCAGCTATCGCAATCTGCAGGATCTGGAAAAGGCGCAACGCTGGGTGAGCTGGTCGGGTTGAGCGCACGTTGACTCTCGCCAAGTTCGCCGTTTCCTGGAAAGTCCTGCTCGCCTACGCGCTGGCCAGCCTGGTGCTGGATGCGTTGAGCAACCCGCAAACCGTGTTGCCGCTCGCCCTGGCGCCGTGGACGCCGCCGCCCGGCCTGACCCTGGCCTTTCTGCTGCTGTACGGACTGCACTACGCGCCGCTGTTGATCGGCGTCTCGTTCCTGGTCGGCTTGCCGCTGTACGGCCCGCCGCAGGACTGGCTGCCGGCGCTGTGGGCGGCCGGCCTGCTGATGCTGGGGCTGTGGGGACTGGCGGTCTGGCTGTTGCGCGGTCTGCGCATCGATCCGCGCTTGGGCGCGCAGCGCGACCTGACCTGGTTTCTCGTGGTGGCCATCGTCGCCGCCTGGCTGGATGCCAGCGTGCACGTGTTTTCACGTAGTCCGGAAGCCGCGCCCGATGCCTGGGCCTGGATGGCCGATCTGGTCAATTTCTGGGTCGGCGCGCTGATCCGCATGCTGATCATCACGCCGCTGGTGCTCGTGCATGCCGGCACGGACTGGCAAGGCTGGCGCGGCTGGCGGCCGACGCGCGAAATGGTGGTGCAAGCGGCGGCGATCGGCTTCGCGCTGTGGGTCATCTTCGGCTTCAGGTACACCGACGAATTCAAATTCTTCTACCTGTTGTTCCTGCCGATGATCTGGATCGCTATGCGGCATGGCCTGCAGGGCGCCACCCTCGCGCTGGCGGCCAGCCATGTCGGCATCAACATGATTCTGGAATGGCGCGGTTCGCATGCCATCACCGTGGTCGAATTCCAGATGCTGATGCTCGGCCTGGCGGTGACCATGCTGTCGCTCGGCATGGCGGTCAGCGTGCGGCGCGCCACCGAAGAACGCCTGCATCAACGCGAAGTCGAGTTGAATCAGGCCATGCGCCTGGCCTCGGCCGGAGAACTGGCACAGGCCATCGCGCACGAACTGAACCAGCCGCTTTCCGCCGTCGCCAACTACGCCCGCGCCAGCCGTTCCATGCTGGCCGATCCTGAACGGCACGGCGCTTTGCTGGCCGACACGCTGGAAAAGATCGACCGCGAAGCCAACCGCGCCGGCCAGGTCATGCGCCGCCTGCGCGAGTTTTTCCGCGGCGGCGGCCTGCGCTGCGAAAGCTTCGTGCTGCCCGCGTTGATCGAGGAAAGCCTCTCGTATGTTCGCCGCCGCGCCGAACGCCAGAACATCGCGTTCAAGCTGGACCTGGACGAAGCGCTGCCGCAAGCGCATGCCGACCGCGTCCAGATGGGCACGGTGCTGCACAATCTGCTGACCAATGCCATCGAGGCGACGTATGCCGGCCACGACGATCAACGCGAAATCGAAATCAGCGCGCATGCGCGGGATAACGACCTGATCCAGGTCTGCGTCGCGGATAACGGTATCGGCGTCAGCGCCGAAATGCGCGAGCGCCTGTTCGAATCCTTCGCCACCAGCAAAACCGAAGGCATGGGCCTCGGCCTGGCGATCAGCCGCACCCTGGTGCAGGCGCATGGCGGTGAACTCTGGCTGGCCAGCGCGCGACCGGCACAATTCTGTTTCACGCTACCGATTGCAGGAAAAGACCATGACTGAGCCGGTTGTCACCATCGTCGACGATGACGAAGCCGTGCGCGATTCGCTTGCGCTGCTGCTGAATTTTCGCGGCTACCGCACGCGCCAGTACGCCAGCGCCGAAGCCTGTCTGCAAGACTGGCAGTCGGACTGGCGCGGCTGCCTGCTGCTCGACCTGCGCATGGGCGGCATGGATGGCCTGGCGCTGCAACAAGCCCTGACGCAACGCGCCAGCACGCTGCCCATCGTCTTCCTCACCGGCCACGGCGACCTCGCCCACGCCCGCGCCGCGCTGAAAAGCGGCGCCGTCGATTTCCTGGAAAAGCCCTACGAAGAAGCCGATCTGCTCAGCGTCGTCGCCGAAGCGATGGAACGCGACACGCGCGAATACGCCACGCACACCCACATCGCCGAAATCGCCGCGCGCATCGAACGCCTATCGGACCGCGAACGCCAGGTCATGCACCTGGTCGTCGCCGGCAAACCGAACCGCGAGATTGCCGAAGAACTCGGCATCAGCACCCGCACCGTCGAAGTGTTCAAGGCGCGCATGATGGAAAAAATGCAGGCACGCAGCGTGCCGGAACTCGTGCGCATGGCGCTGGAAGTGGGCTGAACACATGAAGAAGAACACCCGCGAATTCCTCCAAACGCTGCTCTGGATCGTCCTGTTCGGCGTCTTGCTGGGATGGCTGTTTGCCTACTCGATCAAGAACTTCCCGGCGTTCTATTACAGCCTGGACAACACCTGTTCATCTGGTTTCAGCGACAGAAAACTGGCGGTATTGATGAGCATCATCCCGATCGGCTTTTTCATGGCAATGGCCGCCTTCGGCGAGTTGTGGCAAGTGCAGAAAAAAACCCGAGAAGCCCGTCGATATGTCTCGAAGAAATATCTGATTCTGTACGGCGCCGGCTCGACGATATTGCTGTCGATTGCGGGGTATATGGTGCAGTGCTGAAGGGGGTTTGGGGTCGCCTGTCGGCTTGTTGCCGCAGGCAGCGTTCACGTCGGGCAGCGCTTTACATACCCCGCCCCTGCCAAGGGCAGCGGCTGACGCCGAAATCGTGGCGAATGAGAACGCCCGCTGACAAATGAGATTTACCCGTGCAGCCAACGGGGTAGATTGCTTAAACTCCATGCAAACCAGAAGGCGGGGCCAGAACAAAGGTAGCAACGCACGGGTGACGTGATTCGCTTTTTAATACGCATGGAAAACGGGAGAAAAGACTATGGAAACAAACGGATGTGTGGTTTTTAGGCGGGTGACTGCGTCAACATACATCGGATTTCTTCGATCGACATTACGTTGGGCACCCCAGGAGAACTCATGTCGATGAGGTGGAGTTTTCAGTCCATTGGCTGGAGCCAGTGGAACGCTCTTCTTGAAGGCGAGAGTAGCGGTGAGGACGTCATGTCCTCTGCGACGTGGGACGCGGACAGTTACGAAAATCCTGATTTGCGGAAACGTCTAGCCACGTCCATCGCAAAAATTGGCATTAGTTACGACAGCCTCGGCCCTTCCGAGGCTACCGAGCTCGATTCAGTCATCCAGGGCTTCTTTTGTCCTGAAGGTATGGAGTCTTATCTCTCGATCGAATACGAGTCACCTGATGGGCTACATCGCAATGTTGTACGGGACTTGGTCTCACCAACCAGACGCGACGCAGGTACTCAATCGCTGATAAAGAGGCTCTTTGCGAAGACACCGCAAAATCTTAAATCGGGCTCAGAGGTGTTAAAACTGCTACCTCTCTTGCTGTCTGGTCGACGCATTTCGAGCACCGCACCGCCCGACGAGGACTATTTGTATGTTGTCTTCTCGCCAGAGGAACTGCCTCTACTCTGCGACGAGGCCGAACGATGCCTCGCTGCTGGAAGGCCTTGGCCTGAGAAGTGGTTCGAGTCCGTGGTAATAGAGTGCCTTATCAACGTTATTAAGACGACGCAAGCCAAGGGCAAGGGCTTGGCCTGTGTTCATGGCTAGGGCGCCCAACCCGGCGCTCAACCCGGACGCTCGAAATGCCGGCTTTGGTCTTCGCTGGCCGGCTCACTCGCGCCGGTTAGCTCTACGTTGAGGCTGTAGAAAAACCCACTTTTCCAATTCCCGACATGAAATGACGAAGAATCGACCTCTCAAAATCGCCTGTATTGAACGATCTCTGATCGGGGAAGGGGTAAGCCACCCCGCTAATTTGTTTGGTTTGGCCCCTGAGTGGGTTTTTCTACAGCGTCGTTAGCCATGCCAGCAGCCTGCACTACCACTGTCATCAACGAACCGGGCGAAAGCCCAAACATCTTGGGGATCGGAGTCAATCTAAACCTGCATGTCGAGTTCTCGTTCGGGTTGGAGTTTTCCATTACTGGCAATGCAACATCTGTCATTAACTTATTGGAGAACGTCATGAAAAATCTGAACACTGCCGCTAATTGCTGTTTCAACACACTTTGCAACATCACTGAGAACACTTTCGGGTTATTGAAATGCTGTTTAGGTGCGTGCTTGGAGCAAGTTAGCTCATGGTCTATTTGGTGCGGAGTCTTGCTTCTGCGGAGCCAGGTGGGAAATACTCCAACCCGAATTGAGAAACGTCAGGTAGTTAGAGGTCGGCTCTACCAAGAGAAGCCAGGAAGGTTCGAGTCCTTCCCTCCGCACCAACATAATATGCATGGCTAACACTACGTTCGAGGCGACCTGCGCGAAAAGCCGCGCAGGCGCCTCAACTCCACGTTATGCATTCTAGGAGGTCATGTGTTTCATAAAGGCGGAGCCAGAATGGTGGGCGGTAATTTGCCACCTGAGTTGTCCCAGAAGATAGACGCTCTCCTGGATGAGTTCTTAGAGTCCACGCAGGCGGAAGTCAGGACGAGGAAGGTCAGAAGTGCGGTAGTACGCAGCATGCTGCCATGCAGCGTCATTATTATCGTGGATGCAGATACGCTTTGGGTGTGCCGCACAAAAGCAGGCCGGAATGCCATCCACGAACTCGCTCGATTACCGTGGAGAACGATTTCCTGCTGAAGAGATTTACACGGCAGCAAAATGGGAGTTTGGATTCGACAATCCATTTGTAATCGCATTCCCTGCCACGTTGATAGATTTGAATAAGGAAGAAAGGCAACCAGCGCTTGATGCCATAGCGAAAAGTCATGTTGAATCCGAATTGCAAAGAGTGAACGCCGAAATGAACACTATACAAATCAACCCGATTTTTGGCCCAGCTCAATATAAGGTGGACGGTCGCTTAGCCTTCGTTCTGATGCCCTTCACAGAAGAGCTAACGGAGATCTATCAAACCGTCGTGAAGCCTACCGTGGAAAAGAAGGAGTTTGGTCTTGTCTGCAAGCGAGCAGACGACATCAAGTCAAACCGAGCAATTATTCAGGACATTTGGAAATCAATTTGCGAGGCGCGTATTGTTATCGCCGACATGAGCAATCTCAATCCGAATGTAATGTATGAACTCGGCATCGCTCACACTATCGGAAAGGAAACCGTCCTGCTGTATCAAAAGACAAAGCAGGAGCTAAGGTTTCCATTTGATTTGTCACACATCCGAAGAATCGAATATGAAAACACAATGCCGGGCGCTAAGGCACTTGAAAGCGAACTGTCTCTCACCCTCAGCAATGTGTTGGCCAATCAAGTAAATGCATAACCCGGCAGTCCACACGGACGCTGCGCGATAAAGCCGCGCAGCGCCGGTGACTTCTACGTTGAGGCTGTAGAAAAACCCACTTTTCCAATTCCCGACATGAAATGACGAAGAATCGACCTCTCAAAATCGCCTGTATTGAACGATCTCTGATCGGGGAAGGGGTAAGCCACCCCGCTAATTTGTTTGGTTTGGCCCCTGAGTGGGTTTTTCTACAGCGTCGTTAGCCATATGACAAGCCATCAGCGCATCGGGTCTATCTCAAATGCACATGCAGGCCGGGAGTTTGAAGCCGATGCATTGGCTTATTTTGCCGGTGTGGAAGGTTTGACTCTTACACCCTCATTTTCTGTTCCGCTTGGGGTCAACGGCCTACGAAAACCTCACCGATTCGATTTTGGCGGTAATGAACCAGCAGTATTGGTCGAGTGTAAATCGCACAACTGGACTGACACGGGAAACATGCCCAGTGCGAAGGTCACGGTCTGGAACGAAGCAATGTATTACTTTCTTCTTGCACCAGAACACTTCAGGAAAATTCTTTTTGTTCTTGAAGCTCGGCACGCTCGCCAATCGGAAACCCTTGCAGAGTATTACGTTCGCATCAATGGACATCTCATTCCAAAAGGTGTTTCCATTATTGAGTTCAACCAGATTTCAAAGAGCGCACGCTATGCCAAAGCCGCTGGCTAACATGGCGCTCAAAAGGGGCAAGCCAAATGCTGCGCATTTGCATTGCCCCTTAGCTCTACGTTTAGACATCAGGAGTGAAAGGCATGGATTGGCTGATAGCTTTCTCAAGAGACTACGCAAATGCAGTTACGGCATTCGCTGCCTGCGGGGCTCTTATTCTCGCCGCAATTACTCTCGGGTATCTTAAGCGTGAATATTCATCGAAATATCGCCCGTATGTTTTTCCAGTTGTTCATGTGGAGCCACTCCCTGAAAAACTCGGATGTGTTGTAAGCCTTATTCCGAAAAATGTCGGGTCGCATCCGTGCAAGATAAAGTTCTCCAAAATCACTTTGCATATCGGCGATGAATCGTTTGAAACGCCGGACACAAAAGAGTGGATATTGCTTGCTCCGCAAGGTGTCGGCCTTCAAATGCCCGCAGGCCATGTAAATGATGTTGGAGTTTCAAAAATAAGAGAAGGTCGCTACCGAAAAAATCGGATAGAGGTGGGCTTTCTAATGCGAACCATTTCTATGGAGGGTCAATATGAAGAGGCAAAGTCTTTCGCTTATGAAATTGACGTGTTGGGTGAAAACCCACAAGCATTATTTCGTCCAGAATGGAGTGCAGATGTCTAACGAATAAGGTTAGATCGTGCGAGCGCAGCGAGCCACGATCTGAACCGTTTGTTGGACAAGCCCGCGTAGGGTGCAATAACCGAAGGGCATTGCGCCGTATGTTTTTCGTGCACGGATGGTGCAATGCGCTGCACTTATTGCACCCTAAGGTTTTGGCATCCAAATCAAAGGGGTTAGCTTCGCAGGTTGAAGAAATCGCAGGTGCTGCGTCGGCGCTCAGGGCCTCGGCATCGGACCTTGAAGCTGCGATAGCGGACCTCGAAGCTTCGGCGTCGGAGTCCAGAGCTTCGGCGCCGCACCTGATCGGTGCGATGCCGCACCCCAAAGGTCCGATGCCGCACCCCAAAGGTCCGGTGCCGCACCTCGAAGGTCCGGTGCCGCACCCCAAAGGTCCGATGCCGGGCCTCGAAGGTCCGGTGTCGGTGCTCGGAGA
Organism: Hydrogenophilaceae bacterium; assembly: GCA_031426815.1. Classification (GTDB taxonomy): domain Bacteria; phylum Pseudomonadota; class Gammaproteobacteria; order Burkholderiales; family Thiobacillaceae; genus PFJX01. Next base: position 41,925 of record JASJPG010000029.1, read on the forward strand.
TCCCGTGTCGCTGTGCTGGACCGGCAAGAGTCTGCTGGTCCGGGCGGGTAAAGAGGAACTCGACGAGGAAATCTGCAGCGTGAAGATTTTGCAGCGGAGGACACGCAGCAATCGCCATAGGGCAATCGCCATGGGGGACAGACCCTGAGGTTTCCCCGCATTTTTCAAAGCGCCACGAAGCCACAAGCGT
>JASJPG010000030.1:0-80570 GCA_031426815.1 Hydrogenophilaceae bacterium
GATTTCGCGCCTTGGAAGGCGCTCCTACGACACCGGCAACTGCGCGAAATAGGTTGCAGCGTTCCTTCCGGCGTGGGCACGGCAATCGAACAGCCCAGTGCCGCTTCCCAGGGGGCGAGTGGCAGGTCGAGGAAGGCCAAAGGTTTCGTAGTAGTCCTTGAATTTCATGGCATGACGGACTGCTACGGTTTTTCCTTGGCCGTATCCTGAATCTTGTCGCCGGCCTGTTCGATCTGCTGTCCGGTTTTTTCCGCCGCGTCGTCGACGGCCTGGCCGACTTTTTCCGCCGGGCCGGCCTTCGGCTGGCCGAAGTTCTCGACCGCCTGGTCGACTTCCTTGCCGGCTTTTTCCAGCGGGCCTTCCTTCTGGCAGCCGGGCAGCGCGAAAAACACTGCACTCATGATCAGAAATGCACTGATGCTCTGGCCAAATTTCATCTGTTTCATGATTTCCTCCTCCTGGTTCACCGGTTCATGCACCGGTTAATGGGTCGGCTTGACCTGCAGATGGTTTTCAACTTCTTTCACGCCAGCGACCGACTCGGCCAGCGCCCTTGACCGGTCGAAGTCGGCTTGCGAATCGACCGATCCGGTCAAGGTCACCACGCCATTCACGGTATCGACGCTGATGCGCAGCGTTTTGAGTCCGGGTTCTGAATAAATGGCGCTTTTGACCTTGGTCGTTATCTCGGCATCGTTCAGGGCAATGGCAGCTTTCTCGCTTTTCTCATCCAGTTTTTCGCCGACTTTGTCGACGGCTTCCTCGATCTTCATGCCTGTTTTGTTCGCCGCGTCATCCAGTTTCTTACCCGCGGTTTCGGCTGGTCCCGGCTGGTCGCAAGCGGCGATGCCGGCCACGAGCAATAGCGAAATGGCGAAATACTTTAAATTTTCCAAGGAGTTCATTCTGGTTCCCTTTCTTCTGGTTGGTAGGCTTGGGCAAAAGCGCCTTCGCCTTGGAGGCCGATGGCCGGGTTATTTCGGGTAGTTGAAGATGATGTTGACCCGGCGGTTTTCCTGTTCGCTCTCCAGGCTGGTGCTGTAAGCGACGCGCCGGGTCTGGCCGAAGCCTTCGGCGCTGAGCCGTGAACGCGCGATGCCGTAGTTTTCGACCAGTGCGTTGACCACGTTCTCGGCGCGTTGCCGGGAGATTTCCATCGCCAACTCGGGGGTCGCCTGCAGATTGCCGGTATGGCCTTCCACCGTGGCGGTGACCAAGGGATTTGCTTTCAGCAAATACGCCACCTTGCTCAGATCGGCGCTGTATTCCGGCTTGAGATCGGCCTTGTTCTGGTCGAACTCGATCTGCAAGGCCATGGTGAGTCGGGCCGGCAGAACGGTCAGTCCCGCGACATCCGTCGCGCAGGCAATGACGGCATCGATACGACGATTCATCCGTTTGCCCAGCTCGCTGTCATTGTCGACCAGCGGGCGCGTTTCGCCGAAGCCGACTGCCGTTAAACGGGCAGGGGCGATGTGATGGTTTTCCACCAGATAGCTGACGACGCTCTCCGCCCGGCGTCGGGACAGCGCCATGTTGTATTCCGGCGCCCCGACGTTATCGGTGTGGCCTTCGATCAAAGCGATGCTGTCGGGGTATCGCGTCAGGAAGGCGCCCACCGCGGCGAGCTTTTCCTGCTCTTCGCGCTGAATTTCGTCCTGATCGATTTCAAAGCGAAAGTCGAGGATGGCGCAGTACTGCTCGGTGCGCACGGGAACCGGGACGACGATCCGAACGGGTGGCGCCGCGACGCTGGCTGCTGCTGCGACTGGCGCGGAGGCGATTGCATCGGTCACCACGCAAGGCGTGCCCAATAGTTCGCGGGCGGGGCAGCCGATGGTCCTGTACAAGGTGTAACCGGTCGTCATCCCGGTCGGACTGGCGGCATTGGATGGATCGTAAAAACGGCCGTCCGCTGCTTGCGCGGTGACCGCACCGGCCGCAATCAACGCCACCGCAAGGTGGCGGAATAGCAAAGGGGGTGAACGCATGATGAGCCTCCTGAACATGACGACGTGCGAGGCGCAGGCGCGTTGCTCGTCGTCCATGGTTTGCCGATGATGTGCCGTTTACTTGCCAATCTCGTGACCGATGATGCCGCCGACAGCGGCACCGCCGGCCGTTCCGATGCCGCTACCACCGGTCAGGATGGCGCCGCCGATCGCACCGGCACCGGCGCCAATGGCGGTGTTCTTGTCCTGTGCCGACATGCCGGCACATCCACCGAGGCCTAGCAGCATGACTGCGGCTACCGTACTTATCGTGAATTTCTGCATTGATTTCATGGCATTACCTCTTTTCTAAAGTTGTCTTGCTGGACTTCATGCCGATTCGGCGCGACTTACGATTTGCCGAAGCGCGCCTTGGCATCTTTCACGCAAACATCCTTCGCACTGCCGGCCATGTCGTCGCATTTTTCCTTCGCGACCTTGTATTCGGCTTCAACTTTGCTGGCGGCAGCGTCCTTTTCCGCGTCAACGGTCTTGCCGATTGCTTCGACTCGCGCTTCGGTGGACTTTTCGTTGGCAGTAGCGCGTGCGGCGGAGGTTTTCATCTGCGCCTTGGCATCGGCTTTGGCGATGGCTTCAGCTGCTTTGGCTTCTTTCACACAGACATCCTTCGTATTGCCGGCCAGGTCGTCGCATTTTTCATTTGCGACTGAATAAGCTGCCTCAGCTTTGGCGACCCGCGCCTGGTAGAGGCTCTTGCGAGTGAGCTTGTAGCTGTCTTCCAGGTCGGCTTTGGCCACTTTTTCTTTGCCCTTGGCTTCGGCCATGCAGATATCGTTCGGATTGCCGGCCAATGCTGCGCAGACCGTCTTGTCAACCTTGTACTCGGCGGCGATCTTGTCTTTGCCTACCTTGTATTCGTCTTTCGAGATACCTGCGGCCACCGGGCCGGCGCTGAATGCAAGGCCGAGGGCGAGTGCCAGCGCGCTGATGTTGAAGCGGTTCATTTGTGTTTCTCCTGGGGGTGGGCTTGGGAGCGATGCATCGACATGCTTGCCGGGGAGTCGCTTTTCTTTGCCAAGAACGCGTTGCTTGCGCCATCGCGCATTGCCACGCTGCATTGGTTCCGATGTTTCAAGCTTATGGAGCCCCTCTGGCACTGTCTGTCTGCTGACGTACATACTGGCCCGGTGTTTGCCATTTACTTATGTACGCTGCCGCACATAAGTAAATGGCTGAAAACCTATAATGAGACGCGCCCGAACAACCGATTCGGCAAGTGCGTTCGCATGTGTCTAATGAAAAGAGAAAATCATGCTCAGCCCCCATGATCCCCGTCAGAACTACCTTCTTGCGGCCTTACCTGCGGCGGAGGCTGATCAAGTTTTTCCGCATCTGGAATGGGTGCCGATGCCGCTCGGACACGTGCTGTACGAGTCCGGCGTGCAGATGCGCCATGTCTATTTCCCCACCACCTCCATCGTGTCACTGCTCTATGTCATGGAGGATGGCGCATCGGCCGAAATTGCCATCGTCGGTAATGAAGGCATCGTCGGCGTTTCGCTGTTCATGGGCGGCGAAAGCACCCCCAGCCGCGCCGTCGTGCAAAGCGCCGGCCATGCCTACCGATTGAGCGGGCAATGGGTGAAGGAAGAGTTTTCTCGCGCCGGCCCGATGCAACATCTGTTGCTGCGCTACACCCAGGCGCTGCTGACCCAGATGGCACAGACAGCGGTGTGCAACCGCCATCACACACTGGACCAGCAGTTCTGCCGCTGGCTGCTATTGAGCCTCGACCGCTTGCCCGGTAATGAACTGGTGATGACCCAGGAGCTGATCGCCAACATGCTGGGCGTGCGCCGCGAGGGTGTCACCGAGGCCGCCGGCAACGTGCAGAAAGCCGGTTTGATCAGTTACCACCGCGGTCACATCAAGGTGCTCGACCGGGCCGGACTGGAAGCGCGGGCCTGCGAGTGTTACGCCGTGGTCAAAAAGGAATTCGACCGCTTGCTGCCGTATCGGGATGAGCCAAGCGCTTTGGCCGTTCATTCCACGTCATTACCGTTGCGCAAAGGTGAAACAACATGAACCAGAGAATTGATTGGATCGAAAAACGCCACGCCCTGCGCAGGGAGGCGGACTCGGTGCTGTCCAGCGTCTCCCGGACGGATGCCACGACCCCGCCTATGGATGTCATGTTGCATGAACTCCTCGTGCACAAGGTTGAACTGGAAATGCAGGTCGAGGAATTACAACGCGCCCACACGGCCATGGAAGCGGCGCGAGATCACTATTTGGAGTATTACGAGTTTGCCCCGGTCGGTTACTTCGCCATCAACCGGGATGGCGTGATCAGCGAAATCAACCTGACCGGGGCAGCGTTACTTGGTGTCGATCGCGCCGCGCTGCTCAATCGCCGCATGGCGAAATTCATTTCTCCGCCGGACCGGGATCGTTGGCATAGCCTGATTCCCCGCATGCTGGAACATGCCGAAATCGAGCGGCCGGTGTTCATGTTTGAGATGCTGCGCGCCGATGGCAGCACGTTCGATGCCTATCTCGACTGCCGCACCCGGGAACCCAAGGCGGAGCCGTTGTTGCGTTTCGCGCTATTCGACGCCGGCAAGTTCAAGCAGGCCGAGAACGCAAAGGTGGCAAATGCGACTTGAAATGGTGCGCATGGCGCACCCTACCGAATCAATGGGTTGCATCCAGCTTCGTTCTGGCGGTAGCGCACGTCGCAGAGTAGTCGCTTCAATTCCGTCCTGACCACGCCATAGCATTCGCATACGCGCTGCTCCAGGCCGGCGCGGTCGAGCACCGCGATGTGGCCGCGGCGGTAGCTGATGACGCCGGCGCGTTGCAGATTGCCGGCGGCTTCTGTGATGCCTTCGCGACGCACGCCCAGCATGCTGGCGATCAGTTCCTGGGTCATCACCAAGTTGCTACCGGACAGGCGATCGAGGGTCAGCAACAGCCAGCGGCACAGTTGCTGTTCCACCGAATGGTGCCGATTGCAGGCCGCGGTCTGCGACATCTGGGTCATCAGCGCCTGGGTGTAGCGCAGCAGTAGCCGCTGCATCAGACCGGCGCGATTGAATTCCTGCAACAACTTGCCGCCCTCCAGCCGATAGGCGTGGCCACCGGTCTGCACCACGGCGGCACTGGGCGTGGTGTTGCCGCCCATGAACAGCGAAATGCCGACGATCCCCTCGTTGCCGACGCCGGCGGATTCGGCCGATGCGCCCGATGCCATGACGTAGTGCAGCGAAACGATGGCGGTGGTGGGGAAGTAGGCGTACTGCAACTGGCCGCCCGGCTCGTAGAGCATTTCACCGAGCGGCAACCTGACTGGTTCCAGATGCGCGACCAGAAACTCGTATTCCGCAGTGGGCAGGGCGGCGAGAAGATGGTTCTGACTCGGGCTGGGAGCGGGCGCCATCGCGGACTATTGCGGGTTGGTGATTTCGACGCCGACGCCGCGATACCCGATGAAGCGGCAGGACTGGGTGAACATCGGTTCGCCGCTGACCCGAAACTGCTGCCGCGAACCATCGACATTGACGCGGCTGAACAGGAAATCCAGGAACGGCTGGCGGGCGGCGATGGTGGCCTGCAGCACCGCGCGCTCCGCCTCGTTCCAGCCCTCCACCAAAACACCGCCGGATTCCCCCGCCAAGGCATCGACGCGGATGCCGAGCATTTCCAGAACCGGGCCGGAGACCTTGGTGAAGTTCATGTTCTCGTCCTGCTCCCAGTACCAGTCGGAGGCCAGTTCGGTCAGGCTGCGGTAGCGTGCTTCGCTTTCGCGCAGCTCGGCGGTGCGGTCCTGTACCGTCTGTTCCAGTTCCTGGTTGTAAAGCTCGAGTTTTTTGTACAACAGGCGCACTTCCAGCATGTTGTGGATGCGTGTCCTGGCTTCGATCAGATCGAACGGTTTGCTGATGAAATCCTTGGCGCCGGCCTGCAGGGCGCGCAGTTTGTGGCCGGGCTGGGCGGTAATCACCAGCACCGGCAGATAACCGTCCGCATCGTTGGTCTTGAGGCCTTCCATGACCTGGAAGCCGTCCATGCCGGGCATCTGCAAGTCGAGCAGGATCAGGTCGTAATGGTTCTTGCGATGCAGCGCGAACACTTCACGCGGATTCATCGTGGAGGCCACCCTGGTGTAGCCGGTTTCATGCAGCAATTGCTCAAGCAGCATGACGTTGGATTCCTGATCGTCGACGATCAGGATGCCGGCATTGAGGATTTCCGACTCGGTCAGCTTCATGCCGGCTCCTTGTTGGCTGCGCGATTGGCTTGCGTTAGCGCGTACTTCAGCGCCACGTCGAGCGCATCCATGAACGCGTTGACTTTGATCGGCTTGGTCAGATAGTTGAAAAACCCCGCCGCGAGGGCTTTCTCGATGTCATGCGTCAAGGCATTGGCGCTCAGCGCGATGATCGGAATATGCGCCGTGGCCGGGTCCGCGCGCAGCGTTTTCATGGCTTCGATGCCGCTGATGCCGGGCAGGTTGATGTCCATCAGGATCACTTCCGGCAGATAGGCGCGCGCGAACTCGATGCCGAGATTGCCGTCCGCCGCCGAGAGCAGGCGCAGGTCGGGGCGGCGCGAAATGATCTGTTCGACCAGCTCCAGGTTGGCCGGGTTGTCTTCGACATAAAGCAGCGTGTGCAGCGGCATGCCATCCGGCAATTGCGCCGGCACCAGGGTCGCATGCTCGGCTTCGTGTGGTGCAAGTTGCGGCGCGCTCGTCAGGCTCAATTCGAACCAGAACACGCTGCCGACGCCGACTGCGCTATCGACACCGATGCTGCCGCCCATCAGTTCGACCAGCCGCTTGGTCACCACCAGGCCGATGCCGGTGCCTTCCTCCGTGCCGGCTTCCTTGCCGAGCCGGTTGAACGGCTGAAACAACTGCGCGACCAGTTCCGGCGGGATGCCCGCGCCGGTGTCGCGGACGCTGATGCGCAACGAATTCGGCGGTGCCAGGCTGTATTCCACGGCAACCCTGCCGCCGGGTTGGTTGTACTTGATGGCGTTGAACAGCAAGTTGATCAGCACCTGTTTGACCCGGGTGCGGTCGGCTTTGACGAAGTAGGGCGTTTCGAAGCGCGGAAAGGTCAGGCCAATGCCGCGTTTCTGCGCTTGCGGCTCGATCATGGCGCGGCATTCGAGCATGACCTCGGCCAACGAAACCGGCTCCCGCGACAGCGTGACCTTGCCCGATTCGATCAGTGCGAGATCGAGGATTTCGTTGATCAGTTCGAGCAGATACCAACCCGCTTTCAGGATCTGATCGAGGCTGCGCTGCTGCGAAGGCGTCGGATGCGGCAAGCCGGATTCCATCAGCTGGGCGAAACCGAGGATCGCATTCAGCGGCGTGCGCAGTTCGTGGCTCATGCTGGACAGGAAATCGGTCTTGGCGCGGTTGGCGCTCGAAGCCGCGGCGAGCGCCGCGTGCAGATCCGATTCGACCTGTTTGCGCACCGTATTGTCGGTGCCGATCAGCAGGTAGCCGATGATCTCGCCGTAATCGTCGCGTAGCGCCGTGATCGACACGATGGCGGGAAAACGGCTGCCATCCTTGCAGATATAGGTGAGTTCGTAGATGTCTTCGATGCCGCGTGAAGCCTTGAACGCCAATGCCTGGAACCCCGGCGTGATGGTGGTGGCAAGTTCGAGGCTGAGTGCCTCGGCACGCGCCGTCACTTCGCGCGGATCATGGATGTCGCTGGGGTTGATCTGGTTTACGACTTCGGCGGCCTGATAGCCCAGCATGCGTTCCGCGCCGACATTGAAGAGCTGGATGATGCCTTTCTCGTCGGTGGCGATGATCGAGAAATTGGCGCTGGTGAGAATCGCGTTCTGTAACGCTCCCGTCTTGAACAACGCCTCCTGACGCCGGACTTCGCTGCTGTTTTCGGCAAGCGCGCGCGTGTTGTCTGATTCGGGCATGGATGCTTTCCGTTTAAGTGGGGACGGCCCTGTGGCGAGCGAGGCGCGAGGCGGACTGCTCGCGCCGGTTCCGCCGTTTGTTGGATTTTCTTCGACCGGCCAGGCGAGTTCTGTGCGCTAGCGCCCAGACAAGTATCGATTCACGCCAACCTGAATAAGCCACTTCAGGGTTTCGCTCTAAATCGCAGTCGAAAAATTTCACTCTATCGTTCTATACGTTCGCCAGCGCACAGATCGATGCGTTGATTGCAGCGGAGCATCGGTTCTGCGGGATCCGGTATTTCTGAATGATCAATTTTTCTTCATTCAGCGTTTTCAGGAGGAGATGAAATGCTCGAAACCATTGCGGTTCTGTTGATCGTTCTCTGGGTGCTCGGCCTGGTCACTTCATACACGATGGGCGGGTTTATTCATGTGCTCATCGTCATCGCAGTCGTGGTGGTCCTGCTGCGCCTGATCCAGGGCAGACGGCTGTAACGAGGCTGCCGGGATCAAGCTTGAACGCGATTCAACCAATAACGGAGAAAGTCATGAGCCAGTTATCCAACGAAGTTACAAAAGACCAATTGATCGCCGATTTCAATGTGGTGGTGGCGGATGCGGAAGCCTTGTTGAAAGCCACCGCCAATCAGGGCGGGGAAAAGCTGGGAGAGGTACGCGCCAAGGCGGAAGAATCGCTCAGAATTGCGAAAGCCAGGATGCTGGAGGCGCAGGATGCCCTGATTGCCAAGACAAAGGAGGCCGCCCGGGCCACCGACGAATATGTTCATGAAAAGCCATGGAACGCCATCGGCATTGCCGCCGGTGTCGGTTTGCTGATCGGCTACCTGATGGGACGCCGCTAGGCGCGCTGCCATGCCCGATACGACCGCCGCCGGGGGCAAGGGGCTGCTGGAGTCGCTGACCACGCTCGCTGCGACGCTGATTGCCATTGCCCATACGCGTCTTGCTCTGTTGTCCACGGACCTGGAGGAAGAGCGAGAGCATTTCATTTCGTTACTGGTGCTGGCGCTTGCCGCCCTGTTTTTCCTTGGGGTCGGCGTGTTGCTGGCGACACTGCTGCTGGTGGTCGCATTCTGGGATACGTACCGTCTTCCGCTGCTGGGTGTGCTGACCGGGCTATTTCTGGCGGCCGGCATCGCGGCATGGCGAATCGCGCTGCATAAAGTGCGGAACAAACCGAGGTTCTTCGCGGCGAGCATGGCGGAATTGTTGAAAGACCGGCAGCAGCTCGTTTCCCGCTTATGAATGAAAAATCAGCCGGCCTGCTTGCGCAACGTGAACGCCTGATCCAACTGGCGGCTTCACAACGCACAACCCTGGCGCAAAACATCGAGCCGTGGCGCATTCCATTGGCGCGGGTCGATCAGGGGTTGGCCGCGGTACGGGCCATCCGGCGCAATCCGGTCTGGATCGTCGGCGGCTTCGTCTTGCTCGCGGCGCTGCGACCTTTCCGCGTCGCAACGTGGTTGCGCCGCGGCTGGATGACTTGGCAGATGCTGCGTGGACTGCGTAGCCCGAAACAGTAACCGCCAAGTTCCTATTTGCCGCGTTTGCCCGCCGCCGTATCGAGCGTCTTGAGATAGGCCAGGCGTTCTCCGATCTTGCCTTCCAGGCCGCGCGGCGTGGGCTGGTAGAAGCGGGGCGGGCGGGGCAGTTCGTCGGGGAAGTAGTGTTCGCCGGCGGCGTAGGCTTCCGGTTCGTCATGGGCATAACGGTAGGCATGGCCGTAGCCGAGTTCCTTCGTCAACCGAGTCGGCGCGTTACGCAGATGCACCGGCACCGGGTGCGAGCCATCTTGTGTAATGAAAGCCTGTGCCGCCTTCCAGGCGGTGTAGACCGCGTTGCTCTTCGGCGCCGCCGCCAGGTAGAGCACGGCCTGGGCCAGCGCCAGTTCGCCTTCCGGGCTGCCCAGACGTTCGAAAGTGGCGACAGCATCCAGCGCCGTACTCAAGGCGCGCGGGTCGGCCAGGCCGATGTCTTCCACTGCCATGCGGATCATGCGGCGACCAAGATAAAGCGGGTCGGCGCCGCCGTCGAGCATGCGGCTCAGCCAGTACAACGCGGCATCCGGGCTGGAGCCGCGCACGGATTTGTGCAACGCCGAGATCTGGTCGTAAAAGGCATCGCCGCCTTTGTCGAAACGGCGTAGCGAGGGTGCCAGCGCTTCGCCGATGAAGGCGGCATCTGCTTCGTTCCGGCCGGCGGCGTGCGCGGCGGTCACCAATTGATCGAGCAGATTCAGCAAGCGACGGCCGTCGCCGTCGGCATAGCCGAGCAGCAGTTGACGAGCATCGTCGGGCAGGGCGATGGCCAGATTGCCTTCGTTCAACGCGCGCTCCAGCAGCGCGGCCAGGCCGGCTTCATCGAGCGACTTGAGCACGTAGACCTGAGCGCGTGAGAGGAGGGCGCCGACGACTTCGAAGGACGGGTTCTCGGTGGTGGCGCCGATGAAGGTGAGCAGGCCGGATTCGACATGCGGCAGGAAGGCATCCTGCTGCGCCTTGTTGAAGCGATGCACTTCATCGACGAACAGGATGGTCTGGCGACCGGCAGCGCGGTTGACGCGGGCGCGCTCGATCGCTTCGCGGATTTCCTTGACGCCGGACAGCACGGCGGAAATCTGGATGAAATCAGCCTCGAAATGGCTGGCCATCAGCCGCGCCAGCGTGGTTTTTCCGACGCCGGGCGGTCCCCACAGAATCATCGAATGCGGTTTGCCGGACTCGAAGGTCAGCCGTAACGGCCGGCCGGGGCCGAGCAGATGGTTCTGGCCGATGACCTGGTCAATGCTGCTCGGGCGCAAGCGCTCGGCCAACGGGATGGCGGCCTCGCTGCGACTTTCTGCGGAAGTATCCCGTGGCTTGGCGAACAGATCGCCCGTATTAACGGTCGCCAATGATGTCGGCGCCTTTGGGCGGAGAAAAACGGAACAGGCTGGCGCCCATGGACGGGTTGCGTTGCAGGCTGGAGAAACGCAGCAGCGTGGTCTGGCCGAAGTTGTCCTTCAATTCCATGACCTGTAAGTCGTCACCCTTGAAGCCCATGCGGACCTTCTCGAAGCTGCCTTCCTTGCTCTTCGGCGTGGCTTCCAGCCATTCAAGACTGTCCTTGCTGCCGGTGTCTTTCAGGATGAACAGCTTTTCGATGTCGTTATCGCCCGCCAGCAGCGCGGCGGGACTGTCGCCCAGCGCCTGATCCAGCTTGCGCACGGTGACCTGGTCGAGATCTTCATCGTGGATCCAGAGTTTCTTGCCATCGCCGACGATGAGTTGCGCATACGGCTTCTGGTAGACCCAGCGGAATTTGCCCGGGCGGGAAAAATACAGGTTGCCGCTGGCTTCCTGCGTCTTGCGGCCAGCGCGGTCGATCACGGTTTGCGTGAAGTTGGCTTTGAGACCCTTGGTGCTGTCGATGAAGGCTTCCAGGCGTGCTCTGGAATCGGCCAGAACGGGCGTGGAAGTTGCGAAAACAATTAGATAAATCAGCGCATTACGAATCATGTCGAGGAGCGATCACTTCACGGTTGCCATTGGTTTGCATGGATGAAACGAGGCCGGCATGTTCCATGGCCTCGATAAGTCTGGCAGCCCGGTTATAGCCGATGCGCAATTGCCGCTGCACCGAGGAGATCGAGGCGCGACGACTCTTGAGCACATAAGCCACCGCATCGTCATACAGCGGGTCGGCTTCGGCGCTCTTGTCGTTGCTGCTTTCATCGGTTTCTTCGTCCGGACTTTCCAGAATGCTTTCGTCATATTGCGGCGGCCCAAGTTCCTTCAGCCATGCGGTGACGCGATGCACTTCATCGTCGGAAACAAAAGCGCCATGCAAACGCGTCGGCACGCCGTGGCCGGGCGGCAGGTAAAGCATGTCGCCCTGACCGAGCAGCGATTCCGCACCTTGCTGGTCGAGGATGGTGCGCGAATCGATACGGCTGGTGACCTGGAACGACACCCGGGTCGGAATGTTGGCCTTGATCAGGCCGGTAATGACATCGACCGATGGCCGTTGCGTCGCCAGCACCAGATGGATGCCGGAGGCGCGCGCTTTCTGGGCCAGACGGGCGATCAGTTCTTCCACTTTCTTGCCGGCCACCATCATCAGATCGGCGAGTTCGTCGATCAGCACGACGATGAAGGGCAGGGTGGTCAGGCGCTCGGGACTTTCCGGCGTGATCGAGAACGGATGCGTCAAAGGCTGGCCGGCTTTTTCCGCATCGCGCACTTTCTGGTTAAAACCGGCAATGTTGCGCACGCCGAGCGCTGACATCAGGCGATAACGCTTGTCCATTTCGCCGACGCACCAGTTCAGCGCCGAAGCCGCCAGCTTCATGTCGGTCACCACCGGCGCGAGCAGATGCGGAATGCCTTCGTAAGTCGAAAGCTCCAGCATCTTCGGGTCGATCATGATCAGGCGGACATCCTGCGCCGTCGATTTGTAGATCAGCGACAGGATCATCGCGTTGATGGCCACCGACTTGCCGGAACCGGTCGAGCCCGCCACCAGCACATGCGGCATCTTGCCCAGGTCGGCCACGACGGGGTTGCCGCTGATGTCCTTGCCCATGGCGATGGTGAGCGGCGAGGCGTTGTCGTTGTAGACCTTGGTCGAAAGGATTTCCGAGAGGCGGACGATCTGGCGCTGGGAATTGGGCAACTCAAGGCCCATGCAGTTCTTGCCCGGAATGGTTTCGACAACACGAATGCTGACCAGCGACAAGGCGCGCGCCAGATCTTTCGCCAGATTGGTGATCTGACTGCCTTTGACGCCGGAAGCCGGCTCCACTTCGTAGCGGGTAATCACCGGACCCGGATAGGCTGCCAATACAGTCACCTCGACGCCGAACTCGCGCAATTTGCGCTCGATCAGCCGCGATGTCGCCTCCAGGCTGGCTTGATCGACCTGCGTCGCGGCCTGTGTGGCTTCGTCCAGCAAACGTAGCGGCGGACGCTGGTCGTGGGGCAGATCGCGGAACAGCAGATCCTGGCGTTCTTCCTGCACCCGCTCGGATTTTTCGATGATCACCACTGGCGCCTCAATTCGCACCGGCGGTTCCTTGCGGATGCGTTTGCGTTCCTGGCGCACGCTTTCGTCCCGCTCCGTCGTCGCTTCCAGGCCGACTTTACGGTCGCGCCGGGCCTGCCATTTATCCAGCGAAAACTTGAAGGCCGTTTCCAGCCCGCTGCCAACTTTTTCGGCAAGTTCGAGCCAGGACATGCCGGTAAACAGGCTGATGCCGGCACCCCAGGCGAGAAGCAGCAAAACCGTGCCGCCATCGAATCCGAAAACGCCCTGTACCAGATGCGCCAGGCTGTCGCCCAAAGCGCCGCCCGTGGTGAGCGGTAATTGCATCGGCAAGCTATGGAAGCGCATCGACTCCAGCGTGCTGCTGCACAGGAGAACGAGGAAGAATCCCGTCAAGGTGACGCCGAGCCCGTGGCGGTGCTCGGACTCAGTCTCGTAGCTGCCGATACGGCGATAGCCCCACCAGACAAAAAACAACGACAGCACAACCCAAAGCCAGGCGGAAGCACCGAACAGATACAGAAGCAGATCGGAGAACCAGGCGCCGAAAGGTCCGCCGGCATTGAGCACAGGTTGATCGCCGCCGATGCGAGACCAGCCTGGGTCTGCCGCCTGATAGGTCAGCAAGATCATGCCGAGATACAACGCCAGGCCAACGGCAGCCAGCCACCAGACTTCACGCAACAATGCAGTTACGCGGGGAGCAAGAGGTTTGCGTACAGGTTTAGAGACGGCGCAGCGTCGTGAGGACTTACCAAGCATGGCGCGCACTATAAAGGATCACTTGTTTTCTCTCCATGTGGCTGCACATAGCCTGAGTTCTTATACATGGCTAAAGGTTCTGAATGTATATTATGTTAAATATAAGAAGCAAGCTGTCACGTCATCTTCGACTGATAAAATCTGCATACTGAATAACCCGCTATTCGCCCCTCTCAAACCAATCCAAGGAGATTTGATGTCTGCCAAACATTCCCCGCTGCTGATTCTCGGCTCCGGCCCGGCCGGTTACACCGCAGCTGTTTACGCCGCGCGCGCAAATCTGAAACCCGTGCTGATCACTGGTTTGCAGCAAGGCGGTCAACTGATGACCACGACTGAAGTCGACAACTGGCCCGCCGACGTCAATGGCGTGATGGGTCCGGATCTGATGCAACGCTTTCAGGCGCATGCCGAGCGGTTCAATACCGAAATCGTGTTCGACACCATCAATGCCGTCGATCTGACCAAACGCCCCTTTACCCTCACCGGCGACGGCGGCGTCTACAGCTGCGATGCACTGATCATCGCCACTGGCGCTTCCGCCATGTATCTGGGCTTGCCCTCGGAGCAAGCGTTCATGGGCAAAGGCGTTTCCGGTTGCGCAACCTGCGATGGTTTCTTTTACAAGAATCAGGATGTGGCCGTTATCGGCGGTGGCAATACTGCCGTGGAAGAAGCCCTTTATCTCGCCAATATCGCCAAACACGTTACCCTGGTGCATCGTCGCGATACCTTCAAGGCCGAGAAGATCATGGTCGACAAGCTCAAGGAAAAGGTTAAGGAAGGCAAGATAACCCTTGAATTGAATAGCACGCTTGATGAAGTTCTCGGCGACAAATCCGGTGTCACCGGGATGCGCCTGAAAAATATCCAAACCGGCTCGACCAAGGATATTGCACTGATGGGCGTATTTATCGCGATCGGCCATAAACCCAACACCGACATTTTCAAGGGCCAGCTGGAAATGAATGCCCATGGCTATCTGGTCACTCAGGGTGGTCAGGTCGGCAACGCCACACAAACCAGCGTGACCGGGGTTTATGCCGCGGGCGACGTACAGGATCACATTTATCGCCAAGCCATCACCAGTGCCGGAACGGGCTGCATGGCGGCGCTGGATGCCGAGCGTTACCTTGATAGTCTGGGTTAACTTTTACTCGTAAAGCGATGAAAAAACGCGGGAATTCTGGCGAAATTGTATTGCCTGAATCTCCCGCCCCCAACCAGACGGACGTGGAACTTTTCCGTTCCGTGCTTTCCGATGTCACACCCATCACGCCGCATGGGCGCATCGTTCCCTCTTTGCCGCGTCCGGCACCTATCCCGATGAGTTTGTTTCGCGATGAACGCGAGGTTATTTTCGAGTCGCTGCATGACCCCATCCGTTGGGATGAGAATGCAGAAACCGGGGAAGAGCTTTCTTTTGTGCGGCCGGGTATTTCTCGCCAGATTCTTCGGCGTTTACGACGTGGCGAATGGGTTTCCCAGGCCGAGCTGGATTTGCACGGACTGTTCAGGCACGAAGCCAAAATAGAGTTGGTCAATTTCCTATTCGAATGCAAACGGCGCGGCATACGCTGTCTTCGAATCATCCACGGCAAAGGTCTGCGTTCAAAAAACCGGGAGCCCGTGCTGAAGTTGCATGTCAGGCATTGGCTTATGCAACGTGATGAGGTATTGGCTTTCGTGCAGGCGAGGCCGGTCGATGGTGGGGGTGGCGCGGTGATGGTGTTGCTGAAATCAAGCGGGCGCAACTGATACTGCTGCAAACAGGAATAATTCCCGCATTGAGCAATACGGGAAACTCTTAGGAAGATCGGCATTCATTTGCCTGACAACGGCACGACAAAGGACGGCTTTCAGCCGCAATCAATCAACTGGATGACTGGACTTTTCCTGAGCGGAAAACAAATCGACATCCTCAGCAGATGCAGTAAATTAATAAAATAATGCATCTGGTTATTGCATTATCAAGTGATGATTCATTATCATCGCGTCGCTCAAATATTTCGGGCATAAACATTCTTGGAGAACGTACATGTCTTCCTATCAGGAAATTCTTTCCCAAATTGAAGATCTCAAGCGCAAAGCTGAAGATGCACGTCGGCAAGAAATGTCAGGCGCACTTGCGGAAATCAGGCGTTTGATGGCGCAATTCGGCATTTCTGCCGAAGATCTTGGATCTTCCGGCCGCGCAGTGGCTGGCAAAGGCAAAAGCCGCGGCATTGTTGCTGCAAAATATCGCGACCCCGTCAGCGGTAAAACCTGGACCGGTCGCGGCCGCCGCCCGGGCTGGGTGGTTGACCTGGAAGGTCAAGGCAAAACGCTGGACGATTGCCGTATTTCTTGAAATCAGGCGTCTTGTTTTGAAATAAAAAACCCCGCCAAGCGGGGTTTTTTATTTCCGGCTTCCGGGCCTCGCCGGAATGACGATTAAGTCGCCCCTAGAACAATG
Source organism: Hydrogenophilaceae bacterium (assembly GCA_031426815.1). Taxonomy (GTDB): domain Bacteria; phylum Pseudomonadota; class Gammaproteobacteria; order Burkholderiales; family Thiobacillaceae; genus PFJX01. The sequence goes on from JASJPG010000030.1 coordinate 16,156, forward strand.
CCGCTTTGATGATGGCTTCCAGTTGGGTTTTGTGTTGGCTCGCTATGCCTGTGGCTGGCGCAGAAGATTCCGGACGTCCGGCATAGCGCATGGGTAGCGTCGAGAGTTGCCGCAGGTGATGCGCCATGAATCGCCACGGTCCTTGATTGCGAGGTTCATCCTGAGCCCAGACCATTTCCTGCGCATTGGAATAACGATCAAGCAATGCCTTCAACTCGTTATCCGGGAACGGATACAGCTGCTCGACTCTGATAAGCGCAATATTTTCCAGTCCCTTTTCTTTGCGCGCGCGCGCCAGATCGTAATAAACCCGACCGCTGCAAAACACCAGGCGATTAACATTTTCCGGCGTGGTGTTTGCAACGTCATCCAGCAACGGCTGAAAACCGCCTGCAGCCAATTCTCTTAGCGGAGAAACCGCATCGGGGTGGCGTAACAGGCTTTTTGGCGTAAACAGAATCAACGGCTTGCGATAAGGTCGTACCACTTGCCGGCGCAATACATGGAACATTTGTGCCGGGGTGCTGGGCTGAATAATCTGGATATTGTCGTGTGCGGTCAGTTGCAGAAAACGTTCGATACGGCCGGATGAATGTTCCGGCCCCTGGCCTTCATAGCCATGCGGCAGAAATAACGCGAGTCCATTCAAACGATCCCATTTTGTTTCGCCCGATGCGATGAATTGATCGATGACGACTTGGGCGCCATTCACGAAATCGCCAAACTGGGCTTCCCAGATGACCAATTGATCCGGGGCGGCGCCGGCATAGCCGTATTCGAATCCAAGCACGGCTTCTTCCGAAAGCAGCGAGTCGATTACCAGGAAATTGGCCTGTCCCGGAATCAGATGTTGCAGCGGAATAAATACCCCGGCATCCCAGCGTTCACGATTCTGGTCGTGCAAAACGGCGTGGCGATGAAAAAAGGTGCCGCGCCCGGAGTCCTGCCCGGTCAAACGGACCGGCACGCCATCGCTGAGCAAGCTGGCATAGGCCAGATTCTCCGCCATGCCCCAATCCAGCGATTGAGCGCCCTCTCCCATCGCTTTCCGATCATCCATGATCTTCTGCACGCGCGGATGCAGCGTGAAATTGGTCGGCACGTCGAGCAAACGCTTTACCAGCGCCTGCAATCTGTTCAACGGGATCGCCGTGCGCGCTTCTGCGCGCCAATGTGCATCGCGGAAAGGAGCCCAATCCGCTGCAAAAGGATTCTTTGCGCCGGCCTGATGGCTGGCAGGCGCATCCAGGCTCGCCTTGTAGGCCTGGATCATCGAGGTCGACTCTTCCGCACTGACCACATCCTGCGTCGCCAGGCGGGCGGCATAGAGAGCACGCGTGCTGGGCAAGGCATTGATGCGGCGGTACATCAACGGCTGCGTGGCCATCGGTTCGTCCTGCTCGTTGTGGCCCAGGCGGCGATAGCAAATGAGGTCGATAGCGATGTCGCGCTTCCAGAACATGCGGTATTCGATGGCGATGCGTGCGGCGCGGATCACCGCTTCCGGATCGTCGCCATTGACGTGCAATACCGGCGCTTCAACCATTTTCATGACATCGGTGCAATACAAGCTGGAGCGGGTGTCGCGCGGGTCGGAAGTGGTGAAACCGATCTGATTGTTGATCACGACATGTATCGTGCCGCCGGTCTTGAAGCCGCGCGTTGCCGCCATGTTCAGCGTTTCCATGACCACGCCCTGGCCGGCGAGCGCGGCATCGCCGTGGATAAGGATGGGCATCACCTGGCTGCCGTCGCGGTCGCCGCGACGCTGTTGCTGCGCACGCACCCAGCCTTCGACGACCGGATTGACGATTTCCAGATGCGACGGATTGAACGCCAGCGCGACCCGGATCGGACCGCCGGCGGTAATCAGATCGGCCGCAAAGCCCTGGTGATACTTCACGTCGCCGCTGCGGCGGACATCCACTTCTTCATGCTGCGCATGTTCGAACAGTTCGATCACCGACCTGTCCAGCACGTTATGCAACACATTGAGGCGTCCCCGGTGCGCCATGCCCAAACCGATTTCCTGGATGCCGACGCGGGCGGATTGCTCGATCAGATCGTTCAACAGCGGAATCAGCGATTCCGCGCCTTCCAGCGAAAAGCGTTTCTGGCCGACGAAGCGCGTGTGCAGCGTTTTTTCCAGCGTCTCCGCCGCCGTCAACTGGCGCAGCAACCAGCAGCGCAGATCGGCATCGAACACAGGCGCACCGAATTCGCCTTCCAGCCGCTTCTGTAGCCAGCGTTTTTGCTGGGTGTCGCTCAAATGCATGTATTCCAGCGAGAGCGTGCCGCAATAAGCCTTTTTCACGCGCGAGATGATGTTGCGCAGGGTGTCGCGCGGCGGCCCCGCCAACGAGCCCGTCTCGTATTGCTGATCCAGGTCGGCTGGCGCCAGGCCGTGATTGGCCGGGTCCAGTTCGGGAATGTGCGGCGGCGGCAGGCGTTTGAGCGGATCGAGATCAGCGGCGCGAAAGCCATGAAAACGGTAGGCGTTGATCAGTTGCAACACGCCGACCTGGGTCGCCTCACATTTCAGCAAGGGCAGATCGGAGATTTCAACCGCTTCCTTTTTGGCAAATCGCGTCGGCGGCGGCACCGGTGTCTGCTCGGGATGTTCCGCCTCGAATGCGGCCAGATACTCGGCGCTACCGGAAAACAGCGCTGTTGCAGGGATGGAATCACGCTTCATGTTTGCCCCGTTTTCACATCGATCCGAACAAAAAAGGGGCGAAACATCGCCCCCAGCGTAATTTGCCGTTGTTACTCGCCGCGCAAGGCGACCGGCACGAACTCGCGTCGCAACGGTCCGGTATAGAGCTGGCGCGGACGTGCGATCTTGTGGCCCGGTGCGGCGACCATTTCGTTCCACTGCGCAATCCAGCCGGCGGTGCGCGCCAGCGCGAAAATCGCGGTGAACATCGAAGTCGGAATGCCGAGCGCGCGCAATACGATGCCGGAATAGAAATCGACGTTGGGATACAGCTTCTTTTCGATGAAATATTCATCTTCCAACGCGATCTGCTCCAGCTTCAGCGCGATCTTGAACATCGGGTCGTCGTGCAGGCCCAGTTCGTCGAGCACTTCATGACAGGTCTGCCGCATGATCGCCGCGCGCGGATCCATGTTCTTGTAGACGCGATGGCCGAAGCCCATGAGACGGAAGCCGGAGGTCTTGTCCTTGGCGCGTTTGACGAATTCGCCGATGCGCGCAACATCGCCGATCTCGGCCAGCATGGTCAGCACCGCTTCATTCGCGCCACCATGCAGCGGCCCCCACAAACATGCCGTGCCGGCGGCGATGCAGGCGAACGGATTGGCGAAACTGGAACCGGCCATGCGGACGGTCGAGGTCGATGCGTTCTGTTCGTGGTCGGCATGCAGGATGAAGATGCGGTCCAGCGCGCGCGCCAGGATCGGGTTGGGCTCGTATTTCTCGCACGGATTGGCGTGCAGCATGTGCAGGAAATTTTCCGCATAGCCCATGTGGTTCTGCGGATAGATGAACGGCTCGCCCTTGTTGTACTTGTACGACCAGGCCGCCACCGTCGGCACTTTCGCCAACAGCCGGAACATCGATATTTCGCGCTGCTTGGGATCGGCGACATCGCTGCCTTCCGGATAGAACGCCGCCATCGCGCCGATGATCGACACCATCACCGCCATCGGGTGCGCGTCGCGCCGGAAACCCTTGTACAGCGACAGCATCTGGTCGTGCAGCATGCTGTGGCGGCTGATCAGGGAATCGAATTCGATTTTCTGCTCGGCCGTGGGCAACTCGCCATGCCAGAGCAGATAGGACACTTCCAGGAAATCGGAACGTTCGGCCAGTTGTTCGATCGGGTAGCCGCGGTAATAGAGCAGGCCGAGGTCGCCATCGATGTAGGTAATGCTGGAGGAGCAACTGGCGGTGGAGAGAAAGCCCGGGTCATAGGTGAAATGGCCCTGACTACCCAGGGAGCGGGTGTCGATGACATCCGGCCCCAGCGTGCCCTGCATGGTCGGCAGTTCGATGCTTTGCGTATTGATCTGAAGGTTGGCGGTTGGCTTGGTCATGTTGTTATCACCTTGGATATCGGGTTGTTTTGATCTCTTCCACCAGGCGCTGGAATTCGGCTGGCGGAGCACGCTCCGCCGTGATCCAGTCGAACAGGGCCATATCGTCCTGATCCAGCAGCTTGGCGAAAACGGCCCGCTGATCGGCGGGCAAATCGGCATATCGAACGTCGAGAAACCGCGTGAGCCACGCGTCCAGTTCCAGCATGCCGCGCCGGCATAGCCAGCGCAATCGGTTCATGGAGGGTTCGGCGGTCAAGCGCTTACAACGCCCGTTTCACGAGGAGCGACTTGATTTTGCCGATGGCGGCAGTGGGGTTCAACCCTTTCGGGCAGACCTCGACGCAGTTCATGATGCCGTGACAGCGGAACAGCCGGTACGGATCTTCCAGAAAATCCAGGCGCTCGTTGGTCGACTGGTCACGCGTATCGGCGATGAAACGGTAACCCTGCAGCAACGCGGCAGGACCGAGGAACTTGTCCGGGTTCCACCAGAACGATGGACATGACGTCGTGCAGCAACCGCACAGGATGCATTCCCACAGACCATCCAGCTCGGCGCGGTCTTGCGGGCTTTGCAGACGCTCGTTTTCCGGTTCCGGATCGAGATTGATCAGATAGGGTTTCACCGCGCGGTAGTGCCGATAGAACTGCTCCATGTCGACGATCAGGTCGCGGATCACGCCCAGGCGCGGCAGCGGTCGAATTTCGATCGGTTCCTTCAAGCCTTCCAGCGGCGTGATGCAGGCCAGCACATTGCTGCCGTTGACGTTGACGCCATCGGAACCGCATACGCCCTCGCGGCAGGAGCGGCGGAACGACAGGCTTTCGTCGAGCGTGTCCTTGATCGCGATGAGCGCATCCAGCACCTTCTTGCCTTGCGGGTCGAATGCGATTTCATAGTCCTGCATGCTCGGCTTATTGGCTGAACCCGTGCCGGATTCGGGGTCGTAGCGATAGATCCGGAAGCGCATATCAGTACGTCCTTTCCTTCGGCTGGAACGTGTCGACCGTCAACGGTTTCAGCCGTACCGGCTTGTAGTCGAGCTGATCGTTCTCGCGGAAATACAGCGTGTGGCGCAACCACTGGTCGTCGTTCCGCTGCGGGTGGTCTTCCCGGCTATGCGCACCGCGGCTTTCTGTGCGGGCGAGTGCGGAAACCAGCGTGGCACGCGCGACCGGGATCAGGTTTTCCAGTTCCAATGCCTCCAGCCGGGCGGTGTTGAACATCTTGCTGTGATCGCTCAACGCCGCGTCGGGCAGGCGGGCTTCCACCTTGTCCAGCTTCTCGATGCCTTCCTTGAGCAGTGCCTCGGTGCGGTAGACGCCGCAATGGTCCTGCATCGCCTTCTGCATGTCGGTGCGCAGGCTGGCGACCGTTTCCGAGCCGGCCTTCTTATCCCAGCGTGCCAGGCGTGCCAGCGATTTATCCACTTGCGCCTGCGGCAGCGGCCGCGGAATCGGGTTCTCGCGCAGGAAGTCGAGCATGTGCACGCCCGCCGCGCGGCCGAACACCACCAGATCGAGCAGCGAATTGCCGCCCAGGCGGTTGGCGCCATGCACCGAAACGCAGGCGCATTCGCCAACGGCGTACAGACCCGGCACCGGCTCTTCCGGGCCATATCGCACCGGCGTGACGACCTGGCCATGCATGTTGCTGGGAATGCCGCCCATCATGTAATGCGCGGTCGGCGTCACCGGAATCGGGCCGGTGATCGGGTCGGCGCCGGCGAACTGCATCGACAGTTCGCGAATACCCGGCAGGCGCGCCATGATCTTTTCCGCGCCGAGATGTTCGATCTTCAGATGCACGTAATCGCCATGCGGCCCGCAACCGCGTCCGGCCCGCAACTCCTGCGCGATGGCGCGCGCCACCACGTCGCGCGAGGCGAGATCCTTGGCGTTGGGCGCATAGCGCGCCATGAACTTCTCGCCGTCCTTGTTTTCCAGGAAACCGCCCTCCCCGCGCACGCCTTCCGAAATCAGGCTGCCCACTTCCGGAATGCCGGTCGGGTGAAATTGCCAGAACTCCATGTCTTCCAGCGGCAGGCCGGCACGCAACACCATGCCGAGGCCGTCGCCGGTGTTGATGTGGGCATTGGTCGAGTGGCGGAAGATGCGGCAGGCGCCGCCGGTGGCCAGCAGTGTGGCGCGCGACTCGAACAGCCAGGGCTGGCCGGTCTCGATTTCCAGCGCGGTGACGCCGAGGATGCTGCCCTCTTCATCGCGGATCAGGTCGAGCGCGAAAAACTCGTCGAAGAACTGCGTGCGCGCCGCGATATTGCGCTGGTACAGCGTATGCAGCAGCGCGTGGCCGGTACGGTCGGCCGCCGCGCAGGTGCGGATCGCCTGCTCGCCGCCATAGTTCTGCGACTGTCCGCCGAACGGACGTTGATAAATCTTGCCGTTTTCCAGGCGCGAGAACGGCAAGCCCATGTGTTCCAGCTCATACACCGCGCTGGGTGCGTTGCGGCACATGAACTCGATGGCGTCCTGGTCGCCCAGATAATCAGAGCCCTTCACCGTGTCGTACATGTGCCAATGCCAGTTGTCGTTCGACACATTGGCCAGCGCCGCCGTGATGCCGCCCTGCGCGGAGACGGTATGCGAGCGCGTCGGGAACACCTTGGAGATCAGCGCGACCTTCAGATTAGCCTCGGCCAGTTGCAACGCCGCGCGCAGGCCGGCGCCGCCGCCACCGACGATCACCGCATCGAAGGTGCGCTTGGGTATCCGGGTCTGGGTTGGGCTCTGGGGTTGGCTCACTTGACGCTCCACAAGATGTCGACCGCCCATACCAGGCAAGCCAGGTAGAGCACGGCAAAGGCGAGGTACAGGGACAGGCGCAACGCCAGACAGCGCGCGCAATGCAGATAGTCGATGAAGATTTCGCGCAGGCCGATCCAGGCATGGGCCAGCAAGGCCGCCACGAACAGCAACGTCGCCACCTTCGTCGCCAGCGGCACGAAGAGGCCATGCCAAGTGGCATAGTCGAGCGAAGAAGTCAGCACGCAAACCAGGAAAACCGGCAGGAACAACGCCATGTAAACCGCGCTGGCGCGTTGTAGCAACCACATGTTCAGTCCGCCGCTCGAACCGCCGACCTGTCTCATGCCAGACCTCCAGATTTGAACAGGCTGGCCAGCGCAACGAGGCCGACCAGCACGATGGCAGCGGCCATCGCCAGCTTCGCGGTCAAACGTGCCCGCATTTTCTCTTCGCCCCAGCCGATATCGAAACCAAGATGGCGCAAACCGGCAAAGAAGTGGTGCAGCAGCGCCCACAAGGTACCCAGGCCGATCAACCAACCCAGGCCGCCGCCGAAAAACGCCTGCACGCGGGAAAAGTCCTCCGGCGAGCGCAAGGACAGCATCAGCGTGTAAAGCAAGCAGGGAATGGCCAGGGAAAGGAATGCGCCACTGGCCCGGTGCATGATGGAAACCACCCCGCCTATGGGCAATCTGATGGCTTGAAGATCCAGGAAAAATGGGCGTTGCCGATTCATGTCTCCGTCCTCTCGTGCGCGGCTGGGTGCTTGATGCAGTCGCCGCATTTAACGCTTATTGCGCTGCACAATCAATATTTGAAAACGGCTATCCCGGTGCAGGCCCGCCCTGCCCGACCCGCATTCCTAAATGATTTCCCCGTGCCACCCCAGGGGCGATAAACCATGCGCCAACGCGCCGGTTCGCAGTGCATTCAGAAAGTCCGCCGGGCCGGCGGCGTAGATGTCGGCGCGCACCAGATCGGGATGGTGCGCCAGGATGAATTGGGCCACTGCAGCAGGGCCGGACTCGAGTTGTATCGGCTGGTAAATGAAGTCGTCGAGTGCATCGGTCCAGGCGCGGCAAAGATTGTCCTGGTAATGGCCGACGCCGTCGGCGGCCCAGTACAGGTACATGGCTTCGGCGATTTCCAGCGACATGGCGTGTTGCACCAGGCTCTTGATCGGGGCGAAGCCGTCTTCCCAGGCGATGAACAATACCGGACGGCGCGAATCCAGCTTCATCACGAAATTGCCGTGCGGGCCGTTGATACGCACCAGATCCTCCTTGCGCAGGCTGTCGAACACCTTGCGCGAGAAAGCGCGGTTGTCGCGCTGGACATGAATTTCGATATGGCGGTCTTCGCACGGGCAACTGGCGATGTAGTAATCGCCCTCGGCTCCATCGACCGATAGCGTCACGTGCTGTCCGGCCAGGAAGCGCAGACGCTGGCTGCGCGGCGCGGTGAGATGCAATGCAGCCATTTTTTCGTTGAGTTGCTCGACCGCCTTCACCTTGGTAGAAATCTCCTGCTCGGGAATGTCGTTCGCACCGGCTACCGTGGCTTCGATGACGACATCGGTAATTGCCGTGTAAGAACACAACAGGAAGGCACCATTGGCTTTTTCCGCATCCTTGAGCGTGAAATCATGCGGATGCACTTTCTTGACCTGACCGGAAACCAGACGCGCCTTGCATTCACCGCAATTGCCGTTGCTGCAGCCGTAATTGAGCGGAATACCGGCGCGCAAAGCGGCTTCCAGCAGCGTGTCGTTGCCCTCCACGAAAAATTCGTGGCCGGAAGGTTGTACGGTGACCTGGACGGACATGATGCGCATCACGCTTTCTTGGGCCAGCAACGCCTGGGCTCGGGCGGCTTCGCTGGGGGCCGCGCCAAGCTCGTGCTTGAGCCATAGTTTGAGTCCGGCCACGGCATTCAGCGTCGCCGCGCCACCTGTATCCGACACGTCGTCGAGCTTGTCGCCGAGAAAATGCATGACCTCGCTGTAATGCCGCAGCAGCGTCTTGGTCGCGGCGAATTCCTTGCCCAACTCGAACAGGCGTTCCGCCAATACCTCTTTGTCCGGCAAGGCGCGCTCATAAACCCGCTTGCCGAAGGCTTTTTCCTTGATTTCCTGAACGCGACGGAATTCGCCGTCGTCCTCCCAGCGCACATCGGGGAACACGCGCAGCAGTTCGTCCATGTCGACCATGCCTTCGTAAGTCGACAATTCGCCTTTGAGGATCAAGCGTTGGATTTCGCTGCGTGGCTGGCCGACCAGTCGGGCGACGCGGGAGAGGGGCAGATAGTGCGACATGGGCCGAATGTTAGTCGCCGAATTCCTCGCCGCCAAACAGCGCCCTGTAATATTCGGACATGCTGAATCTCCAAATACGTCCCTACCCCGCCGACGCCCAGCGCGACCTGCAATCCGCCGGAATTTCCCCCCTCCTCGCCCGTCTCTATGCCGCCCGTGGCGTGACCGGCCCCGAGCAGTTGAAAAGCCGGTTGGCCGAGTTGCTGCCTTACGTCGGGATGAAGAACATCGAAGCGGCGGCCGCGCGTCTGGCTGACGCAATTGCGCGCGGCGAGCGGATGCTGATCGTCGGCGACTACGATGCCGACGGCGCCACCGCCAGCGCGGTCGCGATGACTGGTCTGGCGGCGCTCGGCGGCAAGGTCGATTACCTGGTGCCGAATCGCTTCGAGTACGGCTACGGGCTATCGCCGGAAATCGTGGCGCTGGCAGCAGAGCGCAAACCCGATCTTTTGATCACCGTCGATAACGGCATCGCGGCCCATGCCGGCATCGACGCGGCGCGCCAGTTGGGCATCGACGTGCTGGTCACCGACCATCACTTGCCCGGTGAGACGTTGCCGGATGCGTTGATCGTCAATCCCAACCAGCCCGGTTGCGCTTTTCCCAGCAAACATCTGGCCGGCGTCGGCGTGATGTTTTACGTGCTGCTGGCGTTGCGCGCCGAGTTGCGCAAACGCGGCGCATTCGGGACGGGTGCGGAGCCGAATCTGGGCGAATTGCTCGATCTGGTCGCGCTCGGCACGGTGGCCGACGTGGTGAAACTCGACGCGAACAATCGCTTGCTGGTGGCGCAAGGCCTGAAACGCATGCAGGACGGCCGCGCCCGCCCCGGCATCCAGGCGCTGTTCGCGGCGGCCGGGCGCAAAGCGGAAAAGGCCGGCGCCGAGGATCTGGGTTTCGTCGTCGGCCCGCGCCTGAACGCCGCCGGCCGTTTGGCCGACATGACCGTCGGCATCGAATGCCTGCTCGCCGACGACATGGCGCATGCGCTGCCGTTGGCACGCGAACTCGATCAACTCAACCGCGCCCGGCGCGACATCGAGGCCGACATGCAGGATCAGGCGCTGGCCCTGCTCGACGGCATCAAGGTCGCCGACGGGGCCAGCCTGACGCTGTTCGATCCGGCCTGGCATCAGGGCGTGGTGGGGCTGCTGGCGTCGCGCCTGAAAGAGCGGCATCACCGCCCGACGATCATCTTTGCCGACGGCGGCGACGGCTTGCTGAAGGGCTCCGGCCGCGCCATTCCCGGCCTGCATCTGCGCGATGCGCTGGATGCGGTGGACCGGCGCGCGCCCGGCCTGATCCTGAAATTCGGCGGCCACGCGGCGGCGGCCGGGTTGACCATCCGACGCGAACGCTTCGATCAATTCAAGGCACTGTTCGAGGCGGTGGCGCAAGCCAGCCTGACTGCAGCCGATCTCACCCGCATCATCGAAACCGACGGCGAACTTGGTGCAGTGGAATTCACGCTGGAAAACGCACAGAGCCTGGCCGATACGGTCTGGGGACAGGGTTTTCCGACGCCGCTGTTCCAAGGCGAATTCAACGTGCAAAGCCAGCGCCTGGTCGGCGAAAAACACCTGAAATTACGGTTGAGCCAGCCCTACACGCCCAACGGCGGCATCAATGCCGATGCCATCCTGTTCTTCCAGGACGCACCGCTACCGGAGCGGATTCAGGCGGTGTATCGGCTGGAAGTGAATGAGTGGAACGGTAGTCGCAACCTGCAACTCAATCTGGCGCACTGGAGCGGAGTTTGAATCGTCAAACTCGCCTTGGCTGGCGCTCGCGGAGGAGTTGTCGGGCATGAATGTCTCGGTTACTGGATGACGCCGCCGCCCAAACAGACATCGCCGTCATAAAGCACGACCGATTGGCCGGGCGTCACCGCCCACTGCGGATGAGCGAAATACAAGTTCAGCGTCGTATCGTTCAGCGTTTGCACTTCGCAAGCGGCATCCTGCTGCCGGTAGCGCGTCTTTGCGCTGTAACGCCTGCCTGCTTCCGGCGGCGCACCGATCCAGCTCAGATCTGCCGCCTGCACGGCGTTGGAGAGCAGCAGCGGATGCTCGTGGCCTTGCACCACGATGAGTTCGTTGCGCGCCAGATTCTTGCCGGCGGCGAACCAGGGTTCGCCCTCTTCACCCCCTTTGACGCCGCCGATGCCGAGGCCCTTGCGCTGGCCCAGCGTATGGAACATCAAGCCCTGATGCCGACCCATCAACTTGCCTTCCGGCGTCACCATGTCACCGGGCTGGATCGGCATGTAGCGCTGCAGAAATTCGCGGAAGGGGCGTTCTCCGATGAAACAGATGCCGGTGCTGTCCTTCTTTTCGGCGACGGGAATAGCGGCTTGCCTGGCCAGTTCGCGCACCTGAGGTTTTGGCAGATTGCCCAACGGAAACAGCGCGCGGGCGATCTGGTGCTGTTGCAACCTATACAGAAAGTAGCTCTGATCCTTGTTGGCATCGGCCGCTTTCAGCAGTTGCCGCGTCGGTGCTTCGCCTTCCAGGCGGGCGTAATGTCCAGTGGCGATGAAGTCGGCGCCCAAGGTCATGGCATGGTCGAGAAATGCCTTGAACTTGATTTCGGCATTGCACAGCACATCTGGATTGGGCGTGCGGCCGGCCTGGTATTCGGCAAGAAAGTAGGCGAACACACGGTCCTGGTATTCGCGGCTGAAGTTGACCAGCTCCACCTCGATGCCGAGCACCTCGGCGATGGCCAGCACATCACGGTAATCCTGCGCGATCGGGCAATCCTCCTCCAGATCGTCGGCTTCCCAGTTCTTCATGAACACGCCGATGACTTCATGCCCGGCTTGCCGCAACAGCCAGGCGGTGACGGCGGAATCGACGCCGCCGGAAAGGCCAACCACGATCTTGCTCACAACGAATCCGCGAAATCCGTCAGCAAATCCAGCGAAAAACGGCGTCCGGTCAGGTAATCCGCCACGCATTGCTGCAGCAATGGGCTGCGATGACGCGGGCGGGTTTCGGCGATTTCGTCGAGCGACATCCAGACGGCTCGCAAGATGCCCTCGTCCAGGGCCGAAGTCGGGTCGAATCCGGTTACCTGGCCGGTGAAGGCGAAGCGCAGATAGGTCCGTTGTGGCTTGCTGGGATGCCGCCAACGGTAGATGCCCAGCAGCGCCTCGGGTTCGAAGTGATGCGCGGTTTCCTCAAACGCCTCGCGCCGAACTGCGTCAAGCAGGGATTCCCCTTCTTCCAGATGCCCGGCCGGTTGGTTGAACTTGATGCCGTCATCGGTGTGCTCTTCGACCAACAAGAATTTGCCGTCCTGCTCGATTACGGCGGCGACGACGACATGGGGTTTCCAGATTGTTTGGTTCATGCCGCGTTCTTTTCGCGTTCCAGCACCCTGCTTTCGAGATACAGGGTATCCGGGCAAAAATCCTCTGCATGTGGCCATGTCACGGTACCGTGATGGGCCTGCCCGCGAAGGAAATACGGCATGTCACGCAACACCTGGAAAACCGGGTAGTCGAGATAAGGTCGAACATCAAATTGACGTTTTTCACCATTATCAAACGTCAATATCATGCTGTGATCGGCATGGCACTCAACGTGTGTGACACGTGGATTCATATCTTTTTCCTGAAAGTAATCAGCGTCAGCGTAATGGGTCAATTTTGAAGATGCCCTGGCCTTTGCTTGCCAATGCCCAATCCGCCATCAATTCTTCCTGGTGGATCTCTATCCATGCCGCCAGCAACTTTGCTTTTGAGGACGGCAGGCTACCTTCCAGGTACTCGCCACCAGGGATGGCGATGATGCATTCATTGCCTTGGTACTCGACATGGATGTGGGGCAAGTGATGTTGCTTGGTATCTAGAAAATACATGTAGACAATCAAGCCGTAGAACATGCTGACGACAGGCATCGGTGCTCCTTTCAAAGCAAGCCAGGCTAAACCGGCTTACCCCACAAATCATAGTCGTCCGAACGGGTAATTTTCACCTTCACGAAATCCCCGACCTGAATGCCTTCACCTTGCGCGATATGCACCACACCATCGATTTCCGGCGCGTCGGCATAGGTGCGCCCGACCGCGCGGCGGCCATCGGCTTCGTCGATCAGCACGGTCATTTCCGTGCCGCGTCGGGATCTCAGTTTTTCCGCGCTGATATCGGCTTGCACATCCATGAAGCGGGCCAGGCGGTCGTGCTTGATGTCTTCATCGACCGGATCGGGCAGGTCGTTGGCGGCGGCGCCGTCGACGGCGGAATAGGGAAATGCCCCGACGCGATCCAGTTTGGCGGCTTGCAGGAAGTGGATCAGTTCGCCGAAATCGTCTTCCGTTTCACCCGGGAAACCGGTGATGAAAGTGCTGCGAATCACGATGTCGGGACAGATCTCGCGCCATTTTTCGATGCGGCGCAGCGTGTTCTCGGCATGTGCCGGCCGCTTCATGGCTTTCAGGATACGGTGGCTGGCATGCTGGAACGGAATGTCGAGATACGGCAACACCTTGCCTTCAGCCATCAACGGCAGCACATCATCGACGCTGGGATACGGATAGACGTAATGCAGGCGCACCCAGATGCCGAGTTTGGCCAGTTCCTGCACCAGTTCCAGCATGCGGGTTTTCACTGGACGGCCATTGTGAAAGCCAAGGCGATACTTTAAGTCAACGCCATAAGCACTTGTATCTTGAGAAATAATCAGTAATTCACGGACACCGGCTTTGGCCAGGGCCTCCGCTTCGGTCAGGACATCGCCGATGGGCCGCGAAACCAGATCGCCGCGCAGGCTGGGGATGATGCAGAAGGTGCAGCGGTGATTGCAGCCTTCGGATATTTTCAGGTAAGCGTAGTGGCGCGGAGTCAGCTTCAAGCCGCCGGGCGGCACCAGATCGGCGAACGGATCGTGCGGTTTCGGCAGGTGGGCATGGACATGGCCCATGACTTCTTCTGCCGCATGCGGGCCGGTAATCGCCAGCACTTGCGGATGCGCATCCATGATCACGCTTTCACGCGCCCCCAGACAGCCGGTCACCAGCACCTTGCCGTTCTCGCGCAATGCCTCGCCGATCGCATCCAGACTTTCTTCCACCGCGGCGTCGATGAAGCCGCAGGTATTGACCACGACCAGATCGGCGTCCTGGTAGGTGGGAACGATCAGATACCCCTCGGCGCGTAGCTGGGTCAGGATGCGTTCGGAATCGAAGGTGTTTTTCGGACAGCCGAGAGACGCGAAAGCAATTTTGGGAATGCTAGTCATATAAGGAGGCTATTCTTTTGGCGGCACGAGCAGTCGACTCGTTTGAGCCAAGCAAGCTTGTATGGGGGTATTGGTCACCCGGTGAATGGGGCCCCGTGGCGATTCAGCTGAATACCAGCTTGGCCCTCATCACGGCATGGGCACTGAATGATGCATTATCTGGGCTAATCACTCGATTTCATGCGCAGCGGCATAATCAGACGCATCAGTTTCCATGCATGCTGCACACCGGCAAAATAAATGGCAAAAATCACGAGGAAACCGTAGAACAACACCCTATTAGGTACTCCTAAACGCCAGCCAATGAATCCGACCAGGCCAAACATCAGCGCGCAAAGCAAGATAAATCGCACGACCTGACATTCGCTATACCCGACCTGTAACAGGATATGGTGGAGATGGTCACGGCCGGGGTGAAATGGATTTTTACCCTTCAGTACGCGGCGCAGCATCAGACTCACCGTATCCAAGAGTGGAAAGGCAAAAAACCACAACACGGCGGCCGGCCGGAGCGAACTGGACTCGTTTTGAGTGAGTGTGATAGCTGCCAGACTTAGCAGAAAACCAAGCATCAGACTACCGGAATCTCCCATGAAAACCTTTGCACGTTGCTGCCAAGGAAAACGCATGTTGAAGAACAAGAAACCGATCAACGCACCTCCAAGAATGAGCAAGGCATCGAGCTCACGCGGCATGCCAACCAAATAGGCGGCAGCGGCAAGGAAGCCGGTAGCGATCAAGGCCAGTCCACCAGCCAAGCCATCCAAACCGTCGGAAAGATTGATCGCGTTGGCCATCCCCACGACCGCAAATACCGTCATCGGAATGGACAGAACACCTAGAGTGACAAGACCATAACCGAACAAATTCCCAAGTTGCGAAAGCTGCACTCCGGTAAACAAAGCCACGATCAACACGGCAGTTGCCTGCCCAGCAAAACGGAAAGTCACCGACAGCCCCTTCCAGTCGTCTATGAAACCGACCAGGACAACCAAAAGCGTGCTGACAAAGAAGGCCCAGAAAAAGTCTTCATTTCCGAACTGCCATACCGCGCCAATCCCAATAGCGATCGACATGGCCAAACCACCAACCAACGGGATAGAGCCCTGGTGCTTCTTGCGCTGGTCGGGATGGTCCAACAAACCATAACCATGCGCCAACCACATCAAGACCGGTGTAGCCAATAAAGTCAGCATCAAACTCAAAAACAGATACATCTACTTGTATCTCCGAACAGCTCTTCTGCAAAGAAGAAGCACCACTTTACGAAACAACTGAAAAATTTGTCGTCCCCAATCATGCACACTGATGATGCTGTGACTTGTTGATTACAGATATGCCTCTGGGTCATCGACATCGTTCCATCCAAGCGTCAATTATACAGAGGCAACACTAACGATCCGGCGAAAAGGTAGAACGGTCATACCAGTGGTGCGAGTCCTTAGCCGCTTCTACATCCCGACACGGATCAGGCTTTGTGACGCGTGCAGCGTTTCTGAAACGCTGCACGAAGCGCGTCCAACAGAAATATTGGCGCGGAAACAAACATTCGCCGCCACAAACGCCTGGGTTGCTGTACCAATCGCGGCAACCACTCCAGCCCCAAGCGTTGAAATACTGGATGTGAACGTTTCACCCGCCCGGTGTAAAAATCGAATACCGCACCGATCGCACCCGCGAACTTAACTTTCAACCGGGCACGATTCTCATGAATCCACTTCTCCTGCTTCGGCGCAGTCATCCCCACCCACAAAACGTCGGGTTCAACGGCGTTGATCGCATTGACCATCTCATCAAGCTCAGCGGTGGAATAGATTGGCTTGAACGGCGGCGAATACGTTCCAGCGACCTTGAGATTGGGGTAATCAACCGCCATACGCTGGCGCATCAGAGTTAAAGTTTCCTCGGTCGAACCCAAAAAAAACACACTGTAGTTACCCTCCAGGTTCAGCGTACTCAGCACGCCATGGAAAATATCGCTACCAGTGACGCGTTGCCGAATCCTTCCGCCCAGAATTCTTGATGCCCAAACGACACCAACCCCATCGGGGATCAGCCAGTCCGCAGCATGGAGTGCTTGTGAGAATGCGACATCCTTCAATGCAACAGCATAAGAATGAGGATTGATGCACGCCAGCCAACGACAGGTTTGACCAGCCTCAAACGAAGACTTGATGTTGCTCAGGCAAGCAAGCTCACCTTCAGCGTAGACCTGATAACTCAGTATGGTTTCATTCATTGTCATTGCAGATATCCGGAATGAGACGCCTTGACCCTTTGCTTGAGCAGCGAAGCGAACAGAGCCTCATACTGAGGCAACACCGCTGTAGGGGCGTGCAGTTCAAAAGGATAGGACGGGGCAACTGGCGAACCCAGCAAATCCTCGACCTGCCTGGCAAGTGCATCAGGATCGTCACTACAGGCCACCGCACTGGGACAATATTCGAGAAACTCCGGGATACCCTGCGGCAGCAATACTCTGGTACCCAAAGCCAGCGCTTCTAGACTGGTCCGAGGCATGCCTTCCGAACCAGACAGGTTGATGTTCATACGCGCACAAGCCATCAGATCGAGCAGTTCATCCCTAGATACCGCACCAAGAATACGAACACCGGGAATTTTGGAAGCACGCTCAAGCAGCTTTGCATCCTTGCATAAACCGACAAGCAGCAACTCATCGTGATGACCCTTTGCCCGGTATGACTCATAGGTTCGCAACAACAACTCCACTCCCTTACCCTGCTTGATCAGACCAGCGAACAGTAGATAAGAACAGGTGGTCAAGCGATGTCTTTGCAGGGTTTGGGGAGTATTCGTCCGTGGTGTTATGAGTGATTCCTGTATCACCGGAATATGCGTAACACGGCTGCTCAAAACAGGATTTTTCTCAAGATGAACCTGAACATTCCGGGAGCACGCAATCACGGCACTGTATGCGTCAAGCTGTCCCAGACGACGGATGGGCAATTGATGATCCCTGACATCCGCAATCACAGGAATGGTGCGACTTATGCGGCGTATGACCGGCGTTAATAGGTTAAGAAAGTTATGGAAACTGGAATGCACAAGCACAACGTCAGGCTTGCATTGGCTTACTAAGTGCGGAAATAACCAATACTGCAAGTTCTGCACAGCATATCTTGAGTACTGAGAAATTTTCCCCATCTGGGCACCGGCCCGATACGGGAACAACCTGACAACCTCGATATCCTGTGCATTGGAAATCGCACGGCGAGGCTGACTTGGCATCTGTTCGGTAACGACAGTGACTTTTGTCGCGACACCAAGTGAGAGAAGCCTATGGATAAGCAACTGATAATAGACAGCGGCCCCTCCCGTAGATGGATGGTAGATGGGGGTGATAATTAAAAGATGCACAGAATTAAATTACGAATATCACAAAGGCAACGCGATAGTATTAATAAATAATAACGCGCCATAGACAAAAAACATTGCCCAAGCTTTACATGGACACAAACAAATACAATCAACTCGAGCCAAAAACAAGCCAAGCTGGAGCCAGTAAAATATGTGCAATCGGGGCGTAATGCCAAACACCAAACTCCAAAGCCGAATAAAAATACAAAACTTCAAGGGCAGTCGCAAACGATAGAAACATCAGTACACGTTTGCTGTTTACTCCAAACGACAAAGTAACTAGTCCAGCCAAACAATAAAGATAAAAATAAAGTCGCATGGCGACTTCCGCAGTATTGCTACTGAAGTTCGAGACAATGGCAATCGCGCCAACCGAGAAAACAGAGATGTTTATATTTTGGACAAATAAATTAGATAAAACAGAATAACCTGCGCTATGCTGCCTCAATAAATTAAAGCCTGCTACCAGCATTATTATTACAATAAAAATTATCGCATTCAAGGTTAAGCCAACTACATCAGGAACTGTTTCTGCTGCAATTCGTTGAAAAACAAGGCCAAAAACCGGAATATCGACCAGGAGAACACTTCCCGCTTTTGCTGCGATATAAATAAACCACAACACAGCGCCAAACAAAATAATTGAAAGCCCACGTGAAAAGCGACGAGTAAAGCGCAACAGCACCAATGGAGCAAATATAATCGATGAGTAATGAACAAAGATTGCAGTCACCAGAATCCACCAATGATTCTTTTGATCAACCAATCGTTTGGCAAAAAACAAAGTAACCAATGCCGCCGCAAGGAACTGGCGCATCAAATGCGCAGAAATACCAAATAGCGGTGGAAAAAATAAAAGCATTATTATGATCGTCGCCGTTAAGCGTGGGTCGATTCTAAGACTCCTACCAACAATCAATACACTATAAACTAATATTAAATACGAAAACCAACTGGTCAGAAATATAAATATATATTTGTCGTTGCCCGTTACCAACGAAATCAAATACATCCAAGTGTAAAATACGGGCTCTCTCGAAAACAGCGCCAAAAATTCAAGCAAGCTAAGGCCATTTGCGCTTTCATACCAGCCTAAATAAACTTCAAGATCACTGGCAGGTAGTTTGGTTGTATTAACGAGCGCAATGTATGCCGCACCCAATATTGCAAGTATGCTAACCCACCAATATTTACGCGAACAAAAAAGCCATCCAAACATTAACACCAATAACAATGTAAAAAATGGCTGAACAAAAAAAATGGTAAAGAAGATTAGACTCATCGGAACTTTGACATTACGGCCCGTCATGGCAATATTTAGCCATGAAAAAAGACCGATCAAAGCCATCGACCTACCTGCCAAAATTTGCCCCGCATTTGAAATAAGAAATTGTTGAAACAACAAAAAATCTCATGTTTTTCAAAACTAGATAAGCCAACCTAATAAATTCAGACAGCTTTGCATTTGGCAATCTACGCGCTACGGTGCCAGCAAGACGAAGATACATCAATCCAAAATAGTACTTTCCATGGTAATACTGATCATTAATGGCAAGCAAAGTCATTCTGTCACGAATTCTATCAGCCAGTTTGGTAATCGAATTATAATTTGTCTCGCCACTGGCAGATCTGTACTGATAGACCGACATGACTTTATCGATAATCGGAATGCGACCTTTGTCTAGCAGAAATAGTGCGATGGATAAATCACCAGCGTTACGTGGTCCGGCCTCGATTCGCCCTAACAAACTTTCCATATCGATGGCATGGATAGCGCGCATCATGGTTGCCGTCAACGCGAATCGCCTTCCATGAAGAACATTTTCAATGGAAATGCAATTATCGTTATACGATTCGCTAGGAACTAGGCCAATTTCATTCCCATCCGAATCACACATTCTAACCGAATGAGTAAGGGAAAATACATGTGGGTGCGCCTCCAAATAGTCATACTGGGTTTGTAGCTTTCCATTGTCGAGCCAAAAGTCATCGCCATCTATAAAAGTTAAATAATTTCCACGGCAACGGCGAAATAAGTCAGTAAAATTGTGCGACCCTCCAATATTAAATTCACGGAATATTGGAATTACAATCTCAGGATATCTGTTAGCATAATCTTTGACAATAGATGCCGATCCATCGGTAGACGCGTCATCACCAATTATGATTTCGTACCCAAAGTCAACCTCTTGCATCAATATGCCATCAATCGCTCTTGCCAAATATTTCTCATGATTGAACGCCGTTAATATAATGCTCACAGCCACATCATCATTCCCACCTAATGCTTTCATAATTTTTCCATCGACGCCGATTCAAACAGGCAATTCGAGTAAAAGGAATGCACACATATATACCAACCAACCGAATTACCTAATGCCACGCAATTCTTCATCACAAAAATTGAAAAATATAAATAATCCGGCTATGGCTAAACGACCGTCTCCCGTCTAACTTTCGCAACCAACATAATCGTATTGTGGCGAAACCTATCGGGGAGCGGCAAAATAAAATTTAGGATTTTTGTTATTCTTTGATACAAGGTTGACAAAATATATACGGTTCCGTATTTCAATGTATCAACTTCAAAACCATGTCTATTCAGTAATTGGACTAGAGTCTTCTCACAATACCAGCACGTATGTTCAGGATGCGGGCAGGAATCACCCCTTACCAGAACATGCAAATATGTTTTCCACCAAAACGGGTTGGGAGTAGAAATTGCGAGCACACCTCCAGGAGCAAGGTGCGCTTTTACACATTCGAGGAACCCACCAGGATTGTCGAGATGTTCAATTAAGTCGCCAGCAATTATCACATCGAATATTTTTCCGAGTTTAAAGTTTTGAGCGTCCGCATGGATTACATTGAATTGTTTGCTGTTAAGAAAATCCACCCCTTTCTTGTCAATATCAAGGCCAAGTATTTTATTGGCCTTAATACTCAAAGCTCTGTGCAACCAAGTGCTGTTCCCCACCTTATCCATCTCATGCTGTACAACACCAACATCGAGGACGCTTTTGTTTTCTACAAGGCGCGAAAAGAAAGTAATTTTCGCATCATCCCAATCCACACTTGATTCCGATGCTTCACTTTTATTCATTGCATGTCCTTTTTGTATTCATGCAGAACCACGGCTTAAACCAACGCCTCTCCACATTAAGAGTCGTTATATTGATAAACGCCCAATAAGCCCCATAAACTTCAGCAGCAAATTCCGCACATATACCCTTATCTTGGACGAGCCAATTGCAGCCAAACTTATCGAGCAAATCAATAGTGTTATTAGGTAGGCAGACAGAATTACCCGTCCATTGGGGGGGGTAATAAAATGATTAATTACAGTTAAAAAACTCATAGGCAAAATTGCCACAAAGCCCACATCAACGGCAAGCCACTTTAGATGCAATCCCTTTGCAAACTTATTATGCACTATCGGCAAATAGCATAAAAAGAAGAGGAGATTTGATGTTATCCAAGCGTAGCCTGCACCCACTGCACCATAATTCATTACCAAGACAAATATAGATGGTACAAAGAACACCACGAACAATGCATTGCCAATTAAGTGCATTCTGAGGTCACCTTTGGCGTATTGCAGGTAGTAAGGGAATGCCGCAAGCACCATCACCCCGTTACCCAAAGCATATAGGAATAAGATTGGAGCCGCTTTTCGCGCCATATCATAGTCCCCAGTCCAAGCAAAAAGCACCTCTTCTGAGAATATGGACAATATGAGTGAAGCAGGGATTGCAATAGCTGCAACGCTTTGGGTTGCGGTTCTATAAAGCCGCATCAATTCTGGCTGGTTGCCCTCGGCATTCAATTTTGTCAGCCTCGGCAAAATGGCCCCACTTATTGGCTTGCTAATAATCATTATGCCACTTGCAACCAGTACTGCCAGCGTATAATAAGCGTAATCTGCCAACGGTATCATGCCGGAAAGGATCAGTTTGTCAGTTTGTGTGACAAGTACCCAGACCATCCCGGTAAAGGCAATAACCAGCGAGAAACTAAGCGAACTTCGCAAAGGCTCCCAATCCCAGGTTATAACAATAACTTCGACAGCCGGAAGCAGTTTATACGCTTTAAAAAGCAAAATTGATATTTCAAATATCGTAACAATAAGTTGGTAACCAAAAAAAATAGTTGGCGATGATCCAATGTATATCAATACCGGGACAATCAATACGAATCGCAGAGTCGCAATAACAATCCCGAAGGCATTCAGCCATACCAGTCGTTCAAATCCATTAATTGCGCTACGATAGAGCCCCCCCATCCACCTTAACGAGATAATCAGCGCCATCAATACTAATGAATTCTCGACCTCTCGCATTGGTAATACGCTTATCTTCAGCCATTTCCCTGCAATAAAATCCGTTGAAAACATAATTGCAGCGGCGCCAAGCACTGCGATAACGACAAAAATCCCTTCTAATGCACGTAACAGTCTGCGCAGATTTAATGCATCTACCGCCCCCCCTTCAAACCGAGCGGTTTCTCTTGCCATTGTTGGAGTAAGCCCCATGTCCAACATAAAGAACCATGTTTGCATCATGGCGAAAAACCCCACCAAGCCATAGGCCTCTGCCCCCATATATTTCAAATATACAGGCACCAGAATAATGCCAATTAATGCAATGTAAAACTGGCCTATATAGTTGGCGAGAATATTTTTCTTGAGTGACATCTACGAATTCGGCTTACTTAACCGTTCCCCGTTCGCACATCAGGAAGATGCTTGAGCATAGATCCGGATACTGCTGGCCCAGCTGATAGCAGCCTTCAAGATATTCCTTGGAGATGATGTCGGTCTGTAACAGGCGATCCCATTGGAAGTTTGCTAGCGCCTTGAAGAATATACCTGACCGATAAACCACCTTTAAGCCGGCGGCGACGGCATCTCTTTCCAATGTATCCAGGCTGTACGTACATCGGTGTCCATGCTCGGCTTCGGCCGGGGTAACCGCTGCATTATGGGAAATCAATCCCATCTTGACGGCGATTTGCCGGGACGGTGCATTTGCATTAGGGCATACCAGGAAGAAGCGCCCTCCATCTGCCAGCCATTCGTCATTGATGCGTTTCAGAACCCGAACAGGATCATCGAGATGCTCGAGAACATGGGTTAATACGATGTTGTCGTAGCGCTGGGGAAGTGTTGCTGTTTCGAAGAGCGAATGGACGAAATTGACCTGATTTCCAAGCTTTATTTTCGCTTCCTCTATCGCAAGACCGGAGGCTTCCACGCAAGTGATGTCACTGAAATATTCGAGAAAGCGACGAGTAAAGTCGCCTTTGAAACTCCCTAATTCAAGCAGGCTGCCCTTTTTGAAAAAGGGTTCAAACGATCGAATCATGTAGGGATGCATGACATCGAAGTCAAAGCTGTAGGCATATTGGTGATCGGCTGTATCCTTGATCTCGACGTTGTAATCTCGCTGTTTGCCCATCTTCATTTCCTTTCCAATATCCAAATACATTGTTTCAGTCTGGTCGTTCTTCTTGCCAGCAGCAAAGCCATGTTTTAAATACAGGCCGGCCGCGGCGGCATTCCGACGATCCACTTCCAGTTCAATCCGTGCGAAACCGAGTCCGCTGGTATGGGCAATGCAGCATGCGAGGAGGTGAGATGCTATTCCCCTGCCCTGCCATGCCGGCAATACGCTGACACTGCTGATGAAAGCAGTTCGACCTTCACTGTCGTTGCAATAGGTCGCCACCAACCCGACCAGCTCATCCGCTGACCACACCTCGAAACGCTCTGCCCGCTCGGCGAGCTTGTGGGCGTATTCGTCGATGCTTACGCGCTCGCTCAAACGGGGAAGGAATGCGTCATCACAAGCCCACAGATGCTTTTCGATCTCTAGCGCGCTGGCTCGATTAACGAAGATTTCGCTGGCGCCGCTCATGCTTCCAGTTCTGCCAGGCCAAAACCGTAGCGCCCGAACTCATTTCCGTTGTAAAGCAGGTAAACCTTGCCGTCGCATTCGAATACATGCGGGTAGCACTGCATGTCGCTATCCCATTGTCCCGGCGAGCCTTCGAGTTGCGGATTATCGTCGTCGCGTTCCCAGTTCAGCAGGTCATCCGACCAGGCGTGGCCGATGCGATATCCCCTGTCCTTGTTCTTGCGGAAGTCGAACGACTGGCGATAACAGAAAAACATGTGGTAACGCCCGGCGATTTCCAGCACGGTGGGTAATGCCTGGCTTTCGTCCGGCCCCAGCCGATCGGAAATGATTTGCCGTGCTTCTTCCTTGACCCATTCGATCCCGTTGCTGGAAGTGGCATGGCCAATCTTGTAGGTGCGGTCAGGCGGGACATCTTGCGCATATTTCTTCCAGCCGGTGCCGAAGATGTACCACATGTGGAACGTGCCGCCGATGACCCTCACAAAACCGTCGCCGACCAGACAGGGCTCATGCAGCGAGGCGGCAAGCACCGGTCCTTCACCGATACGCTGGAAGGTGAGTCCGTTGTCGCGACTGATCGCAAGCCCGATTGCGGTGTCAACGGAGACGGACACGCGCCGGTTCCAGCCGCAGGTGTAGCCATAGACTGCATCGTCATGGCGCAGCACATTCATTGGGAAAATGCCGTGCTCGTCGAAACAACCGAGGCCGCCGAGCGGAATCACGGTCTTGTCAGACACGCGAATGATGTTACTCAGATTTTTCTGGAAATCGACGAAGGCGATGTGGCTCAGGAACTTGCCGTTGTCGTCGAGTGCACGCGTGGAGAAATAGATTCGCACGAAGTCGTCGAAGACCAGGGCCTGCGGCGATTGGGCGAACTGAACACATCCGTTCGGCAGCGTGTGCTGCGTGGGGTCGAATATCTTGCCGAGTTTTTTCCACTTCATCGCTTACTCCAGACTACCTTGCAACTCCGCCAGCCCGAACCCATAGCGGCCAACCTGGTCGCCGAGGTAGGCCAGGAAAGTCTTGCCATCCAGTTCGAACACGTGGGGGTAGCTGATCATTTCAGCATCCCAGCCCGTTTCCGATACATCGATACCCGCCTTTGAATCGTCCCTCACCCAGTCGGTCAGGTTGCTGCTGGAGGCATAGCCGATTCGGTATCCGTTCTGCTTGCCGCGATAATGGCTACTGAAGCGATAGCAGAAGAACATGTGGTACTTGCCGTTGGCATAGAACACGTCAGGGCTGGCCTGCGCCTCGTCTTCCTCGATGCGGCTCTCGATCAGATCCTTGTTGAGCTTGTTCCAGTGAATGCCATCCTGCGAGGTTGCCATGCGAATCTTGTATACCGGTTCGGCACGCCCATCGACCCGCTTCCATTTGCGCCCGCCGATATAGAAGAGATACCAGAGGCCGTTGTAACGGCGCACCTTCGGTCCGCTCAGCACGAAGGGTTCGTCCGGCGTATAGCTCAACACCGGGCCACCACTACCGCACTTGCTGAAGGTCTTGCCGCCATCGTGGCTCAGCGCGCAGCCAATCGCGACATTGAACGGCACCGATTCACAGCGTGTCCAGCCGGCGTAATAGGCACGGATTGCCTCGCCGTCGCGGATCACCGACACCGGATAGGTACCGAATTCATCGAATTCGCCCGGCCCCCCGAGGCTGAGGATAGGCTGCTCGGCGACATGGCGCACCTTGAACAGGTCGGCGCGGTCCAGGTCGACGTAGGCGGAATAGCTCACATACTGCCCGTTCGCATCAGCCGGTGGGCGGCAGGAGAAATAAACGCGCACGATATCGTCAAGCACCAGCGTCGCCGGAGCCTGGGCGAATTCCTTCAGCCAGGGGCGGCCAGACACTTCCTGCGGTGTGAATGCTTTACCCAGTTTTTTCCAATGGAACATGGTTTAGATCAATTCATAGTTATTCGAGATGCACTCGCGGACGGCATCAAGCGGATTGAACATCAGCACGTCGATGATGGAGAGCCAGGGCACAAACTCGTTGGCAAACTGAGCATATTCGAACGGCTTCGATTTGATGAACTTCAGTTCGAGACCGCCTGCCTTGAACGCGTCCGGTGCATACAACTCCATACCGCCGATAGCGTTGATGTAAGTATTCGCGCCAAGTGCCTGGCACAGCGCAATCACCTTATCCTGACTCTTCAGGCTGTGATCGATGGCGATATCTGAGGACACGCGGATCTCAGTAGTGATGCCGAGATGCTGGCAGGTTCTGACGATGGCGTGATGAATGAAGCGAAACAGATTGTTCTCATTGGATCGCATGATCTCTTCGAGAAGCGGCAAGGTCTGCGCAAAGTACGGTGCACGGGCATAGCAACCCTTGAACTGGTTGAGCAGTTTGTCGCGGTTGAAATCTGCAGCCAGTTCACGCTCCACCACATCGAGAGTATCCGAATCTTTTTTCAATGGCAGCGAGAACATCACATCCGTTCCGTTCTGCAACAGGCGGTTACGGTTGATCCAGCCCTTCTTGGTGTATTTGATGTTGTCGTAAACAACGAACACATCCACCGCGTCGATGAGCTGAAAATAGCCGATGTAGGGCAGAAAATACGGCTGCATGATGGCTAGCTTCATCGGGTTTCTCCCAGAAGCCATGTGTCTATATGCAGGGTCAAGATTGTCGATCCGCAATGAACTGGCAAATTTCGTCGACCACCGACATTTCCAGGTCAGGATAAATCGGCAGGCATAACACCTGACGGGCTGCTTTAGTCGCCAGCGGGAGGTGGTCTCGATGGGCAGACGGCAGCCCCCGATACATCGGGAACTCCGAGATCAGCGGATAAAAATAGCGCCGCGGGTTTATGCCTCGCTCTTTTAGCTTCTGGAAAAGCTCGTCGCGGCCAATCGGGTAGTCGTCTCCCACGAGTATCGGGAAATAGGCGTAGTTGGCGACTTTCTCACCAGAATCAGCGAGGCAATGTATGCCCTTCACGCCCTGTAACCGCACACGATAGGCCGCATCGATCGCTTTACGGGATGCCAATGCCTGGTCGATATATTTGAGCTGCAATACCCCCAGCGCAGCATTGAATTCGCTCATCTTGCCGTTGATGCCTGGAGCCACGACAGTGACTTCGCCGACATGCCCGAAATTCTTCAGTTGATCGATGCGAATCTTGCTCTTGGCATCGGGGCAGATGATCGCGCCACCCTCGAAGGTGTTGAACACCTTGGTGGCATGAAAGCTCAATACCGACATGTCGCCGTGCCGCAGTATGCTGCCGCCTTCATCTTCAACGCCGAACGCATGCGCTGCATCGTAGATGACCTTGAGGTTGTAGTTGTCGGCGATCTTCTGGATGGCATCGACATCGCAAGGATGACCGTAACAGTGCACCGGCATGATGGCTGTGGTCTGCGGCGTGATGGCCGCTTCGATCTTGGCGGGATCGAGGTTGAGGGTGGTCGGATCGATATCCACGAACACCGGCTTGATGCCATTCCAAAGCAGGGAGTGTGAGGTCGCCACAAATGAGTAAGGCGTTGTTATGACCTCACCGGTAATACGAAGCGATTGCAGCGCCGTCACCAAGGCGATGGTTCCATTGGTGAACAGTGCGATGTGCTCTACGCCAAGGTACTCGCAAAGTTCTTGCTCAAGTTGCTGATGGAACTTCCCCCCATTGGTAAGAACCTTGCTCTCCCAAATTTCGGCCAAATATGGAATGAACTCCTCCAAAGGAGGTAAGAAGGGCTTTGTTACATATACCGACCTTGCACTCATCTTTCATTTCCCCTTATGGCTAAGCAACCATAGCCATGTTTGGTTAATTCCACTTCGTATTCCTGAAAATCTTGTGTGTTGCAATATCAGTCTTGTGCTTAATAACCTTCTCGATCATTGCAGCGAGCCCATTGTTTGAAAGGTAATTGGGTTCGAGGCCAAGGCTGAGCAACCCGGAATGTTTCGGGTTGTAGTAATGCTCTTCAAGCTCTTTGCGCGGATTTTCGATGCTCTTGATTTCGACTTTCATCCCGAACTGTGTGCTGACTTCCTGCACTTTCCTAGCCAGATCATTCACGCTGAAAGTCTCGGTGAATTGATTGAAGATACGCAATTCGCCTTTGTCGGCTGGGTTATTCAGTGACAGCCTCACACAATTGAGCGTGTCCTTGATGTTGAGGTAACCCCGTGTTTGCCCGCCCTTTCCATACACCGTCAGTGGGTAGCCGGCCACAGCCTGAACGATAAAGCGGTTGAGCACGGTACCGAACAATTCGTCGTAGCTGAAGAAGGTAAGCAGATTTTCGTCCTGCTCGGATTCGTCGCTGAAGATGCCGTAAACCGGTCCCTGCATCAGATCGGTCACTCTCAGCCCCCACATGCGCACGTAGTACCAAAGCAGATCAGTGTCCATGACTTTGGTGGTGTGGTAGAGGCTGCCAGCCTGGCGCGGAAAGAGGAACTTGTCCTTGCGGCCGTTGTGCTCAATGTCTATCCAGCCCTCCTCGATATCGATGTTGGGCGTGCCATATTCGCCCATGGTACCGAGCTTGACGATGTGGGCGTCAGGAGTGAATTCCCGCACCGCGTAGATGAGGTTGGCGGTTACACCCAGATTGTTGTGGATGGTGAGTGTGGCTGCCTCGCGCCGGAGCATGGAGTAAGGCGCGGAGGGCTGTTCTGCATAGTGGACAATGGCTTCGGGTTGGAAAGCCTGGAAGATGCGGGCGACGAAGTTCCACTCGTTGAGGTCGCCGATGTAGCAGGTGATTTCCTTGCCGGTGTGCTCTTTCCATCGGCGCACACGTTCGAGCAAGTTGGGAACGACGTAGAGAGGCTCGACATCTTCGTCGCGCATCAGATTACGGCGCAGGTAGTTGTCGGCCACGGCCACTTCATGACCTTGGGCGGACAAGTGCATGGCGGTGGGCCAGCCGAGATAGCCGTCCCCGCCCAGAATCAGTACGCGCATCAGTTTTTCTCCTCCTTATCGCCTGGCCAGTAACGATCACTGGTGGCTTCCTCCGGTGTACCGAGCAGTTTGTAGTCCTTCAGCAGCTGCCGAATCTGCTCAACACTGAGCGGGGATTCGTCCGCGGAAACATAGGGGTTGGTGACTTCGATGTTGATCTGGTCGGGGTAGTCGTACTTGATATCGTGGTAGATGCCACGAAATGCCGGTAGCACGCTGAAATAACGTTGCAGTTCCAGTGCACGGCGAGTTTCCTCGGGACTCATCAGTTCTTCGTAGAGTTTTTCGCCGGGCTTGGTGCCTATTTCGGTGAATGCAATATCTTCCGGCTTGCGACCATAAAGCGGCGCCAGTTCGGAAATCATGGCGCGGGCCAGATCCACGATACGAACTACTGGCATCTTGGTGATGAATACTTCACCGCCCCGGGCCAGAAATGCGGAGTCGATCACCAAGCGGACGGACTCTTCGATACTCATGACGAAGCGGGTCATGTCCTGATGGGTGAGCGTAACCGGGCCACCCTTTGCAATCTGATTGTGGAAGATGGGAATGACTGAGCCATTGGAGCCCAGCACGTTGCCGAAGCGGGTGGAGGCAAAAATAGGCCCCTTGCCGCGCTGGTTGCTGTTGGCTGCTGTCATCAGGCGTTCACCCATGAGCTTGGAGGTGCCCATCACATTGGTCGGGTTCACGGCCTTGTCAGAGCTGGTGAAAATGACTTTCTCCACGCCGTTGGCCTGCGCTGCCGCAATGACGTTCTGTACGCCCTGGATGTTGGTCTGTACCGCCTGCTCGGGCGAACGTTCGCACAGGATTACATGCTTCAGTGCCGCGCAGTGGAAGACGATGTCGACACCCGCCATCTTGCGGGTAAGTTCATCCCGGTCACGAATATCGGCGACGAAGAAATGGGCGCGCGCTTCGCTCAAATACTGCTGATCGAGAAAGAAGAGCTGGCTTTCATTGTTATCAATGCCGACAACCTCGGCGGGAGAATATGCCGGGTTGGCAAACAACTGTCTGATGAGCTCGGAACCGACCGTGCCACATGCACCGGTAACCAGAATGGCTTTGCCTTGGAACAGGGGTGTCATGGGGTTCTACGCCAGGAAGTAGGAAACGGTTATTTTGAGACCTTCGTCAAGCTTCATTTGCGGCTGCCAGCCCAGTCTTGTTCGCGCCTTAGTGGTATCGGAAAAATTGCGCTTTACATCCCCGAGACGTGTTTCGGCGTTAATGAGCCGGATGTTGCCAACCCCGGCTTTTTCGAGGGTCTGCACGAGTTGGCTGGCCATCTCGCCAACAGTGGTCTCGCGATTGCTCGCGATCTGGAAAGCTTCACCGCCGATGCCGTCTACCGTTGCGGCGAGCAGGACAGCGTCGATGAGGTCATCGATATAAATGAAGTCACGGGTCTGCGAACCGTCGCCAAATATCTCCAACGTTTCACCTGCCAAGGCGCGGCGGATGAATTTGGCCACCACGCTTGATTTGTGGACCGAGCCAGGGCCATAGA
Organism: Hydrogenophilaceae bacterium; assembly: GCA_031426815.1. Lineage (GTDB taxonomy): Bacteria > Pseudomonadota > Gammaproteobacteria > Burkholderiales > Thiobacillaceae > PFJX01. The sequence continues at coordinate 46,325 of JASJPG010000030.1, forward strand.
CATTCCCGAAGCGCAACATCACGGTATCAATGTCGAAGGTGCGCTTGTACGCCGAGCAATATCCTTCACCTGCCAGTTTGCTGGCGCCGTAGGGAGACACCGGGTGGGGCGGTAGTTCTTCGTGGATAGGGGGTTCCACTTCCCCCGCCGGCGCACCGCTGGAAGCAAAGATAAAGCGTGGAATCTGATTGATGCGCGCAGCTTCGAGATAATTGAAGGTGCCCACAACGTTGGCAAGCATGTCGGCACGAGGATCTTCGACGGAAGGACCAACACCGGTATTGGCAGCGAAGTGAACGATGATGTCGCAGCCACGACTGACCTTAAGCGCCAGCTGATCATCCATGATGTCACCTACTACCAGTTCGACCCCGCTGGGAGCCGCATGAATATTCTGAGCCGGCATTTCCCTGAATTCAGCAACCATTGCCAGATCGGCACGCGTACCGGTCGACAAATTATCCAGAACCCGTATTGCGTGTCCGCCCTGCTGATTAAGTCTTTGAATAAGTGCGGTGCCAAGAAAACCGCAGCCGCCAGTTATTAGCCAGTTCATGAGTTGATTGCCTTTGAAAGATATGGGGTCGATTGGATTCCATTGCGGGTGAGACCACTGCATTTCCTTTATTCAAAGGGGCGTGGTTCCCGCCATCCGTGGCGCGGCTATGGGGGGCCGTCGGTATCAACAAACCCAATCCATAAGCCTGGCGAAGCCAGTCGTATACAACCACATGGACAGCTGATCATGCTTGCTGCTCTTGTTGGAATCTTTGGTAGGCATGAAACAAGCCCTCCCCCAGTCCAACTGTAGGCTGCCATCCCAGCGCGCGCAGGCGGCTGATATCCATTAGCTTGCGCGGCGTGCCGTCGGGTTTGGTGATGTCGAAGATGATTTCGCCGGTGTAACCGACGATGCCTTTTACGGTTTCGGCCAGCTCTTTGATGGAGAGGTCTTCGCCGACGCCAATATTGACCAGCGGCGGCATGAAGATTCCGGTCTTGGCTTCGTCGCTGCCCAGTAGCGTCTGGAATTGTGCGTCCGGCAGGTTCATCAGGTGGACGCAGGCGTCGGCCATGTCTTCGCTGTAGAGGAATTCACGTTTAGGCGTGCCGGTGCCCCAGACAGTGACGCTGGCGGCGTTGATTTGTTTGGCTTCGTGGAACTTGCGGATCAGCGCTGGGATGACGTGGCTGTTTTCCAGGTGGTAGTTGTCGCCGGGGCCGTACAGATTAGTGGGCATCACGGCCAGATACTGGGTGCCGTATTGGCGGTTGTAGCTCCAGCACATTTCCACGCCGGCGATCTTGGCCAGGGCGTAGGGGCGGTTGGTGGCTTCGAGCGGGCCGGTGAGGAGATATTCCTCTTTCATCGGCTGCGGGCAGAGCTTGGGGTAGATGCAGCTTGAGCCCAGGAAGAGCAGACGTTTGACGTTGTTCTTGTAGGCGGCGTGGATCAGGTTGGTCTGGATGGCGAGGTTGTCGCGGATGAATTCGGCCGGGTATTCGTTGTTGGCATGGATGCCGCCGACTTTCGCTGCAGCCAGAAAAACGTAGTCGGGCTTTTCTGCGGCAAGGAAGGCCTCGACGGCAGCCTGGTTGGTCAGGTCGAGTTCTGCGTGGGTGCGGGTGAGGAAGTTGCTGTAACCCTTGGCTTGCAGGTTGCGGACCAGGGCGGAACCAACCAGGCCGCGATGGCCGGCGATGTAGATTTTGGCGTTCAGTTCCATGCCGGCCTACTCGTGGTAATCCATGGTCTTGTAGCCATGTTTCTTGACCAGTTCGTCACGCTCGGCGGCTTTCAGGTCTTCGCGCACCATTTCGGCGACGAGTTCATCGAAGGTGATTTTGGGTGTCCAACCGAGTTTGGCTTTGGCTTTGGCGGGGTCGCCGAGCAGGGTTTCGACTTCGGTCGGGCGGAAATAGCGCGGGTCCACGGCGACGATGCAACGACCCGTAGGAGCGGCGTCGTCGCCGAGATTTTCAGATGACGCGGATCGCGGCTTGGAAGCTGCTCCTACGGGTTCTAGGTAGCCTTTTTCTTCGACGCCCTGGCCTTCCCAGCGGATGTTCATGCCGAGTTCTTTGGCAGCGGCATTGACGAAGTCACGCACTGAGTACTGCACGCCAGTGGCGATGACGAAGTCTTCCGGTTTGTCCTGTTGCAACATCAGCCACTGCATTTCTACATAGTCTTTGGCATGGCCCCAGTCACGTTTGGCGTCCATGTTGCCCAGGTACAGGCAGTCTTGCAGGCCGAGTTTGATACGGGCCAGGGCGCGGGTGATTTTGCGGGTAACGAAGGTTTCGCCGCGAATTGGGCTTTCGTGATTGAACAGGATGCCGTTGCAGGCATACATGCCGTAGGCCTCGCGGTAATTGACGGTGATCCAGTAGGCGTACAGCTTGGCGCAGGCGTACGGGCTGCGCGGGTAGAACGGGGTGGTTTCCTTCTGCGGGGTTTCCTGGACCAAGCCGAACAGTTCACTGGTGCTGGCCTGGTAGAAGCGGGTCTTCTTTTCCAGGCCGAGGATGCGGACGGCTTCGAGGATGCGTAGCGAGCCGAGGGCGTCGGAATTGGCGGTGTATTCAGGCTCTTCGAAGCTTACGGCGACGTGGCTTTGCGCGGCGAGGTTGTAGATTTCATCCGGCTGCACCTGCTGGATGATGCGGATCAGGCTGGAGCTGTCGGTCAGATCGCCATGGTGCAGGATGAATTTACGGTCGGTCTCGTGCGGGTCCTGGTACAGGTGATCGATACGGTCGGTGTTGAACAATGAGGTGCGGCGTTTGATGCCGTGTACTTCATAGCCTTTGTTCAGCAGAAATTCAGCCAGGTAGGCGCCGTCCTGGCCGGTCACACCGGTGATCAGAGCGATTTTGCTGTTTTTTTTCAAGATTTTCTTTCAGACAGAATAGGGAGTAGCGGAAAACTTATGGCTTCAATACCCGCGCAAAACCTGCGCGAACGGCGGCCAATTTTGCAGTGCTTTCGGGGTCATGGTGGGCGTTTTGCAACGCTTTGCGGACAAACACGAATAAAACCAAAACGAAGCCTGCAGCCAATGAAGTCAGAATCGCAATCTGCGCTTTCTTGGGTTTCGACTTGCGTTCGGGTGGCTCAGCCACATCCACCACCTGAATAATGGCGCCCTCGCGGGATTCATCGATTTTTGCCAGTTCGTATTGCTTGGCGAGCTGTTCGAACAGCACTTCGTTGTATTTGAATTCGCGATAGCGGTTGATGTAGTCGGCGTTACCGCCAGAGGGAGGATTGTGAGCGGCCTTGGCAAGTTGGACGCGTAGCGCGGAAAGTTCCTGCTGGGCTTGACGGAAGTCTGGGCTGTTTTCGGTGAGATAGCCGCGCATGCTGGAAAGCTGAACTTCTTTGGCCACCACCTGTGCCTTTAGGGTGGCGAGACCTTCGCCCAAGGCTTCCGGGTTGAATTTCAGTACATTTTCGCTGATGCCGGCGCCGCCTAAGGCGACTTCGGCACGAACCAGGTTGGCCCTGGCCTTGGCGAGTTCCTTTTCAAAGAATTGCCGCCGCTGCTGCGCTTCGGTCATCGCCAGACTGCCAGTCAGAATGGAAAGTTGCTCAACATAGGCATTGGCCATTGCCGCGGCGCGCTTGGGGTCGGGGTCGTCGACTTCGATGCTGATCATGCCGTCCTTGCCTGCACTAATAGCCGAGTTCGTAGCCAGAGTTTTGCGGGCATCTTCGCGATAGCTCGATTCGTAAATATCCATCAGCTTGAAGCGGTCGATCATCCGATCGGCAATCGTTCTGCTATTGATAAGACCAACATACATATCTGCCGGGTTTTTGATGCCGGCGGCGGCACTGGCCATGCCTGCAAGTGCGCCTAATTGCGCCAAGGCTGCGGCAGCTCCATTCTGTTGCTGCTGCGGCGTCATGATTCGGGTAGTGGCGGTAAATATGGGCGTAATCAGAAAGCTCGCGCCAAGGGCGATAAGTCCGGCGATGAGTGGGCCAAAAATCAGCAGGCGGGCGTTCTCGGCCAGAACCTGCAAGAGGTCCAGCAGGCTGATCTCGTCGTCTTCAGGCAAGTCTGTCGCAACGGGCATATGGTTTTCGTTCATGGTTCCGCCCTTTGTTACAACGTATTCAAGGCGGCAACGCCCAAGCCCAATTGATAGAGGATCTGCGTCCAGTCCTTCATGCCGGTCATGAACTTGGACCAACCGGTTTCACGATCCAGTCTGGCCGGCACGACAACCGTGTCGCCGGGCATCAGTTCGATATCCTCGAAACCGCTGATTCTGAACAGGCTGTTGTGATCGCGCGCGCTCATTACGCTGCCATCTGCGCGCAACACGAAGGCATTATCCAGCTCGGCGCTCTCGCTCAAACCCGCGGTTTTCAGCACATCGCCCACTGATCTACCTGGACGGTAAATGATGGCATTTTCGTTGAACACCTCGCCCACGGCAGCAACGAACCCGGGGCGGCTGGGGATGTGGATGGCGTCGCCATCTTCCAGGGGCAGTGCAGGCAAAGTAGCCACTTCCACATTACTGGAGGGGGGAAGTTCAAGACTGACGCGGCCGTTGCTCTTGAGTGATTTCAGGCGGGCAATCTGCAGCTGTATCTGTTGCTGCCGCGCAATCTGCTGGGCTTGCGCGTCCTTCTCATCTTTGACGTTAGCGATAAGCTTGCCAGCCTCTCCCTGTTGTTGCGCCTCTAGTTTGCGGATCAATGTATCTAGATTTTTTTGCTGCTGTTGGCGTACCGATTCACGCGTGAATTCGGCACCATAAAGGTAGGCATTACGCGTAACTCCACCCAGGCGTGCAAGCAACTGCGGTAGCGTTTCACCCGCCTCGACCTGATAAATGCCGGGCGCTGCCACTTCGCCTTCCAATCGCACCAGACGGGTTTGTCTGTCCTGCGGTACACGCAGGTCTTTTTTGGAAAGGATGGTGACAATGTCGCCGGGTTCCAGTGCCAGATTGTGCCGGGCATCGCCATCATTCACGGCGCGCCCCAGGTTGAATGGGATTAGCCGCGTGGTCAGCGTGCTGCGATCCAGACGTTCAATCACTGCGTATTCCCAGTTGACCTCGTCCAGCAGGTTGCGCACCCCCCACTCCACCCTGCTCTTGTCAGAGTTATCGGAAAGAACCAACAGATTCTTCCGCTGATAATAATCAGGGGTGATCAGTGCTTCGCGGCTGGGGATCAGATCACGGATGCGCATGCCGGTGGTATAGGGATAACGCAGGGGGGCGGCAACATTGCCGCGCAGGGTCACTGCATTGGCGAACTGCGGGCTGATTTCGAACAAGGTCAGAATGTCGCCGTCGCGCAGCGGCTTCTGCAGGCCGTTCTTGTCGAGCGTGATGTCTTCTACCTGTCGAGACTTCCCCGCAGCGGGATCAATTCGTTCGAGCAAGGCTTTTCCAGACGTGGCCAGAATCGACAGCCCGCCGCCCAAGGCGAGTATCTCACCCACGCTGCTAGTACCTTTAAGTTCGTAGATCGCAGGCTGCTCGAACGCGCCCAGCACGGCCACACGTGGGCCTACCGGTGGAATAACGATGACATCTCCCGGCTGCAAGGGTACGTCGCCGCTCCGATCGCCGCGCGCGATGAAGTTGTAGAGGTCCATTTCGCCAATGGTGCGACCGTCCCGCTTCAACTGGATATGCCGCATCGAGCCATTGCTGCTGGGGCCGCCCACTTCAAACAAGGCGTTGATCAGCGTCGAGAGGCTGGAAACGGTATAAGTACCAGGTTGGCGCGCCTGGCCTACAAGGTAGATCTGGATGCTACGAAGACGACCCAGCGTGGCGTTGAGGTTGAAATTACTGAATACGCGGCCGATTTTGCTCCGCAACACCGATTCCAGATCGCCGGCGCGAACGCCAGTCAGGTTGACCACGCCCACTTTGGGAAGGTTGATCTGACCATGCCGATTGATTACCAGACTGAGTTCGGCATCGATGCCGCCCCAGATCTGCAAACGGATTTCATCGCCCGGGCCAAGAATATAGTCGTTCGGCACTGGCGCTTGGGAAACCGGCGAATAACCCGAAGGAACGCTGAACAGTTGTTGACCATAAATGGGCAGGTCGCGGCCGGTAGCCTGCTGGACAAAACGCTGGAAATTGCTTTGTTGATCATTGATCCGCCCGCTGGCGCGGCGAACATTATCTGACTGCTCACTGACGGTGGAGTCCGTGGCGGATTGCACCGGAGCCGCCTGGCCGACCGGCAGAATGGCGTTGAGAGACTGGCTGCTTCTAAGCCCGATGGACGATGGGACGGCGGTCCCCATCGATGCAGTTGCGGCGGGCATGCCAATGGAGCCGGATGCGGTGGATTCGCCAAATGCAGCAAAACTGACCAACCACAAAATCGATGCCAACAGAACACTGCGTCGTAATTCAGATTTCATTGTTTTCCCGTACTTCGTCGTTCCCGGTTAGGACATCTAACCGATTTCATCTTTGCGAGCCTGCGTGAACCGTAGCGACGCAACATCACAATCTCGTACCGTCCTGAGCCGCAGTATTTTATGCTTTACGCGGAATGGCCGCATTCAAGGTTATTTATATCGATATTCAGGACGGCTGAATTCATACGCCAATCCGAAACCGATCAAATTACTGTCCAGCTTTCCATCTAAGGCTTTTGTCCTGCCCGCCTCCAGACGGGCTGCGAGTTGCTTGTCGAATCGCCAGGTCAAGCCCACTAACGGCTGGATGATGGCGCCACCGCCGATATCAACGCCGCCGCCGCCGCCAGCGCCTGCAGAAAGTTCGGCATTGAAGCTCAAACGGCCATTTTCCAGCAAGGGTGTCTCCCAACCAGCGCCAATCAAGCCGATGGCATATCCCCCCGCATTCCCCGCGTAGGCGCCATGAGCCTGGCCAGTGAGATAAAGCGAATCCGTCATAAATTTCTCGACCTTGAGGCCGACCAGACTCAGGTCTTGCTCGTTGTTTCTTTTGCGTGCGGTGTCCATGCTGGTGTGATGCACAGCGGCAAGTCGCCATTTGGACAGGTGGACCCGGTCATCGCCCAACCGCTCCTGCCCGTTGTTGCCTGTTCCGATTTCGCCAATGCGATAGCCTAGATTCAGACCGTAAAAATTGGCGCTGAAACTGCCGGCACTCTCGATCCGCCCTAGTTCCAGTCCCAGTTTCATCGCAGGCGAAAAATCGTAGTCGAGTCCGAGGCGTGCCTTGCCAACCAGCCCTCCCCCGGTGTCGACCTGTCCACCGCCCGCCCCGCCTGCGGCAAGACTGGCGCTGAGGTGGAGACGCTGGCTCAACAGTGGGACACGATAGCCGGCGCCGGCCAGTAGTTCTGCAAAACCGTCAGCTTGGCCGCCCATCGCCCCCGCAGTTTCGACAAAATAGTAGTGATGCGCATCAAGATGCTTGCGGTATTCAAAGCCGACCCGCTTGAGCGAAGAAGTCATCGGGACGCCTGCCGTGGTCCTTGCTTTGTCGGTAGGCCGGTACTCGCCGGCCGTGGCAAGCCATTCCGTTTGCTGCAACTTCAGGCCGAAAAGATCGCCAGCAGAAACTGTCTTGCCGGAATCGGCAGCGCGTCCGTAATAAATCTCGAAAGGAATCCCCAGGGTGATATTGAGTTGGGTGCTATCGATGCCGCCATTGGGAAATTTAACGTACGAAACGCCGGCGCCCAGCATTACGCTGCCGATATCGCGGCTGATTCCGATATGTGGACGCAGCATCATGCCGCCGCCTTGCGGCGCCGATCCCCCGCCCCCACCGCCAATGAAAAGGCCCGTATCCAGCATCCATTTCGAGGCAATCCGCTTGCCGGTGCCGACGCTGAAACCTCCGGTAAAGAAGCCGCCGCGCTGCCCCTGCAGGGCTCCGAAACCGGAAGCACCGAAATACCAGTCGGGATGAAGATTGACCAGGTAATGCACGCCTGCCAGTCCCATGGTCTCGGTCGGTCCGATATCCAGCACCTCATAAGTCATCCGTAGCAGGGCGGGTTTTTGTCGCAAAACCGCGCTATCAGTGAGGTCGGCCAGTGCCGGGCCGCATGCGGCCAAGGTACCAAGCAGCAGTGTTGACAGGTGGGAAGGTCGAGTAATGAATAGCATCAAAATGTATTGCTTTGTGGAACTGCTCGGTGGCTACATCGGCAATTTATAGTTGTCCTGGCTGAACAGGTCGATGCCGCAATGCAGATTTTCGATCCAGTCGAGGAAGGCGCCGATGGCTTCCGGTCCCTTGAACCAGCGGCCATGCTGCGGCACCAGCATGTCGATATCCATGCCGCGCACCATCTGCACCCAGAACCGGCAGATCTTGTTGGAAACCATGTAGCGTTTGTGGAAGCCTTCCATGTAGCGCAGATGGGTGGCAAATTCTGCCTTGGTGGTAATCGGATTGACGATCAAGTCGTGGTGCACCAGTGAAGCGCCCATGTCGCCGCTGAACAGGATCTTGGCCTTGCTGTCGTAGAACTGGAAATTGCCCTCGGCATGCAGGAAGTGCGCCGGTACGGCGACAATGCGGGTGTCGCGCATGGGGATTACCATGCCGCCGTCGGGAATGCCGACCATGCGGCCATCGGTACGGTTCGCGGTACAGAAGTGCGGCACGAAGCGTTCCCACAACGCGGACACATAAAGCGTGCACTCGGTCGCCGACAGCCATTTGTTGAGCGAGGCCACGATGTCAGGATCCTGGTGCGAAGCGAAGATGTACTTCAGGTTGCGGAACGGGAAAAAACGGTGCATCGCCATGATCAAGGCGTTGTAGGTCATGTTGCCGGCTGGGTCGATCAGCGCGCCCTCGCCATCGGACACGATGAGGAACTGGTTGGCCTGTACCGCATCGCTGCCGGTATCGTCGACCAGATCGTTGAACATCAGGCAAACGTGCTTGCCGTCGTTGAAAAGTTCTATCGCCATTCACAAACTCCCGAAAAATTTGATTATTCAGATTAGTGCGTATGCATCCATTCGTGCGCCAGAGTTCCCGTCGCCCATACCGTGAAGATGCCCAGCCCGATCAACAGTGCCTGCTGGCCGGTATGGATCAGTTCGACCCGCTTGTGCAGACCGGGAATCAGGTCCGCCACGGCCACATAGATCATGCCGGATGCCGCAATCGCCAGCATGTAAGGCAGGATCCATTCCAGCGGCGCGAGCAGGAAGTAGCCCAGCAACGCGCCGACCAGCATGGCCAGACTGGACAGCAGGTTGAGCAGGATGGCCTGCCGATTGCTGTAACCGGAATGGCGCAGGATCAGGAAATCGCCCAATTCCTGCGGCACTTCGTGCGCGGCGATGGCGAATGCAGTCACCACGCCGAGCTTGAAATCGACCAGGAACGCGGCGGCGATCATCACGCCATCGACAAAGTTGTGCACGGTATCGCCGACCGTGATCATCATGCCGGAGCGGCCATGGTCGTGTTGCGGCTGCGCAGTGAAAGCCTCCGCGCCATGCGCTTCGCAATGTTCGGTATGGCAATGCCGCCAGAGCACCAGCTTCTCCAGGATGAAGAAGCCCATAATGCCGCCCAGCACGGTGGCGCTGAGGGCCTCCATGCTGCCGGCATGTTCCAGCGCATGCGGCAGGATTTCCAGGAATGCCGCACCGAGCAAGGCGCCGATGGCATAGCTCACCATCACCGGCACCCACTCCGCCTTCAGGCGCAAAGCCATGGTTGCGAGCAGGACAGACAACACGCCGCCGGCGGTGCTGGCGAGAAGGATTGCGGCAAGCAGGCTCATTGCGCGGTCGGAAAGGAGAAAGCGGGCGATTCTAGCAGCCTGTCGGACTTTCCCCGTGAGCGCGCCAGATCAAGCTCGCCATGCGTCCGGTGCGACCGTCGCGGCGATAGGAATAGAAGCGTTGACGATCGGCAACGGTGCACAGACCGCCGCCATAAACCTGTTCCACGCCGATCTGAGCCAGACGAATACGCGCCAGCGCATAGAGGTCGGCCAGCCATTTGCGCGGTGCGCCATCCAGCGTGCCGGGCAACGCAGGGCGGAAGGCGATGGCGGTCAGCGCATGTTGCGCGACAAAGTTCTCGCGCACTTCCCCACCGACCTCGAAAGCTTCCGGGCCGATGGCTGCGCCCAGCCAGACCAGGATTGTTTCCGGCGGCACTCGCATGGCGCGCACGGTTTCTTCCAGCACGCCTGCCGCCAGCCCGCGCCAGCCAGCGTGCGCGGCGGCGACCACCGTGCCGGCCTGGTTGCAGAACAGCACCGGCAGGCAATCGGCGGTCAGCACGGCGCGCACTTCGTTGGGCTGGAAGGCCACGCTGGCATCGGCATTCGGCACATCGTTGCGGCTGTCGCAGACCACCTCGCAACCATGCACCTGGTTGAGCCAGAGCGGTTCGGCCGGCAGCCATAGGCGCAGGCGGCGGCGGTTTTCCATGACGGCGGCGGGATCGTCGTCGACATGGCTGGCCGGGTTGAAGCTATCGAACGGGGCCTGGCTGACGCCGCCGGCGCGCGTGGTCATCACGGCATGGACGTTGGCCGGCGCCGGCCAGTCGGGAAGAATCCAGTCAGCCTGCATCGCCGCGCTCCAATGCTGCGAGAAGATCGGCGAAATCCTGCGGCGGCGGCGCTTCCCATTCCATCGCTTCGCCGGTGCTCGGATGCACCAGGCCGAGGCGAACGGCATGCAGGGCCTGACGATGGAATGGCGGCAGGCCCGGCACGTTCTGGTGCTTGCCGCGATAGACCGGATCGCCCAGCAGCGGATGGCCCAGATGTGTCAGGTGCACCCGAATCTGGTGCGTGCGGCCGGTGGCCAGGCGGCATTCGACCCAGGTGGCGTGGGGAAACTGTTTGAGCACTTTCCAATGCGTCAACGCCGGTTTGCTGCCGGATCTGTCTTTCTCGTGTACGGCCATCTTGACGCGCTGCGTCGGGTGGCGGCCGATCGGGGCATCGATCGAACCTTCGGCACGGGTGAATACGCCGTGCGCCACCGCCCAGTACACCCGCTTCACCGTGCGCGCCTGCAGATCGCGCACCAGTTGCGTCTGCGCTTCCAGTGTCTTTGCCACCACCATCAGGCCGGAAGTGTCCTTGTCGAGCCGATGCACGATGCCGGCGCGCGGAATCGTCGCGGCCAGCGGCAGGTAATGCAGCAAGGCGTTGAGCAAGGTGCCCTGCCAGTTGCCGGCGCCGGGATGCGTGACCAGGCCGGCGGGTTTGTCGATGACCAGGATCGCGTCATCTTCGTAAACGATGTTCAAGCCGATGTCTTCCGCCTGATACGCGGTTTCCTCCGGCAACGCTTCCGGCGTCACCTGGACGTTTTCGCCGCCCCAGACCTTCTGTTTGCGATTCGCCGCAGCGCCGGCAAGCAGGACATGGCCGGATTCGATCCAGCTTTGCAGGCGGCTGCGCGAGTAACTCGGCAGCAGTTCGGCCAGGCTCTGGTCGAGGCGTTTGCCGGCATGTTCGGGGGGAATGGTGAGGGAATACGGCAGTGTCATTTGAGGCGAGCCGGCGGATATATAATCCGGCGCTCTTTTTGGGGACCAAGATGCAGCGAATTCTAGCTTTCCTGATGGCGATGAGCCTGTTTACCGGTTGCAGCCTGTTGCCGGAACAGATCGACGAGACCAAGAACTGGTCGGCGTCCAAGCTCTATTACTCGGCCAAGGAGTCGCTCGGCGAAGGGAATTTCGAGCAAGCCATCAAGCTGTTCGAGAAGCTGGAATCGCGTTATCCGTATGGCGCCTACGCGCAGCAGTCGCAACTGGAAGTGGCCTACGCCTATTACAAGGATAACGAGCCGGCTTCCGCCATCGCCGCTTGCGAACGCTTCATCAAGTTGCATCCGAACCATCCCCACGTCGATTACGCCTATTACCTGCGCGGCCTGGCCAATTTCGTGGTGGATGAAACGTTCCTGGCCCGCTTCGGCGACCAGGACATGAGCGACCGCGACCCCAAATCCGCACGCGAGGCGTTCGATGCTTTCCAGCAACTTTCGGTCCGCTTCCCGGAGAGCAAGTACACGCCCGATGCCGTCGCGCGCATGAAATATCTGGTCAACAGCATGGCGGCCAACGAAGTTCATGTCGCCCGCTATTACTACAAGCGCAGCGCCTTTGTGGCCGCGGCCAATCGCGGCAAGTACGTGGTCGAACATTACCAGCAGGCGCCGGCAGTGGAGGAAGCGTTGGCAGTGATGGCCAAGAGTTACGACAAACTGGGCATGGCCGACCTGCGCGACGATGCGCTGAAAGTGCTCAAGCACAACTTCCCGAACAGCGTGTTTGTCGCCGGCGACGGCCCGGTGCAGGACAAGAGCTGGTGGAAGTTCTGGTAGTCATCCGGCGGAAGGCGCTGCGCTTTTCCGCCTTACTTGCAGACTTATGGTCGCCCACGCTTTAACCCTCACGCCCAACGATGCGGAATCCTGGCTGGCCAGCCTGGAAGACCGCTATCCGGAGGAACAACGCCAGCTGCTGAAACTGGCGCTGGAGACGCTGTCCAACGAAGGCAGCGAGACCTTGGCCGATTCCGGCGAAGTGCTGCTGGCGCATGCCTTGGGGGCTGCGGCGATTCTCGCGGCGATGCGGTTCGATGTGGAAACGGTTGCCGCCGCCCTGCTCTGCGGCTTGCCGGAAAAAGCCCTCAAGCATGAAATCCTGCTCGCCCGTTTCGGCGCGCATCTGACTGCACTGGTCGAGGGGGCCGCCAAGCTGTCGCGCATGGATCACCTGTTCACCGCGCTCAATGCCGAAGGTGGCCAGAGCGAAGTGTTGCGTCAGATGTTGCTCGCCATGGCCGATGACATCCGGGTGGTGTTCATCAAACTGGCAGAGCGTACCCAGGCCCTGCGCGAGTTGGCCTACAAGGACGATGCGCTGCGCCGCAAGGCCGCCAACGAAGTGCGCGAACTCTACGCGCCGCTGGCCAACCGGCTCGGCGTCTGGCAACTCAAGTGGGAACTGGAAGATCTGTCCTGCCGCTACCTGGAGCCGGATACCTATCGCCAGATCGCCAAACAGCTCGATGAACGCCGACTCGACCGCGAGTGGTACATCGAACAGGTTCTGAAACATCTCAGCGAGACCCTGGTCGCGGCCGGCATCGACGGCGCCTCGGTCACCGGCCGACCCAAGCATATCGCCAGCATTCTGGCCAAGATGGGCAAGAAACGGCTCTCCTTCGACGAGGTTTACGACGTGCGTGCGGTGCGCGTGCTGGTGCCGGAAGTGAAGGATTGCTTCCATGTCCTCGGTCTCGTGCACAGCTTGTGGCAACCGATTCCCGGCCAGTTCGACGACTACATCTCGCGCCCTAAGGGCAACGGTTACAAGAGCCTGCATACCGCCGTGGTAGGTCCGGAAGGCAAGGCGCTGGAGGTGCAGATTCGCACTTTCGACATGCACCAGGAAGCCGAAATGGGCGTCGCGGCGCACTGGCGCTACAAGGAAGGCGGCAGCGCCGGTGGCGGCCAGAGCGCGGAAGGCAAGAGCGGAATTCAGGACAAGATCGACTGGCTGCGCCAGCTGCTGGCCTGGAAGCAGGAACTGGCCGACAGCCACGAACTGGCGCAGCACTTCCGCAATGAGCTGTTCCAGGACGAAGTCTTCGTGTTGACGCCGCAGGGCAAGGTGGTCGCGCTGACCAGCGGCGCGACGCCGCTCGATTTCGCCTACGCGGTGCATACCGAACTGGGCCATCGCTGTCGCGGCGCCAAGGTCGATGGTGCGCTGGTGCCGCTCGACCGCCAGCTGGCCACCGGCCAGCGCGTCGAAATCCTCACCGTCAAGCAGGGCGGTCCCAGCCGCGACTGGCTGAATCCGCATCTGGGCGTACTCAAGACGCATCGCGCGCGCAGCAAGGTGCGCCAGTGGTTCAAACAGCAGGACCACGACACCCACGTCCAGGAAGGCCGCGAACTGCTGGAACGCGAGCTGCACCGCTTCAACCTGACCAACGTCAACCTCGACAAACTCGCCGCGCGCCTGAAATTCCCCGCGCTGGACGAACTCTGCGCGGCGCTCGGCCGTGGCGATGTCGGCTCCGGTCAGCTTGATCGCGCCTTGCAGGATGAATTCGTGCCGGCGCCGGAAAAACCGCTGGTCAGCGCCTCGAAACGCAAGAGCGATGCCGGCGGCGTACTGGTCGAAGGCGAGCCCGGTTTGCTCACGCAAATGGCCGGCTGCTGCAAGCCGGTGCCGCCCGACGCCATCGTCGGCTACACCACGCAGGGCCACGGCGTCACCATCCACCGCAGCGATTGTCCGGTCATCCTGCATCTGCCCGCCGAACGCCGGGCACGTCTGTTGCAAGCCGGCTGGGGCGGACAGGACAGCCAGGTGTTCGCGGTCGATATCGAACTCACCGCGCAGGACCGGCCCGGCTTGTTGAAGGATGTCGGCGAAATCCTGGCGCAGGAAAAGATCAACGTCGTCCGCGTCAACACGCTTTCCCAGCATGACAGCGCGCGCATGGAATTCACGTTGGAAGTGAAGGACATTACCCAGCTCACCCGTTTTCTCGCTCGCGCCGGACATGTACGCGGAATGCACACTGCACGTCGTAAGTAGTAGCCTTACTGGTTCAAGCTATGTTTCGTATGCAACATCTACACGGGAGTTTCACATGTCACGCAAATTGATCACCCTGGTACTCCTTCTGGCATCTACGGCTGCGCTTGCACAGTCTTCGCTCTACAACGACAAACGCATCACCATCGACGTCACGCAAGCCGAGAAAAATCAGGTGCTGTTCGAGATGCGTGAATTCCTGCACGGCATGCACAACATCAACCACGCATTGGCGCGTCAGGATATGAAAGCCCTGGCCATTACCGCGCGGCCGATGGGCGCGCTGCGGGATCGCATGCCCGCCAGCCTGAAAGAACGCATGCCGGAAGAATTCACGCAATTGTCAATCGCCATGAACGAGGCGTTTCAGACGCTGGCGCGTGAGGCCGAGAGCAAAGGCGACATGAGCAGAGCGCACGAGAATCTGGCCGAAATCATGACCTATTGCTCGGGCTGCCATGACGCTTACCGTTTCAATGTCACGCCGCTGAAGGCGCGCAAGTAATTTTGCCGGCGAGTTATTCCTGCAGGTTGGGCAGCGTGCCCAACCTGCATCGCTATTCCAGCGCCATCAATTCCAGCGCATTGCCATCCGGATCGCGCACGAACAAGGCATTGCGGCCGGATTGGCTGAGCGTGTAAGGCAAGCCCGCCGCATCCAGTTCGGCGCGCAAGCCGTCCCAGTCGCGCACGCCCAGCGCGGTATGCCGATCGCGTCCGCCATGCGCCGGGCGTTCATTGACCGAGTCCGGATTCGGCAGACAGAGCAGATGGATCTGCGCGCTGCCGACGTCGTACCAGATGCCGGCAAATGACATTTCCGGCCGGGTCGGACAGGGTTTCAGGCCGAGCACGCCTTCATAGAAGGCGCGCGACCGCGCCAGATCGGCCACCAACAGGGATGCGTGCAGCAAGTTGACGATTTCAGGCAATTTTCTGCTCCGTTTCGGGTTCCAGATATCCGGAAAACAAGGTCGCCGCGACGATCATCGCGCCGCCGATCCATTCGTGCATATCCATCGCCTCGCTGGCCAGATAGCTACTGGCCAGCGCCGCCACGACCAGTTCGCTCAGCAGAATGACGATGGCCCGGTTGGCCGGCGTGTGGGCAAGGCCGTACTGCACGGTGAAGGTCGCCAGCAAGAGCGCCAGCGCGATTCCTATGACCATCAGCCAGTCCAGCAGGTCGAGAGTCAATACGACGCGCGGAGAACTGCCTTCGTAAACGGAGTACAGGATGGACCAGGCCACCACGCCGGCAAACACCCAGAGCGAGCGAACCGCAATCGGCGCCGAGCTGATCTTGCGCGTCAGCACATTGGTCAACGCAAAGCCGACGCCGGCAGACAGCGCCAGCCACTCGGCCTGATTGGTCGGCAAAGGCATGCCACCGGCGTCGGACAACATCACGTAAGCCCCCGCCACCGATAGCGCAATCACCAGATAGGCCGGCCGCCCGGCCTTCTCGCCCAGCATCAGGCGAGCGAAAGGGACCGTCCACAACGGCGCCAGGTAGAACAGCAACAGCACCCGCATCACCTCGCCGTGGATCACGGCCAGCACATAGGCCAGATTGGTCCAGCCGGCAGCCAGCGCCAGCGCCAGCAGCAAACCGCGTTCGCCCGGCACAGCGATGCGCACGCGCGCAACCAGAATGAACAACACCGGCAACGCAACAAAATAGGTCAGCAGCGATGCAACACTACCGGTCAGTCCCGCCGCCTCCAGCAAACGGTAGGGATACCAGACCAGACCCCAGACAGTGGCGGCCAGGATCAAGCTAAGCGGGGCCAGTAACGATGTTGAAAGCATATAATTCCGGGCTCGAAAATTTCAGGATGCACGGGCATTTACGACTAGGCCTATGCGGACTAGGCCTTTACGTCCAGGCAACGCCCAAGGGCTCTTAATGAATCCTCGTCTCAACCAGCTGCAACCCTACCCCTTTCAGAAACTGCGCGATCTTTTCGCAGGTGTTGCGCCCAATCCGGCGCTCACGGCCATCAATCTTTCCATCGGCGAGCCCAAACACGCAACGCCGCAATTCATCAAGGACGCACTGACCGATAACCTGCAAGGCCTGTCGAACTACCCGGTCACGCAAGGCTCGGAGGCGCTGCGCTCCAGCATCGCCGCCTGGTGCCGGATGCGTTACGGCGTCGACCTCGATCCGGCGACGCAGATTCTGCCGGTGAACGGCAGCCGCGAAGCACTGTTTTCCTTCGCCCAGGCCATCGTCGACCCGAGCCGGCACATCAAACGGGTGCTGTCGCCGAATCCGTTCTACCAGATTTACGAAGGCGCCGCCCTGCTCGCCGGTGCCAAGCCCTACTTCCTGAACACGCTCCCGGAACAGGGTTACCGCATGGATCTGGCTGCGATTCCGGAAGACCTGTGGGAAACCGTGCAATTGTTCTATGTCTGCTCGCCGGGCAATCCGACCGGCAAGGTGCTCGACCTGGACGCCTGGCGCGAAATTTTCGAACTCGCCGACCGGCATGGTTTCGTCATCGCCGCCGACGAGTGCTATTCCGAAATCTATTTCGAAGAAGGCCAGGCGCCGCTGGGCGCGCTGACTGCAGCACAGCAATTGGGGCGTGGCCAGGAACGGCTGGTGGTATTCAACAGCCTGTCGAAGCGCTCCAACGTGCCCGGCCTGCGTTCCGGTTTCGTCGCCGGCGATGCCGAAGCAATCAAACAGTTCCTGCTCTACCGCACCTACCACGGCAGCGCCATGAACCCGGCCGTGCAGGCCGCTTCCGCCGTCGCCTGGCAGGATGAAAGCCACGTCCGGGAAAACCGCCGCATGTATCGCGAAAAATTCGCCGCAGTCATGCCGATGCTGCGCGAAGTGCTCGAATTCGATGCGCCGGACGCCGCTTTCTATCTGTGGGCGAAGGTTCCCAGCGGCGACGATGCCGCCTTCGCCCGCGAGCTGTATCGGGAAAAACACGTCACCGTGCTGCCCGGTTCGTTCCTGGCGCGCGAGGCCAGGGGCATCAATCCCGGCCAAGGTTT
Source organism: Hydrogenophilaceae bacterium (assembly GCA_031426815.1). GTDB lineage: Bacteria > Pseudomonadota > Gammaproteobacteria > Burkholderiales > Thiobacillaceae > PFJX01. The sequence goes on from JASJPG010000030.1 coordinate 63,902, forward strand.
CATCCGCATCGCATTGGTCGACGGGCTGGACGCCTGCGTCGAAGCGGCACGGCGGATCGTCGAGTTTGTCAAAGCTGCATCCAATTAATCGTTTGTCATTTCATTACTTCAAAAAGGAAAACCGCCATGCATGACCTGCAACAAATCATCGAAGAAGCGTTCGAACGCCGCGCCGACATCACCCCGCGCAATGTCGAACCCAAGGTCAAGGATGCGGTGATGGCCGTCATCGATCTGCTCGACATCGGCGAACTGCGCGTCGCCGAGCGTGCCGAAGGGCAGAACTGGGTCACCCACCAGTGGATCAAGAAAGCCGTGCTGCTGTCGTTCCGGCTGGAAGATAACGCCTTCATCAAGGGCGGCTTCACCAACTATTACGACAAAGTGCCGTCCAAATTCGCCGACTTCAACAGCCGCGATTTCCGCGAAGGTGGTTTTCGCGTCGTGCCGCCGGCCGCCGCGCGCAAGGGTTCCTATATCGCCAAGAACGTCGTGCTGATGCCGTCCTACGTCAACATCGGCGCCTATGTCGACGAAGGCACCATGGTGGATACCTGGGCCACGGTCGGTTCCTGCGCGCAGATCGGCAAGAACGTGCACCTGTCCGGCGGCGTCGGCATCGGCGGCGTGCTGGAACCGGTGCAGGCCGGCCCCACCATCATCGGTGACAACTGCTTCATCGGCGCACGTTCCGAAGTGGTCGAAGGCGTCGTCGTGGAAGACAACAGCGTCATTTCGATGGGCGTCTACATCGGCCAGTCGACCCGCATCTACAACCGCGAAACCGGCGAAATCAGCTACGGCCGCATTCCCGCCGGCTCGGTCGTGGTGAGCGGCAACCTGCCCTCCGCCGACGGCAAGTACAGTCTGTATTGCGCGGTGATCGTCAAGCAGGTCGATGCCAAGACCCTGAGCAAGGTCGGCATCAACGAACTGCTGCGCGGCATCTGATCCCGCCGCGAGACGCCAAGTGGCCACCCTCTCCCGCCAGGATGCCGAGAAACTGGTCGAATCGATCGGCATCCCGCCGCGTCCCGCGGTGGTGCTGGCCGTCATGGACGAAAAATCGCGCGATGAACCCGACCTCGCCCTGATCGGCGAGATCATCTCGCGCGATGTCGGCGTCTCGGCGGCCCTGCTCAAGGCGGTGAATTCGCCGTTGTTCGGCCTGCCGCGCAAGGTCCATTCCGTCGCCCAGGCGGTCAACCTGCTCGGGCTGTCGCGGGTGGCCACGCTGGTCAACAGCCTGGCGTTGCGCACCTCGCTCAACGCCCAGGGCATCGAGCGGTTCTGGGACCAATCGGCGCGCACCGCCATGATCAGCGCCTGGCTGGCCGGCAAGTTGGGCCACGACCGCGACGGCGCCCTGCTGTTCGGCCTGTTTCGCGACGCCGGCATCCCGCTGCTGATGAAACGCTTCAAGGATTACAAGGACACGCTGCGCCTGGCCAATCAGGATCCGCGCGGTTTCACGGTGGTGGAAGACGAACGGCACGGCATGAACCACGCCATCGTCGGCGCCATTCTGGCGCGCAACTGGCTGCTGGCGGATGCCGTGCGCGACGCGATTCGCCACCATCACGAACCGGAAGTGTTTCAGTCCACGCCCGATTCCGCGGTGAAAAATCTGATTGCCATCGCGCATCTGGCCGGTCAACTGGAAAATCGCTATTCGCGCAACCAGGACGACGGCGAATGGCAGCATTTCGGCGTGCCGGTGAAAACCTGGCTGATGATCGAAGAGGAAGACCTGCCGGTGCTGGCCCAGGAGGTAGGCACGCTGCTGCTGGAATCCGGGCTGTGAGCTGGCAATTCTGGATCGACCGTGGCGGTACCTTCACGGATATCGTCGCGCGCACGCCTGAAGGCCGCCTGCTCCAGCAAAAACTGCTGTCCGAAGATCCGGAGCGTTACCGCGACGCCGCCATTGCCGGCATCACGAGCATGCTCGGCCTGGACGCGGACGCTGCCATTCCGGCGGGCCTGATCGCCGCCGTGAAAATGGGCACCACGGTCGGCACCAACGCCCTCCTCACCCACACCGGCGAACCCGTCCTTCTGATCACCACGGCCGGTTTCGCCGATGCGCTGGAAATCGGCGACCAGGCGCGGCCGGACATCTTCGCGCTCGACATCCGCAAGCCCGCGCCGTTGCATGCTCGCGTGCTCGAAGCGCAGGAGCGCATCGCAGTCGACGGCGCGGTGTTGCGCCCGCTCGACGAACGCGCCCTGGCGCAGGTGCTGGCGGCAGCCCGCGCCGACGGCTTCGGCGCCTGCGCCATCGCCTTTCTGCACAGTTGGAAGAATCCCGCGCACGAACTGCGCGCCGGCGAACTGGCGCGCGCCGCCGGCTTCGGCCAGATCAGCCTGTCGCATCAGGCCAGCCCGTTGATCAAATTCGTGCCGCGCGCCGAAACCGCCGTGCTCGACGCCGCCCTGTCGCCGCCGGTGCGGCGCTATGCCGAGCAGGTCGCGGCCGCCCTGCCCGCCGATGCGCGCCTGGAATTCATGCAATCGAACGGCGGCCTGGCCGATGCCGCGCATTTCCAGGGTAAGGACAGCGTGCTGTCCGGCCCGGCCGGCGGCTTGATCGGCATGGCCAAGGTCGGCCAGGCCGCCGGTTTCGACCGGCTGATCGGTTTCGACATGGGCGGCACCTCGACCGACGTCTCGCTGTTCGCCGGCGAATTCGAGCGCAGCCTGGATACGCGCGTGGGTGGCAAAGGCTGCGGCCACCGCATCCGCGTGCCGATGCTCGGCGTGCACACCGTCGCGGCCGGCGGCGGCTCGATCCTGCGTTTCGACGGCGAACGCCTGCTGGCCGGCCCGGAATCCGCCGGCAGCCTGCCCGGCCCGGTCTGCTACCGGCGCGGCGGTCCGCTCACGGTGACCGATGCCAACCTGCTGCTGGGTCGCCTGCAGGCCGATTTCTTCCCTGCCATGTTCGGCCCACAGGCGGATCAAACGCTCGACACCGCCAGCGTGCGCACCGCCTTCGCAGCGCAGACCGCAACACTGAACGCCGCGCTGCATCTGGCCTATAGCCCGGAACAACTCGCTGCCGGCTATCTCGACATTGCCGTCGAGCACATGGCCGACGCGATCCGCCATATCACGCTGGCGCGCGGCGTCAATCCGGTCGATTTCACGTTGGTCAGTTTCGGCGGCGCCGGCGGCCAGCATGCCTGCGCCGTCGCCGACCGTCTGGGCATCCGGCAAGTGCTGATTTCGCCGTTCGCGGCCGTGCTGTCGGCCTACGGCATCGGTTTGGCGGAACGGCGCGAAGTGCGTCAGGTGGCGGTGGAACAGCCGCTTGCCGATGGGGTGCGTGGGGAAAACCCCGCTGGCGAAATCCACCGTGCCCTGCTGCGCTATGCCGGCGCCGACACGGTGTTGTCCATCGAATTGGGTGACCTGGCCGAGATGACGGCCGCTTTCCACCGCGAACACCGCGCCCGTTTCGGTTTCGCCGATCCGGCGCGCGAATTGATCTGCGTCGCGCTGGAAAGCGAACGCGTCAGCGGTGGAGGCTTGCCGGAAAGCCTGCTCGATCTGCCCACCGCGCCCGCCGCGCCGATTGCGCGACGTCCGGTGTATTTCGCTGGCGGCTGGCGCGATGTGCCGCTGTTTCGGCGCGAACAACTTGCTGTCGCTCAAACCGTGCCCGGCCCGGCGCTGGTGGTCGAAGCCGGCTCGACGCTGGTGCTTGAACCCGGCTGGCGGGTGACGCTGACCGCGCGCGGCGATCTGCTGCTGAATGCCGAGGCGAGCGCCGCGCGCCGCCCCGATCCAACCCGGCCGGACCCGACCTGGCTGACGCTGTTCAACCGCCGCTTCATGAGCATCGCCGAGGACATGGGCCGCGCCCTGCAGAACAGCGCCCGCTCGGTCAACATCCGTGAGCGCCTGGATTTTTCCTGCGCACTGTTCGACGCCGCTGGCAATCTGATCGCCAATGCGCCGCATATCCCGGTGCATCTGGGCAGCATGGGCGATTCGGTGCGCGCCATCCAGACTGCGTTCGGCTCACAACTGCGCCCCGGCGACGCTTGGCTGATCAACTCGCCCTACGCCGGCGGCACGCATCTGCCCGATATCACCGTGGTGTCGCCGATCTTCGCCGACGACGGCCGCACGCTGCGCTATTTCACCGCCAGCCGCGCGCATCACGCCGATGTCGGCGGCATCAGCCCCGGCTCGATGCCGGCCCACAGCCACCATATCGATGAGGAAGGCTGCCGTTCGGATGGCTTGCTGATCGTGCGAGACGGGCGGCTGCTGGAAACCGCTGTACGGCACTGGCTCGCGCGTTCCCCTCTCCCCGGCGGGGAGAGTGAGCCAAGCGGCGCCCGCAACCCGGAACAGAATCTGGCCGATCTCGCCGCCCAGGTTGCCGCCAATGCGCTGGGCGAACGCCAGTTGCGCCGGCTCGAAGCGGAAGTCGGCGCCGAGTCTGTGCTGGCCTACATGGGCTTTGTGCAGGACAACGCCGAGGCCGCCGTGAAACGCCTGCTGACCAAGTTGTCCGGCGGCACATTCGACCTGCCGCTGGACGAGGGTAGCCACATCGCGCTACGCATCGAAATCGAGGCGCAGCGCGCCCGCATCGATTTCAGCGGCAGCAGCCCGCAACAGCCGGGCAACCTGAACGCGCCGGCCAGCATCGTGCATTCAGCCGTGCTATACGTGTTCCGCACGCTGATCGATGCGGACATTCCGCTCAATGCCGGCGTGATGCGGCCGCTTGACGTCGTGCTGCCGGCCGCTTCGCTGCTCAACCCGGCTTACCCGGCCGCCGTCGTCGCCGGCAATGTGGAAACCTCGCAGAACATCGTCGATGCGCTCTATGGCGCGCTCGGCGTGCTGGCCGCCAGCCAGGGCAGCATGAACAACTTCAGCTTCGGCGACGGCCGCTATCAATATTACGAGACGGTCTGCGGCGGCGCCGGCGCCGGCCCGGGCTTTGCCGGCGCCAGCGCGGTGCACAGCCACATGACCAACTCGCGCCTGACCGACCCGGAAGTGCTGGAACTCAACTTCCCGGTGCGCGTGGAACGCTTCGGCATCCGACGCGGCTCCGGCGGCAAGGGACAGTTTTGCGGCGGCGATGGCGTCGAGCGGCGGATGCGCTTCCTCGCCCCGATGCAGGCCAATCTGCTGGCGCTGCGGCGTGTCGTCGCGCCGTTCGGCCTGGCTGGCGGCGAGGCCGGCCAGACTGGGCGGCAATGGATCGAACGCGCCGACGGCCGGATCGAAACGCTGCCCGGCATCGCCGAATTCAGGCTCGAAAGCGGCGATGTCTTCGTGCTGGAAACGCCGGGCGGCGGCGGCTTCGGTCTCTCGTAGGAGCGCCTTCCAAGGCGCGATTGCTCCGCGGCAAAGCATCGCGCCTTGGAAGGCGTTCCTACCCACCGCTTGCTCAGCGGAATTCAGCCAGCAGCAGCGCTTCCCGCTCACGTTTGATCTTGCTGCGCTGCAAGCTGGCGTTGCTCAGGCGCGGATTGGCCTTCATCTGCAATCCGACCCGTTCTATGCCGCCGCGCGGCACCTGCGCCGTCGGTTGCGATACGACACCCTGGCCGGCAAGCTGGGTGGCCGCGATAAACAAAAGTACTGCGAGTTGTTCCGAGTACATGATCTGCCTCCATCTTCATTTACCGGCACACGCCGGATGATGTGCAGGCTAGAGACGGAACGGCTGCGGCGTTAGCAACCGGGTCGCAACCGAGCGGGCCGACCGGGTTGGGCCAACCGGGTTGGTGTCGCGCAGCGCTTTGGCACACTATCCTGAACTCACACTCGCCACGGAGGACACGCCATGCCGTTTCTACAAGAACAATGGAATACCCACGGTCGCCAGCTCAGCCCGCTGCGCCGCTACAGCAGCCAGCGCGAATTCGAAGCCGATTGGGTCGGCACGTTGCGGCGGCGCTACAGCCTGTCGCAGGAAGCGCTGGCGGTGCTGGCGAATGTCTCCGTCACCACGGTACAGAACTGGGAAAACCCGCAAAGCCGCAAGAGCATCGCGCCGCACAACCAGGATCGTTTGCGCGATATCGATCGCGAGTTGTGGATCAAATCGCACGTCACCCTGCTGGAACCCTGCCCGCCTTTCCTGCGCGCGTTGTACGACCTGCTCACCGCGAACAAGGACAGCAGCGCGCAGGGCCTGGCCGAATATCTGATCGCCTGCATGCCGGAACAGGACGCGGAACGCCCGCGTCTGCTGCATTGGGCCGGTCTGGCGCACAGCATCGCCGACCCGACTTCGAACAAGGCACGCGACTATCAGAACGCCGCGTTGCATGCATTGGGACAGGGGCGCAATCCCCTCTCGGCCGCCATCGAAAACGAAATCCTCGGCAGCCAGTTCGAGGATTTGCTGACGCAGCCCGCCGGTCTGGAGCGTCAGGACAAAGGCCGCCATCTGCTCGCCGCGTGCGAACGCCTGTATCAGCGCGACGGCCAGGCCGCCTACAAATGGAACGCGCTGGAAGTGGCTTGCCGCACGCCGCTGCCGCCAGCGACGCAATACGATCTGCTCGGCGAGTTGAACCAGTTGCTGGGCGACAACGCGGTGCGCCGGAAGATACAGAGCGACGATGCCTACGAGGCGTTGCGTGTCGCCAACCCCGCCTCCAACACGCTGAACTGAGGGGGAATCAGATGAAAACCCACCTCAAATACGCCATCGCAGGTTTGGCCTTGCTGGCCAGTCTCGGCCTCGGCAGCGCGGCGCAAGCGGGAACGAGTACGCCGCAAGCATCGACGCAGCAGGTTGTGATCGGACCTTTGGCCTGGCAGCGGGTCGGCGCACCGACCAGCATGGAAGGTTAGCCGCTTCGCCTACCTTGTAACGCGCGCTGGTTGTGCGTAGGTGCGAATTTATTTGCACCTACGCCGCGGCCCCAATTTACAAACAGTGCGACGCCAGGCCGTCGGCCAGCTTGGGCTCGAACCAGGTCGATTTCGGCGGCATGACTTCGTTGGCGTCGGCGACGGCCATCAGGTCTTCCATGCCGGTCGCATGCAGCGCCAGCGCCAGCGCCATTTCGCCGGAATCGACCCGCTTTTCCAGTTCGCTCAAGCCGCGGATACCGCCGACGAAGTCGATGCGCTTGTCGCGGCGCGGGTCGTCGATGCCGAGAATCGGCGCGATCAGGTTGTTCTGCAACAGGCTGACATCGAGGCGACCGACCGGGTCGTGCGGAATCAGGTCGGGGCGGATGGTCAGCTTGTTCCAGCGGCCGTTCAGGTACAGCCCGAATTCGCCCGGATGCGCCGGTTTGACGGCGCCGGCGGCCATTTCGATCATGAAACTTTCCGCGACCCGCGCCATGAATTCGGGCTCGGACAGGCCGTTCAGATCCTTGATGACGCGGTTGTAATCGAGGATACGCATCTGGTGATGCGGGAAGATCACCGACAGGAAATAGTTGTAGGCCTCGTCGCCGCTGTGGTTCAGGTTGGCGGCGCGGCGCGCGGCGCAGATGCGGCTGGCGGAGGCGGAACGATGATGGCCGTCGGCGATGTACAAGGCCGGCATCGCGTCGAACAGGTCGGTCAGGCGCGCCAGCGTGGCGGCATCGCGGATCGCCCACAGCGTGTGGCGCACGCCCGATTCGGCCACGCCGTCGGCATCCGGCGTCGCCTGGGTGGCCACGGCGAGGATGGCATCGACTTCAGCTTGATGCGGATAAGCCAGCAAGACCGGCCCGGTCTGGGCGTTCAGCGCCTCGATCTGGCGCACACGGTCGTCTTCCTTGTCGGGGCGGGTGAATTCGTGTTTGCGAATGCGATTGGTGTCGTAGTCGGCGACGCTGGCGGCGGCAACCAGGCCGACTTGGACATGCTCGCCCATGATCAGGCGATAGGCGTAATAACACGCCTGTTCGTCCTGCCGAAGCACGCTGGCGGCGATCATCTTCTGCAGGTTTTCCGCCGCTTTCGCATAGACCTCGGGCGCATACGGATCGGTGTCCGGCGGCAGGTCGATTTCCGGCTTGGAAATATGCAGAAAACTCCACGGCCGCCCTTCCGCCAACACGCGCGCTTCGGCGGTATTGAGCACGTCGTAGGGCGGTGCGATGACTTCCGGAGCGCGGCCGGGTGCGGGACGCAAAGCGGGAAATGGGCGGATCAGGGACATGTGCAACTTCCAGTTTTCGGAAAGGTCGGAATTCTAGCCGACCGAAAGAGGCGCCGGATTCAAGCACTTCGCCGATGTCGGTGTGCCGCTCAACTTTTCGAGCCCTGCGCCGATAAGAAAAAAGATTTGCAACAAGGCCGATCCCATTGATTTCAAGCGTTGAGACTGCATTGTCGGACCCCCCCTTGGCAACGATTCTGGTCGTCGACGATGCCCCTGAAAACCTGGCCGTGCTGAGCGAGTTGTTGCAGCCGCTGTACCGGGTGCGGGTGTCCGTGTCGGGCGAAAAAGCCTTGCAACTGGCGGGCGGCGAACCGCAACCGGATCTGATCATGCTCGATGTCATGATGCCCGGCATGGATGGCTACGAAGTGTTTTCCCGTCTGCGCGCCACGCCGCGCACGCGCGACATCCCGGTCATTTTCGTCACTGCGATGAACAGCACCGCGGCGGAAATACATGGGCTCAATCTCGGCGCCGTCGACTACATCACCAAACCCATCGTGCCGTCCATCCTGCTGGCGCGCATTCAGATCCAGCTGGAACTGAAGGCAGCACACGACATCCTGCGCAACCACAACACCTTGCTGGAAGCCGAAGTGGCACGCCGCATGGCGGAGAACGAGGTGATCCAGACCGTCGGCATTTGTGCGCTGGCGCATCTGGCCGAAACGCGCGATCCGGAGACCGGCAACCATATCCGGCGCACCCAACAGTATGTGCAGCAGCTCGCCATTCTGCTGCAACGCCAGCCGCGCTTTGCCGCCACGCTGAACGACCGCTACATCGAGCTGCTGGTCCGCTCGGCGCCGTTGCACGACATCGGCAAAGTCGGCATTCCCGATGCAATTCTGCAAAAACCCGGCCCGCTGACGCGGCCGGAATGGCAAATCATGCAAACCCACACCGTATTGGGTAGCGAGGCGATCGATCTGGCCGAGCGCGATGCCGTGCAGCCGGTGGAATTTCTCACCCTGGCCAAGGAAATTGCGCGCTGGCACCATGAAAAATGGGATGGCAGCGGCTATCCGGACAAACTTGCCGGCGAAGCCATTCCACTCTCCGCCCGGCTGATGGCGCTGGCCGATGTGTTCGATGCCCTGATTTCCAAACGCGTCTACAAAGCCCCCCTTTCGCTATCGGCCGCGCGCGAAATCATCGTCGAAGGGCGTGGCCATCACTTCGACCCGGATATCGTCGACGCTTTCCTCGCCGGTTTCGATGAATTCAAGGCGATCGCACGCCGACATATGGATTGACCGTCCAGCACCCCATGCCAACCCGCGCCCCCCACCACGCCGGCATCCTCGGCATCGTGCTGACTTACGCGGCATTCGCCGGCATGTGGATATTGCTCTCCGACAAGGCGTTGGAATGGCTGCTGGACGGATCCGCCCAGGTGACGTTGCTCAACACCGTCAAGGGCTGGCTGTTCGTCATCGTCACCTCCCTGCTGCTTTACGCGCTGTTGCATCGGCTGCCGGGCCCGGCCGAATCGACCGAAGCGCCCGAAGAGCATTCCGGGTCCGATCTGGAAACGAGCCAGCTCCGCCAGAGTTCGCTGCTTGCCCCCTTCGCCGTTCTCAGCCTGGTGATACTGGCGCTGACCGCCGGCAGCATCGGCCTGACCCTGCGCGACCAGGAAAACAGCGAAGTGGCGCGCTTGCAGGCGATCTCCGACCTGAAGGCGCGCCAGATCGCCGATTGGCTGCAGGAGCGGCAAAGCGATGCATACCTGCTCCAGAGCAGCCATTTTCTGGCCGAGGCCTACCGCCGTTGGCAAGACCTGGGCGACCTGCCCAGCCGCGACCGCCTGCTGCAACGCTTGGCCGACTACAGCAAACAAAATGTCCAGGAAGGCATCAATCTGCTCGACGAAAACGGAAAACGCCTGTGGAACAGCCAAGGCCAGACCGCCAGCCTGGATGCCAAGGTGCTGGCCAAAGTACTGGCGACGGCGCCTGGCGCGCCGGTCAGCCGCATCGGGCCGTATCGCGATAGCGCCGACCGGATTCATCTGGATTTCGTGGTGCGCTTTCCCGCAACATCCGGCCGCGCGGGGCCGATTATCGTGCTGCATAACGATCCGGCCGATTACTTGCCATCGACGCTGAAGACCTGGCCGGTACCCAGCGAAACCGGAGAAGCCGTTTTGTTCCGGCGCGACGGCGGCTTTGTCGTCCATCTCAACAAGTTGCACCACCCCTCGACCAAAGCGATGGAGCAGCGCTTTCTGAGTGCCGACCCAAGCATGCTGGCCACGCAGGCATTGAGTGGCGCGGCCAAACTCGGCGAACGCATCGACGGCGTCAATTTCCTCGGCAAGCCGGTGATCGGGGTGGCGCGCAGGGTGCCCGATACCGACTGGCTGCTGATCGCCAAGGTCGATGTTGCCGAAATCCATAGCGGGGCTATCGACAACGCCGTCTGGATCGGCCTCGCCGGACTGCTGACGTTGTTCATGGCAACCGCCGGACTCTATCTGTGGCGCCAACAACAGCAACTCGCCGCCGCCCGCACTGCGCATCTTGCCCAGGCCGAGCGGCTACGCGCGCTGCGTCTGCTTGCCGCCATTGCAGATAGTTCCAACGACGCCATTTTTGCCAAGGATGCGCAGGGCCAATACCTGCTGTTCAATCGCGAGGCTTGCCGCGTGACCGGCAAGACGATGGAACAGGTGCTCGGGCGGGACGACACCAGCCTGTTCCCGCCCGAACAAGCGGCGCAGATCATGGCCCACGACCGGGAAGTGATGTCGAAAAACCAGAACTGCACGTATCAGGAAGACCTCAGTACCGCCGTGGGCGAAATGGTTTATCTCGCTACCAAAGGGCCGCTGCACGACGAGCAGGGCCGTGTCATCGGCTTGTTCGGCATCTCGCACAACATCACCGAGCGCAGGGCCGCCGAGGAACAACTGCGCAAACTCTCCCTGGCTATCGAGCAAAGCCCGGAGAGTGTGGTCATCACCAACCTCGCGGCGGAAATCGAGTATGTCAATGAGGCTTTCCTGCATGCCACCGGGTTCAGCCGCGCCGAGGCGATAGGCCACAATCCACGCTTTTTGAACTCCGGCAAGACGCCGCGCGCCACCTTCGATGACCTTTGGCAAGCGATGCGCCAGGGCCGCCCCTGGAAAGGCGAATTCATCAACCGGCGCCGCAACGGCAGCGAGTTCGTCGAATTCGCCATCATCACGCCGCTGCGCCAGCCGGATGGACGCATCAGCCACTATGTCGCGGTGAAGGAAGACATCAGCGAGAAGAAACGTCTCGGCGCCGAACTGGATGCGCATCGCCACCATCTCGAAGAACTGGTCGCCGAACGCACCGTCCAACTTGCTGCCGCCAAGCAAACGGCCGAATCCGCCAACCAGGCCAAGAGCATTTTCCTGGCCAACATGAGCCACGAAATCCGCACGCCGATGAATGCCATCGTCGGACTCACGCATCTGCTGCAGCGCGACGGCGTCACCTCGGCCCAGGCCGAACGGCTCGACAAGATCGACAACGCGGCGCGCCATCTGCTGGCCATCATCAACGACATCCTCGACCTGTCCAAGATCGAAGCCGAACGCCTGATCCTGGAACAAACCGATTTCGCGCTCGCCGCCGTGCTGGATCACGTCGGTTCGATGATCGCCGAACAGACCCGCGCGAAAGGGCTGCAAGTCGAAATCGATACCGGCGCGACGCCGGCCTGGTTGCGCGGCGACCCGACCCGGTTGAGCCAGGCCTTGCTCAACTACGCCAGCAACGCCGTCAAGTTCACCGCGCGGGGAAGCATTGCCTTGCGCGCCCGTTTGCTGGAAGAACTCGGCGACAGCCTGCTGATCCGCTTCGAGGTGCAGGACAGCGGTATCGGCATCTCGCCGGAGAATCAGGCCGGTCTGTTCCGCCCCTTCGAGCAGGCCGACCCGTCCACCACGCGCAAGTACGGTGGCACCGGCCTCGGCCTGGTGATCAACCAGCGACTGGCGAGTCTGATGGGCGGTGAAGTCGGTGTGGAAAGCACCGCCGGCCAGGGCAGCACCTTCTGGTTTACTGCCCGGCTCGGCCGCGGCATCATGCCCAGCCACCCCAGGCAGCGACCGGTCGATGCGGAGAGCGAATTGCGCCGCAGCCATGCCGGCGCCCGCCTGTTGTTGGCGGAAGACAACCTGATCAATCGGGAAGTCGCGCTGGAACTGCTGCACGGTCTCGGCCTCGCGGTCGATACCGCAACGGATGGGCAGGAAACGTTGGACAAGGTGCGCGACTATGCCTACGACCTGATCCTGATGGATGTGCAAATGCCGCGCATGAATGGCCTGGAAGCGACGCGGGCAATCCGCGCCCTGCCCGGCCGCGCCTCGATTCCGATCCTGGCGATGACCGCCAATGCCTTCGAAGAGGACCGCAGGGCGTGCATCGCGGCGGGGATGAACGATTTCGTCGCGAAGCCGGTGGATACGGAAGTGCTGTTCGAAACCCTGCTCAAATGGCTCCCCGCGGGCCAATCCGCCGCGCGGGCGGACCAATCCGCCTCGCCGGCGGTCTCCAGCCAGCCGACTTTGGCGGTCGACCTGCGCCAGCCGCTGGAGGCGATAGCCGGACTGGAGATGACGCTGTGTCTATCCAATCTGCACGGCCGCATTGACAAATATGTGCTGCTGCTGCGGCAATACGCGCTCTTGCATGCGCAAGACACCGACCGCATCGTCGCGTCGATCGAGCAGGCCGATTACTCCGGCGCGCGCGGCATCGCGCACGGTCTCAAGGGCGTCGCCGCAACCTTGGGCATAGTGCGCATCCGAGAACTGGCGGCGAGTCTGGAAGCGGCATTACGCGAAGAGCAACCGCTCGAACGGATCGCCGTGCTGATCGAACAGCTCGATCGGGAACATGCGCCTCTGCTGAGTGCGATTCGAAATCTGCCCGACCCGAACCGCCCCGTCGCCGTCCTCGCAACGCCAGATCCGCAACGGGTGCGCGACGCCGTCGCGGAGTTGATCGACTTGCTGGCCGATTCCGACGCCCGCGCCAATCACTTGCTGCGCGCAGCCAAGCCGCTGTTGTGTGCCGCATTGGGCGAAGGTTTCGACGATCTGGCCCGCGAAATCGAGACATTCGATTACGATGCGGCGCTGATCAGACTGCGCGCCCTGCCATGACATCCAGATTCGAGCCGCTTGTCCTGCTTAACCGGGGTCTCGCCAGACTTGGCGAGACCCAGCGCAACGGCCTCGATCGGGTCTTGCAAGCCACATTGACCGCCTGGCGGCTGTTCGTCAAAAACGAGTTGCAGAACCACGCCGCCGCCACCGCCTTCTATTTCCTACTCTCCGCCGCGCCGCTGGTGTTGCTGCTGACCTATGCGGCCCAGTATCTGGCCGTGCTGGCCGAAACCTCGACGCCGGCGGTGTTCCTGTTGGCGGCTTTGTATCAGCAATTCAGCCTCGATCAACTCTCGGCGTTGGGCGTGATTCCGCAGAAAGCCCAGGTGGCGGCCGGCGGCGTCGGCCTGTTGACGCTGGTGCTGTCGTCGCGCGGTCTGGTCAATGCGGTGCAGAGCGCTTTCCGGGTGATCTTTCCGGACGAATCGAAACGCCCTTTCGTACTCAACTGGGTGTTGCCGCTGGTGATCATTCCGGTGGTGTTCGGTCTGGTGGCGGTGGCGGTGATCGCGCAGGCCAGCCTGACCTTCCTTGCCAACATCGAATTGCTCGGCGCGGCGCGTAGCGTATTTCTGAAAGGACTCAACCTCCTGTTCGCGCTGTTGGTGGTGTGGGGCCTGTTCTATACCGCCTTGCGCCGCCTGCCGCTGCACCGGCCGCCGCCACGCCCGACCATGTTGGTCAGTGCCTTGGCCACGCTGACGCTGGCGACCTTGTTTTACGGTTTCGGCGTGTTCTTCCAGGTCGAGAAATATCAGGCGGTCTATGGCGCCCTGGGCGGCGTCGTGTTCATTCTGATCGGTGCCTATTTCGCCTGCCTGGCCTTCTATTTCTGGGCGCAGTTTCTCTACGCGCTGACCAAGGTCGACGTCGCCGCACTGGAAAAGCTGTTCCTGGGCAGCGCCGGCGAAGGTGCCAATCGCCTGGAATCCATCGTCTTCGCCCGTTCCAACCGACTATTGGCGAAATACGGCCGGCATTTCGCGGTTGGCGAAACGCTGATCCAGGAAGGCGACAACTCGCGCGAAGCGTTCTTCCTCTACGCCGGCAAGGCGGCGGTGTTCAAGCAATTCGCCGAAGGTGAAAAGCGCTTGATGGAACTGGGGGAAGGCAGCCTGCTCGGCGAAATGGCCTACCTGCTGAACGAACCGCGCACCGCCAGCGTGCGTGCGGAAACCGAAGTCACCGCACTGGTGTTGCCGCCCGCCATGCTGGAAGAATTGATGCGCTATTCGGCGCCGCTGTCACGCCGCATCATCGGCTCGCTGGCGCAGCGTTTGATGCGGATGAATCAGTCGGCGCGCGGGTAACGCCGATTCACCTTCCGACACCACTCGTAGGAGCGCCTTCCAAGGCGCGATTGTTCCAGACTTCGCGCCTTGGAAGGCGCTCCTACGACACCGGCCCGCCGCCAGCTGATCCAGTCGTTTCGACCTACTGCGCGAAGAACGCTTTCACCTTGTCCATGAAGCCCTTCGCGCGCGGGTTGTGTTTGCCGTCGTGGCCGCTGCAACAGGTATCGAATTCGCGCAGCAATTCTCTTTGGCGGTCGGTCAGGTTGACCGGCGTTTCCACCACGACATGCGCCATCAGGTCGCCCGGATGCTGGCTGCGCACGCCCTTGATGCCCTTGCCGCGCAGACGGAACACCTTGCCGGATTGGGTTTCAGACGGAATCTTGATGCTGGCGTGGCCTTCCAGCGTCGGAATCTCAATCTCGCCGCCGAGTGCTGCGGTGGCGAAGGAAATCGGCATTTCGCAATGCAGATCGTCGTGGTCGCGCTGGAATACCTGATGCGATTTCAGATGAATCTGCACATACAGATCGCCCGGCGGGCCACCGTTGATGCCGGCTTCGCCCTCGCCTGACAGGCGGATGCGGTCGCCTTCGTCGACGCCGGACGGGATGCGCACCGATAAGGTCTTGTGTTTCTTGATGCGGCCTTCGCCGTGGCAATGCGAACACGGGTCGGCAATCACCTTGCCGCTGCCGTGGCAACGCGGACACGCCTGTTGTACCGAGAAAAAACCCTGCTGCATGCGGACCTGGCCGTGGCCGCCGCAAGTCGGACAGGTGGTCGGCTCGGTGCCAGGCTTGGCGCCGGTGCCGTGGCAATGTTCGCATTCGGCGAGAACCGGAACGCGTATCTTGGTCTCGGTGCCGCGCGCGGCTTCTTCCAGCGAGATTTCCAAGTTGTAGCGCAGATCGGCGCCGCGATAGACGTGAGAACGGCCGCCGCGGGCGCCGCCGAAGACGTCGCCGAAAATGTCGGAAAACGCATCGGCGAAATCGCGGAAATTGCCGGAGCCGCCTGCGCCACCGCCCATCGACGCATCGACGCCGGCATGGCCGTATTGGTCGTAGGCCGCGCGTTTGTTGCCATCGGAAAGAATTTCGTAAGCCTCTTTCGCTTCCTTGAACTTCTCTTCCGAAGCCTTTTCGCCCTGATTGCGGTCAGGGTGATGCTTCATGGCCAGTTTCTTGAATGCCTTCTTGATTTCTTCGTCGGAGGCGGTTTTTGCGACCCCAAGGACTTCGTAATAGTCTCTTTTTGACATGCCTGATTCCGTAATGTCGAAACTGAAAGGCCGAGTTGAAGGGAAGACCCCTTGAACCCGGCCAGTTTGAGCGACGCGATAAGCGCTCGCGTCCGCTGGAGCTTACTTGTCTTTCACTTCCTCGAACTCGGCATCGACCACGTCGTCGTCCTTCTTGCCGGCGCCGGCATCAGGACCAGGTTCGCCACCGCCCGCTGCCTGATCCTTGGCATACATCTGCTCGGACAGTTTGTGGCTGGCTTCGGCCAGGGCTTGCGTCTTGGCTTCGATCTCGGCCTTGTCGCCCGCCTTGATCGCCGCTTCGGTTTCGGTGATGGCGGCTTCGATCTTGGCCTTTTCGTCGGCGCCGACCTTGTCGCCGAAGTCTTTCAGCGCCTTCTTCACCGAGTGCACCATGCTGTCGGCCTGGTTGCGCGCGGTGGCCAGTTCGAATGCCTTGTGGTCTTCGGCGGCGTTGGCTTCGGCGTCCTGCACCATTTTCTGGATTTCCGCCTCGCTCAGGCCGGAGTTGGCCTTGATCGTGATCTTGGCTTCCTTGCCGGTGCCCTTGTCTTTGGCGGAAACGTGCAGGATGCCGTTGGCGTCGATGTCGAAGGTGACTTCGATCTGCGGCATGCCGCGCTGCGCCGGCGGGATGTCGGTCAGGTTGAACTGGCCCAGGCTCTTGTTGCCGGAAGCGATTTCGCGCTCGCCCTGCAGCACGTGGATGGTGACCGCGGTCTGGTTGTCGTCGGCGGTCGAGAACACCTGATTGGCGCGGGTCGGGATGGTGGTGTTCTTCGGGATCAGCTTGGTCATCACGCTGC
>JASJPG010000031.1:0-20132 GCA_031426815.1 Hydrogenophilaceae bacterium
AGGCGCGAAGTCCGGAACAATCGCGCCTTGGAAGGCGCTCCTACAAGTGGTGTCGCTACTCACCAGGTGGGTGACGCGAAAAGGTTTCCCGGTTCATTTCAGCAAGTGAAAGCTCGATTCGCTGTGCTGAAAAGATAAAGGCCGCACAAGCGGCCTTTATCTTTTGCAACGGGGGTAAGCGGGATTACTGCTCGCCCACCACAACCACGTTGACGTCGGTGGTGACGTCGGTGTGCAGCGACAGGGTGACGCTGTACTCGCCGACGGTCTTGAACGGACCGTCCGGCATGCGCACTTCCGCCTTGGCGACTTCGAAGCCTTGCGCGGTCAGCGCGGCGGCGATGTCGACGTTGGTGATGGAACCGAACAGGCGGCCATCGACGCCGGCTTTCTGGCTGACCTTGACGCTGATGCCGGAGAGCTTGTCGGCACGGGCCTGGGCGGCGGCCAGCTTTTCAGCGGCTTGCTTTTCCAGTTCGGCCTTGCGCTCTTCGAACGCGGCAACGTTGATTTTGGTGGCGCGCTTGGCCATGCCCTGAGGAATCAGGTAGTTGCGCGCGTAACCGTGCTTGACGTTGACCACATCGCCCAGATTGCCCAGGTTGGCCACTTTATCCATCAGGATGATTTCCATGTCGTGCTCCTGATCAGATGTTGTGTTGGTCGGTGTACGGCAGCAGGGCCAGGAAGCGGGCGCGTTCGATGGCGACCGACAACTGACGCTGATACTTGGCTTTGGTGCCGGTAATGCGGGCGGGGATGATCTTGCCCAGTTCGTTGACGAAGTCCTTCAGCACGTCGACGTCCTTGTAGTCCACTTCCTTGACCTTCTCGGCAGTGAAGCGGCAGAACTTGCGGCGGCGGAACAGGGCTGCACCGTTGGGGTTCTTGGGGCGGGGCTTGCGTTTGATGAACGCCATTTCATTACTCCTTGATCGAGTCGGTTCCGGCGGGGTTTAAATTAAGCCGGAGCCAGTAATCCAAATTCACATGTACTCAAAACCGGTCACATGCAGTTCGAGTTGCGGATTGCGCACGCCTTTGCGGTCGATGAAGCCGGTGAGCTTGAGTCGGTCGCCGGGTTTGGTTTTCGCCAGTCCCTCAGCCACTTTGCCGTAAGCCACCAGATCTGCTTCAACCTCTACCGGCCGGGTTCTGTCCGCTTCCTGCTGCACCGAGGTGTGTTTCACCTGGAACCGCAAAACAGGCATGCCAGCCGGGGTAGTGCGCGGGCCTGATGTCGCCATCAGACTACCGACGAGTTCGAACTGGTTCAGGCCGCGGCCGCAGCGGTTTCCGCGGCGGGTTCGTTGGGCTGCGGGACCAGCAGGTTGCGCGCTTTTTCGCCCTTCATCTGCGGCGACGGGGTGGTGACGGCTTCGTCACGTACCAGCGTCAGGTGGCGCAGGATGGCATCGTTGAAGCGGAAACCGTGCTCCAGCTCGTCCAGGGTTTCCTGGTCGATCTCGATGTTCATCAGAATGTAATGGGCTTTGTGCATTTTCTGGATGGTGTAGGCCAGTTGCAGGCGGCCCCAGTCTTCCAGACGATGAATGTGACCACCCTTGGCGGCGATTACGGTTTTGTAGCGCTCGATCATGGCGGGCACTTGCTCGCTTTGATCCGGGTGCACGATGAAGACGATCTCGTAGTGACGCATCGAAACTCCTTTTGGGCAATGGCCATCCCCGTGCGTGCGGGGTATGGCAAGGCGGAAAAAACCGAGCCCGCTTGGGGCGCTTTCGACGGCGCTCCACCGGGCGGGCTCGGAGAGGGGCGAGATTCTATTTGAAATCAGGCAGATAGGAAACCGTTATCGCAGCGGTTTTACGGCTACGTGGAATGCGGCAGATTGCCGCATTCATCGCCTGAGCGGACGGGCCACGCTGCTTCAGAAGGTATGCACCAGTTTGCCGTGGGAATGCGCAATCGCTTCCCGCGCGCGCATTTCCTGTTCGTGGTTCAGCGGGTGCACCACCACGGCCCAATGGCCGGCGTGCGTCTCGGTTTCCACTTGGGCGATGAGGACGTCATGGTCGGGCCGCAGCGACACGAGACCGCCGAACATCATGCCCAGCACCGTGCCGAAGCCAGCTGCGATGATGATCGTGTAATACGGGCTGGATACCGCGAACGGCACTTCGTACGCCACCAGCAACGCCCCGAACAGCAACCCGACCAGCAGGCCGAGGCTACCCAGGGCGATATGGGAGCGAATCAAGGTGTGCACGATGCCGACTTCTTCAGGCTCCAGTTTGTGGCCTGTCGCCGGGTCGTCGGGTATCAGAACCTGTACCTGTTCGTTGGTCAGACCGCCGTCGTGCAGGATTTCCTCCGCCACGTTGCGGGCCTCCTCGCCTTGTTCAAATATTCCCGCCACTTTGCTTAGGGATTGTTCGCCGAATAACAGAGACATAGCGCTCTCCTTTGCGAATCGACCCGTCCAAGCGGGCGGGCCACAGAAGTTGTCTGCAAGCCCTCAGATGCATATTTCGCGCCAACCGCGCGGGCGGCGCCTTCCGGCCCGGCGGCTTGCCGCCCGGCCTAGGAGCCTGTCGGACTTTGGAATCGTCGGCTGCAAACCGGCCGCGACGGCCCCTTTTTCACCGGATTCTTGCCCCATAAAGTGACTATGCGGCGGCGAATCCGGCAAAAAATGGGCTCGCCGGGGCCGGTTTTCGCTATCGACGACCAAAGTCCGACAGGCTCCTAGTGTCGGCGCCGGCAACGGCAACTTTCGGCCGGCGGGATACGCGGCTGCGCGCGGATGTCGCCGGTTGGCAACACGTCCGGCGGGGCAACCGGCATATCCGCCGCCAGTCGGCGAAAAACGTCGTGCCCAGGCGACAAAACTGCCGTCTCTGCGGCCAGGCGTGGCCGCCAACAGCCTGATTCCGTGGGGATATCGCCGGATGGCGTGGGACTTGCTAAGGCCAGATTCACGATATCAAGCCGAAAAGGAGGAATCATGCAAACCAGTAAATCCACCACTGCCATGCTGACGGCGTTGATTCTCGCCGCCGTCGGCGCCACGGCGCTTGCCGCCGACACCGAGGTCAAGCGGGAAGAAACCCAGATCCAGGTCGAACAGCTTCGCCCCGATGTCTGGATCACCGCCAAGGTCAAATCCAAGTTGCTCGCCGACAGCTTCCTGCTCGGCATGGATATCAGGGTGACGTCCTATCTGGGCGTGGTGCAGCTGGCCGGCTGGGTCGACAACACCGATCAGATCACCCGGGCGGAACGGGTGGCGGCCAGCGTGCTCGGCGTCAAGGGCGTGCAGAACGACCTCAGGGTCAAGCAATGAGCCGCGCCCATTTCGCAGTGTTGCGCGGCCTGCCGGCGCTGGGATGCGCGCTGTGCCTGTCGGTTCTGACGGGCTGCGGGGACAGTGAGCCGTTGCGCGCGGAGCCGAACCCGAATCCCGGCGGCATGCTGATTCCAGCGGTCGAGATGCCGGCCGCGACGCCGGTCGAACTGCCGGCGGCCACTTTCGGCGGCAAGCTGACCCAGGCCGAGGAGCAATACACCTTCATCCCGGCCATGCAGTGGACCGGCGAAGCGACCTGAACCCCGGGCCAGGATTCGCTCCCTGGTCATCCCGGGAAATACCTTGGGCGAATTTGATCGAGTAAGGAGATTTGCCATGAACAATCCCGTTGCAGTCCTGACCGCCGCGCTGCTGGCCGTGTCCCTCGCGGCTTGCCAGAACAAGGAAGAGTCGATGCCGATGCCCGAAACCGGCGCCATCCAGGAGCCCGTCCCGGAAACCAGCCCGCCGACGCAGATGGGCGCGCCACCCGCGTCAAGCGAAGGCACCGCGCCCGAGTCGGCCAATCAACCCGGCGGCGCGCCTCCGGCCCAGTGAGGCGGAAAACCCGCCGGCGAGACGCCGGCGCTCCATCAAGCACCGTTTTTTTGGCACGATATGCAGCAAGGAGGTCAGTTTATGAAACCCCACGATATTCAACGAAGAACACTGTTGCGCGGCCTTCTGGCCGCCGGTTGTACGCTGTATCTGCCGGTCCTGACGGGATGCCGGGACAAGGAGCCGCCGCGCGCCGAGCCGAATCCGAATCCCGGCGGCGGCCCGCTTCCCGCCGCCGAGGCCCCCGCCGAGACGGCGCCGGCCGGAGCCGCACAACCTGCTGCCAGTACTCCCGGCGGCAAGATGAGCCAGGCCGAAGCGCGCTACCAGGGTCAACCCAAGGGCGACCAGAGTTGCGCCCAGTGCACGAACTTCATCCCCGACAGCAATACCTGTCAGCTGGTCGAAGGGCAGGTCAGCCCGCAAGGCTGGTGCTCGCTGTGGGCCAAGAAAACGACCTGAACGGCGGCTAAGCCCGTGAGTTCAATCGAGTAAGGAGACTTGCAATGAACTATTCCGTTTCCGTCCTGTTGTCCGCCATGCTGGCAATGTCCCTCGCGGCCTGCCAGAACAAAGAAGAATCCATGCCGATGCCCGAGACCGGCGCCATCTCGCCGCCCTCTCAGGAGATGGACAGTCCTCCCATGAAGACGCCACCTCCTTCCAGCGAGAGTGCCGAACCCCAGTCGGGCAGCCAACCCGGCAGCCAACCCGGCAGCCCGCCATCCAATTTCTGAGCCGACGGATCGCCAAGCGGGCCAACCCAATACGCACGGCGTTGCCGGCGTGCGCCGGAGATGGAGCGCCGGCGTCCCGCCCGGGGCGCGGAGGCCAGTTCGCGGCGCGCGTTTTCGCTGGCCAGGGCGGCGGCCGCAATCCTGAGTCCGCTCCAGATCGCTCTGGGCGACCTGCATGGCCTGCAGGTGTAGCGCGATCAGCCGATCAAGGTGGCCGCCATGGAAGCGCTCTGGCAAACGCAGTCGGGTGCGCCCTTCGTGGTGTTCGCGCTGCCCGACATGGCGACAGAAAGTAACCGCTACGCCCTGGAAATCCCGCGCGGTGCCAGCCTGATCCTGCAGCACGACGCGGACGCAGTCGTCCTCGGTCTCGATCAGGTGGCGGCGGCGCAACGACCGCATGTGCCGACTGTGTTTTTCGCCTTCCGCATCATGCTGGCGATCGGCTTCTTCCTGCTGGCGGTGGCGCTGCTCGGCCTGCTCCTGCGCTGGCGCGGAGCGCTCTATGACCGAGCCTGGTTCCTGCGGCTGTGCCTGTTCAGCAGCCCGCTCGGCCTGGTCGCGGTGATCGCCGGCTGGGTCGCCACTGAAACCGGGCGCCAGCCCTGGGTAGTGCACGGCCTGCTGACCACCGCCGCGGCCGCCACGCCGTTGCCGGTGGCCGCGGTGGCGTTCTCGTTGGGCCTTTACCTGTTGCTCTACGCCGCGCTGCTGCCGGTGTTCCTGTATTTTTTCGGGCGCATCGTCGCGCAGGGTCCATAACCATGGACTACGCCCTGCTCGCCTATCTGCTGCTCGCCTTCGCCGTGACCATGTATGTCGTGCTGGACGGCTTCGATCTGGGCATCGGCATCCTGCTGCCCCTGGTTCGCGAGGCGGACGCGCGCGAGCGCATGATCGCCAGCGTGGCGCCGGTGTGGGACGGCAACGAAACCTGGCTGGTGCTGGGCGGCACCCTGTTGTTCGCCGCCTTCCCGGCGGCTTACGGCATTCTGCTGTCGGCCTGGTATATCCCGCTTTGCCTGATGCTGTGCGCGCTGGTGCTGCGCGGCGTCGCCTTCGAGTTTCATGCCGAGGCGCGCGGGAAAGGCGTGTGGAGCGCCAGTTTCGGCATCGGCTCGACGCTCGCTGCCTTCTGCCAGGGCGCGATGCTGGGCCACTACGTGCAAGGCCTGAGCGTGAGCGGCCGGCGTTACGCCGGCGGCCTGTGGGACTGGCTCAGTCCATTCAGCCTGATGACCGGCCTCGCCGTGGTGGCCGGCTATGCGCTGCTCGGCGCCGCCTGGCTCATCCTGAAGACCGATGCGGCATTACAGGCACGCTGTTATCGCCTGGCGCGGCCGCTCTGCCTCGCCCTGCTCGCCGGTCTCGTCCTGGTCAGCGTGTGGACTCCGCTGACCCAGCCCGGCATCGCCGCGCGCTGGTTCACTTTGCCGACGTTGGCCTATCTCGCGCCGGTTCCCATCGTCACCGGCCTGGTCGGCCTGGCCCTCTGGCGCAGCCTGGCGGCGCGCCGGGAATTCGCCCCGTTCCTGCTCGGCGTGGCGCTGTTCCTGCTCGCCCTGTTCGGTTTCGCCTTCAGCCAGTGGCCGTGGATCGTGCCGCGCGCGCTCACCGTCTGGCAGGCGGCCGCGCCGCCCGTCAGCCTGACTTTCACCTTGCTGGGCGTTCTGCTGCTGCTGCCCTTCGTGCTGGCCTATACGGTACATACCTATCGTTTGTTTCACGGCAAGGCGGTGGCGCGAGGTTACGACCGCGCTTCGCCGACGCCGTCCGGTGCCGACTCGGCGCGGCGGGAACCATAGCGGTAGGCATGAAACTTGGTGAATTCGGCACCGAACAGGAAGATCTGCGCCGAGTAATAGAGCCACAACAGCAGCAGAATCAGCGAACTCGCCACGCCGAACGGCGACGCAACGGCGCTGGTACCCAGGTACAACCCGATCAGGGATTTGCCGAGGGTAAACAGCAGGGAAGTGAACAGGGCGCCGACCCACACGTTGCGCCAGGCGACGGGGCGGCTCGGCAGGAATTTGTAGATGAAGGCGAACAGCGTCGTGACGATGCCCAGCGATACCGCGAAATTCAAGGCTTCCAGCAGGTTGGCCGTGTGGCCGACCCAGCCGAGCCAGAATTCGCCGAACACGGCGATGGCGGCGCTGATGACCATCGACGTCAGCAACAGCAGACCGACGCATCCCACCAGCACGAACGCGATCAGCCGTTTGCGCAGCAATTGGCGGATGCCGTAGCGCGGTGGCCCCCGCGGTGGCCCCTTTAAGCCCCAGATCCGGTCGAGGCTTGCCTGCAACTCGGCAAACGCCGTCGTCGCAGCGACCAGCAGGCCGGCCAGCCCGACCAGTGCGGCAAGCAGACCGGAGGCCGGATCGCTCGATTTTTCGATGATCGATTGCACCAGCGTAGCGTTGTCGCGACCGAGCCAGCGCGCCGTTTGAATGACGATTTCACCGGTTGCCGCCGCCTCGCCGAAGATGAAGCCGGCGACCGCGACGGCGATGATGAGCAGAGCGGGCAGCGAAAACAGCGTGTAGAAGGCAAGCGCTGCTGCCCGGCTCGATATGCGGTCGCGCGACCAGGCCGTGGCCGCATCGCGCAGCACCAACACCATCCGGCTGGCTTGCATGGCAACCCCGATGGCAACACCGGAGGACGTCCGACGCGGGACGGCTACATGTTCTGCTTGGTGTCCTGGGCGCTGCCCTGCAGTTTTTCGCCGCCCCGCTCGATATCCTTGCCGACGCCTTCCACGGTATTGCAGCCGGTCAGTCCGGCGAACACGATCAAGGTGAGTAATGCCATCAGTCGAGTCATGTTTATCTCCTTGGCTTGAGTTGAAAACCGCTGTCAGCGATACGAGGCGCGCTGACGCAGATAGCTACGCATCTTTTGTGCCTGGTCTGTTTGTGCAAACAAATCAATCGGTTAGCTTTCCTGCCTGGGGGTGATCCGGATCGCTGCGTCGTGGCATGGCGACAGCGTTGCCGGGCGCGCTGCTGACCAGTTCGCCGAGCGGCTGCAAGGCCGGGACATGCACGCAGAAAATGCGGAAGCTGACCAGAATGGGAACCGCGACCAGCGCGCCGACCACCCCCCACAGCCAGCCCCAGAACAGGATGCTGAGGAAGACGACGATGGGATTCAGCGTGAAATACTTGCCGATGACGATGGGCGTGAGCAGTTCACCCTCGATGATGTTGAGGCCCACGAACACCGCTGGCACCAGCAGCGCTTGGCTCAGCGGTTCGATACTGAGGAGGGCGACCGGCGCCAGGATGATCAGGCTGATCACCGCGCCGAGGTAAGGCACCAGGTTGAGCACGCCCACCAGCACGGCCCACAGGACGGGATTCGGCATGTCCAGCCAGTACATGGCGAGTCCGGAAACGACGCCCATGCCGATGCTCAGGACGGTCATCAGCAACAGGTAACGCGCGATATCGGCCTGGAAGTTGCGCGCGACTTCGATGGCGCCCCGCCGTTCCGCCCGGCTGGGCATCATGCGCACGAGCCGGCGCGTCAACGGCCCGCCATAGGCGAGCAATAGATAGAGCAGGATCACGGTCGAGATCAGCGAGACCAGGAACAGGGGTGCCGCGGTCACGCCTCGGCTGATCAAACCGGGCTGCGCCACGACGGTGCCGTTGTCCTGGCCGGCGATCTTTTCCGCCTTCTCCGCGATCTCGGCGACCACTTCCACCGATTCCCAGATGCCGCGCAGCTTGTTATCGATCTGGCGCAGCAGGCTCGGCGCCTGATCGGTCCAGGTGCTGGCGGGTTCGATCAGCGCCGCCGCGCCATATCCCAGCGCGGCCACCAGAGCGCCCACGACGATGCCCGCACCCCAGGCCGGCGGCAGGCGCAGGCGCTGCAGATGGCGCACGGCCGGCGCCAGGATCCAGCACAACAGCAAAGCCAGCACCACCGGCAGCAGAATGGGGCGGGCGAAATACAGCGTGTACAGGCCGGCCAGCACGAACAAGCCGATCAGCGCGAAGCGCGGCGCGCGCGGTATGTGTAGGTCGAATCGGTGGGATGTCATGGCAAGCGCCTCAGACCAGGTAGCGGTTCCAGCCGCCGTAATGCCCGACGATGCGGCCGCGCGGCAGCGACAGCAGGATCAGCAGGATGCCCGCGGCGACGCCGGCCAGGTCGGCCGCCAGGCTGCCGCCATCGAACATCCAGGGCGCGAACATCAGGGCGATGGCCAGCACCAGATTGAGGAAGCGGGCCGGTCGGACTGTTTCCGCCATGGCGCTGACCGAAACGGTGACGACCAGGGCGCCGATCAGGTGGTCGCTGTCCGCCTGCGCGCCCTCGCTGCCGAAGAGCAGGCGCGTGCACATCAGCCAGACGCCCAGCACCATCGACAGCGCCAGCGACCAGGGCAGATTGACGCCGCCACTGAGCATGTCCCGCAGCACTTGCCGAACTGGCCGCTCGAAGTCATCCGGTCCGGCTTTGCGGCCGCCGGCCAGCGTGTCCCCGCGCAGGATCGCCAGCAGCACGGACTTGCCCTGGCGCCGGCGCTCGCGCAGGAATTGGAAGCAGGCCACCAGTTCGTCCATCGAATAGGGAATCTGCAGCAGCATCGCCGTCGCCGCGACCAGACACAGCGTGCACCAGGTGCCGATGACGATGGGCTGAATGATGATGAAGAAGATGCTCACCGCCCCCAGCGGCACGATCAGCATCCCGAACAGCAGTACCAGCCAGGGCATGGTGCGCCAACGGGCGCGGCCGCCGATGATGCCGGTCAGGATTTCCAGCACGTAGACCAGCGCGCCGAGACCGGCGTCCGGCACCGGCCAGGCTTGCGACACTTCGGACGTAATGACGCGCTCGCTGCCGTCGAGAAAGAACGGATCCCAGGCGGCATCAATGTGGCCGAGCTGAAACGCGGCGAGGTAACGCGAGATGAACAGGCCGACGAAGGCCAGCGCGATGATGGGAATGCGCTGCAGCCAGGACGACGGGCTGAAGTCCCATCCCGGCGGAATGTCAGGGCCGGTCATCGCCGCCGCGACGCCGACGCCAGGCGTCGGCGGCACCAGCATCGCCAGTGCGATGACCAGGGTGCCGAGCAGCGTGTCGTTCAGATAGGCCGCCGCCGAGGGCGTCCACAACGCCAGCGGTGCCAACAGCAGCCACAGCCCGACCCCGGCGTTGGCGATGCGCGCCCAGGCCAGGTGGCGCGACAGCGACAGCGCGCTGAACAGCATCACCAGCAGGCCGGCGACCATATCGCCGGCGATCAGCGTCGGCTCGCGGTAGCCCAAGATCGCCGGGCTGGTCAGCAGCCAGGCGCCGACCCCCATATTGAGGAAATGCGCCCACAGACTGTCGCGGTGCTGCTGGCGTAGCGCGCGGTCGTAGTCCTCCAGCAGGCGGTCGGCCGGGCGGGCCTGTTCGGCCAGGGTTTGCAGCCATTCCGGCGGCGTGATCTTGTTGTCGCGATACCAGCCGAGCGGGTCCGCGCGCAGCCGTTCGACGATCTTCGGCAGCATGTCGCGTAAGGCGTGGCGGGGTTCCCAGGCCAGCAACTGCCGGGCGCGCGCGATGTCCAGCTCGTAATGGTCGGCGGCCAGTTCCACCATGAACGGTTTGACGAACGGGGTCTCGCCGAAATCGATGGCGTCCGGCACCACCGGTTCCATTTTCTGGCGCAACCGGGCGCCCAGTTTGGCCAGCGGCTTCGGCAGCGTATCGGTATCCCAGAGTTCGCCGTGGATCAGCATGCCCATCTGGTTCTGCAGGGCTGCATAGCTCAGGCTGGCCGGCTCGCCCAGCAACAGCGCCAGCTCGTCCGGCAACGCGGCGCGGCGCGCGATAAGGCTCAGCAGCGCGTCGATCAGGTCGTCGATGTGCAGAAACGACTGGCCATGCGAAATGTCGCCGGGAAACACCCGGCTGTTGAACTGGCGCTCGTAGATCCAGCGCGTCTGCTGCGCCAGGGTCGGCGGCAGGATGCGCTCGGTATAGACGCCGGCGACGCGCAGCAAGACATAGGGAATGGTGCCGTGCCGTTGTTCGACGACTTGCTCGGTCTGTCGCTTCGATTGCGGATAGGCCCACTTTGGCGCCAGCGGCGACGTTTCGCTGATCGCCACGCCCGGCTCGGTGGGGGCATGGACCAGCATGGTGCTGGCATAGATGAACTGTTCCACCTGCAAGTCTTGCAGGTGCTGCAACAGGCGGCGGGTGCCCTCGACATTGACTGCCTGGTAGAGCGGGTTGGGCTCGCCGCTGAAATCGAAATACCCGGCCAGATGCACCACCGAGGCGATGCGCGCGCCATGGCGTTCGCGCACCTGCCGCAGGGCTTGTTCGATGCTGGCGTCGGAAGTGATATCGCAGGCGACACAGTCCACGGCGGGCGGGCAGGCTCCCTTGCGCTCGAGTCCGACCACCTGGTACTCGCGCGCCAACGCTTCGCTCAACGCGCTGCCGAGGAAGCCGTTCACCCCGGTGATCAGCACAATTGGTTTGGCTGCCATGTCGCTACTGTGGTGTATCGCTACTTTTCCGGTTGTGTCGCTGTGCGGCGACGGATTTCGCGTTGAGCGATAACCGGCCTGGTTACGCTTGGAATCCGCGTCGCCGACTTGCGACAACCCGCCGCGTGCCTGCCTGGTCGCCGCTTAGAGCGGCGGTCGGCGGCCGGTCACGTAGAACAGGATGGCCAGAATCAATCCGACCACGAACAAGACCTGTGCGGCCCAGGTCAGGGTGCCGGCAATGCCGGTGAACCCGAGCAGGGCGGCGATGATGGCGACGATGAAGAATGTCAGAGCCCAAGAAAACATGATCGGCCTCCTATGTGCTTGAGAGTCGGAACGCGGCGGTTGCCGCGCCAGGGATCTCAGCCCGTCGACGGGCTGCGGCTGTCGAGACGCACATTGCGTGCCAGGCGGCAGGCCGCGATAAGGAACGCAATCTGGGCACGCAATCTGCTTTGCTTCCGGCATGAACATACTGGTTGAAGGAAAAAACTGCTGGCGGCAGGTTCACGCCAATCGCGTGGCTTTTCTGATCGACGCCGCCGCTTATTTCGACGCCTTTGCCAAGGCGGCAATGCAGGCGCGCAAATCGATCCTGATCGTGGGCTGGGATTTCAACAGCCGCACGCGCTTGTGGTGTGGCGACGCGGCCCCGCCGGTCCTGTTGGGCGACTTTCTCGACGAACTCGTGCGCCGTCGCCGCGGCCTGCGCATCCGCATCCTGGTCTGGGACTTTCCGATGATCTACGCGATGGGCCGGGAAACGCCGCCGCTGTTCGGCCTCGGCTGGCAGCCGCGCCACCGCATCCAGTTGCGCTACGACCGCAATTTCCCGGTCGGCGCGTCGCAGCATCAGAAGATCGTGGTGATCGACGATGCCGTCGCCTTCGTCGGCGGCATCGACCTCGCCAGCGGGCGTTGGGACACGCCCGAGCATTGCGCCGACGATCCGCGCCGGGCCACGAAGACGCCTTCCCTGTCGTATCCGCCGGTGCACGACGTCATGATCGCGCTGGATGGGGCGGCCGCCGGCGCCATCGGCCAGTTGGCGCGCGAGCGCTGGCGGCGCGCCACCGGCGAAGAACTGCAGCCGCTGGAAAGCCGCAACGATGCCTGGCCGCAGGATTTGCCGGTGGAAATCGAACAGGTCGATGTCGCCATCGCGCGCACCGAGCCGGCTTATCTTGGCCGGCCTGAAGTTCGCGAGGTGGAAGCGCTCTATGTCGACATGATCGCCAGCGCCAAACGGCTGATCTACATGGAAAATCAGTACTTTTCCGCGCAGCGCATCGGCGACGCGATCACGGCGCGGCTGCAACAGCCGGACTGTCCGGACATCGTCATGGTGCTGCGCCAGTCGCCCGACGGCTGGCTGGAGGGGCCGACCATGGGCGCGTTGCGCGCGCTGTTGCTGACGCGCTTGCGCCAGGCCGACAAGTACGACCGGCTGCATGTGTACTACCCGGTGGTGGCGGGCCTGCAGGAACGCTGCATCAACGTGCATGCCAAGTTGTGCATCGTCGACGACGCACTGGCCCGCATCGGCTCGGCCAATCTGAACAACCGCTCGATGGGCCTGGATACCGAGTGCGACGTCTGCGTCGCGGCCGGCGACATCGCCGCGCGCAATGCCATCGCCGGCTTGCGCAACCGGCTGCTGGCCGAGCACCTCGACGTCGCGCCGGATCAGGTCGTGG
Organism: Hydrogenophilaceae bacterium; assembly: GCA_031426815.1. GTDB lineage: Bacteria > Pseudomonadota > Gammaproteobacteria > Burkholderiales > Thiobacillaceae > PFJX01. Next base: position 12,821 of record JASJPG010000031.1, read on the forward strand.
CGGCGCTTGCCGGCACCGATTCGGCCGCCGCCGCGATTGCCGCGCTGTGCCATGGTGAGCGCCGCCTGGTCGCCTTGCCGGAAGAGAGTGAATGGCCGGCATCGTTGGCGCCGATCGTGGAATTGCTCGACATCGAGCGGCCGGTCGCGGCGGAGAAGCTGATCGAACAGTTCGCGCCGGATGTCACCGTGATGCAGTCCGGCCATGTCCTCGCCTGGCCGCTGGCGGTGCTGACCCTGCTGGTCGGCCTGTTCTCGCTGTGGCGCTGGACGCCGCTGGCCAGCTATGTGACGCCGCAATCCGTGATGGGCTGGGCCGGCGCGCTGGCCGCCGACCCGATGGGGCCGCTGCTGGTCATGGCGGCTTACACGCTGGCCACCTGCACCATGTTCCCGCGCACGCTGATCACGCTGGCGGCGGTGGTGGCGTTCGGCCCGGCCGAAGGCTTCGTCTATGCCATGCTGGGCATCCTCGCCGCCGCGCTGCTGACCTATTACGGCGGCCGCATTCCCAGCCGCGACACGATCCGCCGCATCGCCGGCGTCCGCCTGAACCGGCTCAGCCGCGAACTGCGCCGGCGCGGCCTGATCTCGATGATCGCGGTGCGGGTGATTCCGGTCGCGCCGTTTATCGTGGTCAACATGGTGGCTGGCGCGGCGCGCATCCGCTTGCGCCACTACATCCTCGGCACCGCCATCGGCATGCTGCCCGGCACGCTCGCCGCGACCCTGCTCGGCGGCCAACTGGACACCGCGCTGCGCGATCCGGCCAACGTCAGTTACGGCCTCATCGCATTGGTCATGGCGGTGCTGCTGGCCGCGTTCCTGGCGGCGCGCTGGTGGTATCGGCGGCGGCGCCCGCCGGACGGATCATGACCCTCTACGTCGGCAGCAGCGGCTACGCCTACACGGCCTGGAAAGGCAGCTTCTATCCGCCGGATCTGCCGGAAAAAAACATGCTGCGCCATTACGGCACGCGTTTTCGCACGGTCGAAATCAACAACACCTTCTACCGCATGCCGAAGGCGACGGTCCTGGCGGCATGGGCGGAGCAGGTGCCGGCCGATTTCAGGTTCGCGCTGAAGGCGCCGCAAAGCATCACGCACCACCAGCGCCTGCAGGATGCGGACGCCGCCGTCGCCCATCTGCTCGAAGTCGCCGCCACGCTGCAAGCCCGGCTGGGGCCCCTGCTGTTTCAACTGCCGCCGTTCCTGAAAAAGGATGCGGCGCGGCTGCGCACCTTTCTCGCCTTGCTGCCGCCGCCATGCCGCGCGGCCTTCGAGTTTCGCCACGTGTCCTGGTTCGACGCGGAAGTGTTCGATCTGCTGCGCGAACATCGCGCCGCGCTGTGCATCGCCGACGTGGAAACCGACCTGGCCGTACCCTTCGCGGCGACCGCCGATTGGGGTTACCTGCGCCTGCGGAGATCCGACTACGGCGACGCCGAACTGGCGGCGTGGGCGCAACGCATCCAGCAAGCCGAATGGCAGGACGCCTTCGTATTCTTCAAGCACGAAGACGCCGGCAAAGCCCCGCAACTGGCGCAACGCTTGCTGGCACTGGCGTGCGCATCAGCGTAGCGCTCAATCCCGCTCCTCACCGGCCAGGCGGCGGTATTGCGCGAGATGGCGGATGGCTTGCCGGGGCTGGCCGAGGGATTCGTAGGCGCGCGCCAGGTTGTAGTGGCAATCGGCCAGGCCGGCGTCGTCGCGCAGGGCGCGCTCGTAGGCCAGTACCGCTTCCTCGATGCGATTCATGTCTTCCAGCAGCACGCCGAGGTTGTAGCGCAGCAGGGCGTCGTCGGCGTGGCTGGCCAGCGCGGCGCGGTAGACGCGCTCGGCGTCTTCCAGGCGGCCGCCTTCGTGCAGCAGGCGGCCCAGGTTGAGCGCCGCGCCGAGATGCGCCGGATCGGCGGCGAGGGCGCGTCGGTAGGCCGCCAGCGCGGCTGGGGCATCGTTCGCTTCCAGCGTCATGGCCAGGCTGAAACAGGCCTCGGCATCCGGCGGCGGGCGCGGCATGACGCGCAATACGCCGGCGGCGATGTCCACGTCGAGGGCGAGCAGGTATTGCCCGGAGTCGACCTGCCAGCGCTGGCCGCCTTGTTTGACCACGACGCGGTCGGCCTCCGCGCCGATGCTCAGCCCGGACAGCGGCGTGGTGTCGGTCAGCTGGCGGCGTAGTTGTTTTAGCGCGCGGGCGATGCGGCGGGGCGACAGCTTCGCCTCGATCAGGCCGCGCGCGGTGCGCAGCACGAGCAAGTCCTGGAACGAGAAGCGCAAGGCGTTGCGCGGCCCGCGCGTCGGCGCCACGAAACCGGCCTGGACCAGGCGGCGGATCGCGCTGCGCGGCAGGCGCAGCAATTGCTCGACTTCGCTCAGGCCGTAGCGGTGCATTACTTCTTGCCGGCCTTGCGTCCGCTTTCCGCCGCCGGCGCCGGCGCGGTGGATGGCGCCCGCCGTGGCGGCTTGCGGGTGGGCGCCGCGTCGGCCTCGGCCGTGGCGCCTTTCTTGCGCAGGCTGTCGCGCAACGCCTGCATCAGGTCGATCACCTGGCCGCCGCCGGGCAGGGGTTCGGGCAGGGCGATCTCCTTGCCCTCCACCTTCTTCTGCACGGCGGCCTCGATGCGCTCGCGCACCGCATCGCTGTAGGCGGCGGGATCGAAGCCGGCGGTGCTCTGCTGCTCGATCAGTTGCCGCGCCAGCTGCAGTTCCGCGTCCTTGACCGTGGCCGCCGGGATCTCCAGTTCATCGATCCGGCGCACCTCGCTGGCATACAGCAGTTGTTGCATGACCAGACCGTCTGCGACCGGGCGCAGCATGACGATGTATTGCTTGCCGCGGCTGGCCCAGCGGCCCACCGCGCAGCGCGCCGACTCGCGCAGCGCCTGCGTCAGCAGCGCATACGGCTTGGCGCCGCCACGGTCGGGGGCGAGATAGTAGGCCTTGTCGAAATAGACCGGGTCGATCGACTCGATCGGCACGAATTCGCTGATTTCCACCGCATGCGAGCCGGCTTCTTCCAGCGCCTTGAGCTCGTCCGGCGTGAACACGACGAACTGGTCCTTGGCGAATTCGTAGCCCTTCACCATTTCTTCGCGCGGCACCACGACGCCTTCGTTGGCGCAGATGTATTGCTGCTTCAGGCGGGAGCCGCAGGTATGCAGCAGGTTGAACGAAATCGCGCCGCCGGACTGGGTGGCGGAATAGAGCTTGACCGGTATGGCGACGAGGCCGAAGGAAACGGTCAGGGAACTGAGCGAGCGGGCGGCCATGGCGTGCACCTCCTTAATGTTGTCCAAATCGCGCCTTGTATTAACAAAAAGGCGCGCTCCTACCCGGCGAACGCGCGTTCCAGGCTCTGCTTGCGCGCCAACGCATCGCGCCAGCGGTCGCCGTTTTGCGCCAGCCGCGCGGCGACGTTGTGCAGACTGAATTCGAGCGGTTGCGCCGTCGCCAGTTCATCCCAACTCAGCTGCATCGACACCGGCGCGCCGGGCAAGCCCCTGGGCGAATAGGCGGCACACAACGTCTTGCCGCGTACGTTCATGTTGCAGTCGATGAAGATTTTTCCGCTGCGCTGGGCGACCGGCCAATCCAGCGTGATCAGGCGCGGATGCTGGCGCAGCAGATGCTGGCCGACCATCGCGCAAACCTGGCGCACGGCGGTGAAATCCAGTGTGCGCTCGATCGGCACGAAGACATGCAGCCCGGTCTTGCCTGAGGTCTTCACCCAGGGCTGGAGCGCCATGGCTTGCAGGAGTTCCCGCAAATGAAACGCCACTTCCTTGCCCTTCTCGAACGCGACCGGGTTGAACTCGGGCTCCGCGCCGGCAGCTTCCCGGCCGGAATAGATGTAGGGGTCGAGATCGAACAGCAGAAAGTCGGGATAGTTGAGGCGCGAGCCTTGCAGCGCCGCCAGCGAACCGGCGTAGTCCGTGCCGTGGCCGGCCGCATCCGGGCTGGGCGTGGTGCGCGCATGCCAGACATGGAATTCGAGGCCGCCGGCCTGGGCGAGCCAGAGCAGCGTCGCCAGGTTGTTGCAGAGCAAATAGGCGTGGCGCTCGTTGCGGCTGTCGGAGAAGACCGTGACCGTTTCGACGAATTCCGGCAGCGGTTGCGGCCAGTGTTTCTGGAAAAAGCGCTCGCCGTCGATGCCTTCCGGCATCCGGATCACGGTTAGCGGCCGGTCGGCGACATGCGGCAACAGCCAGGGCGACACCTGCGTGTAATAGCGCAGCAGATCGCGCTTGGTCAGCGCCGGCCGGCCGTGGGCGGCGTCGGCCGGCCAGTAGACGCGGTCGAGATGGGTCAGGCGGATCCGGTGCGGGCCGAGCGCCAGCGTGAAACCCGGCCGCGCGTCGTCCAGTTGCCGCAGCACCTCGGCGTGCGCGGCCTCGGCCGGGGCGGGGCGGGGCTGCCGCTCCGCGCGCCGCACGCGCCCGGCATCGACATCGTCGCGCAGACGCAGGAACACCGGCGCGCGCAGGTAGCCGTCCGGCGTCCATTCGGCGAAGCGTACCTCGGCCACCAGTTCCGGCCGCAGCCAGGCGGTGGCGCGATGCAATGGTGGCGGCTCTGCGAACGGCATGTGCGGGGTCGCCAGCGCGTCGAAACGCTGCCTGAGCCGGTTCAGCGTTGCTTCGTCGAAGCCGCTGCCGACATGGCCGGCATAGATCAATTCGGCGTCCCGCCAATAGCCGAGCAGCAGGGCGCCGAGTGGTTCGCGCGCGCCCTTGCCGCGCGTGTGGCCGGCGATGACGAACTCGGCGCTTTGCGTCGCCTTGAGCTTCAGCCACGCCAGCGAGCGCCGTCCGGCCAGATAGCGGCTGTCGCGGCGCTTCGCCATGATGCCCTCGAAGCCGTTCGCCAGCGCCGCCGGATACAGGTCGAGGCCGTCGGCGGCGGCGTGCACCAACTGCACGTGGGCGCTCGGCAGCAGACATTGCGCGAGGTAGCGGCGACGGTCTTGGTAAGGTGCCGGACGCAGGTTGATGCCGGCGAAGTGGAGCAGGTCGAAGGCGAAGAAAACCGCCGGCGTGGCCTGTTCGGCGGTGGCGATTTCGCGCGCCGTCTTCAGCTGCGCGCGGTTCTGCAGCGCGTTGAACGACGGCTTGCCGGCGTCGAACGCGACGATTTCGCCGTCCAGCAGCATGCCGTCGACCGCCTGCGCCGCCAGTTCTGCCGCGATGCCGGGGAACATGCCGGTCAGATCGAGACCGCGCCGCGAGCGCAACCTGACCGTGCCGGCGGCGACGAAGGCCAGCACGCGATAGCCGTCGAGCTTGGGCTCGAACAGCCAGTCGGCATGCGTGAACGGCGCCTCGCCCAACTCGGCCAGCATCGGCGCCAGCCGCGCCGGCATCGCTTCCGGCGGCCCGTTCGGCGCGAGCCGGGCGGCATCGAGCCGGGCGGCGACGCTCCCCGCCTTCAGCTCATCCAGTGTCAGGCCGCTCAGCACGGAATGGTCCGCGGCGTCCGCCGCCGACGCGCTGAAGCGGTCGCGGTGTTTGATCAGCAACCAGTTCTTCGCGGTTGTGTTGCGCACCAGCGCGAACGAACCCTTCAGCTTCTCGCCGCGCAGAAAAAAGCTCAGCTTGCCCGCCGCCAGGGCCGTGCGAACGCGCTGTTCGGCTTCGCTTCGGTCATGCCAGCAGGATGCGTTATCCGCCGCGTTGTGCTCGTCCGGCGCATAGACGCCGCAATCCCACACGATGACTTCGCCGGCACCGTAATGGCCGGCGGGAATGACGCCCTCGAAGGAGGCGTAGCCGAACGGATGGTCTTCCGTTTCGACCGCCAGGCGACGTACGTCAGGATCGAGCGCGGGGCCTTTCGGCACCGCCCACGACTTCAACACGCCATCCAGTTCGAGCCGGAAGTCGAAATGTCGTTGCCGCGCCGCATGTTGCTGCACGACGAACAGCAACGGCCCGCTACGCTTGTTGGCGACCGCTTCCGGCACGGGTTGCGGCGCCGGTTCCGGCGTTATGGCGAACTGGCGCCGCGCGACGTAGGTGTCGAGCCGGCCGCCTGCAGCTTCGCTGACGTTCGACAGCGACGCCGTCGCCGCGCGGCTACTTGTGATGCGACTGTTGGCTTTTTGTGCGGCTGGTCTTGCCGGCGCGGGCATGGGCGGCAGATGGCGGATTGCCGCCTGGCTTCGCTTCGAAGATGTCGCCCTCGATGTGGATCGGTTCAGCGCCCAGACCGTCGAGCAGCTTTTCAGCTTCATCGCTGTCGGGGATGAGTTCGTCATCCTCGATATGCGCATCTTCCTTGCCGATCAGCCACTTCACGGTTTCCCAAGTGCCGTCGCTGCGTTTGCCGGCTACGCGCTGGATGTGGCCGGGTTCGCCGACGTCCTGCGTGCGGAAGGTTTCGAAGCCGCTACTGGGCTGCATGCCGACATGGAAATAGTTGCCTTCACCGCTACTGCCGGGCTTCTTGCTGCCTGATTTCGCTGTTGCCGGGCTCTTTTGCCTGCTCGGCGCCTGCTGGCGCGGCTTTTTCGATGTTGGATCCTGTTTGACTTCATCACGCTTTCTTTCGGTTGCCATGATTGCACCTCCGATAAACCATCTACTTCCACAAATACGGCACCCCGTGCGGGCGCCTGCCTCACATTGCCGGTGGCAACACCGGCTCCGTGCCTTCGAGATCGACTTCCGGATGCAGACTTCGGATCAGTTGGCTGATGCTGTCGATATCCGCTCTGGGCACATCGACCAGCATCAGGAGTTCGCCCGCCTCGATGGCGAGTTCGAAGCGCCGGAGTTTGCTGTTCGGCAGCGAAATCCCCAGCATCGGCGCCACCACGGCGCCGAAACCCGCGCCCGCCGCGGCCATCGCGAGAATCGCGCCGCCGCCGAGAACCAGCCCGGCCGGTGGAAAGGTCACCGCCACCAGACCGGCCACCAGACCGGTAGCGCCACCTGCGGCAAGACCGCGTTCGATTGCCGGCACGATGTCGGTCTCCTGCAGCAGGCTGGCCGCCGGGATGTCATGTTCGCGCAACAGATGATGATCCTTGGCGACGACATGAATGTGGCGAGCCGGGATGGCGACGCGCAGCAGGTCGTCGACGACGCGCTTGGCCGTTTCGGCATCGGGAATCAGGAAATAGATACGTCGCATGTTTGTTTACCTCCGCGTCCATCGAGTGGGCCTGTGTTTATGCGGAATCCATGCCCGCTTTTCGGAAAAGTCTCACTAGCCTTTTGAGCGTGCGGGCGGGCGATGGTTGCGGATCGGTGCGGCGGAATCGCGCCTTGGAAGCATTTCAACCCCCCGTTGCGGGGCCGGTGTACCGAGAGA
>JASJPG010000032.1:0-18136 GCA_031426815.1 Hydrogenophilaceae bacterium
CGGCGAGCGGACCCAACATCACCCAGATCATGAAAGCGATATCGAAATAGAGAAACGCGGACAGCAGCGTCGGCGTGTGGCCGGATTGCCAGAAACCTTTGTTCATGAGGTGGTCCTTGCGCAAACAAATGCATGGGCGAAAAAAAACGGCGTCCCCTTGAGAGGGACGCCGTTGTCCAGATGTGCCGAAAGCGTGCAACGCATCGTTTCAGCTAAGTCAGAGGGTTAATAGCAACAGCCGTGCCAGTTGCCCTAACTTTGTGCAACCCATTGAAGTCATAGGTGTTGTATTGGTGCTTTACGCAAAATGGAACCCTCGCCTGCACCCTGGCTGGGCGTCATGCACCAATGGGTGGCGCGCAAGAGAGCGGCCCGGCTAATGTGGGTGTTGCAAGCATTGACCAAGCCAGCGCAATTCAGTCAACTATTGCACCGAATGCATCCGCGCAAGCGAGGAGGAATACTGTATGTCCAACATGATTTTGCTTGGTACCCGCAAAGGCACCGTCATCTTCGACCGCGTGGATTCCACCTGGCGGCCCCGCCCCATCGAGCATGCCGGCATTCCGGTCTGTTATGCGGCGCGCGATCCGCGCGACGGCACCTTGTGGGCTTCGCTGGATCACGGCCACTGGGGGCCGAAGCTGTCGCGCTCGCGCGATGGCGGCGCGTCCTGGGAGGATCTTGCGTCGCTGAAGTACCCGGAAGGCGCGCGCCATATCGTCCAGGTGCTGCCGACGCCGGATTTTGATCCGGCAGCGCCGACCGGTGAGCCCGAGTACAAGGATGCCGCCGTGTACAAGATCTGGAACCTGGCCTTCGGCCCCGCCGGGCAGCCCGGCCGGATCTATGCCGGCACGATCCCGGGCGGATTGTTCGTCAGCGATGACGGCGGCGACACCTGGACGCTGAACCGGCCGCTGTGGAATCACGCCAGTCGCGGCGGCGACCTGTTCGCCGGCGGTGCGACCAGCGAAAACCAGTGGGGCGGCACGCCGGCCAGCATCGACTATGGCGTGTTCGAACCCGGCATCCACTCCATCGTCATCGACCCGCGCGACCCGCTGCACATGCATATCGCGGTGTCCTCGGCCGGGGTGCTGGAAACCAGCGACGGCGGCCAGACCTGGGGCCCGCGCAATCGCGGCGTGACGAATGATTACCTGCCAAATCCGGAAGCCGAATGGGGCCACGATCCGCACTTCGTCACCGCCTGCCCGGCGCAGCCGGATCATCTCTGGCAGCAGAACCACTGCGGCGTGTTCTATAGCGACGACGCTGCGCAAACCTGGAAAAAGGTCAGCCAGCCCGAGGCCGGCGTGCATTTCGGCTTCCCGATCGCGGCAGATGAACGGGACGGACGCACCGCGTGGGTCGTGCCGGCGCGCGCAGACATGGCGCGGATGGCGATCGACGGCGGTCTGTTCGTGGCGCGCACGACGGATGGCGGGCAATCCTGGCAAGCCTTCCGCGACGGCCTACCGCAGCAAAACGCCTACGACATCGTGCTGCGGCACGGCCTCGACGTGTCGGGCGATTGCCTGTGCTTCGGCAGCACCACCGGCAACGTCTACCTGTCGGAAGACCGAGGCGAAACCTGGCAATGCCTGGGCAACCACTTTCCGCCGGTGTATTCGGTCCGCTTTGGTTGAACACCATGCCGACGGTGACCATGACGCGGCACCTGTACCGCTTCTTCCCGGCGCTGGAAAACCGCACCATCACAGTGCCTGCCGGCTCGGTGGCCGAGGTGCTGCGTGCGGTCGATGCGCTGGCGCCGGGATTCTCCGATTACATCGTCGATGAACACGGTGCGCTGCGACGGCATGTCAATCTCAGCATCGATGACAACATCGTGATCGACCGCAAGAATCTGTCGGATCGCGTGCCCGAGGGCGCAACGCTGTTCATTTTCCAGGCGTTGAGCGGCGGCTAGACCGGTAGGGTGCGCCGCCAATCAATGCCGATCCGGCACCACGCCGAGTTGCGGCATCTCGGCCAGGCCCACTTCACGGGCATGTTCGACGAAGCCCTTGTTGCGCCAGAAGAACGCGCCCGGCATGGTGGTCGGAATCACCAGCACGTAGAACAGGGCGCGGCCGATGATGGCGCTGGCCAGCAGGGTCAGCGTCAGCGGCGCGAACAGCAGCGGGCTGGCGGACAGCGCGATGACCAGCGCCAGAACCAGGCTCAAAACCAGCAAGCCGTTGCGCAGCCAGTAGGCGTTGCCAAAGGTGGTGGTCTGTTCGTAGAACGAGGCATCGCCTTCGTCGCCCATGCCGCGCAGGTCGCGGGCGTGGGCCAGCAAGCCGATGCCTTCCAGCAACAGCGCGAACCCGATCAAGCTGGCCAGACCCTGCGCCAGTTCCGGTGTCAGGCTACCGAACCCTGCCGCGAACAGCGCCAGGAACAGCGCGCCCAGGCCAAGGCCGGCGGCGATGAAGGATGCGCCGGTCTGCCAGTGGTTCCAGAACGGTCGTGCCGGGATGCGGTACAGCTTGATCATGTAGTAACCGCCGAAACTCAGGCCGAGCAGGCCGGCAACGGTGGCGGCAGGTTTCAGCAGTTCCGCGAAGGGGAACCCCGGGAACAGGTTGAAGAAACCATAACCCGCCAACCCGCCGAAGAACAGCGATACCCCGGCGATCTCGCGGCTCACCGGCGATAGCCGCCAGTTGTTGAAGCCACGATAAAAGCGCAGCGGCTTGCCCAGATGCATGTTGAGTTTGAACAGACCGAAGCTCATCAACGCAATCAGCGCGACCACGGCGGGCAGGTAGGCGGCGCTGCCGATGAAGCCGAGCACGGATTCCAGACCCAGCCAGGCGCCGACGATAAGCATCAGGAAAGCGCCCATCGCGGTCTGCGCCGCAAGCGTGAAGACGATGTGCGCGTTCTCGTGCGAACCGAGCAGCTTGGCCAGATTCCACTCGCGCTGGAAAGCGTGTTTCGGGTCGAGCACCGGGCGGAACACGCCGTTGGCATCGTCGCGGTGATATTTCACCGGCGTGCTGTCCACCCGCACCATGTCGCGCTGGGTGGCGCGGGTCTGCTGGAAGCGGACATTGGGATGAGTGATGTCCGGACTCGGGAAACCGGGAATCACCGTCTTGGCCTGGCTGCGGCCTTCCGGGATGTTCTCGATGACGCCGAAGTCCAGCGCCTTGCCCAGACAGGCCGAGACGCAGGCGGGTTTCAGGCCGACTTCCAGCCGGTCCACGCACATGTTGCATTTGGATACCTGGCCCTTGACCGGGTCGAGCTGCGGCGCGTTGTACGGGCAGACCCAGGTGCAATAACCGCAACCGAAGCAGATGTCCGGGTCTTGCAGCACCGCGCCGTATTCGGCGAACTTGGTGTAGGCGCGGGTCGGACAGCCCTTCAGGCAGACCGGGTCGTCGCAGTGGTTGCAGGCCATCGAGATGTTGAGACGCTGGTAGTTCGGATAGCTGCCGCCTTCGACGAAGCCGACCGAGCGGAAGGCGATGTGCGCCGGGTTGTCGTTCTTCTCGCTGCAGGCCGCCTCGCAGGCATGGCAGGCGATGCAGTTGTCGGCGTTGAAGTAGAAGCCGTGCTGCTTGTAGCGGTTGGGATTGGCGCCGATGCCGTCGTCGCCGTTGATGTTGAGGCTCAGCCCGCGCAGCGTGTCGCCGGCCGGCACGGTCTCGATGGACTTGCCGTAGCAGTTGTGGCTCTTGCTGCTCGGGTCTTGCAGCAGCGCGTAATCGGGCTCATTGGGGCGGATGGGGAACATGTCGGGCCTCTGGATCAGGTCAGTTCGTGGGGGAACTGCTCCCCCCTTTGAAAAAGGGGGGCCGGGGGGGATTTGACGGTGGTGGCTACGGCGACGGGCGGAGAAATCCCCCCTAACCCCCCTTTTTCAAAGGGGGGGATAAATTTCCTGGGGGGGTGGGCGTGCATCAGAACTTCCGCATTTCCATCGAAAGCTTCGCCGCCGCCATCTGGTCGGCGATGCGTTCGATGCGTATGGCGGACTGCTTGTAGGCCGGCTGGCGCGAATGCGGATCGAGCAGGCCTAAGGTCAGCCTGTTGGCGCAGTCGTGGAAGTGGAACGGCAGGAACACCATGTTCTTCGGCACCCGCTGCGTCGGCATCGCCATCGCCACCGCGTCCGAGCGGCGCGACACCATGCGCACGTATTCGCCGCGCTGGATGCCCAGCGCCGCCGCCGCGTCCGGGTTGATCTCGATGAACGGGATCGGGCTGAACTTGTTGTTGTTGCCGATCTTGCCGGTCTTGGTGCGGCCGTGCCAGTGCTCGATCAGGCGGCCGGTGTTGAGCCAGAACGGGAATTTCTCGTCCGGCACCTCGTTGTTGTCGATGAACGGCAACGGGATCAGCTTGGCGCGGCCGTCCGGGTAGCTGAACACACCGTCCTCGGTGTACAGGCGCTTGCCGCCCTTGGGCGGGGCCTCGCCGGCTTCCACCTGCTCGGCCGTGTAGGGCCACTGCACACCGCGGTTCTTCTCTAGCAAAGCGTGATTCATGCCCGAGATGTCGGCGAGTCGACCCACCGACAAAAGGCCCATTTCCAGGAAGATGTCGGCGGCCTTCTCGGGAAATTTCACCTGGCCATCGCGGTTGAAGCGCTCGGCGACGTGGTTGAAGATCCACAGGTCGGGCTTGGCCTCGCCGGGTGGCGTGGCGATCGGGTTGATCAGGTTGATGCGGCGCTCGGTGTTGGTCATCACGCCCTCCTTCTCCGCCCAGGTACCGGCGGGCAGGTAGACGTGGGCGTACTGGGCGCTCTCGGTGTCCTGGTAGCAGTCCTGCACGCAGCAGAACTCCAGTTGTTCCATCGCCTTGCGGATGCGCGCGGTATTCGGCAGCGACGACATCGGGTTGGTGGCGATCAGCCACATGCCCTTGATCTGGCCGGCCTCCATGGCCTGGTAGATGTCGGTCTGGTACATGCCGCGCTTCTTCGGGAAGAACTCCGGATCGACGTTCCAGAACTTCGCTACTTCCTCGCGATGCTCGGGGTTTTCCAGCACGCGGTAATTGGGCAGGCCGGAACAGGACGACCACTCGCGCGTGCCCATCGCGTTGCACTGGCCGGTGATCGACAGCGAAGTCCCACCCGGTTTGCCGATATTCCCGGTGATCAGCGCCAGGTTGTTGATGCCGACCACGCCATCCGATCCATGCGTGGACTGATTGATGCCCATGGTCCAGATCTGCATCGCGGCGCCAGCCTTGGCGAAGGTGCGCGCGACGACGCGGATGGTGTCCTCGTCGATGCCGCAGATCTTCGACGCGGTGACCGGGTCGTATTTCTCCACCTCGGCGCGCAGGGCCTCGACGCCGTTGGTGTTGGCGTCGATGTAGCGCTGGTCGTGCAGGCCTTCCTTGAAGATGACGTGCATCAGGGCGTTCTGCAGCACCACGTCGGTGCCCGGCGTGATCGCCAGATGGATGTGGGCGTTCTGCGCCAGCATGGTGACGCGCGGATCGACCACGATGAGCGGGAAGCCGGTCTTTTCCTGCGCTTCCTTCATGCGCCAGTAGATGATCGGGTGCTGCTCGGGCAGGTTGGAGCCCCAGGCGATCAGGCAGCCGGTGTGCTCGAAGTCCTCGTAGCAGCCGGGCGGGCCGTCGGAACCGAAACTGCGCTTGTAGCCGGACACCGCCGAGGCCATGCACAGGGTGGTGTTGCCGTCGTAGTTGTTGGTGCCGATCAGGCCGCGCGTCAGCTTGCCCAGGGTGTAGAACTCCTCGGTCAGCATCTGGCCGGTGGAGATGATGGCGAACGAATCCGGCCCGTGCTCGGCCTGGATGCGGCGGATCTCGTCGTGCAGCTTGTCCAGGCTGGCATCCCAACTGGCGGGTTGCCAGGCGTCATGCCATTTGTCCCGCATCAGCGGCTGCGTGCCGCGTCCGGCGGAGGCGAACAGTTCGTGCTCGAAGATGCCCTTCAGGCACAGCTTGCCGCGGTTGACGTCGGCATCGGCGACGCCGCGCGAGGACACCGGCTGGCCGGACGCGTTGAGGCCGACCTCGATGGAGCAGCCGGTCGAGCAATAGCCGCAGGCGGCGTACTTCCACTCCACCACGCCCTTGTCGGCGATCTTGATGGGATTCTTTTTGCTACGTCCGAACAGCATGATGTGTACTCCTCAAGCCAGGCGCAGGAAGACCTGGCCGTTTTCCACCTTGGTGGCATAGGTGCGCGCGCAGCCCTTGTCCGGCAGTACCGCCTCGCCGGTGGCGAGATTGATCTTGAAGCCGTGCAGCGGGCAGGTGACCAGGCCGCCGTGGACGATGCCCTCGGACAGCGGGCCGCCGCGATGCGGGCATTTGTCGCGCACCGCATAGAATTCATCGGTGGCGGTGCGGAACAGGGCGATGCGATTCACCCGCTCGTCGTGATCCAGTTCGACCACCCGCGAGCCCTGGCGGGGGATGTCGTCGATCTTCGCAATTTCGATCCAGTCGTTCATGTTCTTGTCCTTCAAGCGGTAACGGAGGGGGCCACCACGCGGATGGGCTGGAACTCGTGCGCCTCGGCCCCGTCGGCGCGTTCCTTCCACGGGTCGATCTGGGCGAACTGCTGGCTGAACTTGAAGCGCGCGCTGAGTTCGCCGCGCCCCGCCACGTCGTCCACCACGCGGCTCTTGATGTAGTTGAGGCCGACCCGCTCGACCCAGGGCGCGGTGCGCTCCAGGTAGTGCGCCTCTTCCCGATACAACTGGGTGAAGGCGCCGCAGTACTCCATGACCTGTTCCTCGGTTTCCACCCGGCAGAGCAGGTCGGTGACGCGCACCTTGATGCCACCGTTGCCGCCGACATGCAGCTCGTAGCCGGAATCGACGCAGACCACGCCGAAGTCCTTGATGGTCGCCTCGGCGCAGTTGCGTGGGCAGCCGGACACGGCCATCTTGTACTTGTGCGGTGTCCACGAACCCCAGGTGAATTGCTCCAGCTTGACGCCCAGACCGGTGGAATCCTGCGTGCCGAAGCGGCACCACTGGCTGCCGACGCAGGTCTTCACCGTGCGCAGCGCCTTGCCGTAGGCATGGCCGGAGACGAAGCCGGCATCGGACAGGTCTTTCCACATCGCCGGCAGGTCGGTCTTCTTGACGCCGAACAGATCGATGCGCTGGCCGCCAGTGACCTTCACTTCCGGCACGTTGTACTTCTCGGCCACGTCGGCGATGGCGCGCAGCTCATTCGGATTGGTCAGGCCGCCCCACATGCGCGGCACCACCGAGAAGCTGCCATCCTTCTGGATGTTGCCGTGGGCGCGTTCGTTGATGAAGCGTGACTGGGCATCGTCCTTGTATTCGGCGGGCCAGCGCGCCAGCAGGTAGTAGTTAACCGCCGGGCGGCAACTGGCGCAGCCATCCGGGGTGCTCCATTCCAGTGCCTGGAACACGGCATCCATGGTCTTCAGGCCTTGCTCCTTGATCGCGGCGATAACCTCGTCGTGGCTGTGCTCGGTGCATTTGCAGATCGGCTTCTTGGAGGGCGCCGCCGAATAGTTGCCGCCCACGGTATGTGCCAGCACCGCTTCGACCAGGCCGGTGCAGGAGCCGCAGGAGGCGGAAGCCTTGGTATGGGCGCGCACCTCGTCCAGCGTGAACAGTTTCAGGTCGCGGATGGTGGCGACGATGGTGCCCTTGCAGACGCCGTTGCAGCCGCAGATCTCGGCGCTGTCCGGCAGCGCGGCGACCCGCTCGGCGGGGCCGTGGCCGGAATCGCCCAGATGCTGCTGGCCGAACAGGATGGTCTTGCGGAACTGGGCGATGTCGGTGCCCTCGCGCAGCAGGTCGAAGTACCAGGTGCCGTCGATGGTGTCGCCGTAGATGCAGGCGCCGACCAGCTTGTTGTCCTTGATCACCAGCTTCTTGTAGGTGCCGGCGGCGGCGTCGGAGAAGACCAGCGATTCGGTGCCCGGCGCACCGGTGAAATCGCCGGCGGAGAACAGATCGATGCCGGTGACCTTGAGTTTGGTCGAGGTCATCGAGCCCTGGTAGCGGGCGACGCCGTGCTCGGCCAGGTGGTTGGCGCAGACCTTGGCCTGCTCGAACAGCGGCGCCACCAGGCCGTAGGCGATGCCGCGATGGCTGACGCATTCGCCGACCGCGTAGATGCGCGGGTCGTAGGTCTGCATCGTGTCGTTCACCACCAGGCCGCGGTTGCAGTGCA
Organism: Hydrogenophilaceae bacterium; assembly: GCA_031426815.1. Classification (GTDB taxonomy): domain Bacteria; phylum Pseudomonadota; class Gammaproteobacteria; order Burkholderiales; family Thiobacillaceae; genus PFJX01. The sequence goes on from JASJPG010000032.1 coordinate 8,170, forward strand.
GGCCGGCGGATTCCGCCAGCGCGGTGTTGGGGCGGATGCCCACCGCCATGACCACCAGGTCGGCGGGGATCGCTTCGCCATCCTTGAAGTTCACCGCGCAGACGCGGCCGCTCTCGCCACGTACCAACTCGGCGGTCTGCTTCTTGAGCAGGAAATTCAGCCCCTTGGCCTCCAGATTTTGTTGCAGCAACCGCGCCGCCGGCTCGTCCAGTTGCCGCTCCAGCAACCAGTCGCCAATGTGCACCACGGAAACGTCCATGCCGCGATGCTTCAGGCCGTTCGCCGCTTCCAGGCCGAGCAGGCCGCCGCCGATCACCACCGCATTCTTGTAGCGGCCCGCCGCGGCGATCATCGCGTCCACATCGGCGATGTCGCGGAAGCCGACCACGCCGGGCAGGTTGTTGCCGGGCACGGGCAGGACGAAGGGCTTGGAGCCGGTGGCGAGCAACAGCCGGTCATACTCGGCGCGGCTGCCGTCGTCGGCCTCGACGAAGCGGCGCTTGCGGTCGATCTTCACGATCTTCCTGCCGGTATGCAGGGTGATGCCGTTGGCCGCATACCAGTCCCACGAGTTCAGGATGATCTGCTCCACCTTCTGTTCGCCGGCCAGCACCGGCGACAGCATGATGCGGTTGTAATTGGGCAGCGGCTCGTCGCCGAACACCGTGATGTCGTACAGATCGGGCGCCGCCTTGAGCAGCTCTTCCAGCGTGCGCATGCCGGCCATGCCGTTGCCCACCAATACCAGTTTCATGCGTGACATGTTCATTTCCTTGCAAATCCTATGGGCGAAAAAAAACGGCGGCCGCCCTGATAGGGAGCGGACGCCGTTGTCCAAGATCGCTTAGGCGAGGAAGCCTGTCAGAGCATAAGCAATGGCCGTGCCATGTCTGAAATGGCATGGAATCAAGGAGGTGGCGAGCATGGCCGGCGGGTTGTGCACCGGATAAGTGCGTTGCGCACCGCTAATGCACGAGATAAACCCGGGTCGTGCGCAGGGATGTAGCAGATCAGGCCAGCGTTGCCGGCGCTGCCCCATTACGGCACAGATCGACGATGCGCTCGAAATCGAAACGCTCCAGCAATGCCTCCAGTTGCCGCGCCAGCACGGCATCGTGCATGCCGATGCGGGCGAGGACGGCGCGGGTTTCTTCCAGATCCAGCATCGCCGCCGCGGTGGCAAGTGCCGTGCGCAGCTCGGCCGGCAGTCCGGCAAGCGTCGGCAAGGCCGCGCCAGCCACGGGTTCGGGCAGGGAGGTGGGGACATAGTCGTAACGGAGGGCGAGATGGCGCGCCATCGTCTCGAAGAGCTGGTTTTCTTCGATCGGTTTCTTCAGCAGGTCGTTGCAACCGGCGGCCAGGATGGCCCTTCTGTCCTCTTCGAAGGCGGAAGCGGTGAGGGCGACGATGGGAATGCGGTCGCCACCCGGCAGGGCGCGGATCTGACGGGTGGCCTGGTAACCGTCGAGAACCGGCATGCGCATGTCCATCCAGATGAAATGGGGGTGCCAGTCGAGGAAGCCGACGACCGCCTGGCTGCCGTTTTCGGCAATGCGCACCTGGAAGCCGGCGCGGGTCAGCACCTCAGCCAGCAGGGTCTGGTTGGCGGGGTGATCCTCCGCCACCAGGATGCGCCGGACCGGCTGGCCGGGGGTCAGGCCGATGACGCACAGAGCCTCGCCGTTGTGGATCAGCTCGTCGGCTACAGTCAGGTCGAGCTCGAACGAGAACGCCGAACCACGGCCAGGCGTGCTCTCGGCGCGCAATTCGCCGCCCAGCAGGCGGACGTATTCCCGACTGATGGCCAGGCCGAGGCCGGTGCCTTCGCCCCGCTGGATGCCATATTCGGTCTGATAGAACGGGTGGAAGATGCGTTCCAGCTCGTCGCTGGCGATGCCGTGGCCGCTATCCTGCACCTGGAAAGCCAGTCGGATCGACGCTTCTGCCGCAGGCGTTGCGGCTGCGCGCCGGACATGCAGTGCGATGCCGCCGTGTTCGGTGTACTTCACGGCGTTGCCGAGCAGGTTGAGCAGAACCTGGCGCAATTTCCCGGGGTCGCTGACGACGTAATGGGGCAGTGCGGGATCGAACTCGGCTTCGAGCGCGAGACCCCGGTCATGCGCGCGCGGGGCCATGATCTCGACCAGCCCGGCGAGCAGATCCTGCAGGTCGAAGGCCGTGGCCGCGGCAGACAGCTGACCGGCTTCGATGCGGGAGATTTCCAGTACGTCGTTGATCAGGCTGAGCAGATGCTGGCCGCTGCGGTCTATCGTGGCCAGGTTGCGGCGGCCGTCGTCCGGGATGCGTGGGTCGCGCAGCAAGAGCTGGGCGAAACCGAGGATGGCGTTGAGCGGCGTGCGCAATTCATGCGACATGTTGGCGAGAAACACGCTCTTCGCCCGGTTGGCGGCCTCGGCCCGGTTGCGCGCATGTTCCAGTTCGGCGGTGCGCGCGGCCACCTGCGCCTCAAGGCCGTCCCGGTAGGTGCGCAGTTCTGCGTTGGCCTGGTGCAACTCGGCCCGCGTCCGTTCCAGGTCGTCGCGGCTGGCGGTGACCTGTTTGAGGCGCGCCGTCATGGCATCGAAGGCACGCGCGAAATCGCCGAGTTCGTCGCGATGCGCATCGTCGATACGATGTTCCAGATTGCCGGCGCCGATGTGTTCCGTATCCCGTTGCAGACGATCCAGACGCTGGATCAGGCGGATGCCGCCGAGGCCGGACAAGCCGGCCAGGAACACCGTGAGCGCCAGAATCAGGCCGAGCGCCAGATAATCGACCCGGGTTCGCACCAGGAGTTGATCCCGGTGATGGCTGCGCATCAGCTCGCCCGCTTCGGCCGAAAGAACCTGGGTATGCAAGGCCATCTGGCTGGCCAGGCGGCGCTGGCGCTCCCGGATGACGGCATCCCCGTCCACTTCGGGCAAGCGTTCCAGACGCTGGAACAGGGTGCCCATCAGCGCCTCCTCGCGCCGCAACTTGGCGACCAGATCCGGGGCTTCGATGGCGTCCAGACGCAGCAGGAGTTCGCTCAGGCGATGCTGGACTTCCCGCCACTGGCGGCGCGGGCGCAGTTCTTCCGGATGCAGCGCGATGTCGCCGCTCAGCCGGGACAGGTCGAAGGCCTCGATTGCGAGACCCTGGATCAGCTCGAAATGGGCCTGGTGTTCGCGATCCTGCCGGGCTGACCAGAGCAGCAGGGACAATACGGCCACGCCGAGCAGGAGGGGCAGCGCGATGATCAGGCGGGTTTGATGGCGGATGCGCATGATGGTTGCGGAGGGCGGTCAGCGGATCAGGGTGACCCGTTCCGGCGCCAGAATGCGGCCGAAGTCGGCCAGGTCGGCATCCCCGCGCCAGGGCATCGTTCACCACCGCGAAGGCGGCGTCCTGGTCTGTCTCGAAAACCGCTGCGTTGTGGCCTGGATGATCGCATCAAGCATGTAAGACTCCATTCGAACCGGGTGCGCCACGGCCCGGGATCCCGCGGCGAGAATCTGATTGTATTGTTGCTCAGGAGATAAAGCCCATCGCCCCACACGGGCAGCGCGTTGCGCTACTGCATCAGCCGCAAACGCAGGCGATCGATAAATCGATCATCGAATCTCGATACTAAAGATAGATTGAACGGGCGGATTTTTCCGTCCAGAGCGACGAACAAGTTCGCGGGTGCGGACGCTCACGGGGAAAGTCCGCCAGGCTGCCAGTGTGGTGTTGCAGGAACTTATGGAAACAGCCTACCCAGGGTAAAGGCAGACCGGCAAAGGTTTGCACATAGGTGCCGGCAAGAGTGCAGCACTACGCTAGGTCGGCACCAGGTCGGCGTGCAGGCTTTCTTGTCGCGTCGCCGGCGCTGCGCCACATTCGCGGAAGATGCGCGCGGTACAGGTGCGGCAGACCTCGGGATCCAGGCGTTGGTAAATCGACCGGATCGCTTCGGTCTTCGAGTCGAACAGGTTGGCGCCGCCGATGGTCTTGAGCGCGCCGGTTTCCGCCAGTTGTTCCTGCAGCGTGTCCTTGACCCGGATGAAATAGAGGCCGCCGCCGTCGGCACGGCGTTTTTCCGCTTCCTCGGCCAGATAGTGGGCGCCGGCCAGGTCGATGAAGTTGATGCCGTGCGCGACGATGGCGACATGCTTCTGGCCGGGATGGTCATGATCCTGCGCCGCCAGGGTTTCGCGGATGTGCGAGGTGGCGCCGAAGAACAGCGAGCCGTCGATGCGGATGAAGCGCAGTTGCGGACATTCCGGCGCGTTGGCGGCGTCGGTGAACTTGTGCGTGCTGCTGTGCGGATCCGGCGCACGCACGCGCACCTGCGGCTTCGAGGTACGCGACAGGTAGAGCGACAGCGACAGCAGCACCCCGATGATGATGGCTTCCTCCAGGGTCAGGAACAACGTCGCGGCGAAGGTGGACAGCAGGATGGCGGATTCAGCGCGGCTGCTTTTGAGGACGTGGAAAATCTCGTCGAAGTCGATCAGGCCCCAGGCCACCAGAAACAGAATGCCGGCCATCGCCGCGTTGGGCAGGAATTGCGCCCACGGCGCGACCAGCAGCACCAGCACCAGCAGGAACATGCCGGCCAGCATCGCCGCGATCGGCGTTTTCGCACCGGCGGCGTAGTTGACGCCGCTGCGGTTGAACGAGCCGGTGGCGACATAGCCGGAGAAAAAACTGCCGAACAGGTTGGACAGGCCCTGGCCGATGAATTCCTGATTGCCGTCGACATGCTGGCCGGAACGCGCCGCCAGCGCCCGCGCGATGGACACCGCTTCGGTCAGGGCCAGCAAGGTCACCGCGACGACGCCGGAAGCCACCGCGCGGATGTCCTCGCCGCTCAGGCTGGGTGCGGACAGCGGTGGCAGCACGTCGGGCAGGGCGCCCACCGTCGCCAGCGCAACGCCCTTCCAGGCGGTCAGCACGGCGGCGAGGGCGGAGCCGGCGAGCATGGCGACGATCATGTACGGCCATTTCGGCAGCCAGCGTTTTACCGCGATGCCGATCAACAACGTGGCCAGGCCGACCGTGAACACGCCGGCCTGCACTTCATTGGCATGGCTCAGCGCCATGCTCCAGGTATCGGTGAAGGAACTGCCGCGCGGGATGTCCAGGCCGGTGAAGTGCTTGACCTGATTGGTCGCGATCAGGATCGCGGCACCGGCGGTGAAGCCGGTCACCACCGAATGCGAGATGAAATTGACCAGCGTGCCCAACTTTGCGAAGCCCATGACGATCTGGATCAGGCCGACCAGAAAGGTCAGCGTCAACGCCAGACTGACGTAGTGTGCGCTGCCCGGTTCGGCGTGCGGCGACAGCACCGAGAACAGCACGATGGAAGCCGCCGTGGTGGGGCCGGAGACGAGATGCCAGGAGGAGCCGAACAGCGCCGCGATCACCGCCGGAATCATGCCGGCGTAGAGGCCGTACTCCGGCGGCATGCCGGCGATGGTGGCGAACGCCACACCTTGCGGCAACGCCACCAGCGCGCCGGTGAGGCCGGCCATCGCGTCGGCCTTGACCGTGCCGCGCGTCACGCGCGGCAACCAGTTCAGAAAGGGCAGCAGCGGGCGCAGCCAGAGGGGGAAGTTTTCGATGCGGGGCAGGGTCATTTGAAGGGCGGAAAGTTGAGCAGCAGATCGTGGTTGAGCCAGAACAGCACGCAGAGAAACAGGCCGAGGGCGAGATAGAACAGGCGCACCGGACGCAGACGGAAGCGATTCATGTCCGTGCGACTTGCATGCGGCCGGCTGCAACCGCGCCGGCAGGTTTCGGGCTGACCAGCACCAACGGCACCGGCGCGCGGGCACCGCGGCGGGCGCGCAGCAACGGTCGCAGCGGATCGTCGTCGGCGCCGGAGACGGCAAACAGCACGCCGCGATGCAGTTCCAGCGCCTGCACGACGTGTGAGGCGGAGGCGCCGGCCAGTTCCTCGGTCTGGCAAACGATGCCGCGCAGGTCGTCGAGATAGTCGGCGAGCAAGCTGCGTACCTGCATCGCATCGGTCGACAGCAGCAACAGATCGGCCTGCATGCGGCGGCACGCGCCGATGACGTAAGCCATGACGTGCGGCGGCAGCGTGTCGCCGACGCCCAGCGCAATCCATTTGTGCGAGGCGGCGGGTGTTTTTGCGCGCGCGTTTGCGCGCGCGGCGGCAGCGTCGCCGGGGAACAGGGCAGCGTATTTTTCGCGGCGTCCGATGCGTTCGCCGATATCGGCGAACGCCAGGCCGTTGAGGGCTTGCTTGATCTGGTCGGCCAGATTTTTCATGGGAAATGCTCCGGGAAGGGGTGCCTTCCCATTCGCAAGCCCCATGCCATCCCGGCAGTCGCGCCAAGTCCTTGTTTTTATTGTGAACTCTCTGCATGTTGCGATTTTTAATTTGTTTCTATTCTGAAACATGGCGCCGATTAACTAAGATAAGTACCTGATTCGGTGTAAATCGGCCGCAATGTTTATTATTCGAAACATGTTTCTGGATTGAAACGCAGCATGGACAGCATCCGCAGCAAGATCATCCTCATCTACCTCGCGCTGGCGCTCGGCGTCGGCGCTTTCGTACTGTTCGCATCATTCAGCCTGCGCTTCCTGGAACAGCGCGTGAACGAAGGCGTGGCAATCGCCGCGTTTCAGGAAACCGCGCAGGAAATGCGTCGGCACGAGAAGAATTTCTTCCTCTACCGCGCTGCCGCCGACCTCGCTGCCGCACGCAGCCTGGCCGGCGAGCTGGCGCGGCAACTGGAGCAGGATCGTGGCATTCTGGCGGCGTTGGCGCAGGGCGACGAAGTGTCGGCGCTGGGCCGCGCGCTGGTGCGCTATCGGCGCCAACTCGACGGTGCCACGGTGGACGACGATGCGGTGCGCGCGACCGGCCATGAAATCCTCACCCGCAGCGAAAGCCTGGCCGAGCGCGAGCGCGCCAGCCTCGGCGGCAGCGTGCGGCAATCGCGCCATGCCCTACTCTGGTCGGTCGGCGTGCTGGTGTTGTTGGCGCTGGCCGGCGGCCAGGTGTTGTATCGCGTCGTCGGGCGGCCGTTGCGGCAATTGGAGGAACAGCTGGAACCGCTCGCGCAGGGGCGGTTCCGCGCCTTCGCGATGGTGTCGAAGGATCGCGAGATCGTGTCGTTCACGCAGGCGCTCAACCGCATGCTGGAAGAACTCGAATTGCGCCGCCGCCAGGTGCTGCAAGCGGAAAAGCTCGCCTCGCTCGGCACGCTCGCTTCCGGCGTGGCGCATGAACTCAACAATCCGCTCGGCAATATTTCCGGTGCCGCGCAGATCGCGCTGGAAGAAATCGAAGCGTTGCCGGCGTCCTTGCCGCAAACCGCGCGCGCGGAGTTGCGCGGCTGGCTGCAGCAGATCGACGACGAGACCGAACGCGCCCGCCAGATCGTGCACATCCTGCTCGACTACAGCCGTCGGCCCGGCCATGCCAACCAGCCGACGCCGCTGCTCGAAGTGCTGGAAAAATGCCTGCTGCTGCTGCGCCCACGTCTGCCGCAAGAAGATACGGTCGGCATCGAAGTGCCGCCCGAACTGAAGCTGTGCATCGATCCGCAACGCATGCAGCAGGTGTTCATCAACCTGATCCAGAACGCGCTCGCGGCCGGCGGCGCCGGCGTGCACATCCGCATCGAAGCCGCCGCCGCCGCGCCGCACGACTGGCCGCCGGCCGAGGTGGCCAATGCGCTGGCGGCGGGATCGGCGCAGGTGCTCGGCACGCCCGGCGATGGCGTTGCAACGCGCGGGGTGATCGTCCGCGTCCGCGACGACGGCCCCGGCATCGCCGGCGAGCGCATCGGCCAGGTGTTCGACCCATTCTTCACCACGCGTGCGCCGGGCGAAGGCACCGGTCTCGGCCTCTACATCGTCGGCGAAATCGTGCAGGAACACGGCGGCGCCATCGCCGTGACCAGCCCGCCCGGCGGCGGCGCGTGTTTCACGCTGTGGTTGCCGTGCGGTGAAGCCAAATGAAACAGCGCGACGCGTCCGTCTCGATTCCCCCCTTTGAAAAAGGGGGGCTAGGGGGGATTTCTGCACGGGTTGAGTCTTCGCGAGCGTCGCTAAATCCCCCCCAACCCCCCTTTTCCAAAGGGGGGAGTAAACCCGTCAGTAAGGTGTCCATCCAGCCATGAACCCCGCCCGCATCCTGGTCGTCGACGACGAAGCCGCCGCGCTGAAGAACCTGACCCATCTGCTGCGCAAGGAAGGCTACGAAATCACCGCCTGCCAGAGCGGCGCGGCCGGGTTGAAGGAGCTGCAACAGCACGAATTCGACCTGCTGTTGACCGATCTGCGCATGAAGGGCGTCGATGGCATGGCGCTGCTGCGGCGGGCGAAGGCGTTGCAGCCGGAGTGCGAGGTGATCGTCATCACCGGTCATGCCACGCTGGATTCCGCCGTGGAGGCGATGAAGGACGGCGCCTTCCACTACATCGCCAAGCCGTATCGCCTCGACGAAGTGCGCCAGGTGGTCAAGGGCGCGCTCGATGTGGTGCTGCTGAAACGCGAAAACCGCGACCTCAAGCGGCGCATCGAAGGCTACGAGGGCGGCCTCAACATCGTCACCCAGGACGCTGCGATGCTGCGCCTGCTCGACACCGCGCGCCAGATCGGGCCGACCGACTGCAACGTGCTGGTCACCGGCGAATCCGGCACCGGCAAGGAATTGTTGGCGCGCTACCTGCACACCCACAGCGACCGCGCCAACAACCGCGAGGGTGGCACATTCGTCGCGGTGAATTGCGGCGCGCTGCAGGAAGAACTGCTCGCCAACGAACTGTTCGGCCACGAGAAAGGCGCCTTCACCGGCGCCGAACGGCAGAAGCGCGGCCTGATCGAAATGGCCGAAGGCGGCACGCTGTTCCTCGACGAAATCACCGAAATGTCGCCCGCCATGCAGGTCAAGCTGCTGCGCGTGCTGCAGGAGCGCGAACTGCTGCGCGTCGGCGGCACCGAGCCGGTGGCGATTGATGTGCGTTTCATCGCCGCAACCAACCGCGACCTGCAGGAAAGTGTGACGAACGGCCGCTTCCGCGCTGACCTGTTCTTCCGCCTCAATGTCGTCAATCTGGCACTGCCGCCGCTACGCGAACGGCGCGACGACGTGCCGTTGCTGGCGCTGTATTTCCTGAAGAAATTCGCCCAGGCGATGGGCAAGCCGGTGGCCGACCTGGCCCCGGACGCCCTGCGCCTGCTCAGCCGCTACGACTACCCCGGCAACGTGCGCGAACTGGCCAACCTGATCGAACGCGGCGTCGCGCTGGCGCGCGGCCAGGCGCTCGAACTCGCGCACCTGCCGGAAAGCCTGAAGAACCTGACCGTGCGCATCGCCGCACCCGCCGGCGGCGACTTGCACAGCCTGGAAAAGAACGAAGCCGCCTACATCGCCCAGGTGCTGGAATATACCGGCGGCAACCGCAACCAGGCCGCCGACATCCTCGGCATCGACCGGGTTTCGCTGTGGCGGCGGATCAAGCGCTATGGGCTGGAGTGAGACGCGCGGGGGCGAGTTTCCATTTCGCCAACAACGGATGGTGCAGGTCTGGATCGACCTGCACCGCGAGGAATTGTTGGCCGATTGGGAGTTGGCGAAGGCGGGCGAACAACCTTTTCGGATCGACCCGCTCAAATGAACAGGAGATCGAGATGAATGCGCTTCTGGATGTGGTGGGCGTGCAAGCCGACGCCGATTTCAGTCTGGTTCTGACTTTCGAGAACGACGAAGTGCGGCGGTTCGATATGGCGCCATACATGGACCAAAAGCCGTGGTCGGGGATCAAGACGCCTGCCTTGTTTTGTGCCGCCCGGGTGGAAATGGGCACGGTGGTCTGGCCGGGAGATATCGATATCGACCCGGAAACGTTGTACGAGCGCTCGGTCGCCCTGGAACCTTGCCGGGCTTGAAGCCGACCTCATTTGGCGACCCGTTGCCGGTGTCGTAGGAGCGCCTTCCAAGGCGCGAAGTCCGGAA
>JASJPG010000033.1:0-8229 GCA_031426815.1 Hydrogenophilaceae bacterium
GCTATGTTTCTCTCGGTACACCGGCCCCGCAACGGGGGGTTGAAATGCTTCCAAGACGCGAAGTCCGGAACAATCGCGCCTTGGAGGGCGCGCCTACGCGTGGAGTCGCCACTCAAATACGTCGGCGCCGCCTGCCTGACTACGCACTTGACCTGCCTTTGCGCGGTCGCAAAGCGGTTGGCGGCACTTCTACAATCCAATCGAGACCGCACCGTTCTGTCGCTGCAGCCCGTTTGATCTGGACGACGATTGGAGACTGTTCATGCCTGGCCTGTATGACCCACGCCAGAACCGCCTTCTTGCTGCTTTGCCCGAGAAGGCCTTCGAGCACCTGTTCCTCAACCTGGAATGGGTTCCGATGCCGCTTGGTCATGTGTTGTACGAATCCGGCATGCAGATGCAGCACGTCTATTTCCCGATCGATTGCATCGTGTCGCTGCTCTACGTCATGGCGGATGGCGCTTCGGCGGAAATCGCCGTGGTCGGCAACGAGGGCATCGTCGGCGTTGCGCTGTTCATGGGCGGCGAAACCATGCCCAGCCGCGCGGTGGTGCAAAGCGCGGGCTACGCCTATCGGCTGCATGCCCAGTTGCTGAAAGATATCGTCGAGCGGGCCGGCGGGCGTCGTAGCGGCGCATTGCAGCAATTGCTGTTGCGCTACGCGCAGGCGCTGATTACGCAGATGTCGCAGACCGCGGTGTGCAATCGGCATCATTCGGTCGACCAGCAACTGTGCCGCTGGCTGCTGCTCAGCCTGGATCGCCTGAGTTCGAACGAACTGGTGATGACGCAGGAACTGATCGCCAACATGCTCGGCGTGCGCCGCGAGGGGGTCACCGAAGCCGCCTGCAACCTGAACAAGTCCGGCCTGATTACCTACCAGCGCGGCCACATCACCGTGCTCGACCGGCCCGGTCTGGAGGCGCGCGTCTGCGAGTGCTACGGCGTGGTCAAGAAGGAGTTCGATCGACTGCTGCCGAAGGCAATGCTGCGTTGATGCGGTCGCTGCCGTTCAATGGCGATCGCCACGCCCTTTGCCTCGATCGTTGCCACGGCCATCGCGGTGATGTTCGCGGCGCTCGTCGCGCCAGTCATCATCGCGGTCGCCATAGCGTTCCCGATAGCGCGGCACGTACTCGCGGCTGTACCAGTCTTCCTGCACGAAATAGACCCGTTCGCCGCAGGCGTCGTAGCGGTGGCAGTGTTTGCGCCAGTTTTTCGAGTGGCCCGGCGGTACATACAGATAAACCGGCGGACGGATGACCGCGACGTGCTCGACGATCACCGGCTGGCGGTAAATCAAGCGCGGCGGCGGAAAATCGCCGATGTCGATGTGGCCATAAAAACCGGGTTGGCCGATGCTGATGGAAACGCCGACGTCGGCGGCATGCAGCGGAGCCGTGGCGGCGAGCAGGGCGGCGAAGAGCATACGTTTCATGTCGATTCCTTTACGTGTGTGGGTTCGGAAACACCCGCAGCAAGGCGAGCAATCCTGCAGATTTGATCCTCAGGCGCCGCGCCAGTTCAAAAAATTGCACGACGGGTGCAGGCTTCACCCCAAATCCGCGGCGCGCTCCCGGTAAAGGTTCGCTGTCGCACAGACAGGACTGCGTTTACCCCGCAAATTGAAAGCTGCCCTAGTGGGTATCGATCCGGAGGTCGGAAATGCGTAGTGAACTGCTCATGATGTGGTTGGCGTTGTACGCACTCGCCGCGCCCGCCTCGGCGCAAACGAACGTCAGTATCGGCTTGCCTTCGGTCAAGATCGGCATCTACCTGCCGCGCTATCCGGAGCTTGAGCCGGTACCGGGCTACCCGGTCTATTACGCGCCCCGACTGAATTCGAACTACTTCTTCTACGACGGCCTGTACTGGGTTTATCAGGGCGATAACTGGTATTCCAGCCCCTGGTACAACGGCCCCTGGGATTGGGTCGATCCGGATGCGGTGCCGCTGTATGTGCTGCGCATTCCGGTGCGCTATTACCTGCAGCCGTCGGCGAATTTCCTGCATTGGCCGGCAAGCGCGCCGCCGCGCTGGGACGAACGCTGGGGCCATGACTGGGCGCAACGCCGCAGCGGCTGGGACCGCTGGAATCGCACAGCGAGCCCTGCGCCTGCGCCACTGCCGCTATATCAGCAGAAATACGGCAGCGACCGTTATCCTGGCGTGGAGCGGCAGCGCGCGCTGCAGAGCCAGCATTACCGTTACCAACAGCAGGCAGCTGAGCGCGGGCGCAAGCCGGGCCAGGATGACGGGCGCAAGCACAGGGACAAGCGCGATGAGCGCGGCAACGACACCAGGCGATGAGCGTCGGAACTTGAAATTGCCGGGTGAGTCGTATGGTTTTTCAACCTGATCAGGAGTCGTGCCATGTCCATCAAATCCCAGCACTCCAACAAGGAAGCGAAAAAGCACTCTTTGCTGACGGCAAAAGAAAAGAAACTGGTCAAACAGGCGAAAAAACATGCGGGCGATGCCGTTCCGTTGATCGTCAAGAGTTCCTGAGTTCATCCTGCGGTCGCTGCTGACACGACGAATCCGTCGTGCGGCCCGCTTCCCCATGGCTTTACGGTCGTTTCCGGAGGCAGGGGGCGGTGGTATCCTGCCCGTTCTTCCGCAATGCAACACACGCCATGACTTCTATCGCTTCACGCAACGAACTGGAACGCCTTATTGCCGAGATGGATCAGGGCAATCTGGACCCGGAAACCTTCGCCCGCCAGTTGCTCGACCAGCAGGTGTTCATGCCGATCAAGGATGAAAAACACCAGATCGCCGGTTTTCAGTTGTCCACCAAGGCCGATCCGCTGGTGATCGAGGACGAGGAAGGCAATCGCGTATTCATCGCCTTCACCTCGCCCGAGCGCGCCAAGGAATTCACCGTCGATTTCCCCGGTTACAGCGGCGGCCTGCTCACCGAAGTGTCCTGGATCGTGCAGCGCATGGGCGCCGACATGGCCTTGTCGATCAATCCGGGCATGCAACCCGGCTTCGATTTCGATGCCGACATGGTGTCGATGCTGGCTTCCCTGTTGCCGGAGCAAGATCAATGACGGCACGCCAGGTCGGCGAGGTGTACAGCCCGGACCACGCCCGTTACGACGAAGGCGCGCGCTACGCCTACACCGGCGGCGCGCATGAACTGGTGCTGTTCTGGGGCGGGCCGACGCCGGCCGAGATCGAGGGTTTTCGCATCCGGCCGATGGAAATCGCCTTGTTCACGCATGGGCCGGCGGCGTTTCTGCTGTACAAGATCAAGGACGTGTGCGAATGGTCTGACGTCGCCTTCAATATTCATCTGATCCCGGAAGCGGTGCGCGAACTGCCGGTTGAAACGGCCGGCGACCGCGCCCGCTTCAAGCTGATTCTGGTCGATGCGGAGGATGGCGTGATCCGGGCGAAACGCATCGTCTCGCTCGACAAGGTGATGACCCAGGCGATCAAACACACCATGCACGATCAGTTGGCGGCGCCGTTCAACCGTTTCATCTATGACGCGGCCGTGCAAGAGGTTTACGGCCGCTATGCCGACAGCGACGCTTTGGTGAATGTCGCCGAAGTCGTCGAACCGGCGTTGGGTTGAGGTCGGCGGGGTCGATGCTGCACGCCGATATCCTTGCCGAATTGCGGGCGCTGCTCGGCGACGACCGTATCCACGTCGATGCCGCCACGCTGGCGCTGTACGCCAGCGATGAAACACCGAAATCCTGTCTGCCCGACGCGGTGCTGTTTCCCGCAACGCACGCCGAAGTGCTCGCCATCGTGCGACTCGCCAACCGGCATCGCGTGGCGCTGGTCGCGCGCGGCGCCGGTTCCGGCAATGTCGGCGGCGCGATGCCGGTGAGCGGCAGTCTGGTGGTCAGCTTCGAATGCATGAATCGTATCGTCGAGTTCGACATCGCCAACCGCCTGGTCGTGGTCGAGCCGGGCGTGGTGACCGACGATATCGACGCGCTCGCCGCCACCGCCGGGCTGATGTATGCGCCCGATCCGGGTTCCGGCGCGTACTGCCGCATCGGTGGCAATCTGGCGATGAACGCCGCCGGGCCGCGTTGCCTGAAATACGGCGCGACGCGCGACCACGTGCTCGGTTTGCGCGCGGTGACCGGCGACGGCCGCGAGATCCGGGTCGGCGGCCGCACCACAAAGTACGCCACCGCTTACGATCTGAGTCGCTTGCTGGTCGGCTCCGAGGGCACCTTGGCGCTGATTACCGAGGCCACCCTGAAGCTGATTCCGGCGCCGGAATGCGTCGCCACGCTACGCGTCTGTTATGCCAGTAATACGGCGGCTTGCGCTGCGGTCAGTCGCCTGATGGCGCAGTCGGTGGTGCCGAGCGCGCTTGAATTCATGGATCGCCGCGCCATCGAGGCGATCCGCGAATACGGTGCCGCGGACGGACTGCCGGCCGGCACGCAAGCGGTGTTGATGGTGGAAGCGGATGGTCATGCGACCGACGTGCCGCGCCAGATCGCGGCGCTGGAACAGTCACTGGCGGGCGAGGGCTTGCTGGAAATCCAGAGCGGTTTCACCGCCGCGGCCATCGCCGCCTTGTGGGTTGCGCGCAAATCGCTGTCGCACGCGGTGAAGAAAATCGCGCCGCTGAAAATCAACGAGGACGTCGTCGTGCCGGTGGCCCGCCTGGCCCATCTGGTCGATGCCATCGATCTGCTCGGCAAATATCACCAGGTGCCCATCGTCAGTTTCGGCCATGCCGGCAACGGCAATCTGCATGTGAATCTGATGGTGCATGCCGACGATGCCGCGGAAATGACGCGCGCCCACGCCTGTCGCGATGCCCTGATCGAAGCCGTGCTCGGCCTGGGCGGCAGCTTGTCCGGCGAACACGGCATCGGCAGCGAAAAGCGCGGCTATGTCGGGCGCGAACTCGATGCGCCGACGCTGGCGCTGATGCGCGACGTGAAACGGTTGTTCGATCCGCTCGGCATTCTGAATCCGGGCAAGAAGTTGCCGGACGCCTGAACTCGGTTGGAGCGCCGGCGTCTCGCTGGCCAAACGCGTAACGGTGCGGCCCAACCGCCGGCGGGACGCCGGCGCTCCCAAGCTTTTTACCTTACGCGTGGCGGTGTGGACCGAGTAGCCTGTTATCCCCGCCAGCGCGCCTTGAACTCATTCCACGGTAGCGGTCGGTCGAACAGATAGCCCTGGAACAGGCCGCAATGGTGGGTTTTCAGGAAGGCGAACTGGGCTTCGTTTTCGACGCCTTCCGCCACCACGGACAGGTTCAGGTGGCGCGCCACCGACAGGATGGTTTCCACCAGGGCGGCGTCGTTTGGATCGCTCGGCGCGTCCTGCACGAAGGTGCGGTCGATCTTCAGTTCGTGCAGTGGCAGCCGCTTCAGGTAGGCGAGCGAGGAATAGCCGGTGCCGAAGTCGTCGATCGAGAAATGGATGCCGAGTTTGCTCAACTCTTCCATCTTGGCGATGGTGTCGTGGATGTCCTCGATCACCAGGCTTTCGGTGACTTCCAGCACCAGATGCGTCGGGTCGGCGCCGGCGTCGCGCAGGATGTCGCGTACTTGTGCGACGAAGCCCGTGTGGCGGAACTGGCGCGGGCTGACATTGACCGCCAGCCGCAGCGGTCGGCCGAGATCGTCGCATTGCTTGAGCAGGCGCGCCGCTTCGGTCAGTACCCATTCGCCCAGCGCGAAAATCTGGCCGGATTCTTCCGCGACCGGAATGAACGCCAGCGGAGAAATCAGGCCGCGTTGCGGGTGTTGCCAGCGTAACAAGGCTTCCGCGCTGACCAGGTAGCCATTGGCGTCGACTTGCGGCTGCAGATACAGGCGCAGTTCGTGCTGGGCGATGGCCTGGTGCAGATCCTGTTCCAGCGCCAGGCGGGCCTGCACGCTTTCCTGCATGGCGGTTTCGAAATACACCACCGAGTTGCGGCCGGCATCCTTGGCGCGGTACATCGCGGTATCGGCCTCGCGCAGCAAGTCGTCCTCGGTCTCGCCCGCCTTCGGAAACACGGTAATGCCGATGCTGGCGCCGATGTGGTAATCGTAGCCATCGACCCGGAACGGCGTTTCCATGACGGCGCGGATCTTCTCGGCGACGCCCATGGCCAGCCGAGCCGCCGCTTCCGGGGCGTTGGAGAGGTTGGCCAACAGTACGACGAATTCGTCGCCGCCGAGGCGTGCAACGGTGTCTTCGTCGCGCAGGAAACGTTTGAGTCGGTCGCCGACCTGCTGCAACACCGCGTCGCCGATGTCGTGGCCGCGCGCGTCGTTGACGCGTTTGAACTGGTCGAGGTCGATGAACATCAGCGCGCCGACGTGTGCGCTGCGCCGCGCCGCCGCCAGCGTCTGGGTCAACCGGTCGATGAGCAGACGCCGATTGGGCAGGCCGGTCAGCGCATCGTAATAGGCCAGGCGGCTGATCTCCGCCTCGGCCTGACGGCGCTCGGTGATGTCCAGGCAGTGGCCGATATAGCCGAGGAAGTTGCCTTGCGTATCGTGGCGCGGTTTGCCTTCGTCGAGCAGCCAGCGATATTCGCCGTCATGGCGGCGCAGGCGGTACTCCATGCTGAACGGCTCGCGGCGGTCGAAGGCCTTGACGTAGGTGTCGAGGCATTGGCCGATATCGTCCGGATGAACGCCTGCGGTCCAGCCATCGCCGAATTCCTGTTCCGGGCTGCGGCCGGTGAAATCCAGCCAGACCCGGTTGAAATAGTTGCAGTGCTTGTCCAGGCCGGAAGTCCAGATCAGCGCGTGGCCGGAATCGGCCAGCGTGCGGAAATGTTGTTCGCTTTCGGCGAGCGCCGCTTGCAGGCGATATTCCTCGTCGACACTGCGGAACACCATGACCACGCCGAACATGAGACCGTCGCTATCGCAGATCGGCGCGGCGCTGTCGGAAATGTGGGTGCGCCGGCCATCGCGCGCGTACAGAACGGTATGGTTGGCGAGTCCGACCACCACGCCGTCCGCCAGCACCCGCTCGACCGGCACGCTGGTTGGCTGCTCGGTCAGCGCATTCCGGATGTGGAAAACTTCCGTCACCGGTCGGCCGCGCGCTGCCTCCAATGTCCAGCCGGTGAGGCTCTCCGCAACCGGGTTCATCAGCGTGATCTGGCCGGCCAGATCGACGGCGATCAGCGCATCTCCGATCGACTGCAGCGTGACGCTGAGTTGTTGTTCGCTAGCCTGCAGATTGTCGATGGCGTCTTGCAGGCGCGTGCTCATGCTGTTGAAGGAATCCGCCAGTTCGGCCACTTCGCGCGGCCCCGCCGCCTCCGCCCGGGCGCTGTAATCACCCGCGGCGATGCGCCGGCTGGCGTGCCCAAGCGCGCGCAACGGCAAGCTGACATGGCGATGCAGCAACCAGACCAGCAGCAGCGTCAGGCCGAGCGCGGCGAGAAGTTCCGGCAGGCGCGACCTGAGCACCTGCAGGCTCGCCTGGCGTTGCAGGTCGTGCAGATCGAATTCCACATAGACCGCGCCCTGATTCAGGTTGCGCACAGCCGCGGCGGTGCTCGGCGGCGTGTAGGCCATCATCGCCGAAGGCCGCAGACCGTTTTCCGTCGCGTTCTGATCGGGCAGTCGGCTATGGGCGCAGCGCTCGAAGCGGGCGGGGTCGAAACCGGGAATGACTTCGGCGGCGAGACGGCCTTTCCAGGCCAGATGATTCGCGAAAATGACGCGCCCGTGGGCATCGAGCACGGCGGCAACGGTGACCAGCGCTTCGGCGCCGGCATGAGTGACATCCGCTTCAACCAGATGCGGTGCGTTCAGCAAGCCACGTTCGGCCATGCGTGCCAGATGCGCGGTCTCGCTCAGCAGTTCGGCCTGAGCATGTTTGAATGCAAGTTGGCGGCCTTGCCAGAGGGTGTTGCCGATCGACAGGCCGATGATCGTCAGCCAAAGCGCCAGCAAGCCGAAGGGCAGGGCTATCTGTAGCGAAAACCGCTTTGCGCCAGCCGACTTCGCGGTGGTCACGCCTGCGGCTCCGGCAGGAAACTGGTGACGATGAGGTCTTTTACATCGATTTCCCGGGCGAGCAGTTTCTCGCGCAACATCAATGCCGACAGTTTTGCCGCGGCGGTCTCCAACGGCGACGGTGCACCGTCAAGCAAACGTTTGTTCTCATCCAGGTCGGGCAAGGCCAGGCCCTGATAGCCGGCTTGCACGGCGTCGGGGCTGAGTCCAAGGCGCGGCGCCATGCGGCGGGCGGCATCTTGCGGGTTGCGGTGCAGGTAGGCCA
>JASJPG010000034.1:0-133311 GCA_031426815.1 Hydrogenophilaceae bacterium
GCCTTGAACACCAGCGCCTCGAAGCCCGGCGCAATCGGCGTTTCAAGTTCGGCGCTGAGCATCTGCGCGCGCGCGAGCAATTCTTGTGGATCGGAGATATCCGCCGGCGTAATCCGGTTCATCACGTCGGCAGCGGCGTAGCCCAGCATACGTTCGGCGCCGACATTGAAGATCTGGATCACGCCCTTGGCGTCGGTGGCGATGCTGGAGAAATTGGCGCTGTAGAAAATCGCGTTCTGCAACGCCCCGGCCTGGAGCAGCGCCTCTTCCGCCTGCTTGCGCGCGGTGTTGTCGGTGCCGATCAGCAAGTAGCCAATGATGGCGTTTTGCGCATCGCGCAGGGCAGTGACTGAGACGACCGCCGGAAAACGGCTGCCGTCTTTGCGGATGTAGGTCAGTTCATAGATATCCTCGATGCAGCGCGATGCCTTGAACACCAGCGCCTCGAAGCCCGGCGCAATCGGCGTTTCAAGTTCAATGCTCAACGCCTTCGCGCGTGCGATGACTTCTTGCGGATCGGAGATATCGGCCGGCGTGATCTTGTTCATCACGTCGGCAGCGGAGTAGCCCAGCATGCGTTCGGCGCCGACGTTGAAGATCTGGATCACGCCCTTTGCGTCGGTGGCGATGCTGGAAAAATTGGCACTGTTGAAAATCGCGTTCTGCAACGCCCCGGTCTTCAGCAGAGACTCCTGCCGCAGCAGTTCGGTGAAGCCTTCCACGTTGCCAGCATCCGGCGCGGGCATGGCGGGATCGACGATTACTCTGGACATGACAAATCGCTGTAATAACTCATAGCCAGTACTCCCAGATCCGCGCAAAGAACTCTTTCAGGCGCGGCCCGAGCGGGCGCTGTTGCCACTGCGCCAGCGTGATCGCATCGGACGCCGCCAGGTCTTTGACAAACATGGCCGCAACTTGTTTACCGAACGCCGACCCCAGCACTACGGCATTCAGCTCATGGTTGTGCAGGAAACTGCGCCAATCCAGATTGGTCGAGCCGACCGTGGCCCAGACGCCATCGATCAGCGCCGTCTTGGAATGCAGGACTACGCCGCGCCGCTCGAAAATTTTCACGCCGGCGCGCAACAGCCGCGCGTAATAGTTGCGCCCGGCGTGGAACACCAGCCAGGAGTCGGTCTGGCTGGGCAGGATCAGCTTCACATCGACGCCGCGCCGGGCGGCGGCTTCGAGCGCATCGAGCAGTTGCGGGTCGGGTGCGAAGTAGGCATTGGTCAGATAGACGCTGCTCTCGGCGCTGGAAATGGCCGAAAGCAGCGTGGCGTAGATCAGGCTGAACGGTTCGTCGGGCGAACTGCCGATCGCGCGCACCACCTGGCTGCCAACATTCTTTTGCGGCGGGAAGTAGTTCTTCGCGGGCAGTGGCGCGCCCTTCTGGCTTTCCCAGGTAGCCAGGAACAACTTCTGGAACTCGGCGACCACCGGTCCCTGCAGTTGCAGATCGGTATCGCGCCAGGCCAGGACAGGGTCGGATTCATTATTTGCTTTGCGGCGAGAACGGGACTTGAACGAACCGCTGGAGTAGACGCTACTGATATTGATGCCGCCGAGAAATGCCGTGCTGCCGTCGACGATCAGCAATTTGCGATGATCGCGCTGGTTCAACGTCCAGTCCTTGCGCGTCGCCATCGGGTTGATCGGATTGAATTCGAGTATCTGGATGCCGCTGTCGGCCAGTTCCTGGAAAAAGGCGTCCGGCGTGTCCAGGGTGCCAACGCTGTCGTGGATGAGATTGACCTGCACGCCTTGCTGTTGCTTGGCGATCAAAGTCTTCGCAAAACGCCGGCCGACCTCATCGTCATCCAGGATGTAAGTTTCCAGATTGATGTGGTCCTGCGCCGCCAGGATGGCTGCATGCATCGCCCGGTAGGTGGCCGGGCCGTCCTGCAGCAAGCGGACATCGTTGCCGGTGGTGAGCGGACTGCCGACGATGGCCTCCTCCACCGCCAGATGGCGCTCGAAGATACCGGTGTCCTCACCGCGCGCCGCCAGGCGCTTGAGGATTGCCTTGCTTTGCGCGACGGACAGCGGGCCGCGCGCGCCTTCCAGTTGCACCGGCGGGCCGGGGCGACGGGCCAGGTCGGGCACGATTCTCGGCAAGCTGCTACAGGCGGTCAGGCCCAACAGGCCCACCACCAGCAAGCAGCGTAAGCGCAGCAATTTAACGAACATCAAGCCTCCCGAGACAGGCTGTACACGCGCCGCTCAGTCAGAGCCGCCCCAGCAACACCAGCACAAGGATGATCACCACGATCAAGCCCAGGCCGCCGCTGGGACCGTAGCCCCAGTTTCGGCTGTGCGGCCAACTCGGGATGGCGCCGACCAGCAGCAGGATCAGAACGATCAATAGTATGGTGCCTACGCTCATGGTGTTCTCCTCGAAATAGTGTGTGGATTCAGTTCGCCGGTGCCGGTGGCGTCACGATGACCGTGGTCGTCTCACCTGGTTTGCCGGTGGCACCCTGGGTGCCTTGATCACCCTGAGCCCCCTGATAGCCGGTAGCGCCTTGCATGCCCTCATTGCCCTGATAGCCGGTGGCGCCCTGGACACCGGGTTCACCCTGCGGACCAGCCGGACCGGGCACCGCGACGGGTGCGGGCGGCACGTTGACCACCGTGGGTTTGTCACAGGCGGCCAGACTCAGAATGGCGAGAAGCGCCGAAATATGCATGGAACGGTTCATGGTGAATTCCTCAAAGATAGGTGAATCGGAGTTCGTCGAGACAGCTCGAAAACCGGATCGGCCTGAATAGGCGCGATTGACACGGGTTTTCGCGGGTTGACGTCTTCAACGTAATGGCAGCGTAGCGGTATGCCAGGCGCAGTTCCGTACGCTGGCGAACACACCGGTTATGTAAGTGCCATGCGCACAGTTGAACGCTTCGTGGCTTTGTAGGATGGGCCAAGCGTAGCGGGCCCATCGAATGCCACCGGTGATGGGCGCGCTTCGCTTCGCCCATCCTACGAAGTTGTTTCATGGCTCCGCCACGGCGCGCCCATCGATTGCCGCCGGTTGATGGGCGCGCTGCGCTTCGCCCATCCTACGAACTGCATTTCGCAGCTATGTACGTGCCCGCACAGACCAAAGCGAGTCGCTACGCCATCGTGGCCTCCCGATTGCATCCGGCATCGGAATGTCTGGGTACGCAAGCGCTCCAGACGCAACCCCTCACAGGAGTCATCCATGAACGCAATATTGCGCAACGCACTGGTCGTGGCCGGCGTGGCTATTGCCACGCAAGCTGCCGCGGAGATCACCTTTTACGAACACGAAGGCTACGAAGGACGTTCCTTCAGCACCGAAGAACAGATCAACAACCTCAGGCGCATCGGCCTGAACAACCGTGCCTCATCGGTCGTGGTCGAACGCGACTGGTGGGAGGTTTGCGAAGACAACCAGTTCGAGGGCCGTTGCGTCGTCTTGCGTCCGGGCAGATATGCGTCCTTGCGCGCAATGGGCATGAACGACAGCGTTTCATCGGTGCGGCCGGCCAGTCGCAACGCGCGCAGCGACGCCAATCCGTATTTGAGCGGGCCGGTCGTGGCGCCGCACGACTTCCGCCGTCGCTACTTCGAGCGGACCTTCGAGGCGAACGTCACTTCGGTGCACGCCGTGGTCGGGCCGCCAGAGCAGCGCTGCTGGGTGGAGCGCGAACAAGTCGTGCAAGAGCGCAGCAACGGTGTGCCCGGTGCAATTTTCGGCGCGCTGCTCGGCGGCATTCTCGGCCACCAGTTCGGTGGCGGTAGCGGTCAGGACCTGGCCACGGCCGGGGGCGCTGTCGCGGGCGCCGCAATCGGGGTCCAGGTCGCGCGCAAAGCCGACGACAGGCAGGAAACGAGTCGTGATGTGCAGCACTGCGCCGACGTTACCCGGCATGCCCGCCCGGAATATTGGGATGTCACCTACAACTTCCGCGGCCAGATGCATCGCATTCAGGTCACCACGCCGCCCGGCCCCACGGTGACCGTCAACGAGCGTGGCGAGCCCAGGGAATAACGGCCGGAAGTCCGCGGAAGCCGCCGTGGATGGGCATAGCGCAACGTGCCCATCTACGGACCGTAGCGTCCCGTCGCCCTGCGGCAATCAACCAAGAGAAACATCATGCATGCAATAGATCCGCGGTCATCGCCGACCCGGACGTGTCCAGCGGAATTGCGCGGGCTGGCCGTGGTGGCGCTGTCGGATGGCACCCGCAACTATGGCCTGTACCGAGTGAAACAGGTCGAAACACGATCCATGCTGCTGAGTCATGGGGCGATTTCCTTCCCTGTCGGCACGCACCTGGATATCGAGGATTTCAAGTATGAAGAACCCAATCACCCTCCCTTCAATCAACGCGCCACAGTTGTCGAGAATGGCCACGATGGCATCCGCCTGGTCTGGTAATCCCGAAACCATGGGACGATGCGGCCAGACCGTCCTGCGGGTTCCCGTGAAATCGAGCAATGCCAAGCATGGCATCTTGCTGGCGCTGGATGGATTTTGCCTGGAACGACCGGCGTTGCCGCACGCACTCCAACTGTGCCGGAGCAACGGCAATCGCCTCGACATCCTGCTGCTCAATGCGCCGAAGCCGGCGACGTTGATGCTCGGGAAACTCCTGCAGCAACTCGAAAAAGAAGGCATCGACTATCGCCTGAGCTGCGGCGAAGGCGCATTGGCGGATGAACTCCCGCTTTACCTGCATCGCTTCAAATACATTTCATTCGTTCTGCTCAACTGTCTCGACAAATGGGACACCAGGCTGCATGCGACGCTGAATGCGTTGAGCCTGGACGGCTACAAGGTGCTGACGCGGCTTGCTCACGACGACACAGAGCCGCTGTCCACACTCCTGGCCTAGTGTGGTGTTGCACGCTGTCTGGAACTGATGGAAACAGCTGCGTAGGGCGGGATCTCCGCAAGGGGGAGGCCGGATTCGTAAGCGCTGAAGCGCAACGACTCCGCTCAAGCGCAGCGCCTTCCGCCGAATGCATGCCGTCATACGGCGGATAACGCCTGCGGCTCATCCGCCCTACATGCGGCTCCCACTCTTGCGTGCTAAATCCTCACATTGACTCAATCGAAGTTGCCACGGCCCAGACCGAAAATTCCGCCAAGCGCTTTTGCCCGACGCCGGTCGCCCCCTTCCCCAGATACAAGGCCCAGGCCCAATCGGGTTCGAACAGGCTGCTGGTGGACGACCAGTAAATGTCCTGCACATCAACGAATGGATGCCCGGATGGCAAGGCCGGGCTGTGCGTGGCGCAATCCACCAGCACTTCCAGTTCGTTGATTGTGGGCAACCGCCAGTCGTTTTCCGCATTTTTCTGGTTCAACTCGGCCACCGCAGCCAATGCCGCCGGCCAGACCACCGGCTGCGCGGTGAGGTTTGCGCTGCGCCGCCAGAGCAGGCCGGTGAGGCGGTCCAGCACGCCGGCGGGTAGCAATTCAAAGCGGGGTTCTGGCCATGCGGCGCCGTAACGAAATTCGCCGTCCTGGCCGGAACCGGCGCAAGCAATGACGCTGCCGGCCGCGTCGTAGCACAAACCTTGGCCGGTGCGCGGCAGCACGTTTAGACCCGCGCCGCGTACCGGCCAGAGCATGAAGGATTGATCCTTGCCGCCGTAAAACATGCGCGCGCCATCGAGCGCCACATACCAGGCATGCGCAGGGCCGATGGCTGCCGTCGTCGCGGTCCAGTACCAGCCATTGAATACATCAATGAACGGATGTCGCTCGGGCAAGGCCGGCAATCGGGTTTGCAGACTGAGCAAACTGCGCAACTCGCGGCGATTCGGCATACGCCAATCGCTCTGGTCGAAACGCTGCTCGCGGTTCATGGTCGCGACGAAATCCAGCGCCTCCTGCCAGGTGAGGGGAAATTCCGCGAGATTGGCATTGCGGCACCAGATCAGGCCGGTCAGCCGATCCAGAACCGCGTTGTCGCCATGCGCATCGTCTTTGCAAACCTCGAAGCGCGGTTTCGGCCAGGCGACGCCAACGCCGAACGACGCGTCCTGACCCGAACCTGCGCACGCAATCTCGCGCCCATCTTCGGCATGGCAGGTGCGTTGACCGCTATCCAGATAATGGCAAGAGGTCTGGCTGATCATTGGCGAATCCCGGGGTTGCACCGGCGACGCGTCGCTTGCCTACACTTCAGCACGCGCAATTCGCACAATTTCGAACGCGATTTCTTCCGGCGACAGGACAAAATCAATGCAACCCGTGTCAATTGCGCTCTCCGGCATGTCTGGCTGGGTCGCCGTGGCAAGCTTCTGCGCGATGGTAATGCCGCCGACTTCCTGTATCCCGCACAGCGCTGCGGACCCGTCGCCGTCATAACCGGAAACGATGACGGCAATCAGCTTGCCCTCCCAGTAGCGGGTCAGCGAACGCAAGAAAACCGTGATGACATCGGGCCAACCGCGCGGCTTGGATATCGGTTCAAGGTGGAACTCTCGCTCATCGACGTGCAAGTCCCGATTGGCCGGAATGATGAATACGCGATTCGGCTCGATCAGCAGGTTCTCGGTGATCAGATCGACCGGCATCGAGGTGAAGCGCGGGAGAACCTGATGCAGTTGAGTCGGCATTAGCGTGATGTGATTGACGATGACGATCGCCACCCCCATATCAGCCGGGAGATTTTTCAATAATCGGATATAGGCGTCGAGGCCGCCCGCCGAGCCACCGACACAGACAATCGGGAAGTTTTTCACTGGGAACCCTCCGCTTATATCGAGCGCATCACACCCCGGTCGGCCTCATGCCTTGAGGAAATCCAGCAGATCGGCATTGAGCTGGTCCTTGTGGGTATCCGCCAGACCGTGCGGCGCGCCCGGGTAAATTTTCAATGTCGAATTTTTGATCAGTTTCTCTGAGCGGAGCGCCGCCGCGCCGATCGGCACGATCTGGTCGTCGTCGCCATGAATGATCAGCGTCGGCACATCGAACCTCAGGAGGTCTTCGGTGAAATCCGTCTCGGAGAACGCTTTGATGCAGTCGAAGGTGTTCTTGTGGCCGGCCTGCATGCCCTGCAACCAGAACGAATCGAGCATGCCTTGCGAAACTTTGGCGCCAGGCCGGTTGGCGCCAAAGAACGGGCCGGCGGCAATGTCTTGGTAGAGCTGCGAGCGGTCGGCAATGGCGCCCTGACGAATCGCATCGAACGTCTCCATCGGCAAGCCGTCTGGATTGGCCTCGGTTTTCAGCATCAACGGCGGCACGGCGGCGATCAGCACGGCCTTGTCCAGCCTTAGCGTGCCGTGACGGCCGATATAGCGGGCCACTTCGCCACCGCCGGCGGAGAAACCGATCAGGACGGCGTCCTTCAGGGCGAGTGTTTCGATCAGTTCCGCGAGGTCGTCGGAATAGGTGTCCATGTCGTTGCCGCTCCAGGGCTGGCTCGACCGGCCATGGCCACGCCGGTCGTGGGCAATGCAGCGATAGCCGTTGCTGGCCAGGAACAGCATCTGCGCCTCCCAGCTATCGGAATTGAGTGGCCAGCCGTGGCTGAACACCACAGGCTGTCCTGCGCCCCAGTCCTTGTAATAGATCTGCGTACCGTCTTGCGTCGTGATTGCGCTCATGACTTGCCTCCTTGTTGTTTGGCAGATGAGCAGGGTGCGGTTTGTTGCAATCCATCGTCTGTGCGATGGCGAACGCAAGCCAGCACTCCGTTCGGCACCGAACAGATGACTCCGCCCCGTGCCTTCTCTTCACCGGTTCGGTGGATGCGTGCGGCAAAGGTCAAAAATCGAGCAGCGCAACACTGGGAGCGCTGGCCTCTGGCCGGCGAGACGCCGGCGCTCCAGCTACTGCGTCCGGCTTGGCCCTTACACGAGGTGTGCATCCAGCACGCGGATTTGCGCGCCGCCAATGGGGCGATCTTCAACCACGTTTTCCACGCCTATATTCGGTTCGGCAGCGTACAGACCCCGGTTGCGGTTAAGGCTACGTTGCCATGCAGGTGGTGTTGGTAGCCGAGACCCGGAACGAGCAGGAAACCGCGAATGCACGCGAAGTCATCGAGGATTCAGTCGGCAAATCCAAAGACACCAACATGCCTACCGCCTGACCAGCTTGACCGGAGCAGGTCGCGGCAGCAGCGCTTGGACACGGAGTCGTGAAAATGAACGAGATAAAAATCCTGGGCATCGTCGGCAGCCTGCGCAAAGCCTCCTACAACCATGCCGCGCTCAAGGCAGCGCAGGAGTTGCTACCGGCGGACGTCGTGCTGGACCTGATCGAACTGCATGGCATTCCGGTCTTCAATCAGGATCAGGAAATGGAACTGCCGGCCGCCGTGCTTGAATTCAAACAGCGGATTCTGGCCGCCGATGCCATCCTGTTTGCCACGCCGGAGTTCAACTATTCGGTCCCCGGCGCGCTCAAGAACGCTATCGACTGGGCGTCGCGGCCATTTGGCAAAAGCGCCTGGACGGGCAAACCGGCGGCGCTGATGGGGGCTTCTCCCGGCAGTCTGGGCACGGCCCGAGCGCAATACCATCTGCGCCAGATCCTGGTCGCCTTCGGCATGCCGGTGGTCAGTCAGCCGGAAGTCATGATCGCCAATGCCGCCCAGCGCTTCGACCCGGACGGCAGACTGACCGACGCGCCGACGCGGGAACACATTCAGAAATTGCTGATCGCGCTGGTACAGCTGGTAAAAGCCAACAGCAAGTAGGGCGGAAAAGCGATAGCGCCTTCCGCCAACGCTCGGAGCATACGGCGGAAGGCAGCGGAGTCGTTGCTGCTTTAGCAGCTTACAAATCCGGCGTGCCCCGTGCGGGTGCGCTGCGCTTTTCCGCCCTACAGGTTTCTTCGGCACGGATTCAACCCGGCCGGTCAAATCCCGAGCGACGGACTTTGCGTTGCGCGTAAAGGTTCATCAGCGGCGTGACCGAAATGCCGTGCAATACGATGGAGACAGCCACAACCGTCAGCGTGATGGCAATGATCTCTGCCGCCAGGCCGCTCGGCAGGCCGTGGTTGATTGCATACATCAGGTAGTAGATGGAACCGATGCCGCGGATGCCGAACCAGGCAATCAATCGGCGCTGATCGCGCGACACCGGCGCCCCCAGCAAGCCCAGCCACACCGACACAGGCCGCACCACCACGAACAGCAACGGCACAAACCAGACCGCGCCGAACGGAATATCGATGTACGCCAGCATCGCGCCGACCACCAGCACCACCGCGATCTCGGCAATCCGCTCCAGTTGTTCGTTGAAGCCACGCACCTCCTGCATCATGAAAGCGCTGGCATATTCCGAGTCGGTGGCGAGCGCTTCCTTTGCCTGCGTACTCTGCAAACCGGTTTCCAGAACGGCCGAAGCGGCGCTTTCCAGCGGTCTTTCCTTCACCCTTTGCAGCGCCAGACCCGCGGCAAAAACGGCCAGGAAACCATAGGTCAGGCAGAGCACGGCCACACCGTAGGAGAGAGCGATGAGGCCCAGTGCGAGAAATTCGTCGAGGCCGACCGATTCCTGATGATGGCTGCGCAGATACACCACCAGACGCCCGATCAGCGTGCCCAGGGTGCCGCCGATCAGCAAACCGCCGGCGATGGCCCAAACCACGTCGAGCGCCAGCCAGCGCCAGCCGAAAGCGCCCAGATCGTGCAAACCGAGCAGACCCAGGCCGAGCATGACGAACGGAAATGCGGCGCCGTCGTTGAAGCCGCCCTCCCCGGTCAGGCTGAAGCGCAAGCGATCGCGGTCGCCCGCCTCGACTACCTGGACATCGGAGGCCAGCACCGGGTCGGTCGGCGCCAGAATTGCGCCAAGCAGGATGGCGGCGCCCAGCGAAAAACCCAGGCCCAGCATGGCGATGGCGGCGATCAGCGCCACCGTGATCGTCATCGAAACCAGCGCCAGGCGCAGCGGCAGCAGCCAGCGACTATCGGTCAGGGGCAGACCGAGGCGCAGGCCAACCGCGAACAGCGAAATCAGCACCGCCGCTTCCGCCACGCCTTCGAGAAAAATCGTGTTGCTGAGCGGATCGGGTGACATCAGCCCCAATCCAGCCGGCCCCAACGCGTAGCCGGCGACCAGATAAAGCATGGCCGTGCTCAACGGCAATCGCCGCAGCGTCGTGCCGGCCAATGCCATGGTGATCAGCAGTGCGCCGATGATCAGCGCCCAGATTGCAAAGGACATGGCTACCCCGTGAACCGAAGGAAGCCAAAAGATACGCCGCAATCCCAGCCGTTTATGTGCGCCAGCAAACCGACTGCACCGATCCCCTTATGTGTGCCAGCGAACATACCGCGGCCAGCAACAGGGGGGATGCTTTCAAAAAGAGGAGCCGGAGTCAGGCTGATGACCAGGAATTTTCAAAATGGCTGTTTACAACAATAGGGGAACCCATGAAGCAGATTCATTCGCCACAGACAACGCTGGCGACGAAAGCGCCGACCGGCATCGTCGGTTTCGATGAAATCACCGGCGGCGGCTTGCCACGCGCCCGCACGACGCTGCTGGTCGGCGGCCCCGGTTCAGGCAAGACCATCCTGGCACTGCAATTCCTGGCGCACGGCGCGCAAGCGTGCCAGGAGCCGGGCATCTTCGTCGCCTTCGAGGAGGCCTCGTCGCGCATCGTGGCGAATGCCGACAGCTTCGGCTGGAACCTCACTAAGTTGCTGCAGCAGAAGAAACTGTTTTTCCTGGACGCGCAACCGCAGCCCGATCTGATCCAGTCCGGCGACTTCGATCTCGGCGGCATGCTGGCAGCGCTCGCGGTCCAGATCGACACCATGGGGGCGCGGCGCATCGTGTTCGATGCCCTCGATGTCGTCCTGGCGCTGTTGTCCGACCCGGCGGCGCAGCGGCGCGAGATCTACCGCCTGCATGAGTGGCTATTGGCGCGCGAACTGACCGGCATCATCACCGCGAAGGCGGGCGGAGACGAAAACAGCGTCGCCATCCAGCAGCCGTTCGGGTTCATGCAATTCATGGTGGATTGCGCCGTCATCCTCAACCACAGCGTGGTGTTGGGCGTGTCGCATCGCAATCTGCGCGTGCAGAAATATCGTGGCTCCGCCTTCGACGAGAACGAATCGCCGTTCCTGATCGGCAACAGCGGGCTGGTGGTCGACGCCGCGCGCACGCGCGTCCGGATCGACGCCAAGGTCAGCACCGAACGCGTGTCCAGTGGCGTCGAACGGCTCGACACCATGCTCGGCGGCGGCTACTACCGCGGCGCCAGCATTCTGATCACCGGCTTCTCCGGCACCGCCAAGACCACCTTGAGCGGGGCGTTCGCGGAGGCGGCCTGCCGACGCGGCGAGCGCACCCTGTTCGTCAGCTTCGATTCGGACTGCAACGAAGTGGTGCGCAACCTGGCCTCGGTCGGAATCAAGCTCGATCAATATGTCGATAACGGCAGCCTGCGGATGGTCTCGGCGCGCACCATCGCCGGCAGCGCCGAGTCTTATCTGGTCCGCGTCAAGACCTTGGCTGAGGAACACGGCGCCCGCTGCCTGGTGATCGATCCGGTGTCGACCTGGTACAAATCCGGCAACGACGTGACCGTGCAAAGCGTGGCGGATCGCTTGATCGACTGGTCCAAGGGCGAGGGCATCACGTTGATTTGCACCAGCCTGCTCGACGAGATGTCGAACCGGACCGAAAGCGGTACGCCGCTGCAGATTTCGGCGCTGGCGGATACCTGGATCCACCTCAACTATCTGATGCAGGCGGGCGAGCGCAATCGTGGCCTGTCCATCGTCAAGTCGCGCGGTACGGCGCATTCGAACCAGGTGCGCGAACTGATTCTGAGCGACACCGGGGTGACCCTGGCCGATACCTACACCGCCGGCGGCGAGGTATTGATGGGCACGCTGCGCTGGGAAAAGGAACGCGCCGAGCGGGTCGCCAGCGAGAGCGCGGAAGCCGCCGCCAAACTGAAGCGGGTCAGGCTCGATGCCGAGGAGGCCGAACTCGAAGTACGCGTCAAGTCGCTGCAGACCGAACTGGTGGCGAAACAGGTCGAAAAGGCCTTGCTGGTCCGCTCCACGCAAAGCCATGAGGGCGAGTTGTCGCGCGGCCGCACCCAGATGAAGGAGTTGCGCGGGGCCGATGCGACGAATGCGGAAGACAAGGAGAACCCGGCATGAGCCGCCGCGCCCAGTTCAAGTTCCGGCTGTATGTCGCCGGCGACGCGCCGAACTCGAACCAGGCCATCGCCAACCTGGCGGCATTCTGCCGAGCATACCTGGCGGATCGCTACGAGATCGAAATCGTCGATGTATTCCGCGAATCCGAGCGAGCCCTGGCGGAAAGCGTCTTCATGACCCCGACGCTGGTCGCGCTGACGCCGCCGCCGGTGCGGAAAATCGTCGGTACGCTAAGCCAGACCCAGATCATGTTGCAGGCGCTGGGTCTGCTGGATGACACCGCATGAGCCCTGCCCTGCCGCCGCCCACGCCGGACCCAAACGAAGAAATCGCCCGGCTGATCGAGACTCTGCACGCGACCGGGCAACGTCTGGAGGAACTGACCGCCGGCGAGGTGGACGCCGTGGCAGACCGCGACGGCCGCACGTTCCTGCTGCGCCATGTCCAGGAGCGCTTGCGCCACATGGAAGCCGCCAAACAGGCCGCCATCCTCAACGCACTGCCGGCCAATATCGCCTTGCTCGACAGCCAGGGCCGCATCGTCTCGGTCAACGAGGCGTGGCGGCGAGCCGCCGAAGCGAATATGCGATTGATCCCGCGGCCGATCCCGGCAGACCAGGCGCGCGTCGATTACCTCGATTTTTGCGACAGCGCGCAAGGCGATGGCGCCTATCTATCGCAGCGCGCCGCCGCGGGCATTCGGGCGCTGCTGACGGGAACGGCAAAACGTTTTTCGCTGGAATATCACAGTCACTTGCCGAGCCAGCAGCGCTGGTTCGTGATGACGGTGACGCCGCTGTCCGAAGATCAGCCGAATGGCGTCGTGGTCATGCACCTGGACGTGACGGCTGCGCGCCTGGCCGAAGAGCGTCAACGCGAGAGCGAGCGGCAATTCAGCGCCATGCTGGCTAATGTCGAGTTGATTTCGTTGATGCTCGACCGCGCCGGCGGCATCACCTACTGCAACGACTACCTGCTCTGCCTGACCGGTTGGCAGTACGAAGAGGTGATCGGGCAAAACTGGTTCGACCTGTTCCTGCCACCCGATCTGCACGATTTTAGAAACGGGTTTTTCTCGGAGTTGCTCGCCAACAAGCCCGAAACATGGCATCACGAAAACGAGATTCTGACCCGTGCCGGTGAACGTCGATTGATCCGCTGGAACAATACCGTGCTGCGCTCGGCAACGGGCGAGGTGAACGGCATCGCCACCATCGGCGAAGACATCACCGAGCAGAAACGGGCCGAGCTCGGCATCAAGCGCCTCAATCGCGTCTACGCGGTGCTCAGCGGCATCAACGGCTTGATCGTGCGGGTGCGCGACCGTGACGAGCTCTACCACGAAGCTTGCCGGATCGCGGTCGAGGCCGGATTTCCGCTGGTCTGGCTCGGCATTGTCGACGCGCTGGCGATGCGTATCGTGCCGGTGGCCTGGCACGGCGACGGCGACGATTACATCGGCCACCTGCCCCTGGCGCTGAGCGAGACACAAAGCCTGCCGGTGCTTGCCCTGCAACAGCGCAAGGTCATGATCGGCAACGACATGCGCGAAAACCCGTATCCATTGCTGCAACAGGAGGCGCTCAAGCGCGGCTTCAAGTCGAAGATCGTGCTGCCGTTGCTGGTGGCCGATCAGGCGGTCGGCGTACTCACCCTGTATGCCAGCGAATTCAATTTCTTCAACGACGACGAGGTCAAGTTGCTGCGTGAACTGGCCAACGACATCGCCTTCGCCATCGACCACCTCGACCAGCAGGAACGGCTTGATTACCTGGCCTGGCACGACACGCTGACCGGACTGGCGAACCGCAGTCTGTTTCTCGATCGGGTTGCGCAGTACATGCGCGGCGCGGTCAGCGGCGGCCACAAACTGGCGGTGCTGCTGATCGATCTCGAACGCTTCAAAAACCTCAACGACAGCCTTGGCCGCCCGGCCGGCGACGAGTTGTTGCGTCAGGTGGCGGCGTGGCTGACGCGGGATGCGGGCGACACCAACCTGTTGGCGCGTGTGGGTGCGGATCATTTCGCCATGGTGTTGCCGGAAGTCGGCCAGGCCGGCGATGTGGCACGGCGGCTCGAAACCATGACGGCGGCATTTCTGGCGCACCCGTTCCGCCTGAACGACACGGTATTCCGCATTGCCGTCAAAGTCGGCGTCGCGGTGTTTCCGGAAGACGGCGCCGAGGCCGAAATCTTGCTCAGGCACGCCGAGGACGCGCTGAAAAATGCCAAGAATCAGGGTGAAGGCTACCTGTTTTACACCCAGAAAATGACCGACGCAGTGGCCGGCAAGCTGACCCTGGAGAACCAGTTGCGCCAGGCGCTCGACAACGGCGAATTCGTGCTGCATTACCAGCCCAAGGTGAATCTCGCCAGCGGCAAACTCACCAGCGCCGAGGCGCTGATCCGCTGGAACGACCCGCGCACCGGCCTGGTGCCGCCGGTCCACTTCATCTCGATCCTGGAAGAGATCGGCCTGATCCATGAAGTCGGCCGCTGGGCGTTGCACACCGCCCTCGCAGACTACCTGCGCTGGCGTCGCGCCGGACTGCCCGCCGTGCGCATTGCAGTCAACGTGTCGCCATTGCAATTGCGCCATCGCGGCTTCATCGCCGAAATCGGGCAAGCCATCGCGATCGACACGGCAGCGGCGGACGGGCTGGAACTGGAGATCACCGAAAGCCTGATCATGGCCGACATCCCGCACAGCATCGCCAGCCTGCAAGCGATCCGCGGCATGGGCGTCAGCATCGCCATCGACGATTTCGGCACCGGCTTTTCTTCGCTCAGTTACCTGGCGAAACTGCCGGTGGATACGTTGAAGATCGACCGCTCTTTCGTGATTGAGATGACCACGGCGCCGGAGGGTCTGGCGCTGGTCGCCACCATCATCAACATGGCGCATGCACTGAAATTGAAAGTGGTGGCGGAAGGCGTCGAAAGCGAAGAGCAATCGCGCCTGCTGCGTTTGCTCGACTGCGACGAAATGCAGGGTTTCCTGTTCAGCAAACCGGTGCCGGCCGATGTCTTCGAAAGCCGCTTTCTGGCGCCACCCGCGCCGGCTCTGGAGACAAGATGACGGAATATCGCTTGCTGACAATCTGGCGCATCGAAGCGCCGCTGGATCAGGTCTACGCGGCCGTCCTCGATGCCCCGCGCTGGCCGGACTGGTGGTCGGACGTACAGAAAGTGGAGTTGCTTGCGGCCGGTGACGCCACCGGCATAGGCAGCGTCCTGCGCTATTTCTGGCATGGCCACATGCCTTACCGGATGGCGATCGACGTGTGCGTAACCCGCATCGAGAAACAGGTGGCCATCGAGGGCAGCGTCGCAGGCGACCTCGCCGGCATCGGTCGCTGGCAGTTCTCGCACCATGGCGCCGTCACCGTCGTCCGCCACGAATGGCACGTGCGCAGCACCCGCTGGTGGATGAACCTGTTCGCCCCGGTGGCGCGTTCGCTGTTCATCCGTAACCACGGCATCGTCATGCGGCATGGCGCGGAAGGGCTGGCTCAACTGCTCGACGCGGATCTGGTCGGGCTGGAACACATCGATCTGCTGGCACGGCATCTCGATCCTGACCAGGGGCGCCGCACCGGCGCGGGCGACAGAAGGGGAAGGTCGGATTCGTAAGAATTCGTAGAACTCGTAGGGCGGAAAAACGCAGCGCCTTCCGCCGAATGTGGTTCATGCGGCGCTGCGATTTTCCGCCCTAAACAGGCTAAAGGCAGACCGGCACCCAGGTCGACGCGGCAACTTTCGAACTGTGTACGACAACGAACAGACTGCGCTTGCCTGAGTCACTAATGTCGCAATGGCATCCGACAGGATGCTCGACTGGCGATTCCGCCACTCGGGTTGCGAACCAAAGGAGTCGGACATGAACTGGGACATCGTTCAAGGCAACTGGAAACAGTTCAGGGGCAAGGTACAAGCACAGTGGGGCAAGCTGACCGACGATCACCTCGACGTCATCGCCGGCAAACGCGACGAATTGGTCGGCAGGGTGCAGGAAACCTACGGCATCACGAAAGACGAAGCCGAGCGGCAGATCAAGGAATTTGAAGAGCGCAATAAAGACTGACCCTGCCGCTGCCGAGCTTGCGTGACAGGTCGCTGCGCAAGCACGGCAGCGGCGATATTGAAAGGACTCACGATGAGTCTTGGCCATTTGATTCCACCGCCGCTACCGCGTGCCGCTTGCGGCGGCATCTGTCCGCGTTGCGGCGGCTCGCTGTACCGCGTGCAGCGGCGTCCCATCGATCGATTCATCAATATTTTCCTGCCGCTCTACCGCTACCACTGCGGTTCTCTGGGCTGCGATTGGGAAGGCAACCTGCTGGCACAGCAAGAACCGCCACAGAAATGACGCTGCCGACCACGGTACTGCTGGTCGAGGACATTGCCGCCGATGCCGAACTGATCCAGACCGCACTGGCCGGTGCAGGCGACAGTTCATTTCGCATCGAATGGGTCGTGTGTCTCGCCGATGCGCTCGAACGCCTGGGTCGTGAAGAAGTCGAGGTCATCCTGCTCGATCTGGCCTTGTCCAATGGTCAAGGCATCGCGGCCTTCGATCAGCTGATTCAGGCCGCGCCGAATGCGCTGATCCTGGTGCTGAGCGGCACGACCGATGAGGAAATCGTGCATCAGGCCATGCAGCGCGGCGCGCACGACTATTTCTCCAAAGCGCATATCGACGCGCACTGGTTGCCGCGTGCGTTGCGTTATGTCATCGAGCGCCAGACTGCCCGGGCTGCGCTGGGCAACAGTGAGGCACGCTTCCGGGCAATCAGCGATGCCTCGCCGCTGGGGATTTTCGTTGCCGATGCGCAAGGCGGTTGTGTCTACACCAATGCGGCGTATCACAAGATATCGGGGCTGAGCTTAGAACGGACACTGGGCACCAACTGGAGCATGGCGATCCACCCGGAGGATCGCGAACGCGTCCTCGCCGGGTGGCGTATCGCGGCGCACAGTCTGGAGGCATTTCAGACCGAATATCGCTTCCAGCAGGAAGACAACAGCGTCGTCTGGGTGCGCGTCAACAGCGCCGCCATGCGCGACGGCGACGGCTGGAAGTCGTTCGGCCTGGTGCAGACGGTGGAAGACATCAGCGAACGGAAAATCACGGAGTCCGTCCTGCGCGCGGCGGAAGAAGCGTTGTTCGAGGAAAAGGAGCGCGCCCAGGTCACCCTCAACTCCATCGGCGACGCGGTACTGACCACCGACTTGGCCGGCAAAGTGACCTACCTGAATCTGGTGGCGGAAGCGATGACCGGCTGGTCGCGTGAAGCCGCGTTGGGGCGGCCGCTGGCGGAGGTGTTCAAAATCATCGACGGCAAGACCCGCGCAGTCGCGCCAAACCCGGCGCAGCTTGCCATCAAGGAAGACAAGACCGTAGGACTGGCGATCGACAGCGTGCTGATCCGCCGCGACGGCTTCGAATCCGCCATCGAAGATTCCTCCGCGCCGATCCACAATCGGGAAGGCCGTGTCATCGGCGCGGTGCTGGTGTTCCACGACGTCAGCGAATCGCGCGCCGTGGCGCTGCGCATGGCGCATCTGGCACAGCACGACTTTCTCACCGGCTTGCCGAATCGGGTGCTGTTGACCGAACGCTGCGCCCAGGCGATAGGCCAGGCAAACCGCCACAAAAAACAGGTGGCCCTGCTGTTTCTGGACCTGGATTTCTTCAAACGCATCAACGATTCGCTCGGCCATGCCATTGGCGACCTGTTGCTGCAATCCGTTGCCGAACGTCTGGTCGCAGGCGTGCGCGCCACCGACACGGTCTGCCGCCAGGGCGGCGACGAATTCGTGATCTTGCTGGCCGAAATCGAACAACCGCTGGATGCGACCTATGTCGCGGAAAAACTGCTCGCCGCCTTCGCCTTGCCCCACCTGATCGAAGGACACGAACTGCATGTCAGCCTCAGCATCGGCATCAGCATCTATCCGGATGACGGCAACAACGTGGACAGCGTGATGCAGAACGCGGACACCGCGATGTTTCACGCCAAGGCCAACGGCCGCAACAAATACCAGTTTTTCCGCGCCGACATGAACACCAGCGCGGTGCGGCGACTGGCGATTGAAAGCAGTCTGCGGCGCGCCCTCAGGCAGAACGAGTTTCTGCTGCATTACCAGCCGCAGATCGACCTGGCTTCCGGCACGATAATCGGCGCCGAGGCGCTGATCCGCTGGCAAGACCCGGAACACGGCCTGGTTTCCCCCGGGCAGTTCGTGCCGGTTGCGGAAGAGTCAGGCCTCATCGTGCCGATAGGCCGCTGGGTGCTGCGCGAAGCCTGCCGGCAAGTCCAGGTCTGGCTGGACGCGGGCCTGTCCGCAGTGACGGTGGCGGTCAACATTTCCGCCATCGAGTTCCGCCACAAAGACTTTCTCGCAGGCGTTGCCCTGATCCTGCAAGAAACGGGCTTGATCCCGTGCTATCTCGAACTGGAACTGACCGAAAGCATCCTGATGCAGGACGCCGAAGCCTCGGCCATCGTGCTGCAGGCGCTCAAGGCGATGGGCGTGCGGCTGGCCATCGACGACTTCGGCACCGGCTATTCGAGCCTGAGCTACCTGAAGCGTTTCCCGATCAATACCCTGAAGATCGACCAGTCGTTCGTGCGCGACATCGTCACCGACCCGGATGACGGAACCATCGTCGGCGCGATCATCGGCATGGGCAAAAACCTCAATCAACGGGTCATTGCCGAGGGCGTGGAAACGCCGGAGCAGCTTGCATTCCTGCGCACCCGGCAATGCGACGAGGGACAAGGCTTCCTGTTCCACCACCCCTTGTCCTCCGGAGACTTCGGACGGTTGCTCGAAGCTTCTTAGGTGGGGCTTCGAGCCGCTGTTCGGAATACCGCGCCGCTGAGTTTCTCTTCGCTATGTGCGACAGCGTACCGACCACCCTGCCCTATCACTCTACGCTGCGACTCAGGTTTCTACAGGCTGCTGAAGAAGCCCTTTATTACAACTTTCTGGAGAATCACCATGAAACAACTTAACAAATACGTTTCCGCCGTTTTCCTGGCCACTGCTGTGACCTTTACGTTGGGCTCCGTCGTGGGTTGTTCATCAACGCCAACAAAGGCAGGCACCGGCCAGTACATCGATGACAGCGTCATCACCGGCAAAGTCAAAGCGGCCTTGATTGAGGATCCCACCACGAAGGCCACCGAAATCAATGTCGAAACCTTCAAGGGCATCGTCCAGTTGAGCGGCTTCGTCAGTTCGCAGGAAGCAGCGAACAAGGCAGTTGAACTGGCCCGCAACGTCGGTGGTGTGAAAGGTGTCACCAACGACATGCGCCTCAAGTAAGCGATTCTTCCGCTCGGACTGCGGCCGGACACGATGTCCGGCCGCAGTCGCTGGGAGTCTTCCTTGTCCACTGATTTGTCCACTTTGCCCCCTGAACTCGCCCCCGCCGATCCAGTCGCCGCGTCGCCGGCGGCAATTCGCTTGCCCGTGGCCGGACATGGCCTGGCGCTGACCATCCTGGCCAGCGTGGCGGTGATCTTTGCGCTGGAGTGGGCGCAGAGCTTCGTCATTTCCCTGCTCGTCGGCATCCTGTTCGCCTATACCCTCAACCCGCTGGTGGTCTGGCTGGAGCGCATCAAGATTCCGCGCGTGGCGGGCGCCACGCTGATCATGGCGGCGGGAGTGGCAGCGCTCGTGCTAGGCAGTTTCGCCTTGCGCGGTCAGGTGCGGACCATCCTCGAACAACTGCCGGCGGCGGTGAGCGAGTTGTCGACCGGTGTCGCCAGTCTGCGTCAGGGCCGCGACAGCACCATGCAGAAGATGCAGACCGCCGCCAGCGAACTGGAACAAGCGACCAGCCAGGCAGCCGGCGTGGCGATGCCGCAGAAGCAGCGCGCGACACGCGTGGTAATCGAGACGCCCGGGTTCAAATTCGGCGATTTCCTGTGGTCGGGCTCGATGGGGGCGGCCGGGATGATCGGCCAGGCCGCCATGGTGCTGTTCCTGACTTATTTTCTTTTGCTATCCGGCGACACCTATAAGCGTAAGCTGGTCCGACTCACCGGACCTTCGTTGTCGAACAAGAAGATCGCCGTCCATATCCTCGACGACATCAATGCCTCGATCCAGCGCTACATGCTGATGCTGCTGGCGACCAACGTGCTGGTTGGCTTGCTGACCTGGTTCGGTTTGCGCTGGATCGGCCTCGATAACGCCGGCGCCTGGGCGGTAGCCGCCGGTTTGCTTCACGTCATCCCCTACTTCGGTCCGGCCGTCACCGCCGCCGCCATCGGCATGGTCGCCTTCCTGCAGTTCGACAGCCTGACGCCGGCGCTGTTGGCGGCAGGCGTTTCGCTGTTGATCGCCACTCTCGTCGGCACCTTCATCACCACCTGGCTGACCGGTCGCATCGCCCGCATGAACACCGCGGCGGTGTTCGTTTCGCTGTTGTTCTGGACCTGGCTCTGGGGCGTCTGGGGCATGTTGTTGAGCATGCCGATCACGGTGCTGGTCAAAGTGGTGGCGCAGCATGTCGAGCAACTTGAGCCGGTGGCTGAATTGCTGGGGGATTGAGCGGTACTCGCTGCGAAGCGGGTCGTTGAAATTTCATTTTCTGGGAAAGGTTTATTGAATTGACCACTGGCAAAACGCTCACCGGTTATTGGCGACAGTTGCTCAAACTGCTTCGCTTTAGAAGCGGCATGCCAGGTATTTCATCGACTGAAGAAGCCCCGCTGCGCGCCGAGCTGTTCAGCGCCGACCAGATGGCGCAGCACGGTGCCTGGCTGGCTGCGGCGCACCGCATCGCGGCGGATCGCCAACCCGACCAGTTGCTGGCGCGACTGGAATCCAACGAAGAAGTGCTGATCGACACCTGCCGCCAACTGACTCTGGTGGTGGCGGCAAAGCACCGCATCACCCCGGCAGCGGAATGGCTGCTCGACAATCTGTATCTGATCGAAGAGCAGATACGCACCGCCCGCCGCCATTTACCCAAGGGCTACAGCCGCGAATTGCCCAGCCTGGCCGATGGCGTTTCCAGCGGCTTGCCGCGGGTGTACGACATCGCGCTGGAAACCATCGCGCATGGCGATGGCCGCGTCGACCCGGACAGTCTCAGCCGCTTCGTCGCCACCTATCAAACCGTGACGCCTTTGCGCCTGGGTGAGTTGTGGGCGATTCCGATCATGCTGCGCCTGGCGCTGATCGAGAATCTGCGCCGGGTTGCGGTGCGCATCTCGGTGGGCAGACGGGAACGGGATCTGGCCATCACCTGGGCGGAAACGCTGGCCCAGATCGCCCGCCAGGACCCGAAAAACCTGATCCTGGTGATCGCCGACATGGCGCACTCGAAACCGCCGATGTCGCCGCCGTTCGTGTCGGAACTGGCGCGCCATCTGCAAGGCCAGGGCCTGGCGCTGAGCCTGCCGCTGACCTGGATCGAACAGCAACTGGCGGATGAGGGACTCAACATCGAGCAATTGGTCCGCGCCGGCAATCAGCAGCAAGCGGCCGATCAGGTCTCGATCAGCAACAGCATCGGCAGCCTGCGCTTGTTGGGCACCCTGGACTGGCGCGAGTTCGTCGAAGCGATGAGCCTGGTCGACAGCACGTTGCGCAACGACCCGGCCGAGGCCTACGCCGGCATGGATTTCGCCAGCCGCGACGGCTATCGCCACGTGGTGGAGGCCATCGCCAGAAGGTGCGTCAACACAAGCGGGCTGGCGGAAGCGCGGGTGGCGGACAAGGCCATCGAGCTGGCGCGGGCAAGCGCGGCGACGCTGGGCTCGCGGGAGCGACGCGCGCATGTCGGTTATTACCTGATCGACCGCGGCCGCCGCGAGCTGGAACAGGCTTGCGGCGCGCATTTGCCCCTCACCGCCCGGCTGCGGCGCGGCGCCAGCCGGACCCCCTTGTTGTGGTATCTGGGTTCGATCACGCTGTTGACGCTGCTGTTCAGCACCGGGTTGGTGGCGCGGGCCTGGCTGAACGGCGTCGGCGTCTGGCTGTTGCTGCTGACCGCCCTCCTCGCCCTGCTCGCCACCGGCCAGCTTGCGACCGCGCTGGTGAACTGGCTGGCCACCTTGCTGGCGTCGCCGCGGCCGCTGCCGCGGATGGATTTTTCGACCGGCATCCCACCGCAATACCGCACGCTGGTGGCGGTGCCGACCATGCTGAGCAGCCCGCAAAACGTCGAACATCTGGTCGAGGCGCTGGAAGTGCGATTTCTGGCCAATCGCAATGCCAATCTGCACTTCGCGCTGTTGACCGACTTTCGCGATGCCGCCCTGGAAACCCTGCCGCAAGACGCGTCATTGCTGGCCTTGGCGGCGGAGCGCATCGCGGCGCTGAACACGCAATACGCGGCGGGCCGCAACGATGTCTTCTTCCTGCTGCACCGTCCGCGCCGGTGGAACCCGTATGACCGCATCTGGATGGGCTACGAGCGCAAGCGCGGCAAGCTGGCGGACCTGAACACCTTGCTGCGCACCGGTCGATCCGATGCTTTCTCGCTGCTGATCGGCGACATCGCCGTTCTGGCCGGCGTGAAATATGTCATCACGCTGGATACCGACACCCAGTTGCCGCGCGAAGCCGCGCAGCAATTCATCGGCGCCATGGCGCATCCGCTCAATCAAGCCGTCTATGACCCGGCGCTGGGCCGCGTCTGCACCGGCTACGGCATCCTGCAACCGCGCGTCAGCGCCAGCCTGCCGGTCGCCAACCAATCGCGCTATGCCCGCATGAATAGCGGCGAACCGGGCATCGACCCGTACACGCGGGCGGTGTCCGATGTGTATCAGGACGCCTTCCAGGAAGGCTCCTTCATCGGCAAGGGCATTTATGACGTAGCCGCGTTCGAACAGGCGCTGTCCGGCCGCTTCCCGGAAAACCGCATTCTCAGCCACGATCTGCTGGAAGGCTGTCACGCCCGCGCCGGCTTGCTCAGCGACGTGCAGTTGTACGAGGAATATCCGGCTCGCTATGGCGCCGACGTGGATCGACGCTATCGCTGGATCCGCGGCGACTGGCAACTGGTCGCCTGGCTGCTGCCCTGGGCGCCGGGCGCGAATGGGCGCTGGCAGCGAAATCCGTTGACCCTGCTGTCGCGCTGGAAGTTGCTGGATAACCTGCGCCGCAGTCTGGTGCCGGCGGCATTGACGCTGCTGTTGCTGCTCGGCTGGACGCTGTTTGCCTCCCCCTTGTTCTGGACCCTGGCGGTGCTCGGCATTTTGCTGATCCCGCCGGGGCTTTCCAGCCTGCTGGATGTGCTGCTGAAACCGGACGACATGCGTCCCGGCCAACATTTCGCGGCGACCGCGCACTCCGCCGTGCAGCGCCTGCTGCAAACAGGATTTGCGCTGGTGACGCTGCCGCATGAAGCGGCTTACAACCTGGATGCGGCCCTGCGCACACTCGGCCGTTTGCTGTTCACGCAGCAACGGCTGCTGGAATGGAAAGCCTCCGGCGAGCAAGACCCGAGCCGCCGCGACGATCCGCTCAGCGTATTGCATGGCATGGCGTCCGCACCCGCGCTGGCCATAGCCACGGCAAGTTGGCTGGTGGCGATGAATCCGGCCGCGCTGCCGCTGGCCGGGCCGATTTTGTTGCTGTGGCTGCTCTCCCCCGCCATCGTCTGGTGGCTCAGTCTGCCGCTGCCGCGTCGCTTGGCGCGCCTGAGCGCGGAACAGATGCGTTATCTCGGCCGCATCGCGCGCAAGACCTGGGCTTATTTCGAGACTTTCGTCGGCCCGGACGACCACTGGCTACCGCCGGACAATTACCAGGAATACCGCGCCGCCACGCTGGCGCATCGCACCTCGCCGACCAATATGGGCTTGGCCCTGCTGGCCAATCTGTCGGCGCACGATTTCGGCTACATCCCGGCCGGGCAACTGCTCGAACGCACCGCCAACAGTCTGGCAAGCATGGCCGGGCTGGAACGCCATCGCGGCCATTTCTACAACTGGTACGACACGCAAACCCTGCGCCCGCTGCACCCGGCTTACGTCTCGACGGTGGACAGCGGCAATCTGGCCGGCCATCTGCTGACCTTGCGCCCCGGCCTGCTGGCGTTGCTGGACCAGCCGATCCTGTCGCCGCGCGGCATGGACGGTGTGCGCGACACGCTGGGCATCCTGATCGCGGCGGCTGGCGAGCCGATGCCGGCGACGGTGATGCAATTCCAGATGGCTCTGGAATCCGCGCAGCACGTAGGGCATACGGCGGAAGGCGCCGGCAAGAACCCGCCGGCTGTTCCGCCCTACGAGATCACGCTGGTGGCGGCGCGGCATCTGTTCGACCGGCTGACGCGCTACGCCGCCGCGATCATTGACGAATTTGCCGCCGATTTTGCAAATGATCCGGCAAGCCAGGCCGACTGGTGGGCCGGCGCGCTGTCCCGGCAATGTCAGGCCATGCGCGAGGAACTGATCTTTCTCGCCCCCTGGAGCGGCTTGCCGGAAGCCCCGGTCGGGCTGGGCGGTTTTGACGACATCAACCTGATGCCGACACTGCGTGAGCTGGCCGGGCTGAAACAGGCCTGGTCGGACCGCCTGGCAAGCCGGCTCGATGCCAGCACATCTTCAGCCCAGACCCAGTGGCTCAATACCCTCGCCAAGGATCTGGAACAAGCCAGCGCGCATGCCCAGACACGCATCGCCGCCATCGAGCAACTGGCGTTGCAGGCCGGTGAAATGGCCAACATGGAATACGGTTTCCTGTACGACAAGGCGGCGCGACAGATGTGCATCGGCTACAGC
This sequence comes from Hydrogenophilaceae bacterium, assembly GCA_031426815.1. GTDB lineage: Bacteria > Pseudomonadota > Gammaproteobacteria > Burkholderiales > Thiobacillaceae > PFJX01. Next base: position 24,888 of record JASJPG010000034.1, read on the forward strand.
GTGGAGGAGCGGCGGCGCGACAGCGGTTTCTACGATCTGCTGGCGTCGGAAGCGCGTCTCGCCGTGTTCGTCGCCATCGCGCAGGGCCAGTTGCCGCAGGAGAGCTGGTTTGCGCTCGGACGTCTGCTCACCCGCGCCGGCGGCGAGCCGATTCTGTTGTCGTGGAGCGGCTCGATGTTCGAGTACCTGATGCCGCAACTGGTGATGCCGACCTACGACCACACCCTGCTCGACCAGACCGCGCGCGCGGCGGTGGCGCGGCAGATCGAATACGGCCAGCAACTCGGCCTGCCCTGGGGCGTCTCGGAATCCGGCTACAACGTGGTCGATCTGCAGCTCAACTATCAGTACCGCGCGTTCGGCGTGCCCGGCCTGGGGCTGAAACGCGGCCTCGGCGAGGATCGGGTGGTGGCGCCCTATGCTTCGGCGATGGCGCTGATGGTGGCGCCGGAAGCGGCCTGCCTGAATCTGCAACGGCTGTCCGCCGCCGGGGCGGAAGGCGCCTTCGGTTTTCACGAGGCGATCGACTACACGCCGCTACGCCAGCGGCGCGGCGAAAAACACACGCTGGTGCGCTCCTACATGGTGCATCACCAGGGCATGAGCCTGCTGGCGCTGGCCTTTCTGTTGCTGGATCGGCCGATGCAGAAACGCTTTGCCGCCGACCCGCTGCTGCAATCGACGCTGTTGTTGCTGCAGGAACGCATCCCGCGCGCTTCGCTGCTGTATGCCCAAACCGCCGAACTGACCGGCATCGATACCGGCGTGAGCAGCCCGGAAATGCCGATCCGCGTATTGCGCAATCTGGATACGCCGACGCCGGAAGTGCAGTTGCTGTCGAATGGCCGCTATCACGTCATGCTGACCCATGTCGGCGGCGGCTACAGCCGCTGGAACGATCTGGCGGTGACACGCTGGCGGGAAGACAGCGTGCGCGATGCCTGGGGCACCTTCACCTATCTGCATGACGTCGCCAGCGGTGCGACCTGGTCCACCGCGCACCAGCCGACGCAGCGCCGCGCCGCGCATTACGAAGCGATCTTCTCGGAAGGCCGCGCCGAATTCCGGCGGCATGACAGGAACGACGATTTCGATTTAGAAACCCACACCGATATCGTCGTCTCGCCGGAAGACGATATCGAATTGCGCCGGGTGCGTATTACCAACCGGGGTGAAGAGCCGCGCACTATCGAAATCACCAGCTACGCGGAAGTGGTGCTGGCTACCCCCGCCGCCGATGCGCTGCATCCGGCCTTCAGCAATCTGTTCGTGCAGAGCGAGATCGTCGAATCCCGCCAGGCCATCCTCTGCACCCGGCGACCGCGTTCCCGCGAAGAACACACGCCGTGGCTGTTCCATCTGATGTCGGTACATGACGCTCAGGTCGATGAGCTCAGCTACGAGACCGACCGCGCCCGCTTCATCGGCCGCGGCCGCAACGCCGCCGCGCCGTTGGCGATGGAAACGGCCGGCGCGCTGTCCGGCAACCAGGGTTCGGTACTCGATCCGGTAGTTGCGATCCGCTGCCGCATCACGCTGCAGCCGGAACAATCGGCCAGCATCGATCTGGTTTACGGCATCGGCGACAGCCGCGAGATGGCGCTGAACCTGGTCGAGAAATATCAGGATCGGCGGCTTGCCGACCGCGTCTTCGAGCTGGCCTGGACGCATGCCCAGGTGCTGCTGCGCCAGATCAACGCGGACGAGGCCGACGCCCAGCTTTACGGCCGTCTGGCGAATTCGATTCTCTACGCGCATGCCGGCCTGCGCGCCGACGGCAGCGTCTTGATGAAGAACCGGCGCGGCCAGTCCGGCCTCTGGGGCTATGCCATTTCCGGCGACCTGCCTATCGTGCTGCTGCGTGTCGGCGACCTGGCCAACATCGAACTGGTGCGCCAGTTGATCCAGGCGCATGCCTATTGGCGGCTGAAGGGGCTGGTGGTCGATCTGGTGATCTGGAACGAGGATCGCGCCGGGTATCGCCAGGCCTTGCAGGATCAGATTCTCGGCCTGGTCGCGGTGGGCCTGGAAAGCCAGATAATCGACCGGCCGGGCGGCATCTTCATCCGTTCGGCGGAGCAGATTTCCGAGGAAGACCGCACCTTGTTCCAGACCGTCGCCCGCGTCATTCTGAGCGACAACCGGGGCACGCTGGCGGAACAACTCGACCGCCCCTTGCCACCGGTGGTGCGCGTGCCGCGCTTGCCGGGGTTGTCACAAAAGCCGCCCCGGCCCGAACCGGCCGCCGCTTTCAACCTGCCGCAACGCGAGCTGATCCTGGCCAACGGCATCGGCGGCTTCACGCCGGATGGACGCGAGTACGTCATCACCACCACGCCGGATCAACTCACCCCGGCGCCGTGGGTCAACGTGCTGGCCAATGCGCAATTCGGCAGCGTCATTTCGGAAAGTGGCCAGGCCTATACCTGGGGCGAGAACGCGCACGAATTCCGCCTCACGCCATGGGACAACGACCCGGTGAGCGATGCCGGCGGCGAAGCGTTCTATCTGCGTGACGAGGACACCGGCCAGTTCTGGTCGCCGACACCGCTGCCCCGGCGTGGCGCGACGCCTTACGTCAGCCGGCATGGCTTCGGCTACAGCGTGTTCGAACATACCGAAAGCGGCATCCATTCCGAGTTGTGGATCTATGTCGCCACCGATGCGCCGGTGAAGTTCGCCGTGCTCAAGCTGCACAATCAGTCCGGCCGCGCGCGGCGTCTGTCTGCCACCGGCTATGTGGAATGGGTGTTGGGCGACCTGCGGCCGAAGACCGCGATGTACATCGCCACCGAAGTCGATGCCTCCAGCGGCGCGATCTACGCCCGCAATGCCTACAACACCGAATTCCCCGACCGCGTCGCCTTCTTCGATGTGGACGACCCGCAGCGCACCTTCACCTGCGACCGCGCTGAATTCATCGGCCGCAATGGCAACCTGGAAAACCCGGCGGCGCTGGGCCGCACGCACCTTTCCGGCAAGCTGGGCAGCGGGCTGGACCCGTGCTGCGCGCTGCAGGTCGGCGTCAATCTGGGCGACGGGCAAGCGCGCGAGATCGTGTTCCGTCTGGGCGTGGGTGGCGTGCCAGGCGCGGATGATGCCAATCGTCTGGTGCATCGCTTCCGCGGCAACGACGCCGCCCGGCGCGCGCTGGAAGCGGTCTGGACGTTCTGGAACCACAGCCTGGGCGCGGTGCAGGTGGAAACGCCGGATGAATCGCTCAACGTGCTGGCCAACGGCTGGCTGCTGTATCAGACCCTGGCCTGCCGCATGTGGGCGCGCAGCGGCTATTACCAGTCTGGCGGCGCCTTCGGCTTCCGCGACCAGTTGCAGGATGCGATGGCGTTGGTGCACGCAGAACCGCACTTGTTGCGCGCGCAACTGTTGTTGAGCGCCAGCCGTCAATTCATCGAAGGCGATGTGCAGCACTGGTGGCATCCGCCCGGCGGGCGCGGCGTACGCACCCATTGTTCCGACGATTACCTGTGGCTGGCGCTGGCCACCAGCCGCTATGTGCTGTGCAGCGGCGATACCGGCGTGCTGGAAGAAACCGTGCCGTTCCTGGATGGCCGCCCGCTCAACCCCGACGACGAGTCCTACTACGACCTGCCCGGTTCAGCCTCGGGCACGGAAAGCCTGTATCAGCACTGCGTGCGCGCCATCCGTTATGGCATACGCTTCGGCGAACACGGCCTGCCGCTGATCGGCTCCGGCGACTGGAACGACGGCATGAATCGGGTCGGCGTGCACGGCAAGGGCGAGAGCGTCTGGCTGGGCTTCTTCCTGGCGGAAGTGCTGCGTCAATTCGGCACGTTGGCGCGTCAACACGACGACCCCGATTTCGCCGAATTCTGCGCAACGGAAGGCCATCGCCTGCGCGAAAACATCGAACAGCACGCCTGGGACGGCAACTGGTATCGCCGCGCCTGGTTCGACGACGGCACCCCGCTGGGTTCGGCGGGCAACAGCGAATGCCAGATCGACTCGATCTCGCAAAGCTGGTCGGTGCTGTCCGGCGTCACGGATGCCGATCGTTCCCGCCACGCCATGCAGGCGCTGGACGCACGCCTGGTACGGCGCGAATCTGGCCTGGTCCAGTTGCTCGACCCACCGTTCGACCGGACCGACCTCGATCCCGGCTACATCAAGGGCTACGTGCCCGGTGTGCGCGAAAACGGCGGCCAGTACACCCACGCCGCGATCTGGGCGGCAATGGCCTTCGCTGCACTTGGCGACAGTCGCCGCGCCTGGGAAATCACCACCCTGATCAACCCCGCCAACCACGCCAAATCAACCGACGCCATCGCGGTTTACAAAGTCGAACCCTACGTCATGGCCGCCGACGTCTACGCCGTGTCGCCCCACACCGGCCGCGGTGGCTGGACCTGGTACACCGGCTCCGCCGGCTGGATGTACCGGTTGATCATCGAATCGCTGCTGGGGCTGCGCCTGGAAGTCGACAAGTTGCATATCGCGCCCTGTCTGCCGTCGCACTGGCCGGGATTCAAGCTGCATTACCGCTATCGCGAGACGGTCTATCACATCGCCGTCGTGCAAGACGGCGTGGCGGGACTCAGCGTCGATGGGGTTGATCTGGACGCACTGGCCATTCCCTTGCTGGATGACCATCGGGACCACAACGTCGAGGTGAGGGTGAAAGCCCGGTGAGGCAGTGAGTAGAGCGGAAAAGCGGCTTTATCGCGCCTTCCGCCGCATGCAGCTGGTGAGCGGTGCGTGAGATCAACCGTGTTTCATACGGCGGAAGGCGCTACGCTTTTCCGCCCTACGCGGGCTTCGGAATGTTAAGCGTATTAGACATCTAGGCATCTACATCAAACCAAACATCTTCGTAGTCAGGCGCAAGAAGAACACGCCAACCTGGGGCGAGTGCCAAGTAAGGAAGGAATTGGGGGCAGTATTCTGAAAGGTGCGCGACATGAAGAGGCTGATAAAAGTCAGGGGCATTCGAATACTCACCGCCGTAGATATACCAGCCACATGTACCGTTTTCCTGCCTGTGACGCGAAGCATTGAGCGGCAACAAATCCAAGGTGGCGAGGGCAATGCCCAGTTTTAGATTGGGCTCAGCAGGCACGACCTCCGAGTTGAAGCGTGCGCAAAGAGCAATTTGTTCAGCGGTCGCAGTCATTGTTAGGCATATCGTGCTTGGTGATGGGCCGCCGGAGCGGCGAAGCCGCAGAGGGAACCGAGAAGCCCGCGTAGGGTGGAAAAACGCAGCGCGCCTTCCGCCGCATGAGCACCATCAATTCAACCACCCCGTTCCCCCGCAGCCAATTCAGCAACATCCTGCCCAGCCCAATCCTTTGCATACACACCCCGCACAACCCAACGGTGAAACGAGGAATACGGCCAATCCGCGACGCAATCCACCAAACCATGTTTCATCGGGTTGATGTGAACGAAATCGACATGCGCCGCGTAGTCTTGCTCGTCGCGGATCGTGTGTTCCCAGAATCGTCATTGCCAGATGCCGCGTTCACCCTTGGCGGCGCGGACTGGCGATAGGCGTTCGGTCTTTGGTTGGATCTTGGCAAAGGCGATTTTGATGGCTTTCCAGCGTGCCGAGTAGTCGGTGTCATCGGGCGGCAAGGTCCAGATGGCATGCATGTGGTCGGGTAATACAACCCAGGCATCGATGTGAAAGGGACGCGCGGCGCGCACTTTCCTGACGGCATCGCGGAGCGCATTGACCCGATCGACCAGCAGGGTGTTTCTGCGTTCGAGCAGGTTCACCGAGAAGAAGAAGGTTCCACCTGGAACTCGGTTGCGGTGGTAGTCGGGCATGGGACGATTGTGCCGGGGTGTGGCATGCGGCGGAAGGCGCCGGCAAGAAACCGCCGGCTTTTCCGCCCTACGCGGGCTGCGGACGCTGTGGCGCGGCAAGGTTTTTCAATCCCGCTACTGGACGACTATCGGGAACATACGGTGGAAATCAGCATGCCGGCGGCATGAACGCGCCGAGCTCTGGTGATCGGCTTCCATCGCACCGCCATGCTGGGTTAGAATGCGCGCCGCTTTGCGCCTGACATGGAGTCGGGCCGGCGAAATCCACACATCCGCACCAGTTAAGGTGCCCCGCACGGACTCGCGGGGTTCTCGACGGATGGAGGCTTAACCTTAACCAAGGAGTTATTCATGTCCGTAACCATGCGTCAGATGCTCGAAGCCGGTGTTCATTTCGGCCACCAAACCCGTTACTGGAACCCGAAGATGGCCCCGTTCATCTTTGGTCACCGCAACAAGATCCACATCATCAATCTGGAAAAGACCCTGCCGTTGTTCAACGAGGCCGCCACGTTCGCGCGTCGCCTGTCGTCCAACAAGGGTTCCGTGCTGTTCGTCGGCACCAAGCGCCAGGCGCGCGAGATCATGGCCGAAGAAGCCGCTCGTTGCGGCATGCCCTGGATCTCCCACCGCTGGCTGGGCGGCATGCTGACCAACTTCAAGACGGTCAAGCAGTCGGTCAAGCGGATGAAGGACATCGAGGCGCAACTGGCCGAGCCGGGCGCCCTCTCCAAGAAAGAAACCCTGCGCGTCCAGCGCGAGTTCGACAAACTGTCGCAGAGCCTGGGCGGTATCAAGGAAATGGACCGTCTGCCGGATGCGCTGTTCGTGGTTGACGTCGGCTACCAGAAGATCGCCATTACCGAAGCCAACAAGCTGGGCATTCCGGTCATCGGCATCGTCGACTCCAACAATTCCCCGCTCGGCGTCGATTACATCATCCCCGGCAACGACGACTCCAACCGCGCCATCCGTTTGTACGCACGCGGCCTTGCCGATGCCGTGCTGGAAGGCAGAAACATGGTCATCGAAGAGATGGTTGCCGCCGGTCAGGACGAATACGTCGAGGTTGATGAAGCCAGTCAAGCCAACGCTGGCTGATGCTGGCGCTTTGAGCTTCGACCGGGCGGCGTGTTAGCCCGTTTGACAAGATTCACGACGCCCCGCACCCCGGGGCGTTTTTTCGATAAAGAACTGTTCAGGAGATAGACATGGCGGAAATCACCGCATCGATGGTTAAAGAACTGCGCGAGCGCACCGACGCTCCCATGATGGACTGCAAAAAAGCACTGACCGAAGCCGTTGGCGATATGCAGAAGGCCGAAGAAATCCTGCGCGTCCGCTTCGGCAACAAGGCCGCCAAGAGCGCCGGTCGCGTCGCCGCCGAAGGCGTCGTTGCGATCAACATCAGTGCCGACGGCAAGACCGCCGCGATGCTGGAAGTGAACTGCGAAACCGACTTCGTCGCCAAGAACGACGATTTTCTGGCGCTTGCCAAGGCGCTGGCCCAGATGGTCATCGAGCAGAACCCGGCCGACGTCGCCGCCCTCTCCGCCTTGTCCTATGGCGGCAAGAGCGTCGAAGCAGCGCGCACCGAACTGGTCGGCAAGATGGGCGAGAACATGTCGATTCGCCGCTTCGTCCGCCTCGACGGCCAGGGCAAGTTCTCCAGCTACATCCACGGCAGCAAGATCGGCGTGCTGGTCGACGTCAGCGGCGACGAAGCGATCGGGCGTGACATCGCCATGCACATCGCCGCATCCAAGCCGAAGTCGCTGGATGCCTCCGGCGTTTCGCAAGAACTGATCGACACCGAGCGCCGCGTCGCCATCGAGAAAGCCAAGGAAGCCGGCAAGCCGGAAGCCATGCTGGAAAAGATCGCCGACGGCACCGTGCAGAAGTTCCTGAAGGAAGTGACCTTGCTGTCCCAGCCTTTCGTCAAAGACGACAAGCAGACCGTCGAGCAAGTGCTGAAGGCCAAGGCTTCGCAGTGCCATGGCTTCACCATGTTCGTGGTCGGCGAAGGCATCGAGAAGAAAGTCACCGACTTCGCGGCTGAAGTCGCTGCTGCCTCCAAGGTCTAAAGTTCAATGTCCACCTGCAAACGCATTTTATTGAAGCTTTCCGGCGAAGCCCTGATGGGGCCGGATGCGTTTGGCTATCACGCCGAGACGATGTCCGGCATGGTCGCCCAGATCAAGGAAGTCGCCGATCTGGGGGTACAGGTGGCCATCGTGGTCGGTGGCGGCAATCTGTTTCGCGGCGCCACCGGGGCGCTCTCCGGCATGGATCGCGCCACCGCCGACAGCATGGGCATGCTGGCCACCGTGATGAATGCGCTGGCTCTGAAGGATGGCCTGATGGCCGTCGGTGTCGAAGCCCGCGTGCAAACCGCCGTCACCATTGCCCATGTCGGAGAACCGTTCGAGCGGGACAGCGCGGTGCGTCACCTGGAAGCCGGTCGCGTCGTGATTTTCGGCGGCGGCACCGGCAACCCGTTCTTCACGACCGACACGGCCTCGGCGCTGCGCGGTGCGGAAATCGGTGCCGATCTGATGCTGAAGGCCACCAAGGTGGATGGCGTCTACACCGCCGATCCGAAGAAAGATCCGACTGCGACCCGCTACGAACAACTCAGTTTCGACGAAGCGATCGCGAAAAATCTGGCGGTTCTGGACACTGCGGCTTTCGCGCTCTGCCGCGAGCAGAAGTTGCCGCTCTGCGTGTTCAGCATTTTCAAGCCGGGCGCGTTGAAGCGTGTAGTCCTGGGCGAGCCGGAAGGCACCCGGGTCGAAATTTAAGGGGATTTAGCCATGATTGCCGACATCAAGAAATCTGCCGAAGAGAAGATGAAAAAGTCCGTCGAGTCGCTCAAGACGGACTTTGGCAAAGTCCGTACCGGACGTGCCACGACGGGCATCCTGGAACACGTCAAAGTCGATTACTACGGCACGCCGACGCTGATCACCCAGGTGGCCAATCTGACCGTGATCGACGCGCATACCATCGGCGTGCAGACCTGGGAAAAGAACATGCTGGGCAAGGTCGAAAAAGCCATACGCGATGCCGATCTGGGCCTCAACCCGGCCAACATGGGAGAGATGGTGCGTGTGCCGATGCCGCCATTGACCGAGGAACGCCGGCGGGAACTGGTCAAGCTGGTGCGTGGTGAAGCGGAAAACGGCAAGGTTGCCGTGCGCAACATCCGCCGCGACGCCATCGCCCATCTGAAGGAACTGCTGAAAAACAAGGAAATCAGCGAGGACGACGAGCGGCGCGCCGCCGATGAGATCCAGAAGCTCACCGACAAATACATTGCCGAGCAGGAAAAACATCTGGCCGACAAGGAAAAGGATCTGATGGCGGTCTGAGTTTTCAGGCATAGACTACCCATCATGATCAAGCGCTTCTTCACCAGTTCAACATCGGAAGTCCCTGATTCCGTTGAAGTTCCGCGCCATGTCGCGATCATCATGGATGGCAATGGCCGCTGGGCGAAAAAACGCCTGTTGCCGCGTGTTGCCGGCCACGCCCAGGGCGTCGAACGGGTACGCGACGTCGTCGAAACCTGCATCCAGCGCGGCGTCGAATACCTGACCCTGTTCGCCTTCAGTTCGGAGAACTGGCGGCGGCCGCAGGAGGAAGTGACGCGCCTGATGGAACTCTTCGTCATGGCGCTGGAACGCGAAGTCTCCCGCATGCACCGCAACGGCGTGTGTTTGCGCGTGGTGGGCGATCTCGGCCGCTTCGATGCGCGTTTGCGCGATCTGATCGCTCAGGGCGAAGCGCGTACGCTGGAAAATACCCGCCTCACCCTCACCGTCTGCGCCAACTATGGCGGCCGCTGGGACATTCTCAACGCCGTCAACCAATGGCGGCGCGACAATCCGGATGCCGGCGAGATAAACGAAGAAGCACTGGCGGCCTATCTCACCATGCCGTACGCGCCGGAGCCGGATCTGTTCATCCGTACCGGCGGCGAACAACGCATCAGCAATTTCCTGCTCTGGCAACTGGCTTATTCCGAGCTGTATTTCACCGAAACACTCTGGCCCGATTTCGACGCGTCAGCGCTCGATCTGGCAATTGCGTCTTACCGTAAACGTGAGCGCCGCTTCGGGCGCACCAGCGAGCAACTTCTTGAGCGCTAGTGCTGGCACTAGTTCTGGCCTTGCCACCCGCATCGCCACCGCAGTGCCGCTGATCGCAGGCTTCCTGGCGGCACTCTACTGGGCGCCGACGCCGCTCTGGATCGGCCTGACCGGCGGGGTGCTGCTGCTGGCCGCCTGGGAATGGGCCGCAATGGCCGGCCTCGGCCGCATGGCCGGCTTGTTCTACGCCGTCCTGCTCAGCGCGGCCGGCAGCGGACTCGCCATTGCGGCGCCGCAACTTACTGAACCGTTCTATCCCGCCCTCGCCTTCTGGTTGCTGGCGCCGACATTGCTCTCGCGTGCGGTGGCGGTGCGGCCGAAGGCAGTGCATCTGCTGCTCGGCGGCATCGTCCTGTTGCCCACCCAACTCGGCCTGATCGCACTGCGCAATATCGGTCCGGATCTGTTGCTGGTCGTGGTCGGCGTCGTGGTCATCGCCGATACCGCGGCGTATTTCTCCGGCCGCCGCTTCGGCAAGCACAAGCTGGCGCCCAGCATCAGTCCGGGCAAAACCTGGGAGGGCGCAATCGGCGCCTGGCTGGCCATCACGCTGTATGCGCTGCTGCTGCATTCTTTCTCGCCCCTCATGGGCAACCCCATCGGCAATCTGCCCTGCCTGCCGCAGGTTCTGGCACTGTTCTGGGCGTTGTTCGGGCTTTCCGTGCTAGGCGATCTGTTCGAAAGCACACTCAAACGCCAGGCCGGTATCAAGGACAGCGGCAATCTGCTGCCCGGTCACGGCGGCATTCTGGATCGCATCGATAGCCTCACGGCGGTATTGCCCGCCGCAACTCTGTTCTGGATGTGGTTGAAATGACTTTGCACTCTCTGACGATACTCGGCGCCACCGGCACCATCGGCGTCAACACGCTGGATGTGGTCGCGCAGCATCCTGAAAAATTCCGCGTCGTCGCGTTGACCGGGCAGAACCAGATCGAGAAGCTGGCGCAGCAATGCCGCCAGTTCCATCCGCGCTACGCCGTGGTGTTGGATGGCGACAAAGCGCAGGCGCTGCAAGCCCTGCTGGCGGGGAGCGAAACTGAAGTCCTGGTCGGCATGGAAGCGCTGGAATTCGTCTCCAGCCTGCCCGAAGTCGACAGCGTGATGGCCGCCATCGTCGGCGCCGCCGGCTTGCGCCCGGCGCTTGCCGCCGCCCGTGCCGGCAAACGCGTGCTGCTCGCCAACAAGGAAACCCTGGTCATGGCGGGCCGCTTCTTCATGCAGGCGGTACGCGAGCACAACGCCACCTTGCTGCCGATCGACAGCGAGCACAACGCCGTCTTCCAGTCGATGCCTGCCGCGTATTTTGAACGTAACAGCAACGGCGACCTGAAAGCGCATGGTGTGCGCCGCATCCTGTTGACGGCATCCGGCGGCCCGTTCCGCACGCGCGAACTGGATACCTTGAAGGACATCACGCCGGAACAGGCCATTGCCCATCCGAACTGGGTCATGGGCAAGAAAATCTCGGTCGACTCCGCCACCATGATGAACAAGGGTCTGGAAGTCATCGAAGCGCGCTGGCTATTCAACGCCCGGCCGGACCAGATCGAAGTCGTCATTCATCCGCAAAGCATCGTCCACAGCATGGTCGAATACCTCGACGGTTCCGTCCTGGCGCAGCTGTCCAACCCGGACATGCGCACGCCGATCGCGCATTCGCTGGCCTACCCGGAACGGATCGAAGCCGGCGTCAACTGGCTCGATCTGGCCAAGATCGGCACGCTGACCTTCGAAGCGCCCGATCTGCGCCGTTTCCCCTGCCTCGGCCTGGCCTATCAAGCCCTTGCTGCCGGTGGCGCCGCGCCGGCGATCCTCAACGCCGCCAACGAAGAAGTCGTGGCTGCCTTCCTGGATAAACGGATTCCTTACCTGGCCATCGCCGCGACGCTGGACGCCGTCCTGCAACAATTGGCCGGCCAACCAGCCGACTCGCTGGAAGAATTGATGGCAGCGGATGCGAGTGCCCGCAACACTGCGCGGGAACTCATTGCCGCAAACAGTTTCTGTTCGGAATGACCACGCTCCTCGCATTTGTGGCCACTTTGGCCATCCTCATCGTATTTCACGAATTCGGCCATTATCTGGTCGCACGTCTGGCCGGCGTCAAAGTGCTGCGCTTTTCCGTCGGCTTCGGCAAAGTCATCGCCCAGCGTACCGATCACCAGGGCACCGAATGGGCTTTGGCCGCGATACCGTTGGGCGGCTACGTGAAGATGCTGGATGAACGCGAAGCGCCGGTCGCGCCCGAATTGCTCGATCAGGCCTTCAATCGCAAATCGGTGGGGGCGCGTGCCGCGATCGTCGCCGCCGGCCCGCTGGCCAATTTCCTGCTGGCCATCCTGCTGTTCTGGGCGTTGTTCATGTCCGGCGTGCCCATCCTGAAACCGGTACTCGACGAACCGCCGAGCGGAACACCTGCTGCGCTGGCCGGTATCAAATCGGGCGAAATGGTCACCGCGGTGAATGGCGAGCGCGTCGAGAGCTTCCAGGATCTGCACTGGCTGGCGCTCAAACACAGCATCGGCGGCGACAATCTGACGGTAGAAACCGTCGATGCCAGAGGCTATCTGGCGCAGCGCGAACTGGTGTTATCGGAAGAAGCCGCAAAGCGGGATGAGACGTTCGAACAAGCGCCCCTGAAAGTGCTCGGCCTGCTGCGTTATCTACCGCCGATTCCGCCGGTATTGGCCGAACTGACACCCGGCGGCGTGGCCGCACGCACCGGTCTCCTGTCCGGCGACCGTATTCGCAGTCTCGACGGTCGCCCCGTCAACCAATGGGATGAGGTTGTGGCGGCCGTGCGCGCTGCACCCAATGTCGGTTTGCGCATGCTGGTCGAGCGCAACGGGCAAAGCCGTGAATTCGTCGTGGTGCCCGAAGCGACCGTCGTCAACGGCGACAGCATCGGCCGCATCGGTGCCGCGCCGCAAATCGATCCGGCCCTGTTCGAGCGATTTCAGGGGGAAGCGCGCTACGGGCCGTTCGAGGCGCTGTCCCGCTCGCTTGGTCGGACTTGGGAGTTGTCCAGCTTCAGCCTGAAAATGATGGGCCGCATGCTGATCGGCGAAGCTTCGCTGAAGAACCTGTCCGGCCCGATCACCATCGCCGATTACGCCGGGCAATCCGCCGCCAGCGGCGCCGGCAGTTTCATCGCGTTTCTGGCGCTGGTCAGCATCAGTCTCGGCGTACTCAACCTGCTGCCCGTGCCGTTACTGGATGGTGGGCACTTGCTGTATTATTTCGCGGAATTTTTAACCGGCAAGCCCGTCCCCGACCGGGTTCAGGAAATCGGCCAACGTATCGGTATCGGTCTTCTCGGTTTGCTGATGTTTTTTGCGCTTTTCAACGACCTGCAACGTCTTTTTGTCGGGTAGACCACCTTCATGCTTTCTTTCCGTGTCCGTCCTCTTGCCCCAGCCATGCTTGCGCTGGCTCTGCTGTCTGCCCAGGCGCAGGCCTTCGATCCCTTTCAGATCAAGGATATTCGGGTGGAAGGCATTCAGCGTACTGAAGCCGGCACGGTATTCAGCTATCTGCCGGTCAAGGTGGGCGAAACGCTGACGCCGGAACGTGCCTCGGAAGCCATCAAGGCACTCTATGCCACCGGGTTTTTCAAGGACGTCCGCCTGGAAGCCAATAACGATGTCCTGGTGATCACCGTGGAAGAGCGACCGGGCATCGCCAGCGTCGATTTTTCCGGCATGAAGGAGTTTCCCAAGGAAGATATGAAGTCGGGCCTCAAGCAATTGGGCCTGGCCGAAGGCCGCATCCTGGACAAGTCGTTGCTGGAAAAAGCCGAGCAGGAACTGAAACGGCAGTATTTCAACCGCGGCATGTACGCGGTCCAGGTCAAGGCGACTACAACCCCGCTGGAGCGCAACCGGGTTGCCGTCAATTTCGATGTCAGCGAAGGCGAAGTCGCCAAGATTCGCACCATCAATATCGTCGGCGCCAAGGCCATCCCCGAGAAAACCCTGCTCAAACTGTTCAATCTGAGCACGCCCGGCTGGATGACCTGGTGGAGCAAGAACGATCAGTATTCCAAGCAAAAACTTTCCGGCGATCTGGAGACCTTGCGTTCGCACTACCTGAACCAGGGCTATCTCGAGTTCAACGTCGAATCCACCCAGGTTTCGATCACGCCGGACAAGAAAGACATCTACATCACGATCAACATCAACGAAGGCGAGCGCTATACCGTCTCCGACTTCAAGTTTGCCGGCGACATGCCGGTGCCCGAAGCCGAATTGAAAAATCTGGTCAGTCTGAAAGTGGGCGATTTCTTCTCGCGCGAGCGTCTCAACGAATCGACGAAGAATATCGGCGAGCGTCTCGGCAATGAAGGTTATGCCTTCTCCAACGTCAATGCTGCGCCCGACATCGACAAGGAAAAGCGCACCGCCAACTTCACCTTCCTGGTCGACCCGGGCCGCAAGGTGTATGTCCGCCGCGTCAACGTCACCGGCAACACGCGCACCAAGGACGAGGTTGTGCGGCGTGAAATGCGCCAGATGGAAGGCGCCTGGTTCGCCGCCGACAAGATCAACCGTTCGCGCGAACGCGTCGAACGTCTTGGTTTCTTCAAGGAAACCACCGTCGAAACGCCGCCGGTGCCGGGTACGACCGATCAGGTCGATGTCAACGTCAATGTCACCGAACAACCTACCGGCAACATTCTGCTCGGCGCCGGTTTTTCCAGTTCGGATGGCCTGGTGCTGTCCGGCTCGATCTCGCAAAACAACCTGTTCGGCAGCGGCAACCGGCTCTCCGCCCAGATCAACAGCGGCAGCATCAACAAGGTCTATGCCCTGTCCTTCACCAATCCGTATTTCACGCAAGACGGCGTCAGCCTCGGCTACGACCTGTATCGGCGCGACGTGAATACCTCCAGTCTTGATTCGGTCGCCGACTACGGCACCTCGACGACCGGCGTCGGACTGCGTCTGGGCGTGCCGATTACCGAATTGGATACCGTCAATTTCGGTCTTGCCTATGAACAGGTCAGCCTCGACCTGACCGACACCGCACCAAAGGTCTATCACGACTACGCTGACGATTACGAGCCGGCATGCGCCTGGGCCGGAACGGGTACGGTATGCAGCTCGACCACGAATTCCCTCCGCTTCGAAGCCGGCTGGGCGCGCGACTCTCGCGATAGCCTGCTCTACCCGACCAAAGGTACCTTCCAGCGGGCCTACATCGAAGCCGGCACGCCGCTGGGCGATCTCAACTACTACAAGTTGAACTACCAGTATCAATGGTTGCGCCCGCTGTCGCGCAACATCAGCCTGCTGTTGAACGGCGAAATCGGCATCGGCGGCGGCTATAGCGGCAAACAAATGCCCCTGTTCCGTAACTTCTTTGCTGGCGGCATCGGCTCCGTGCGCGGTTTCGAGTCCGGCGCCATTGGCCCGAAAGCGACCAACGGCACCAGCACTTTCTCGATCGGCGGCACCAAGCGTGTCGTAGGTAATGCGGAATTGCTGTTTCCGTTCCCGGGCATGGGGAATGACCGCTCGGTCCGCTTGAGTACATTCCTGGATATCGGCGCCATCGCCGGTCCCGGCGATAGTCAAGGACGTTATGAAAAACTCTCGGCATCAGACATGCGCTACTCGGTTGGCGCTGCGGTGACCTGGTACTCGCCGATGGGACCGATCAAGCTTTCCCTGGCGAAGCCGCTCAACGCCGAGTCCGACGACAAAGAGGAAACGTTCCAGTTCCAGCTTGGCAACGTGTTCTGATCCGATAT
The DNA here is from genome assembly GCA_031426815.1 of Hydrogenophilaceae bacterium. Taxonomy (GTDB): domain Bacteria; phylum Pseudomonadota; class Gammaproteobacteria; order Burkholderiales; family Thiobacillaceae; genus PFJX01. The sequence continues at coordinate 40,599 of JASJPG010000034.1, forward strand.
CGCACCTCTCCCGACTTAGGAGTTACACCTTGAAACGAATCTTCGCACTCTTGCTGGCATTGACCTTGTCAGCTGCCGCACAGGCCACCGAGCTCAAAATCGGCTTCGTCAACACCGAAAAAGTGTTTCGCGACTCGCAGCTCGCGGTCAAAGCCCAGAAAAAACTGGAAAAGGAATTCCAGTCTCGCGAGCAGGAAATCCAGAAACTGGTCAAGCAGGCGCGCGATCTGCAAGCCTTCCTGGAAAAGGAAGGCTTGACGCTGTCCGAAGCCGAGCGCTCCAAAAAACAGAAGGAACTGGCCAACCTGAGCCGCGATGTCCAGCATGATCAGCGCGCCTTTCGCGAGGATCTGAATCAGCGCAAGAACGAGGAGTTCGCCGGGGTACAGGAACGCGCGCGCAAGGCGATCATGGAAATTGCCGAAAAAGAGAAATTCGATCTGATCCTGGAAAACGTGGTCTATGCCAGCCCCAAGGTGGACGTGACCGACCGCGTCCTGAAGTCGCTGGAACGCTGATCGTTCATGCCCGTCCTGACGCTGGCCGAACTTCAGGCTCACCTGGGCGGGACTATCCGGGGCAATGCCCAGACGCCAATCGACGGCGTCGCGTCGCTGCAGCACGCCGGACCGCGCCAGCTCGGCTTTCTGCTCAGTGCCAAATTTCTGGCGCAAGCACAAGCCAGCCAGGCCGGCGCGTTGATCGTGCCGGATAGCCTCGACGCCGAGTTGCCGCAAGCCTGCCTTCAAGTAGCCAACCCGCATGCCGTTTTTGCCCGCGCAGTGGCCTTGCTGCAACCCGAACCGGCGCTTGCCGCGGGGATTCATGCCAGCGCCGTGCTCGCGGCGGATGCCGTGATCGGGCCGGAAGTACGCATCGGTCCCGGCGCGGTCGTCGGCGCCGGCGCGAAGATCGGCGCGCGCTGCCAGATCGGCGCGCTCAGCGTGGTCGGGCCGCAGGCGGTACTGGGCGAGGACTGCGTCTTGCATGCTCGCGCCGTGGTGCAGCATGGCTGCCTCCTGGGCAATCGGGTCATTCTGCATCCCGGCGCCGTGATCGGCGCCGATGGCTTCGGCCTGGCCTGGGATCGCGAGTTCGAAGGCGGCCGCTGGCTGAAAGTGCCGCAGGCTGGACGCGTCATTCTTGAAGACGATGTGGAAGTCGGCGCCAACACCTGTATCGACCGTGGCGCCCTGGACGACACGCTGATCGAGACCGGGGTCAAGCTCGACAACCAGATTCAGATCGCGCACAACTGCCGCATCGGCCGCCACACGGCGATTGCCGCCTGCGCCGGGATTGCCGGCAGCACGTCGATCGGTGCTTACTGCCAGATCGGCGGCGCCGCGATGATCATCGGCCATCTGAACATCTGCGACCGGGTGACCGTTTCCGCCGGCACCTTCGTCGCCAAGGATATTCGCGAACCCGGCGTCTATACCTCGGTGCAGCCGTTGATGAAGCACGAAGACTGGAAACACAACGCCGCGCATCTGCGTCATCTCGATGCGCTGGCGCGGCGGGTCAAGTCACTGGAAGAGAAACTCAAGGAAAACTGAAACTATGGCAACCGATATGGCCACCACGGAATCCGGCATGAACATCGCCGAAATCATGAAATACCTGCCGCACCGCTATCCGTTCCTGCTGGTGGATCGCGTGCTGGAACTGGTGCCGAAGGAACGCATCGTGGCGATCAAGAACGTCACCATGAACGAGCCGCAGTTTCCCGGACATTTCCCAAACCATCCGGTCATGCCCGGCGTCCTGATGATCGAAGCGCTGGCGCAAACCGCCGGCCTGCTGGCGTTCAAGAGCGGCGGCCAGGAAATAGGTCCGAACAGCGTGGTCTACTTCGTCGGCATCGACGGCGCCCGTTTCAAACGTCCGGTGGTGCCGGGCGACCAAATTCGCATGGAGGCAACCGTGCTCAGGCTCACGCGCGGCATCTGGAAGTTCGCCGTGAAAGCCACCGTCGACGGCCAAGTGGCATGCGAAGCCGAATTGATGTGTACCTTGAAAGAACTCGACTGAACACCATGGCCGCGATTCATCCGTCCGCGCTGGTTCACCCGGCCGCCCAACTCGGCGCCGATGTCAGCATCGGTGCTTATTCCATCATCGGCGAGCATGTCGAAATCGGCGATGGCAGCCAGATCGGACCGCATGCGGTGATCACCGGCTATACCCGTATCGGACGCCGCAACCGCATCTTTCAGTTCGTTTCGCTCGGCGAGGAACCGCAAGACAAGAAATACGCCGGCGAACCGACGCGGCTGGAAATCGGCGACGACAACGTCATCCGCGAGTTCTGTACGTTCAACACCGGCACCGCTCAGGATGCCGGCGTCACCCGCATCGGCAACGACAACTGGATCATGGCGTACGTGCATGTCGCGCACGATTGCGCCATCGGCAATCACACCATCTTCGCCAACAATGCCTCGTTGGCCGGCCACGTCAGCGTGCAGGATTACGCCATTCTGGGCGGATTCACCGGTGTGCATCAATTCTGCCGTGTCGGCGCCCACGTCATTACCGGCATCGCCTCGGTGATCCGCCAGGACATTCCGCCCTACATCACGGTCGCCGGCAGCCCGGCAGCGCCGCATGGCATCAATTCGGAAGGACTCAAACGGCGCGGTTACAGCGTGGCAGCGATCAGCGCGATCAAGCGCGCTTACAAGACCCTGTACAAATCCGGCCTTGGCTTGAACGATGCGCAAAGCGCCATCGCCGCCGAAGCGGCCCAGCATCCCGAACTGCAACCTTTGGCGGATTTCCTGGCAGTTTCCGGCCGCGGCATCATTCGTTGATATCCGGGCTGAGACCAGCATGGCGCAATCTTCTATTCAGATCGGCATTGTTGCGGGCGAAGCATCCGGCGATTTGCTCGGCAGCCTGCTGATCGGGGCGCTAAAAGCGGAGCAACCGGACGTCGAGTTTTTCGGCATCGCCGGAGCAAAGATGCAAGCGCTCGGCGCGAAATCCCTGTTTCCGCTGGAAGCACTCTCGGTACGCGGCTATGTCGAGGCACTCGGCAGTCTGAGCAAGATCCTGGCGATCCGGCGCGCCCTGAAACGCCGTCTGCTTGCGATCAAGCCCAAGCTGTTCATCGGCGTCGATGCGCCCGATTTCAATCTCGCGCTGGAACGCATACTGAAGAAAGCCGGCATCCCCAGCGTACATTTTGTCAGCCCGTCAATCTGGGCCTGGCGTCCCAAGCGCATCAACAAGGTGCGGCGTTCGGTGTCACATGCACTGCTGATCTTCCCGTTCGAGGAAGAGCTCTATCGCAAGGCCGGCATTCCGGCGACCTATGTCGGTCATCCGTTGGCACACGCCCTGCCCGACCCCAGCCGCAAGAACGCGCGGGAACGTCTCGGCCTGCGTGCGGATGGCGAGTATGTCGTGCTGATGCCGGGCAGCCGTCCCGGCGAATTGAAGGCCTTGGCGCGTCTGTTCATCGATGCGGCGAAATGCCTGGCCACCAAACGCCCGCAAACGCGTTTTCTGATTCCGCTGGTCAATCGCGAAACGCGGCAGGCATTCGAACGCAGTCTGTACGAAGCGGATGCGCTCGATCTGCCCATACGCATTCTGTACGGCCATGCCCACGATGCCTTGCAGGCCGCCGATACCGCGCTGATCGCTTCCGGCACCGCTACGCTGGAAGCGCTGCTATTGGAGTGCCCGCACGTGATCACCTACAAAGTGCCCTGGCTGACCTGGCAGATCATGCGTCGCCAAGCCTTGCTGCCGTGGATCGGCCTGCCCAACATTCTGGCCGGTGCAGACATCGTGCCGGAGATCATTCAGAATCAGGCGACTGCCGACGCACTGGCCCAAGCCCTGGACCATCTCTTGACCGATCACGAAGCCCGCGAACACCAAATCGAATCATTCAGGCAGCAACGCACCCGCCTCAAGCGCAATACCCCCGCACTCATCGCCCATGCCTTGCGGCCATTCCTGAATGGCGACCAACATGCCATCTGAATCGATGCTGATCTGCGGCGTCGACGAGGCCGGGCGTGGCCCGCTTGCCGGCTCGGTTTATGCCGCCGCAGTGATCCTCGACCCGGCACGTCCCATCCCCGGTCTGCGCGACTCGAAAAAGCTGTCCGAGCGCAACCGTGTTCGCCTTGCCGGCGAAATCCGGGCGCATGCCGTGGCCTGGTCGGTCGCCTATGCCACGGTAGAAGAGATCGAGCAGCTCAACATCCTGCACGCCAGCATGCTGGCCATGCAACGCGCGGTGCAGGGGCTGACTCCCGCCGCCGAATTTGCGCTGATCGACGGCAACCGCTGCCCGCAACTGCCGATTCCGGCACGCGCCATCGTCAGGGGCGACGACAGCGAAGCCTGCATCTCGGCGGCGTCCATCCTGGCCAAGACAGAAAGAGATCAAGAAATGCGACGGCTTGCCGATACCTACCCGATGTATGGATTCGAACGACATGCCGGTTACCCCACGGCGGCGCATCTGGCCGCTCTCGAAGCACACGGAGCCAGCCCGATTCATCGCAAGAGCTTTGGGCCGGTCCAAAGAATCCTGAACAAAATTTACGTAGATAGGAGAGCCTGACCATGTTTGTACTGATAGGCTGGGGCCTGGTATTGGGCAGCGTGTTCGGTGGCTATGCGCTGGCGGGCGGACACATTGCCGGACTCTGGCAACCCCTGGAAGTGCTGATGATCGCCGGTGCAGCGGGCGGCGCGTTCGTCGCCGGCAACAACATGCATGCCATCAAGCACACCTTGGGCGCGATGGGCGGCTGTTTCAAAGGCTCCAAGTTCAGCAAGACCTACTACATGGAACTGCTTGGCCTGTTGTTCGAACTTCTGGCCAAGGCGCGCAAGGATGGTCTGATGTCCCTGGAAGGCGATGTCGAAGAGCCCGAGAAGAGCGCGATCTTCGGCAAGTATCCGAACATCACCGCAGACCATCACCTGGTCGATTTCATGACCGATTACCTGCGCATGATGGTCGGCGGCAATCTGGGCGCGATGGAAATCGAAAACCTGATGGACAACGAACTGGAAACCCATCACCACGAAGAGATGCATCCTTCCCACGCCGTCTCGAAACTGGCGGATGGCACCCCGGCATTCGGTATCGTCGCGGCAGTGATGGGCGTGGTGCATACGATGGAATCACTGCATCTGCCGCCGACCGAGTTGGGCATCCTGATCGGCCATGCGCTGGTCGGCACCTTCCTGGGTATCCTGATTTCCTACGGCTTCCTCGCCCCCCTCGTTTCGGTAATGGAAACCAAGGCAGCCGAGGCCGGCAAGGCCTATCAAGTCGTGAAAGTGGTGCTGCTTGCCTCACTGAATGGCTTCGCGCCGCAAACCAGCGTCGAATTCGGTCGCAAGGTACTGTTCTCCACCGAACGGCCGTCCTTCCGCGAAATGGAAGAGGACATCAAGGCGCGTAAAGGCAAATAAACCGGTGACGGACCAGCGCTAGGCGGAGAGCAGAGATGGCAGACGATTCCCAAAGACCCATAGTCATCAAGCGCATCAAGAAGGTGAGCGGCGGCGCGCACGGCGGCGCCTGGAAAATCGCCTACGCCGACTTCGTAACCGCGATGATGGCGTTCTTTCTGCTCATGTGGCTATTGGGTTCCACCTCCAAAGCCAAGCTGGAAGGCATCGCGCAATATTTCCAGACCCCGCTCAAGGTTGCGCTTGCGGGCGGCGAAGGTTCCGGCGATTCCTCCAGCATCGTCAAAGGCGGCGGCACCGATCTCACCCGCAGCGTCGGCCAGGTCAAACGCGGCGACGTTGAAAGCACCAGAGCCATCAACCTCGACGCCAGCCGGGCTAAGAAAGAACAAGAGGAAACCGTTCGCCTGAAAGACGTCAAGGACAAGCTGGACAAAGCCGTCGCCAGCAATCCCAAGATGCAGCAGTTCAAGAAGCAGATGAAGATCGACATCACCAGCGAAGGCCTGCGCATCCAGATCATCGACGACAAGAACCGGCCGATGTTCGACTCGGGCGGCGCCGTGATGAAGTCCTACACGCGCGACATCCTGCGTGAAATCGGCAAGACCCTGAACGAAGTGCCGAATCGCATCAGCCTGTCCGGCCATACGGACGCGGTGCCCTATGTCGGCGGCGATGCCGGCTACAGCAACTGGGAACTCTCCGCCGATCGCGCCAATGCCTCAAGACGCGAACTGGTCGCCGGCGGTCTGGAAGACGGCAAGGTGCTGCGCGTGGTCGGCCTCGGATCGGCCATTCCGTTCGATAAGAACGACCCCAATTCACCGGTTAACCGGCGCATTTCCATCATCGTCATGAACAAGAAAGCCGAGGACGCCATCACCAAGGAATCGCGTCAGATTGAGGCACAGACTGCTCAGGAGGTGGCGGAGAAACTGGATGTCAAGCATTGATGCCCAGCGGTCTGCCTCCGGTTTCGACGCGGTCGGAACCGGCCCGAAATTTTTTCGCATCCACTTCACGCCGCTGACGCGCTTGATTTCCCGCCTCCCCCCCGCCCTCGCCGCGCTGCTGGCACATTTGCCGGGCGTTGCATTGGCGGCGGCGCTGGCGGCATCGGGCAGCGATCTCCCGCTGCCGCTGCTCCTCCCGGTGGTTTCAGTCAGTGCCGCCTTGCTGGCCTGGCTTTGGCGGTTGCCGATCTGGTGGCGCTATATCAATCTGTTCTTCCTGCCGCTGGTCGGGCTCGCGCTCTACCTGCAGACAAATGGCCAAAGCATCGATCCGAACTGGTATCTCGCCGCGTTCGTTCTCCTCGCACTGACGTCGCTCGGCGCCGTTCGCAGCCGCGTTCCGCTTTATCTTTCCAGCCCGCGCGCAGCGGCGGAACTGGCACAACGTTTACCGCTGCACGGTCGCTTGATCGACCTTGGCTGCGGCCTCGGCGGCCCCTTGGCACGTATCGGCACACACCGCCACGATGCGCATCTGGCCGGCGTCGAAACCGCCCCGCTCAACTGGTTGATCGCAAAGCTTCGTTTGCTCGGGCGCGCCGATATCCGTCTGGGCAGTCTGTGGGATGCCGATCTGAGCACCTACGACATCGTCTACGCCTACCTGTCACCGGCGCCGATGGCGCGACTTTGGAAAAAAGCCCGCAACGAAATGAAACCAGGCAGCTTGTTCATCAGCAATACCTTTGCCATTCCCGATTCCGGCCAAACCGAACGAAGTGAAGCAGACGAAATCGTCGAACTGGGCGATCTCTCCCATGCCCGTCTTCTGATCTGGAGGATGTGATGACCGATAGCCTGGAACGGCTGCAACCCGGAGAACTGCCGATCTTTCGTCGCACCCATGCGATGCTGGCGGCATTTGGCATCCGCCGCGAACAGATCACCGCACGCGAAGTCGCCGCGGAAATCCTGGCAGATCCGCTCGCCACGCTATACACGCTGCACAGCATCAACAAGCGGGTCAGCGAACGCTCCGGCACCGAGGTCAACACGGTGGAACACACCCTGATGATGCAAGGCATCGGCGCCTTCCTCGATGCCGCGCGGCGCTTGCCCATCCTGGAAAACACTCCGGCTGGCCGTGATGAGCGTACTTTGGCCGCGCTGCAGGGCCTGGCCAGACGCGCCCAGCATGCCGCCTGGCAAGCGCGCGATTTCGCCGTTCTGCATAGCGACATCCGCGCCGAGGAAGTCCAGGTCGCCGCCCTCCTCGCCTTCACGCCCGAAATGCTGCTCTGGTTGCGCACTCCGGATCTGGCCGTTCGCCTGCGCCGACAGCGCCGCCGCGTTTCAGCCGTCGAAGCGGAAACCGCCGTGCTGGGCGACACCCTGCCGCGGATTCGGCTGAAATTGCTGGAAGACTGGAACATTCCGCCGCTCACGCTCGATCTGCTCGCTCCGCAGAATGCCGAACGTGCCCGCCAAACGATCCTCGCCGCCTGTCTCGATATCGCCCAGCGCAGCGATCGTGGTTGGTGGGACGAGCAATTGATGGAGTCGTATATCGCGTTGGCCAGCGTCGAAAACACCGCGCTGGAAACCATCATCGCCACGGTGCATGCCAACGCCGCCCGCGTCGCGCGCAACTGCGACTGGCTGGATGCGCCGCCGGCCGCCACATGGGGCCCGATGATCCCGGGCGAATGGCCGCCGGAAGAAGATGACGAAGAAGAAACGGCCCAGGCCGCGCAACCCGTCGCAGCGTCGGTTCAAGCTGAGCCGACGGCGCGACCGTCTCGCCCCGCCGAACCCGTTCAATCTGCGCCACCGGCGCCGCCTCCCCGCCCTGCGCCGGTGGAGGAACCCGAGCACAACATCTGCCCGATGCCGGACAAACATGTGTTCCGTGAAGCCTTGAATGGCATCGAAGGCCACCTCGACGGCACCCTGACCCTCAACCAGATGTCCGCCGTCATCCTGAAGGGATTGCACACCGGCCTCGGCCTCTCGCGCATCATTTTCGCCATGGTGACACCGGATGGCCTGCGCGTGAAATCGCGCTTCACGCTTGGCATTTCCGCCGAAGACCCGCTCCGTCACTTCGAATTCGAACTCGCCAACAAAGACCTGTTCTGCCAATTGATGGGCAAGATGCAAGGTGTCTGGCTGAACGAAGGCAACCGCCAGAAACTCTGGCCGATGATCCATCCAAAACTGCAAGCCATGCTGGGCGAGGGCGATTTCTACACGATGAGCCTGTACAACGGCAGCAAGCCGATGGGCCTGATCTACGCCGATCGCGGCAAAGGCGAGTGCGGACTCGACCCGCTCACCTACACCGATTTCAAGATGCTCTGCCTGCAGGCGGCACGCGGACTCGGCAAGATCAAGGCACCGGTCTGAGGGATCTGGCCGGGATTTATGCCGCATAGAACCCGGCGTTGGTATCTTTGTGAATAGAAGAGACGACAAGTTCCGGGTGTTGGACGACCAGCGTTTTGAACCTGATTTCGACCGCATGGTGAAGCAGTTGCCGGCGAAGAAACGCAAATAATGCGTCCGTCCTCACACCGCCATCCGCACCGCGTCCTCCACATCCACTGCCACCGGCCTGGATACGCCGGGTTCCGGCATGGTGACGCCGACCAGGTTGTGCGCCATTTCCATGGTGATGCGGTTGTGGGTGATGAACAGGAACTGCGTTTCGGCCGACATCTTGGTCACCAGCGCGCAATAACGTTCGGTGTTGCTGTCGTCCAGAGGCGCGTCAACTTCGTCGAGCAGGCAGAACGGCGCAGGGTTCAGGCGGAAGAAGGCGAAGACCAGCGATAGAGCGGTCAACGCCTTTTCGCCGCCGGAGAGCAGATGGATCGAGCTGTTTTTCTTGCCCGGCGGCTGCGCCAACACGGTGAGGCCGGCATCGAGAATTTCCTCGCCGGTCAATGTCAACTGCGCCTCGCCGCCGCCGAATAATTCGGTGAACAGGGTTTTGAATTCGCGACTGACGCGGTCAAACGTGTCTTTCAGCCGGGTGCGGGTTTCCGCATCGATGCGACGGATGGCTTCCTCCAGCGTCGCGGCGGCGGTTTCCAGATCGAGCGATTGATCGTCCAGATATTGCTTGCGCTCCTGCGCGGCCTTGAGTTCCTCCAGCGCGGCCATGTTGACCGGGCCGAGCGCGCCGATTTCCGCTTCCAGGCGGGTCAGTTCCGCCTTCAACCAGGCATCGCTGCGCCCGCTCAGGCCGGCTGCTTGCGCGCGCGTCGCCAGATCGGCTTCGTCGACCGTTTCCAGCTCCTCGGCGAAGCGCGCCTCGTTGAACTGCGCTTCCTGCAATTTCAGTTCGAACGCCACGGCGCGTTCCTTGAGCGGCTCCAGCGCGCGTTCGCAGGTCAGGCGCGCGGTATCGAGATCGCGCAGGGCGGCATTGGCGCCTTCCAGCGCCTCGCGCACGGCGGTCAGTTCCGCTTCGGCGATGCGGCGTTGCTCCAGCGCCGCATCCAGTGCAGCGAGCGCGGGGGTTTCCTGCGCCTGGTCGAGTTCGTTGTGCAAGCGTGCAAGGGTCTCGGCCAGATCGGCCAGCGTGGCTTGCGCACGTTGGCCACGTCCGGCCAGATCCTGCAGACGAGATGCCAGCGAGCGCGCCTGGAAGACCGCTTCCTGCGCCTCGCGCTCGACCCGGCGATGCAGATCGCGCAGTGTCTGCAATTTCAGGTCGGCCTCGCGCCGCGCTTCACGTGCCTCGTCGAAGCGCTCGCGGGCGAAATCGATTTCCAGCAGCGCCTCGCGGTGGCGCTCACTGGCATTGTTCCAGGCTTCTTCCTCGACCGTGAGATGCGCGTAAATTTCATTCAACTCACGCTCGATCTGCGCGCGCCGGTCGGCCACCCGGCGCGCGGCTTCCTGCACACGGACCAGGCTGACCTGCAATTGGTGGATTTGCGCTTGCGCCTGACTGAGCTGGCTTTGCAACGCCTCGCCTTGGCGGCGCGCGGTTTGCTGCGCGGCTTCGGCCTGGGTCACTTCCTCACTAATTTCTTCGACGCTGGCCTGGGCCAGATCGGCTTCGCCGCGCAGGCGTTCAATCTCCCGCGCCCGCGCGAGCAAGCCATGATGGCCTTTTTCCGGGGCATTGAAGATCAGGCTGTCGCAGCCGACGCGGTGGCCGTCGCGGGTGGCGATGAAGCCGCCGGGTGGCAGTTGCGCGCGGCCTTGCAGGGCGTGCTGCAGCGTGTCGGTGGCGTAGGCCAGGGCGAGGCGGTCCGCCAGAAAACGGGCGACCAGCGGGTTGTCGGTGTGGATCAGATCGGCCAGCGGACGCAGAGCGTCGCTGCCCCTCACCCCGGCCCTCTCCCCCCCGGGGAGAGGGTTAGGGTGAGGGGCAGTGGCAGGCAACAACAACTCGAAGCGCGCCTCCGGTGGCGTTTCGGTCCATTCAGCCCGCGCCTCGACCGCCAGCGCCGCCATCGCCTCGCCCAGCGCCGCCTCCACCGCGGTTTCCCAGCCGTCCTCGACGCGAATTTCCTGCCATAGACGCGCCTCCGATTCGAGGCCGAAGCGGGCCAGCCAGGCCGCGCCCTGGCTTTCCGACTTCTGCACGCCGGCTTGCAACTTGCTCAGCGCGGCGGTTTCCGCTTCCAGGCGATGCAATTCGCGCCAGGCGTTGTCCAGCGCCTGGCGTGCCTGGCGCAGGCGCGCCTCCTGTTGCGGCCATTCGGCGCGCGCGGATTCCAGATATTCGGCCAGGCGTTCGGCGCGTTCCTGTTCGGTTTCCAGCGCAATCTGCTGCTGTTCCAGCGCGGCCTCGTCGCTTTCGCTCAGGCGCTCCTGCTCCTGCAGCAGACGCAGTTCGCGCGCCTTCAGTTGTTCGATGGACTTTTCGGCATGGGCGCGGTTGGCGTCTTCCAGTTGCGCATTCTGTTCATGCTGGCTCATCTCGCGCTGCTGCGCCGCCACCGCGGCTTGCGCGTCGCGCATCGCGGTTTCGGCATCCGGCAACGCTTCGCCGGCCTGGGCGGCGCGTTCGGCGAGGACTTCCGCCTGTTCCTCGGCGCGCTCCAGTTCGATCTGGCTCTGCTCGCCGGCCATCTGGGCGGCCTGCTGTTCGGCCAGGGTCTGCGCCTGGCGCTCCTGATTCAGCCGCGTCTCGCCCGCCAGGCGCTCGCGGGTGGCGTGCAGATGGCGCAACTCCTGCTCGACGCGCGCCACTTCGCCACTTTCGGCATAGAAGCGCGCCTGCGCCTGATTCAGGTTTTCCGTGGCGTCGAACTGGGCCAGGCGCTGGCTTTCCAGTTCGGATTCCAGCCGGCGCAATTCGGCGGTCTTGGCTTCGATATCGGTGCGCGCCGCTTCCATCTGGCGCGCCAGCTCGGCTTGGCGGGCTTGCGCTTCGCGTTTGCGGGTCAGCGCCAGCACCTGCGTTTTCAGCGTGCGTTCCTCGTCCAGCATGAAGAAACGCCGCGCCACTTCGGCCTGCACGCCGAGCTTTTCCAGTTGGCGGCCGAGTTCTTCGCGGATATCGGATACCCGTTCCAGGTTTTCGCGTGTGTCGCGCAAGCGGCTTTCGGTTTCCTTGCGGCGTTCCTTGTACTTGGAGACACCCGCCGCTTCTTCCAGGAAGCCGCGCAGTTCCTCCGGCTTCGCTTCGATGATGCGCGAAATCATGCCCTGCTCGATGATCGCGTAGGCGTCGCCGCCGAGGCCGGTGCCAAGGAACAGATCGGCCATGTCGCGCTTGCGGACCTGGACGTTGTTGATGTGATAGCTGGAATCGCCGGCGCGGGTCAGCACGCGCTTGACCGCGATTTCGGCATATTGCGACCACTGCCCGGCCGCCTTGCCGTCGCTGTTGTCGAACAGCAGTTCCACCGACGCTCGCGACGCCGGCTTGCGGCCGGTGGAGCCGTTGAAGATCACGTCCTGCATGCTGGCGCCGCGCAGTTCGCGCGCCTTCGATTCGCCCAATACCCAGCGCACCGCATCGATCACATTCGATTTGCCGCAGCCGTTGGGGCCGACGATGCCGGTGAGCTGCGCGCTGGCCGGCAGGGTGACCGGATCGACAAACGATTTGAAACCGGCGATGTGAATGTGTTTGAGGCGCAAGGGTGCGGAAGCGGTTACGGAAGCAGGTTGCGGGGCGGCGCTTGGGGTGACGTCTATAATGCGCGCCGCATTTTAACTTTTTCGCTTGAATCCATGCCCAGCCAACCCGCAAAAACACTGGAAACCTTCGACAACCCGCAACCGAACCGGGATTACCACATCCATATGGAAATTCCCGAGTTCACCTGCCTGTGCCCGAAGACCGGCCAGCCCGATTTCGCCACGCTGTATCTGGACTACATCGCCGACCGGCAGTGCGTCGAACTGAAGAGCTTGAAGCTGTACATGTGGTCGTTCCGCGAGGAAGGCCATTTCCACGAAGACGTCACCAACCGCATCCTCGACGACCTGGTGCGCGCCACCGACCCGCGTTTCATGCGCCTGACCGCCAAGTTCTATGTGCGCGGCGGCATCTTCACCAATGTCGTCGCCGAACACCGAAAGGCTGGCTGGGAACCGGCGCCGCGCGTGGAATTGAGCGCGTTTGCGGGTAATTCGAATACGCGCGGTTGAACACCTCAGCCGTCGCTTTGTGGTGCGAATTCATTCGCCTCGAAGCATCCGGATTGTGCGAATGAATTCGCACCTACAACCCTGATCAAGCACCCATTTCATGAGGTTTTGCAGTGTCTGACCGACTAGCGGTGCTACCGCAATATCTGTTGCCGAAACAGGCGCTCACCGCCCTCGCCGGCCGCTTCGCCCGCGCCCGCATGGGCGGCGTCACCACCTGGGCGATCCGGAAGTTTGTCGCGCGCTACCGAGTCAATATGGCCGAAGCGGCGAATCCAGATATCGCCGCCTACCCGACGTTCAACGAATTCTTCACCCGCGCGCTGAAAGATGGCGCCCGTCCGCTCAGCGATGCGTCGCTGATCTGTCCGGTGGACGGCGCGATCAGCCAGTTCGGCGCCATCGAACAGGACCAGATTTTCCAGGCCAAAGGCCACCACTACTCGACCACCGCGCTGGTCGGTGGCGATGCGCAGTTGGCGGCGCAATTCCAGGATGGGTATTTCGCCACGCTCTACCTGAGCCCGCGCGACTATCACCGCATCCACATGCCGGCGGCCGGACGCCTGACCCGCATGATCCACGTGCCCGGCGACCTGTTCTCGGTCAACCCGACCACCGCGCGCGGCGTGCCCGGCCTGTTCGCCCGCAACGAGCGCGTCGTCTGCGTCTTCGAGAGCGCCGCCGGCCCCTTCGTGCTGGCGCTGGTCGGCGCCACCATCGTCGGCTCGGTCGCCACGCCCTGGCATGGCGTCGTCACGCCGCCGCGCTGCGGCAACCTGCGCGAGTGGCATTACGACCGGCAGCGCATCGAACTGGCCCAGGGCGAAGAGATGGGCCGCTTCCTGCTCGGCTCCACCGTGGTCATGCTGTTTCCGAAGGGACCGCTCGAATTCAATCCAGCCTGGCAGGCAGGCGGCCCGGTGCGGTTGGGCGAAGCGATGACCAGCGCGCTGTGACACAGGTGGAATACCGTAGCCCCCGTTGTCTTCTCGTCAGTTCTGTCGTCGTTTCGTCATTTCTCAAGCCGGTCGATGTGCATTCTGAATGTGGAAAATGTGCAACGGCGCGTCTTCCAGCGCCGCTCAGCCTCTGGCACGCATATTGCGAAAGTAATACAAGCCGGCATATGCCTGAATGCCGCCGCACAACCGCCGCAAAGAGGAACCGACATGCCATCTTTCGTTTACGAAGCCTTGCCTTTCATCTATTTGCTCATCGGCGCCGGCGCGCTGTTCGGAGTCGATGCTGGATTCGGCCAAATGAGCGGAGGGCTGTTGATGGCGATTGGGGTGGTCGTCCTCAGAATGCGGATTCAGTACCGCAAGCGCGAGTCGATCAGAGGCATGATGACTTCCAGGAATTGGTAATAAAACCGAGTTGATGTCGGCAGCCTAAGCCGGCTGCCGGATACGCTCGCCGCAGCAGGGCGGAAAAGCGGAGCGCCTTCCGCCGCATGAACCGCACATCCGGCGGATAAAGCCTTCAGCTCATCCGCGCTACGCCCAGGGCTTGCGCCTGGATCGCGGCCGGGCGGCCGCGCCTACACAAACGTCGCTTAGCCCACCCACTTTCGCGCATTCCTGAACATCCGCAGCCACGGCCCGTCTTCGCGCCAGTCGTCGGGTTTCCAGGAGTGCTGCACAGCGCGGAAGACGCGTTCCGGGTGCGGCATCATGATGGTGAAGCGGCCGTCTGGGGTGGTCAGGCCGGTAATGCCTTTCGGTGAGCCGTTCGGGTTGAGCGGGTAGGTTTCGGTTTTGCGTCCGCGGTTGTCAACGTAGCGCAAACAGACTTCCGCCGCCTTGCGTTGCGCCTTGTCCGCGAACACCGCCCTGCCCTCGCCGTGCGAGACGACGATGGGCATGCGGCTGCCGGCCATGCCGTCGAACAGGATGGACGACGTATCCGGGATTTCGACCATGACGAAGCGGGCTTCGAACTGTTCCGACAGGTTGCGCTCGAAGCGCGGCCAGTTTTCCGCACCGGGGATGATGCCGGACAGGCGGCTCATCATCTGGCAGCCGTTGCAGACGCCAAGGGCGAAGCTGTCGCCGCGCTGGAAGAAGGTCTGGAATTCGTCGCGGGCGCGGGTGTTGTGCAGGATCGAGGCGGCCCAGCCACCGCCGGCGCCGAGCACGTCGCCGTAGCTGAAGCCGCCGCAGGCGGCGAGGCCTTTGAAGTCCTTCAATTTGACGCGGCCGGCGAGGATGTCGCTCATGTGCACGTCGACCGGGGTGAAGCCGGCGCGCGCGAACGCGGCGGCCATTTCGACTTCGCCGTTGACGCCTTGTTCGCGCAGGATGGCGATCCGGGGTTGCGCACGCTTTTTCTTGAGGTAGGGCGCGGCGACGTCTTCGTTCAGGTCGAACGCGAGCTTGGCGTGCAGGCCGGGGTTCTTCTTGGCGACCAGGCCGTCGAATTCTTCCCGCGCGCATTCCGGGTTGTCGCGTAGCGCCTGCAGCGCGTGGCTGGTTTCGGACCAAGCCTTGAGCAGATCGGCGCGTTTTTCGTCGAACACCGAGACGCCTTCGCGCAGGATGCGGACGCGATCCTTCTGGTTGGTGGAGCCGATGATGTAGAACTCGTCGCGCAGTCCGGCCGCAAAGCAGGCATCCATCACCGCGCCGGTATCGCTGCGGCGAACCTGCAGCACGGCGCCGAGTTCCTCGTTGAACAGGATGCCGAACAAACGGCTGGTGTACGGCTCGCTCGGGTCGGGCGCGGCTTCCACATCCAGCATGATGTCGTCGTGCAGGCGGTGGTAGCGCAATTCGTCGACATCCAGATCGACGCCGCAATGACCGGCGAAAGCCATTTCGCAAATCGTGGCGAACAGGCCGCCGTCGGCGCGGTCGTGGTAGGCGAGCAGTTTGCCGGACTGGTTCAACTGCTGGATGAGGGCGAAGAACGCCTTCAGGTGCGCGGGTTCGTCGAGATCGGGGCAGACATCGCCCAGTTCACCGTAAACCTGGCCGAGGATGCTGCCGCCCAGGCGGTTCTGACCGCGGCCGAGATCGAGCAGGATCAGGTCGGTTTCCTCCGCATCGGTGCGCAGTTGCGGCGTCAGCGTGCGGCTGGCATCCGGGCTCGGCGCGAAGGCGGTGACGATCAGCGACAGCGGCGAGACGACGGCTTTGTTCTCGCCATCGGCCTGCCAGGTAGTGCGCATCGACATGGAATCCTTGCCGACCGGGATGCTGATGCCCAGTGCAGGGCACAGTTCCTTGCCGACCGCCTGCACGGTATCAAACAGCGCGGCGTCCTCGCCGGGATGCCCGGCGGCGGCCATCCAGTTGGCGGACAGGCGGATATCGCCGATCTCGTTGACGGCGGCGGCGGCCAGGTTGGTGATCGCTTCGCCGACCGCCATGCGGCCGCTCGCGGCCGGGTCGATCAACGCAATCGGGCTGCGCTCGCCGAGCGCGAAGGCCTCGCCCAACAGGCTGTCATAGCCCATCGTGGTGACCGCCACGTCGGCCACCGGCATTTGCCACGGACCGACGAACTGGTCGCGCGCGGTGTAGCCGCCGACGGTGCGGTCGCCAATGGTGATCAAAAAGCTCTTGCTAGCGACGGCCGGATGCCGCAACACGCGATACGCCGCCTCGTCCAGGTTGAGTTCCGCGGCGGTAAACGGCGTCAGCGTCGGCGCGACATGTTCGACCTTGCGTGTCATCTTCGGCGGCTTGCCGAGCAACACGTCCATTTCCATATCGACCGGCTTGTTCTTGAAGTGCCGGTCGGCCACGGTCAATTGGCCGTCCTTGGTGGCTTTGCCGACCACGGCGAACGGGCAGCGCTCGCGCTCGCACAGGCCGCGGAACAGTTCCAGGCTGGCCGGCGCGATGGCCAGCACATAACGTTCCTGCGCTTCGTTGCACCAGATTTCGCGCGGCGACATGCCCGGTTCCAGGCTGAGCACATCGCGCAATTCGAATTTAGCGCCGAGACCAGCGCCATGCGCCAGTTCCGGCATGGCGTTGGACAGGCCGCCGGCGCCGACGTCATGCACTGACAGGATCGGGTTGGCGGCGCCCATCTCCCAGCAGCGGTCGATGACTTCCTGCGCGCGCCGCTGGATTTCTGGATTGCCGCGCTGCACGGAATCGAAATCGAGCGCTTCCATGTTGGCGCCGACGCCCATGCTGGAAGCGGCGCCACCACCGAGGCCGATGAGCAGGCCGGGGCCGCCGAGCTGGATCAACAGCGTGCCGGTCTTGAAGGTCTGCTTGTGGATGTGGCGTTCTTGCACATTGCCGACGCCACCAGCCAGCATGATCGGCTTGTGATAGCCGCGCACCTGGCCGTCCGGCGTGTGCATTTCGAAACTGCGGAAATAGCCGGTCAGATTGGGGCGGCCGAATTCGTTGTTGAATGCGGCCGAACCGATGGGGCCGTCGAGCATGATCTTGAGTGCCGAAACGATGCGGCCGGGTTTGCCGTATTCCGCCTCCCAGGGTTGTTCGAAGCCGGGAATGCGCAGATTGGAGACGGTGAATCCGGCCAGGCCAGCCTTCGGCTTGGAGCCCTGGCCGACCGCGCCTTCGTCGCGAATCTCGCCGCCGGAACCGGTCGCGGCGCCGGCGAACGGCGCAATCGCGGTGGGATGGTTGTGCGTCTCCACCTTCATCAGGATGTGGGTGGGTTCGACGTGGAAACGGTAGACGTGGTCCTGGTCGGGATAGAAGCGGCCGATGCTGGCGCCCTCGATCACCGAGGCGTTGTCGGAATAAGCCGACAGCGTGCCTTGCGGCCGCATCGCGTGGGTGTGACGAATCATCGAGAACAGCGATTCCGACTGCGTCTTGCCGTCGATGACCCAATCGGCGTTGAAAATCTTGTGGCGGCAATGCTCGGAATTGGCCTGCGCGAACATCATCAACTCGACATCGGTCGGGTTGCGCTTCACGCGCTTGAAGTTCTCGCTCAGGTAGTCGATTTCATCCGGCGACAGCGCCAGACCCCATTCCGCATTGGCCTTTTCCAGCGCCTTCTTGCCGCCCTTGAGCAAATCGACCGAAGCCAGCGGTTGCGGCGCGACATGGTGGAACAGCTGCTCGGCCAGGCGCTCGTCAAGCAACACGCTTTCAGTCATGCGGTCATGTAGAAACGGCAATGCGGCCTGCGCGACAGCGGCCGCAACCGGCTTGCCCTTGCGCCCGAAAAGCTGCCAGGCGACGCCGTGCTCGATGCGCTTGATCGCCTTGAGACCGCAATTGGCGACGATATCGGTGGCTTTCGACGACCACGGCGACACCGTGCCCAGACGCGGCGTCACCAGAATCGCATCGGCGACCGGCTGATGTTCCTGGGCATGCAACAACTCGAACAGGAAGGTCAGATCGCCATTGGCCAGTTCGCCATCCAGCTCGGCAAAGTAACGGTACTGCGCCGAGACAGCCGCAATGCCCAGCGGTGCCAGATCCTGCAACAGTTTCTTGATGCGGAATTCGGAGAGGGCTGAGGTAGCAACCCCGGCGCCCTTGAGGAACAAAACCTGCGCGGCGCGCAAAGGCAAGGCATGCAAAGACATAGAGCTTCCCCGAGGGGGTTGGGAAAGCGGACGATTTTATCCGAACAATGCGGGTTTAACCGAAGGGCAAATCTAACCGAAGGGCGAATCGACCGGCGTTTTCATCGCGGCGACCAGCGAAGAGCTGACCCGCCCGGCCTTGAACGGTTTGATGATGTAGCCCATCGCGCCATAACCGACCGCCTCGCGCACGGTGCCCATGCTGGAGTCGCCGGTAATCATCACGACGCGAATGTCGGAATAGCGCGAACGGATGCTCTTCAGCACATCAAGCCCGGACATACCCGGCATGTTTACATCCAGACACACGATGTCCGGCCGCGTACGCTCAAGCAATGCCAAGGCGCTCTGCCCATCGCGTGCTTCACCCGCCACCTCGAAACCTTCATCGCGCAACAGTGCCTTGAGCACCTCGCGCATCAGGGTATCGTCATCCACCACCAACACACGCGCCTTTTTTTCGGTCGAATCCATCGGAACATTAAAATTGCTGAAGACGGCGTGATTTTACGGTGGATATGGCACTGGCATGCGCTGAATATTGTTTATTACTTTCGATATATTTCGACGCGGTCGATCCGGTCAATCCGGCGGTTTTTCCGGCATCAGTTTGTCGATGTACTCAAGCCCGCAAAAGTGGGCGACAACCTCAACCGTTTCCGGCGCGACCGGAAAAATATGGTTGAGTTCGTCGATCAGTGCGTCGCAATCGAGGCTGGGACACGCAGCATCCAGCTCACAGGACAACAATTGAGCGCCGGACAATGTAGTTGAACAGTTCATGACAGTCTCCTCCAATTGGTCTGTAATGGATTTATAGGCCATTGATTCACAATGGAAAACTTACTATGCGAGTAATGCAATCGATTACCGGGCAGAGTCTGCCGGTCCGCCTGTCGGCACGCAGCCCGGACAGCCACAAAGGCGATTTCGGCGCGGTCGGCATACTGGGCGGCGCCTCGGGCATGGCCGGGGCCGCCCTGCTGGCCGGACGCGCTGCGCTGAATTGCGGCGCCGGGCGGGTTTACGTCGGCGCGCTCGATACGCGGCTGGCGGTCGATCCGCTCTGCCCGGAACTGATGATCGTCGCGGCGGAAGCCTTGCCCGCCCTGCCCCGCCCGGCCTGCCTGGTGGTCGGCCCCGGCCTGGGCACCTCCGTCAGCGCGCGACGTGTTCTGGCAGCCGCAATGAACGTCGAGCACGCCCTGTTGCTGGATGCTGATGCGTTGAATCTGCTCGCCCGCGACGGCGAACTGCTGGCGGCGTTGCGGGCGCGCGCCGCCGCCACGCTGCTGACGCCGCATCCGG
This sequence comes from Hydrogenophilaceae bacterium, assembly GCA_031426815.1. Lineage (GTDB taxonomy): Bacteria > Pseudomonadota > Gammaproteobacteria > Burkholderiales > Thiobacillaceae > PFJX01. Next base: position 60,471 of record JASJPG010000034.1, read on the forward strand.
GCGAGGCCGCGCGCCTGCTTGGCGTGAATACGCAAGACATCCAGGCCGACCGTGCCGACGCGGTGCAACGTCTGGTCGCGCTGACCGGTGCGACGGTCGTGCTGAAGGGCCATGCGACGCTGGTGCTGCAGCCGGACCATGCCATCTGGTGCAACACAACCGGCAATGCCGGCATGGCCGCGCCCGGCATGGGCGACGTGCTGAGCGGCTTGATCGCCGCGCTGCTGGCGCAAGGCCTGACTGGGGAACAGGCCGCCGTACTCGGCGTCTGGCTGCATGGCCAGGCGGGGGACGAAGCGGTGGCGGCGGGATGCGGCCCGGTCGGCCTGACCGCTTCCGAAGTCATCAGCTTTACACGGCGGGTTCTGGCGCGCCTGCAAACGGGTGCTTATCAAACAGGTGCTCCGGAAACCTGAAAGCGTCCCGGAGCGCGCAACTATTTTTTCGCCACCCCCAGTTCCAGTTTTGCCCGCACTTCGCGACCGCTGGCTGCGACCGCTTGCACGGCCCCGAGACTGACCCGTTCCGCCGGCGCGCCGGCGCTTGCCAGGCCTTGCACGACCGCCTCGCCGCGGTGCTGCGCCAGTTCCTGCAGCGCCGCGTCGCTCACCGTTTCCTTCGCCAGCAAACGTTGGTACAGCAGAGCGTGCAGGTCCGCATCCTTCAACTGAGCAAGGTCGTCGGCGGACAGCGGCGCGTCCTTCTTGAACAGCCCTTTCAGGCGCGACATCATCTTGCCGACGCCGGATTCCTGTTTCTTGTCCGGATTCGCCTGCCGCCATTTGGCGTTGAGCGCGGTCCATTCGGTTTCCCCGAAACGCTCGGCGTAAAGCCCTTCCAACGCGGCCCGACTCTTCGGATTCGCCGTGGAAATCGGGCCGGCATCTTCGCCGGTGGCCAGCTTCACGCCCATCTTTTCGGCCACTGCGCGGCGTAGCTGGCCTTCTTTCAGCACCGGGCGATCGATCTCGGCCGACCAGACGCCCTGGATACTCAACGCCAGACCGGGCCGCTTGTTGAGAATCTGGGCGATCTGCTTGAACTTCTCTTTCTCGGGCGGCGTCAGCGCCGCCTCGCCCGCTTCGAACGCGACCTTCTCCAGCTTCTCGCCGCCACCGCCGAACAACGCGCCGAGCGCGCGGAATGGCGCCGTGACGATCTTGGTGAGGATGTTGCCGATGGCTTTCCAGACGATCTGGCCATAGCTGAACTGCGGGTCATCGAGACTGCCGGAAACGGGCAGGCCGAGATCGATCTTGCCGTCGCTGTCCTGCAGGATGGCGATCGCCAGATCGAGCGGCAGATCCTTGGCGGTAGGGCTTTCGACCCGCTCGCCCAAGGTCAGTTTGTCCATGATGATCTGGTTTTCGCCCAACATCTGGCGATCCTTGATCTTGTATTCGAGGTCGAGCGAAAGCTTGCCGGAAGCGATCTTGCGGCCGGCGAACGTGGCCGAATAGGGCGTCAGATTGGCCATCTCGACGTTACGGAACACCGTCTTGATGTCCATGAAGCCGGTCGGATTGAACAGATCGACCTGGCCCACCGCGCGCGCTAGACCGAACTCGTCGACCTGACCGTCGATCTCCAACTCCGCCGTTGTTCCCGGCTGCGTCGAGATGCCGTTGAAAGCGCCCTTGAGGTCGTGGATACGCGTGCCGAACGGCAAGGCAAGCGAGTAGTCGGCGAAATCGAGTTCGCCGTGTTCGATGCGGATACGGTCTATCGCCACCCGAAATGCTTTTTCATCGGCAGGCTTTGCCGCGGGCTTGCTTGCCTGCGAAACCGGCGTTGCGACCGTCGGCGGCGGCGCGGCTTTCAGAATCCGAGTCAGATTGACCGTCTTGTCCTTGAAGATGATCAGCTTGGCGGCGAGCGCGTCGAAGCGGAGTTCGTCGATATCCAGCGCTGTCGGACTGGCACGGACGCTGTCGCTGCCGACACGCTGCCAGGCCAGAAAACGCGCCCCACCCTCGCTTTCGTTGAGTAGCAGATCGGCCACCTCGAAGCCGCCCTGGAAACCGAATTTCGGCGCCGAGCCGGCTTTGCCTTCGAACTTGACCTGGCCCTGCGTGAACACCCGGCCTGAGGCCAACACCAGATTGGCGGCCTGGGACAGATAAGGCTGCGCCGGCAGCAAGGCGAGATTGCTCAGTTTCAGCATCACATCGGCCGATGGCGCCGCCGGGACGACCTTGCCCTCGGCCTGAAAACTGCCGCCTTGCCTGACCTGAAAAGCCAAACGCAGCGGCAAAGGCGTTTGCAGGTTTTCGCTGACGCCGGTCACCGCCGCTTCGATCTTTTCCAGCGTCAATCCCGCGGCGGGTTGCACGCTTTCGTCGCGCGCACCGATCTGAAAGCCGGCCAGATCGATTCGGTTGACCCGATAGCGCCAGCCGGGTTCGGATGCGGACGGCTGCGCGGCGACGGGCGCCACCAGTTTTCCGACTGCCGGCTGAAAGGCTTCCAGCAACGCAACGCGGCCGCGAGCATCGCGTACCGCGTCGACCTTGCCGTTGCTCAAGCTGAGCTTGCCAACGTTGACCTGGCGCGCGGCCAGGTCGATACGACCCTCGCCGAGCGAAATGCCGCCGAGCACGAACAACGGTGCAGCGGCATTGCCGGAATGCAGGCGGATGCCGGAGATATCGACGCCGAGCCCTTCCAGCACCACCTGGGTTTGTTCGCCGCCGGCTTCGGCTTTGGCGTTGAAGCCGATCTGCACATTGCCGATTTCCGCCTGCAACGGCGTAGCAAATCCGGCATCGCTGAAGTGGATGCCGAGGCCGTTGAGGGCAAAACGGTTGAGGTTGACGTGCCAAGGCGTGGCCAGCGCGGCCTGCACTTTCTTTACCGGCGGCACAGCGGGCTGCGGGCTGCTTGCGACGGCTACGGCGGGCGGAAACCAGTTCTGGATATCCAGCCGCCCAGCGAGGTCGCGGTGCAACGCAATCTGGCCGCCAGCGAGGCTGATTTCGCCAATGTTCAGTTCGCGCTTTTCCAGGTCGAAGCGACCGCCGCTGAGCGCCAGCTTATCCAGCTTGAGCGCGGGTTCCTTGGCGTGCAGGCCTTGCAACGCCAAGCCCGTCAGGTTCAAGCCCAGCTGATCGAGCAGCAGGGACAGTTTCTTGTTCGCCTTGTCGTTGCCATAAGCGACACGGTAATGCAGTGCCAGCGCGGCAACGCCTTCGGGTGCGGCCATCGCCAACTGGCCTTTCACATAGGGCCAGAGCCGCGCCAGGGCGAGCCGGTCAATAGCCAGTTCGCCGCTGGCCAGGATCGGATTCAGCGTGACATCGCCCTTCCAGCGGATGCGCGCGCCCAATTGCGTGGTGGCGGCGAGCGTGTAGGCGCCCTTGTCGTCCGGCAACGTCGAGAGGTCGCGCAAAGTCAGATCGAGCCGGTTCAACACGGTTTCGAAGCCCACCTTGCGGTCGGCCACGGCGACGCGTCCCTTCTCCAAAGCGATACGGCGAACCAGCAAGCGCGGCAGCGGCTGGTCTTTTTCCTCTTCCTTGCTCTGCAGGGCTTCGATCAACGCCATCCAGTTGAGGCTGCCGTCGGCGCGCAATTCGAGCTGCGCAGCGGGCGCGCTGAGGCGAATGTCTTCGAAAACATAGGCCCAGCGGAACAGGCTGCTCGCGTCGAAATCGACGAACAGTTCCGCGAATGCCAGCAACGGCTTGCCGTCGGGCTCGGCCAGCTTCAGACCCTTGATCGACAGCGACAACGCGAACGGATCGAAACGCGCGGCGGCTATCTGCAAACGATGCTGGCTCTTGGCGGCGATGAACTTGGGCGCGGCCCATTTCAGCAAAGGCTCGAAGCCAAACCAGGCAAACAAGAAATAAACCGAGAGCAGGCCGGCGGCGATCTTGGCGGGCGTTTTCAGCAACCGTGTGCGAAGCGAGGCGAGCAGCCGAGTCAGCATGATCTCTCCTGAAAACCGGACGCGAATCAGATCGTCGCGCCAAAAAACAAATAAGCCGCCAGCACCGCCGCGATAAAACCGCCCAGATCGGCGATCAGTCCGCCGGCGACGGCATGACGCACCCGTTTGATGCCGACCGAGCCGAAATACACGGCCAATACATAAAAAGTCGTTTCGCTGCTGCCCTGCACGATGCTGGCCAGACGGCCGGCAAACGAATCGGCGCCGGATGCCTGCATCGTTTCGATCATCATCGCGCGTGCGCCGGAACCCGACAGCGGTTTCATCACCATGGTCGGCAGCGCATCCACCCAGGCCGCATCGAAACCCAGCATCAGCACCAACCCGCGAATGCCCTCGACGAACGCCGGCAACGCACCGCTGGCGCGCAACATGCCGATCGCTACCAGCATAGCCACCAGGTAGGGAATGATCGTGACGGCGGTATGAAAACCTTCCTTGGCGCCCTCGATGAAGGCCTCGTAAGCATTGATCCGCTGCACCAGTGCGCCTATGAGGAAAATCACCAGCAGCGCCAGCAGCAAGAAATTGGACAGCACCGACGATTCCGCCGTCATCTGCGCCGCCGGCAGACTGGCGAAGTAAAACGCCAAGCCGCCGACCACCGCCGTGATGCCGCCCATCCACATCAGCACCACGCTGTCCAGGCGGATGCGCTGCACCGCAGCGACGAACAGAAAGCCGGCCAGGGTGGAGCAATAGGTCGCCATCAGGATCGGGATGAATACGTCAGTGGGGTCGAGCGCGCCCAGTTGCGCCCGGTAGGTGAAGATCGTGACCGGCAGCAGGGTGACCGAAGACGCGTTGAGCACCAGGAACAGAATCTGCGCATTGCTGGCGATGTCCTTGTTCGGATTGAGGTCCTGCAGTTCGCGCATGGCCTTGAGTCCCATCGGCGTGGCGGCGTTATCCAGTCCGAGCACGTTGGCGGCCATGTTCATGGTGATCGAGCCCAGCGCCGGATGGCCACGCGGCACCTCCGGGAACAGACGCGCGAACAAGGGCGCCAGCCAGCGTCCCAGGGCGGTCAGAAAGCCGGCCTGCTCGCCGATCTTCATGACACCCAACCAGAGGCACATGACGCCAGTGAGGCCGAGAGCGACCTCGAATGCGGTTTTCGCAGCGTCGAATGCAGCTTTCATGACCGCCGCGAAAATCGCCTGATCGCCGCCGAGAAATTGCAGAACCGCGGCGCCGAAGGCAGTAAGGAAGAAGCCGATCCAGAGGGCGTTGAGCATCTCGGCTTAGATACTGCCCAGCCAGATCAGGCCCGCGACCGACAGCCACAACAACACCGCGCGCCAGATCAAGGCGACACCGGCTTCGATGCTCTCTGCAACGGGTTGCTCCTCCATGCCGAGGTCGGGACGCGGCACCGCGCTGCCGGCGATGTGTATCGCACCGCCCAGGCGAATGCCCAACGCGCCGGCGCCGGCCGCCAGAATCACGCCTTCGTTGTCGTCGAGCCAGAGTCTGGCCTGGCCGCGCCAACATTCGGCGGCATCCTGGAAATTGCCGACGATGGCAAAACTGAATCCCATGACGCGGGCCGGAAGCCAGTCCATCCAGTACACCGCCTTGCAGGTGAAGGTCGCGAACACCTCTTCGCAGCGCCATTGATCGCGACAGGAATGGCTGAGGGAATACAGCACCGCGCCGACTAAGCCGGCCACCCAGTACCAGAACAGAACGCCGAACAACGCGGTCAAGGCGACCTTGAGCGTTTCCTCCAGGCTCTGTCGGATCAGATCGTCCTGGCCGTCGGCAGGCACCAGACCGGGATTCCATTCGATCAAGGTGCTGCGCGCATGCGCCAGATCGCCCGCCGTCAACGCGCGGGCGATGCTGGCCGCCTCGAATGAGGCGCGCCGAAATCCGAACAGGAAATAAAGCACGAGGACTTCAAATGCCCAGCCCAGCAATTCGAACAAACCGCCCAATGCGGCGGCCAACAAACCCAACGCCAGCGCCGGCAGTAACGCGCCCAACGTCCACGCCAACAGGCCATGCTGCTGGCCGCCGGCATTGAAGTGCTCCAACAACCAGCGCTGGCCGCGTGCCGTTTCCTGCGCGGGCAGGTTCTGCGCAAGCGGCCGGAAGTGTTCCCAGGCCAGCGCGGCAAGTGGGACGAACAAACTCACGGTCGCTCCATCTCGACACTGAGCTGGCCCATGCGCAAAGCCGAGCCGGAGGCTGCATAGCGCTCCACCGTTGGCATCCGGATGCCTTCGCCACGCGCTTGCTGATAACGGTCCAGCGCCGCATAGGCGCGCCCGGGCGCGAGCATGCTGCCGGCACGAACCTGCACCAGCAGAACCGGCCGCGCCGGGATCGTGTCGATTTCCAGCGGCAAGGCCAGCTTGCTGCCCGGCGGGACGAGGAAACCGGTACGGGCGCGTCGTTTGCCGACATCGACCAGATCGGGATTGGAGTACAGCACGCTGATGGGCTGATCCGCCGCGATGCCGGCGGCGAGCAGCGCTTCACGCGCCTCCGCGGCCTTCTCGGGCAGCTTGGAATAATCGCCGGTACTTTCCAGATACGCATAGGTATAGGGACCGGCGACCGACGCTTCGATGTGCACCGGGCTGAAGCCGCCCCACCAGGTGTAGACGACCAGCAGCGGCAGCACGAAGGCAAGCAGGAATGGCAGGAACTTCTTCAGATTCACGGTAAGACGTCTGTCGAAAAATGACGAGCCGAAGATACTACAGATGGCTGTGAGACTGGTTTCCTATAATCCCGCACTTCTCCCCAATCCAGTCGCTCGAAGGATTCCCATGCGTGCCCTACTCTGCTTATTTGCCATGCTGTTCGCCGCGGTTGCCGGTGCTTCGACTGCCGCACCGTTGTATCCGCCGGTGACGGTCAAGGTGAACGCGGAACAACTGGCGGCGCACAGCTATTACATTCCCGGCATGGCGGGTGCAGCCAGCACGCGCAATGAAGGCTTCATGTCCAACGCCGGATTCGTGGTGACGCCAGCCGGCGTCGTGGTGTTCGATACGCTGGGTTCACCGTCGCTGGCACACGCCATGGTCAAACGCATCCGCGCGGTGACCGGACTGCCGATCAAGCGCGTCATCGTCAGCCACTATCACGCCGACCATTACTACGGCATCCAGGTGTTCAAGGACCTGGGCGCGGAAATCTGGGCGCACGAAGGCGGCAAGGGCGTGGTGGGTTCGGATGCGGCGAAACTGCGTTTCGAACAACGCAAACAGATTCTGGGCACGTGGATCAATGACCAGACGCAACGATTTCCCACGCCCGACCTTTGGCTGTCCGGCGATACCGACTTCGAACTCGGCGGTCTGCACTTCCGCTTACGCCACGTCGGCCCCGCCCATTCCGACGAAGATCTGGCCATGTTCGTAGAAGAAGACGGCGTGCTCTATGCCGGCGATCTAGTGTTCAAGGGACGGGTGCCCTTTGTTGGCGAGGCCGATTCGAAACTCTGGCTGAATGCACTGGAAAAACTCATCGCACTGCAGCCGAAACTCCTCGTCCCCGGTCACGGCGGCGCATCGAACACGCCGATGGAAGACCTAACCCTGACCCGCGACTACCTGGTGTTTTTGCGTACCGAGATGGGGCGCGCCGTCAGCGAATTGATGCCATTCGAAGAGGCATACGAAACAACCGACTGGTCGCGTTACGAAATGATGCCCGCATTTGTCGAAGCCAATCGCCGCAACGCATACAACACCTACATCCTGATGGAGAAGGAAAGCGTGTCGAAATGAGTGATCGCATCGTGGTCGAACGGCAAGTCACCTCGGCGCGCCTGGCAGAACTGGGCGTACACGGCTGGCCGACCTGGAAGGACGGCGTCGGGCAACACCTGCAGGATTACGATGCTGCGGAAAAGAGTTACCTGCTGGATGGCAGCGCGACACTGAGTATGGAAGACGGCGAGCCAGTGAGCGTCGCGAAAGGCGATCTGGTCATCATCCCGGCAGGCAAGTGCCAGTGGCTTGTGCACAGTCAGATACGACGGCATTACCGCTCGGAGGCGCTCTCGCCGGCTTGCTGCATCATTTGATTTGAGAATGTCCCGGTATCAAATGGCCGGGGTACTACGTGATACGCGTGCAACAAACTACGCGGTCATACAAAAACCCTGTCCAGACAGGTAGCGCCTGGGGTTCCAGGCGCCGTCCTTGAATCAGCTTACTTCTTTTTGCCCTTGGTAGCCTTCACGGGGTTGGCTGCAGCGGTCAACGCAGCGCCAGCCTTGAAACGAACGACTTTCTTGGCCTCGATCTTCATTTCCTTGCCAGTCTGGGGGTTACGGCCAGTACGAGCTTCGCGCTGCTGCACGCTGAACGTGCCGAAGCCGATGAACTGGACGCTTTCACCCTTGGCGACGGCTTCGGTGATTGCTGCAATGGCGGCGCCAATGATGTCGCTGGTTGCGGCTTTGGAAGCATTGGCCTTTGCTGCAACGATGTCGATCAGTTCGGTCTTGTTCATGCATGTCTCCTGACAATGGTTTGGGCGGGTAAAAGCAAATTAGTGTGGTGCTTTATTCATGAACTTCACCTCCGGCCAGATCTCCCTACGCTTTGCCGTGCCATCGGCTGCGTTCGGGAAAACCAGCGGCGGCGGGTAAATGCCCCTGACTGGGTGAACCACGGCGCTAGCGTAAGCGAGAAGCCGAGTTCAGAGAAGGGGCTGAAAGCCTTCAAACCCAGAATTTCTGCTGTTTCAGCCCGGAAAAATGCAGTCTCTGCGGAAAAAACCGGGATACCGCACGAATCACCATCTCGCCAGTGGTTTGCTATGCAGAAAAGCTCAACGCGGAGCGACCGGAAACATCCCGCCAAACATGCGTGGATCGATCATCGGAATCGTCGGAAAAGGCTGCGGATACGGCTGCATGATCGGAGCTACCTGGCCGCTGTAAGCAGGCATTTTCAACATGCTGTTGACAGTCGGTCCATAGGCTTGCGGATTCGCCATATTGCCCAACCAGGAACCGTACCAGTTCGGATTCAACGGAGCGGCCGCCATGTTGAGCGTACGCGGATCAAGCGCTGCGGCACCGAACTTCAGATAGGTATTCGGATTGAGCGTGTTGAGCAGCATACCCAACGCTCTCGGGTCCATCGGCGCCATCGCCCAACGCATCAATTTGTTCGGATCCGTCATCACCGTCTGCGCAGCCGAGATGAATTGCGGGTCCATCAACGCCTGCGACCAAGCCGCCATCACCACCGGATCCATCGCCTTGGCAAAATTGGAATAGGCACGCGGATCCATCAAGGAGGCCGTGGATTGCAGATACAAATTCGGGTCCATCATGGCCTTGCCGGCCGCGATGAGAAATTCCGGCTCAGAGACAGTCGCCAGCGCCGCGATAAATTTCTTGGGGTCGGCCAGCATGTCGCCATTACGCGTAAAGTCGGACAAGTAGTTGACCCACTCCGCTGTATTGACAGGCACAGCCGCCGTTTGCGTGGATTGAACAGGTGCGGTTTCGGCAGACAGACTCTGAGCACTCAGGGTAGCCAATACGATAGCGAGGATAGTGCGGGTGGCGTTCATCCTGATCTCCAATTAAATCAATATTAACAACTGCTTATGATTGTCTCGCCAGTGCGAGCGAAGCGGATTGTGCCGTCATTCGATTAGCAAGTGTCGGGAAAATAGAGAGGAAAGCCGCCTGCCCGCGCAGTTCTTGCACAGAGAATGCGCTGCACGCATGCGCGGGCGCCGTCGATACGGCTAAATCCGACCGCAATAATCCCACGCCCTACCGAGCAGACCGCGAATTCCTTGACTCTGCCCATAGCGCCGCGTAGATTGCCCTGACCCACTTGAACTATCAAAGCGGGGCTCCATCTAAGCAGCACAAAGGGGGCGACCTGGCTTCGACGGGGGTCGCGACGCAGACAAGGGCATACCGAGGACCAGTTACCTCGTAAATACATCTGGAATCTAGTAGTCGCCAACGACGAAACCTACGCTCTGGCCGCTTGACGGCTAGACTCCACACCGGTTGGTCCATGGGCCGGGCTGGGAAACCAGCAGTGGAGTCATTAACATGGACTCGCGTTGATTCGGGCCGCTTGAATCAACGTTAAAATTAGGTGGCTCGCTCGAACTTAGCCTGTCTGGCCGGCGCAGTTAGGGTTAAAACCAAATGACCAGACTAAGTATGTAGAACTTGCTGTAGAGGGCTTTCGGACGCGGGTTCGATTCCCGCCGCCTCCACCAGAAATTGTAGTAAAAACAGTATCATGCAAAAACGACCGACCCCGCCACACGCCAGTGTTGGCGGGGTTTTTCGCTTATGGCTTCCGGACTTCGGCACCCAGTCGGCACCCTGTTTTTCCCCATTTTTCGCTGTTTTCTCGCTCTCTTCTCTGTTTCTTCCGGACGTTCAAGTCACGAAGTCCGGAAGGCACATTCCTTTATATTCAAACACTTAACCTGCTCAGAATTTAAGCTATTTTGTTTTCAGCAATGGGTGGGGAAAGGATCGTGGAGAGAGAGAAACGGGATTGATGGTGTCCGGAAGATGGGTCACTTGGGTAATCGCACTCATGAACGGCAGGTGATCAATCCGTTGCCAACCAACTGAAAAAATATGTTGCCGTCTCGGATCTCCGGCCACTCACCCTGCCAGTGTGAAATTGCTTGAACGTCTGCAAAGTGGCGCGAGGCTGGTGGACAGCAAGCAACCGACGGTTCCTGGTGAAACTTCACATGATGGACATTAATCCGGCCGGTGGTGTAACGACAGTAGAGCCTTCACCTGTGCTCTTGCCATAGTAAGCGTTGCGCTCAGCGATATAACGCGCAAAAGAAAGTTGGACTTCCGCTCTGTAGCAATCGATCAGTGATCGGTCACCTTCAATCGCAGCGGCAATGGCTTCTGCTGCCCGATCAGCTTGGCTCAATGCGGTGGAGATCCCAGTCGAGGTCAGCGGGTCAAATGTCTGTAGCGCATCGCCGCAAGCCAGCCAAAACACGCCGCCAGACCGTTCCAGCGTCGAGGTTGAGCAATTGAAGGACTCAACCTCGGACGCCGCCCAAGTTGTGGTGTCGGCCATCATTACTTGGGTCTCCGCTGGAACACTGGCAAGCAGGTGAGATGCGTCCACCACCCCTTCTAGTTTGCGACCGGCCGTGAAGAACGAAAACACCGCATGTCCCAAGGCATCGCTTGCCCAAAACGTCCATCCGTTGGCGATGCTTACTGTGGCGGCGCATGCTGCAAACTCCGGCAGCGCAGGACCGCGGATCAAAAAAGCGACAAGATGATCCAGCGTCACACGCTTGATGCCCATTTGGCGTGCCAGCCGCGCTGCTCGGCCGCTGGCGTCGATGGCATATCCACCCGCCAGTTCGTAAACTGCACCATCCTTCATGAAAGACATCAGCACACCAGATTCCGTCTCCTTTATTGAGACGAGTCGTTCAATTTCCAGGAATTTTGCTCCGCCTTCCAGCGCCGCAGTACGCAGCATGTTGGTTAGAGATGCTTTGCCAAGGATCACTGGGCCCTGCAAACCTGGTACGCGTGGCCTGACATGCATTGTCGTATCACCCCAGCGCGACCGATGCTCGCGTACCTCGGGAAAGCTGCGAATAAGTTCGCTCCTCGTGAGTCCAAGCCGCAGCAGTGTTCTGAACCCGCTTGCGTTAAGCATCTCTGGAAATTCAGGCTTCAGCCTTCTAGCGGGAACAAGCACGGTGGTAATGATGCCCTGTCGCACGCAGCACAGGGCAGCAGCAAAGGCGGCAATGCCGGCGCCGACAACCAGCACTCGTTGCCTCAATGCACCGCTCCCATCCCCAGGGTATGCATGAACAGATTCGGACCGAGCGGCTTGAGCGGCGCTGCGAGATTCTGCTGAGGCACCCCCTGAATGTCTCCTGGTATCGGACATCCCGCACGAACCCACTCGATGACGATCTGTCTGCCGATTCGGTTGTTGATGCTCGGGAAGCGATGGTCCAGCGCCTTGCCCATCAGGTTAGAGCCTCGCATCATATCGGCGACCAGCGGACTGGCGGCCGGGTCGCCTTTCTTGACCCAGCCGGAATTTTCGTCGGCGAGCGCTCTCATGAGGGCCACTGTGTCATGCGACGTGAAGAGTGAAGCGATGGACACACGTCCATCATCGCTCTGCGCCATGAATCGAGAGTGCGCACCGACGCCCTCAGCGACCGACTTCATCTCGACCAACAAAGCCTCCATGGCCTGCGCCTTATCGAAGTAGCGCTTGATCCGGGGCGTGTCCCCATCCCTGCCGAGCCACTCGATCCAAGAGCGCCACACCGCCAAGTCCGCTGCATTGAAGATCTGATACATCGGTCCCTGGAAAGTGGTCAGATGCTTGAGGAACTGACTTTGGTCTGAATCGCCAGGAACGATCCATTTGGATGCGGCCAGCAGCTTCTGAAACAGCTCGGGGGTGTCAAAAAGATCGTTGATCCTGTTCTTACCTAGCCGCTGTTGGAAGTGGTTGAGCGAGCCATAGTTCGCCTTTCTGGCCATGACCTTAGCCAATTGATCGGCTGGATTCGGAGGCCTGCGACCACTGACGCCGTCGTCGTCACCAAAAACATCGCCACCCACGACCGCGAACGCCACGAATCCCCTCCAGATCCGTTCCCAGTGTTTGTCAACTGCGGCGTCGCCCCCCTCAAATCGCACACGGTCCAGGTAGAGCATGACGGCATCTCTGGCCTTGGCGCCATGCCCGTTCGTCGCGTTGTCGATGCCGACGTGCATCTGCCAGAAGTGAGAGTCGAGTCCAAGGTAGTCGTAGAGCCTGATCCCTTGCACAAGACTCAGAACCTCCCACTCCAAGAACAGCGTCATGCCCATCAGCTCGGGGAAATACTGGTCGGTGTTCTGTGAGATCGCAAGCTGGAACACAGGGTTGACGAACGACGACTCAGGAATCTTGGGGTCGTCTGCATACGCACGCGTGGTGAGCGCGTTCATATGGATGCCGCGACTGGCCAGAAGGTTGGTATAGAGGTTGCCGTGATGCAGAAGCGGATTTCCGTTGCCAATCTCATCGCTCCAGACCTCGAACAACAAGGCCCGCACGTCATCGCCAGGGCCTGCCGCTGAAATGTTCCTCAGCCACGCTCCGTCGCACTGATTGAATGGGGCAAGGATGACCAGTCCTCGATCGAGGTCATCAAGGTTCCTGTTCATCGCTCGGAAATAGATGTCGTAATTCTGGGCACGGGAGCGTTGAATCTCGTATATCTCTTCGAGCTTTGCCCTAAAGGTCGCTTGGTTGTATGGAACGAACGACTCAGGGTGCCCGCTGTCCTCGATGGCGGTCGTGTCGATGACGGATTGTGCGTACGCCAGCACGTCTTCGGCTATGCGAATGGATTGCGGCAGGAAGTCTTCGTGGTCCTGGATGTTCAGGAGGAAGTAGAAGCTGTCGCGGAAGTTGCGACCGTCGTATTTGTCGCGCTCAGTTTCGACTTGGACCGTCAGGGTCTTACCATCCGAAAGCGGCAGATCGCGTCTGACGACAAAGCCCAAACGCTTCCACTGCTGCACCATGCCGTTGTCGCCATTTCTGGAAACGTGTTGCAGATATGCTGCGTCCCGAAGCGCGTCGCGAAGTTCGACAAGCACGTACTCGCAGTAGAGATCCTTGCCATGAGGTACTTCTTCGGGGTGCTCCTTGTCCAAGCTGCTCACAGAGTAGTTGGGATTGACAATAACGTCCCTGAACGCCTGCGCCGAGCGCATCGCGTTCTGGCGTCCACCGCCAAACGGATGGTCTTCGAGACATTTGACAAGGTATTCAAGTAGCGATTTGAGCATGGCCTTGCCGTACTCGTCCCCGATGGCGGTGAGACTTGCCCTTATCGTCTCGCCGTCCTGGCGTGATGCGTCTCGCCAGCACTGTCGCAAGTCGCTCAGCGACCCGATGTTGAAACGTTTCACCAGCTCCGCGTATTCACCCTGGATACGTTTAAGATTAAGCACCGTGTCTGGGGCGGGTAACTGCGGCTGGAAGTATCGACCTGCAAATCTGTCGCATGACTCCTGCAGCAGATAGCGCCGGCGCCAAGGGCTAGCGTTGTCTTCAGAAGCCGCCGCGTCAACCAATTTGTCTCGCCATCCAGTGGCAGACCGCAGCGCATAGTCGTGAAAGCTCTCGCTGCCCTTCACCTCGGGAAACACTTGCCTCATGAGGAAGCTGGCGCTCGGCCGCGGGTTCGCGTCTCCGACCCCTTGCGCCCAGAGCTGCCGATCGCCCAAGGCCTTTTCCAACTGCCCGGCGAGGTCACCGGTCTTCTCGGCGTCGAATTTGTCAAAGATCTTCTTGAAGCTGTCCTCGTGCACCACGTCATCCGGACGCTGCGCTGGCCACCACGAGTCCCTGCACTCGTAGAAGTCCGCTTGCCACGGGCACGCCATGTATTTGGTCACGTCGCCGGGCTCAAGCACCGACTGGTCGAAGCGGAAGGCCTCGGCGTAGAGCTTCGGATCCCTCACGATAGAGGTGACCTCGATCCCGGGGAAGAAGGCGCCGCCGCAGCATCGTTCGAGCAGCGTTCTTGTCAGCACCGATGGGTGGACCGAACCATCTTCGAGCCAGATCGACTCGATCTCGGTCGCCGGCAGCTCGCCCGAATCTTTGGGGCGCTCCGCCCATGCCTTCATCCTCGAGTACTGCAGGTAGGTCAACGAAAGCCATGTGCGCGCGTCTCCCGCAGTCCTGTCGCCCTCATCGCCGGACAGCGGCGGCATGAAGAGGGCCGTCGCTGCGACATTGGCCATTTCCAGGTCATCATCGGACGGTTCATCCCCATTGGGCCGTTTGTAGCTCGGTGGCCTGAGCGCATTGAAAAGCTTCTGGCTCAGCGCACCGTCCTGCGCTTTCATTGCCTTCTCGAAACCTTCAAACGAGACAACATTACCGTTGAGCCCATCGCCGGGGCGTCCCTGGCCATGGCCGCGCAGTCCAAGCTTGCTCACCCAGCGGTAGCCGGCGCTTCTCTCGATGATCGGCCAGATGTCGCGGCGCAGATCCAATTCATCGACAGAACGAATCGGTGGCGTCGTCGGATTGCAAAGCGAACGCTGGTCGTACGCGACTTCTTCCATCACGTCATAGATTGTCACCACGTTGGTCGTGTCCGGCGCGAAATCCGGCGGCGCCACAACGACCCAACTGCCCCCGCGGACCTCGAGTTCCTTAGCGAGCTTGCCTGCCTCGTCCAGCAAGGTGACCATCGCCTTGACGGGACCATCGGCCGTGTCATCGCACCAGTTGTCGTTGTTGGCGTAGTGGGTGATCCAGGCGTCGGTGGGGTCGTCGAGCAGATTGCCGGTCGGATCCACCGGCGCCGAAACCCCGCGGCCGCCGAGAACGATAAGCCTGCCGTCTGCGTCTGTGGCGATTTCGCCGAGATACACCTCGTGGTGGCGTTGGAACTTGCCGACGAACTGCAGGTCTTCCCTCCCCGGTTCGTGTTTGAGATTAATGCCCGATACGCTTCGCTCAGGCGCGATGATTTCCAACTGATTGCAGCGATCTTCGCTTGGAACGAAGCGATGCCCATGTGGACCGTTGACCTCTCGCACGAGCTTGCCCACACCTGCATTGCGCAGGCGCAGGATACGGCCGTCGCTGGTACGCGGGTTTTCTCCGCCCTCGAATGCGCTTCGCGCCCCATGCGCGCCGTCAAATTGAAACCAAGCTGCTTTCTTGTTTGCAAGCGCCACCGTCCATCGGATCTGTGCATGCTTGGAGAGGAGTTCGCCAAGGGGTTTGCCTTCGGCGTCGAATGCGTAGATGTGGAACAGGGCCGCCTGCCGTCGCACGCCCCCTGAGGTATCCCGGTAAGTGAACTGATCATCGGGCACACCGCCGACGGCAAGCCGCGGCTTGCCGTGAGGTGTCTCGGGCGCAAAGAAGTAGCCGTCAGTCTCCACGCTGTCGCCAACCCGTGCGACGCCCAGAGGTGGGAAGATCTTACAGAACGCAATCTTGCTCACGTCGATCATTTCGGCTTCTCCTTCTTGTTGTTTGGTGGGCAAAAAAGATGCGCGATGCGCGGACGTCATTTGGGCGGGGTGCCTGCCTTGCCGTGGTACGTTGTCAGCTCGATCTGATGGCCGTCCGGGTCGTTCATGAAGACGGAGTACGCAATGCCGGTGTCTTCGACCTCGGTAAGAGTGTCTCCTGCGGCTCGCATTTGATTGACCGCTACCTGGAACTTCTCTGCACTCACACCAAACGCGAAGTGCTCGATCACCAAACGGTTCTGGAAGTCATCGAGCGGCTTGGGCTTTTCCAACATGAAAAGTCCGATCCGCACGTTGCCCTTGCCTATCATCCAGACGCCCCTCCACTCCTGCAGCTTTTGAAATCCGAACCGCGCCTCGTACCACTTGGCTGAGGCTTCCAAGTTGGTCACACGAATGGCAACGTGATCAATGCCGGTTACGTCGACCTGAGCTTGGCAAGCAAATGCAATCCCAAGGCAAAGTCCTGCAACCAACCGACAAATGTTGATCTTCAATTCCGTTCTCCTCGTCAGTAGAGTTGGCACAAGTGACTGACCGACCAGGTCCTGGCGGTAACGGTCCGCTCAGAAAACACACCCTTTTCAACTCGACCAGACAGCATTCATCAGGTAGGTGGCTCAAAGTTGACATTACTGCCCATAGGCAAACAAAGACTTGGACGTTTGGACAGCATGAGAGTCAAACCTGCATTGTTTTTCGAAGCCGTTGATCGCTGTCTATACGCAGCATTTATGACTGTTTTAGTCGTGTATTTATTGTCGTCAAGGAAATTTTTATAAACAACGCCTTACGCCATATGCCTTACGTTATATGCCTTTGGTTAGACGCTATCACCAAAGTTATATTTGTACCTTCCTGTTTGAACTGCTGCTGCAACGAACCCCGATATTCACGATGACTGTTTTGTTGAACCGGCTATGGCGGCTCAGGCGTTCACTAGGCATTCGTTGTGATCAGCCTGTATGGCCGGAGTGATTCACAAACGGAAGTACACACACCAACTGAGGTGATCATCCCGCCACACCCATCTCCCTGCGCTGCTCCTCCCACCCCGCAGCCGGATTAAGACTCAGATCCGCCAGTGTCACATCCTCCGGCAACGTCTCATCCAGAATCGCCGCAACAATCTCCGGGGCCAGTGTCGTGAGGTTCAGAAAACGGGCGACGTAGCGGTCGTCTACGCCTTCCTTCTTGGCGATCTGCCCGATGGATGTGACCCTGCCGTCATCTAGCATTCGCTGCCAGATGTGCCCTCGGGCCAGGGCTGCCTGCAGGATCGTCGGTTCCTGGGGTTCGGGCAATGTCGCGGTGGTCACGCCGTGGGGCAACACAACCTCCCGACGTCCGCTGTAGCGCTTCACCGTTATTGGGATAGCCACGGTTACGCCGCCATCGAGGTGTTTGACCAGAGTCGGCGTGCCGGTCTGCTTGAACTGGATTCTCATGCTGCCACGCATTCTTCAACCAGCATCTCGCGGCCAATTTCCAGCGCCATTCGCTCGACACCGTTGGGCCGCATCTTCACATGCAGTTCGCTCGGCGTGACGGTGACCCGTTCCACCAACACACGCACCAACCTGGCCTGTTCTGCCGGGAAAAGCTGCTCCCAAATCTCATCGATACGATTCAGCGCCACCGACACCTCGATTTCCGTCATGGATTCGCCCAGTTTCTGCACCTCCTGCCAGACCATGGCCGCCATATCCGGTGAGCGCAGAGATCCGCGCAGTTGCGCCAGCACAGCGCCCTCCACTTCCCCTGCCGGCAGCATCTTGACCCCTGACGCGCCATAGCCTTCCTTGTTGTCTCGGGTGGACAGGTAGTAGCGGTACATCCGCCCTGATCGGTGCCGGGTGTGGTGCGGCGTCATCGCTCGGCCATCGGCAGTGAAGATGATTCCTCGGAGCAGCGCTGGAGAACGCGCCCGGGTCTGGTTGGCGCGAGTGCGGGAGTTGCTGGCCAGGATAGTCTGCACGTTGTCCCAGGTTTTTCGCTCGATGATGGGTTCGTGCGCGCCGGGGTAGGTTTTCTCCTTGTGGCGAATCTCGCCCAGGTAGATCGGGTTGTTGAGCATTTTGTAGATCAGGCTCTTGTCGATCGGCTTGCCGATCCGCACCCGGCCGGACTGGGCGGTCCAGGACTTGGCGCACACGTTCTCCACCTTCAACTCCTTGACCAGATCGGTGGTCGAGCCCAAGGCCAGGAAGCGCCCGAAGATGCGTTTCACCACCTTGGCCTCGCCGTGATTGATGATGAGCCTCCGGTCCAGTACGTCGTAGCCCAGGGGCGGCACGCCACCCATCCACATCCCTTTGGCCTTGGAGGCGGCGATCTTGTCGCGAATTCGCTCGCCGGTGACCTCGCGCTCGAACTGGGCGAAGGACAGCAGGATGTTGAGCGTCAGCCGACCCATGGATGTGGTGGTGTTGAACTGCTGGGTGACAGAGACAAAGGACACGCCGTTCTGGTCGAACAGGTCGACCATGCGGGCGAAGTCGGAAAGACTGCGCGACAGGCGATCGACCTTGTAGACCACGATCACATCCACCGCTCTCCGCTCGATATCCAGCATCAACCGCTTCAATGCGGGGCGTTCCATGTTGCCGCCGGAATAGGCTGGATCGTCGTAATCGTCGCCAACCGGGATCCAGCCCTCCGCGCGTTGACTGGTGATGTAGGCGTGGCCGGCATCGCGCTGGGCGTCGATAGAGTTGTATTCCTGGTCGAGCCCTTCCTCGGTGGACTTGCGCGTGTAGACGGCGCAGCGCTGGCGCTTCTTGACGTCGCTGTTCATTTTTTCTTCCCCTTGGATTTCTCGCGCAGACCGAAGAACGCGGGGCCCGACCAGCGGGTGCCGGAAATCTCGTTGGCGATGGCGGTGAGGCTGCGGTAGGGCTTGCCGTTGTATTCGTACTGGCCATCCGACAACGTAGTGACGCGGTACTCGACACCCAGGAAATCGCGAGTGAGCACGGTGCCCGGCACCAGCTGCACCAGTTCGCCACGGATTCGTTTCTTGCGACTTTGTTGTTGAACCAGCGCGTCGATGCGCTCCTTGTTGCGGGCCAGGAGTTCTGGATGCAGGCCGGCGTACTCCAGTTCCTGCAGGCGGTAGGCCAGGCGCCGCTCGAGGTAGGGCCGGTTGTGGGTGGGAGCCGGTTTGCCGTAGAGCCGCTGCCAGAGCGACTTGATCTCATCAAATGGCAGGTTCGGCAGTCGTGCAATGCGTACCGTGATGGGCACGGCCAGATCGGGTGAAGGGTTCATGCAACCTCCTGTCAGGCGGTTAAGGGAGGTGTATGAACACGCTGTGGGGAGGGGAAGCCAAGGCAAACTGCCCGCTCATCGTCCGGGGCTGACGGAGCCGGCGTCCGCAGTCTGATCAAGCCCAGCGCCAGGAAGGAAGCCACCTCCTGGGTTCGCTGTTCGACCGTCATGCGATCGGGATCGAGTGCGTTTTGCAAATTCATGGTGGGCGGTTTCCTGTCTCAAACGGTGCCGCTGATTCTGCGAGGCAGGCATGGAAATTCTTGGTAGGAAAATTCCCGGCGTTTGCGGAAAGGACGTACCCTTCTGCGGAAATTCAGGGGGAGTAGAAATGCACGTGAACGCAAGAATGGCGCTGTTCTGCGCCCTTATCGTAGGGATATCGACCGCCACACTGGCCGACACCTTAATCGGCAAGGTGGTGGGTGTGGCCGACGGCGACACGATCACGGTGCTGGATGGTCAACAGACCCAGCACAAGGTCCGATTGATGGGGATTGATTGTCCCGAGAAGGCTCAGCCCTTCGGCCAAAATGCCAAGCAAAGCTTGTCCGACCTCGTATTCGGTCGTTCAGTGAACGTGGAATGGCAGAAACTGGATCGTTATGAGCGGATCGTGGGCAAGGTGCTGGTCAGCGGCCAGGATGCCAACTTGGAACAGGTGCGCAAGGGCCTAGCCTGGCACTACAAAAAATATGAGAGAGAACAGGAGCCCCTCGACCGCGCTACCTATTCCCAGGCCGAGATCGAGGCCCGGATGGGCAACCGGGGGCTCTGGTCTGACCCAACACCTATCCCGCCGTGGGATTGGCGCAAGAGCAAGAAAAACTGAAATGAAAACACCGGAAATTCACGTCAGTGTTGAACATGGCGGCAGCATGGAACCCGTCATCCAGATATTCGATGCTGACCAATCTCAGCCGAAACTGATCAAGATGAATCTTGAAGCGGCCCATAAGCTGCTGGAAGATTTGTTCAGCTCGATCGAACTGGTCGAAAGCCTGATGCCTGGGCTGGATGATTTGACCCACTGAACTGACGAAAAGGAAAGTCGTTACTCATGTGCGGCCGTTACGCGATAGCGATGCCCCATTTCACTCGCATCGAGCAGGTGCTGGGCACATCATTCCAGGCTGTCCAGCCGCGATACAACATCGCGCCCACCCAAAATATCCCAATCATTCGCCAGAACGAGCACGGCTTCGAACTGACGGAGTTGCGTTGGGGACTCATACCGTTCTGGTCCAAGACACCAACCACGGAATACAGCACGTTCAACGCCCGGATCGAGACCGTCGCCACGAAACCGGCTTTTCGTGGCCCATTTCGCACGCGGCGCTGCTTAATCCCGGCTTCTGGGGTTTACGAATGGAAACAGGAAGGCGGCAAGAAGCAGCCTTACTTCATTACCGGCGCGGATGACGAAGGTATCGCCTTGGCCGGCTTGTGGGACGAATGGCGCGACAGTTCCGGGTTCACGCTGGCAAGTTGCACGATTCTCGTCGGCCCTGCGAACGAACGGGTTGCCCCCATCCACGACCGCCTGGCCATCATCCTTCCTGAAACTGCTTATGCTGCATGGCTCGACCCGAATACCGGCATCGAACAGGTCAGTGGTTTGCTACGCCCTTATCCGGCTGATCAAATTCGATGCTGGCCGGTGTCAACGGCGGTCAACCAGGTGCGTAACAACGCCCCTGATTTGATCGTCCCGATCTGAGCGGGGCCTTTCTACTCTGACCTTCACTACCATGCCATCCAATCGCAGTCCTTCATTACTGCCGCAGTACGGTCGTCTAGACCCTTGGCAGACCGTGCTCGAGAACTACCATGTTGGTCAGGAAGCCAAAGCCACGGTTGTTGGAAGCATAGATTACGGCATGCTGGTAGAACTTAGTGCTGGGATCGTGGCCCTGCTTAATAGAAAGGAAATCGACTGGACCAGTGTCGAACCGATGCAAGCACTGCGGATTGGGGAAGAAGTTGATGTCAGAATCATCGGCATCGATCCTGATCGGCAGCGGATGAGTGTTTCGCGCCGGGTACTTTTGCCGAACCCACAAGATGCGTTTATGAAAACCGCGCTGGTGGGAGCGGTTTACCTCGGTACGGTCAGAAAATGTAAAGCCTATGGCGCGTTCGTAGAAATCGCACCGGGTGTGCATGGCTTGCTACATATCAACAAAATGACTGGTCATTGCCAGGAACCGGCAGCGACAATCGGTGACAACATCAGCGTTCGAATTATCGGCATCGATCAAGAAAACCGGCGGTTAGAGCTGGATCTTGAGACGACGATTGCCAACTGAGTTGCGTATGAAGTCGCTTTGGCAGTAGCCAGCATGACAAGCGTCATCAAGCTTATTAGATGCAATGCCGGTATCCATGGCGAGTCAACCAAGCGCGTAACAACGCACCTGAATTGATCGAACCGATCTGACTGGCTTTATCAACGAAATCAGGCGGAATGTATGCTTCTGGATGTCATGCCAGATCAGAAAGCCAGCTCACTTTCGAGCTTTCTGTCTTCCTATATTGCCCTCATCAAGGCCAATAGCCGCTTGGAATGGGTCATTGCAGAGATTTCTGAAATTACCGATCGCAACAACAGCCACATTTATCTGGATCTGATCGAGCAGGATGCCAGCGGGCAGATCGTCGCCAAATGCAAAGCGGCCATCT
This sequence comes from Hydrogenophilaceae bacterium, assembly GCA_031426815.1. GTDB lineage: Bacteria > Pseudomonadota > Gammaproteobacteria > Burkholderiales > Thiobacillaceae > PFJX01. Next base: position 82,403 of record JASJPG010000034.1, read on the forward strand.
GGAAAGGCATGCGCGGAAAAGTACTCGACACCTTTGCCCAAGGTACTGGCGGCGGCAGGCTGGCCAAGGGCATGAAGGTGATGGTCCTGGTGCGCGCCGGCATGCATGTCCAATACGGATTTTCGCTCGTCGTCGAGAACATTAACCCGCAGTTCACGCTGGGCGAAGCTGAACGCAAGCTACGTGAGATCAGGGCCAGACTCACCTCTGAAGGAATCATCAACAGAAACCGTGCCTTGGTGGCTCCCACTGATTTCACCCTGGTTGTAGTGATTTCGCCGCCTGCTGCTGCAGGCCTGGGGGACTTTCGCGCTCACGCCGATCTGCTGCAAAACGCAGGACTCTGTCAGTTCACCTATTTATCGGCGGCGTTCCAGGGTGATGGTTCGGCTGCAGGCATCTCAGAAAGTATTCGTACTGCGTTACTCAGGGCCGCAGATGCTGACTGCCTGGTGATCATTCGAGGGGGTGGTGCCCAGGCTGATCTGATGTGGCTCAATGATTACGCGTTGGCAAAAGTGATCTGCACGTCCCCGCTCCCCGTCATGGTGGGCATTGGCCATGAACGTGACAAAACCATACTTGATGAAGTTGCCTGCCAGACCTTTCACACGCCTTCCAAGTTAATTGGCCACATCTTCGATGCGATTACCGGCAACGCGATGACTGCTGGCAAGTCATGGGATCAGATCGGTGTGCAGGCGACCAAGTCGCATGAACGTATCCAGCGTGACATCCGATCAACTCTTCAGCAAATTTCTCAGCTTGCCAACAACACCATCAGCCGTGGAAGCGCCGAAGTAGATCGGAACATGGAGCGGATTCACCTCAAATCGCAAGCCGACATCGACCAGGCAGGCCAGAACATCGACCTGCGCTTAAGCCGTATTCGATCAGCAGCCGATCGTGATGTAGTGACGGTGAAACACCAGATAGCCCTGTCCCATCGCGATGTTGTAACGATCAGCTGCAATCAGGTGGATATCGCCCGGCAATCTATCGATCGAAACATGGGGCAGATTAGTGAGCGTGCGGCTGCAACAGCGAGAGAGACTCAGATTCTGGTGACACGTGCCCATGAGGTGGTTTTTGAACACGCGACGCGGATGGTCGAGCAGGCGAGATCGGAAACCCGCTCATCTGTTCAATATGTACTGGGCATGGGCCCGGCAAGGACGTTGCAACGTGGCTTTGTGATGGCAAAACAGACGAATGGCAAGATCGTCATGAGAAGTGCGGAAATCGCGCACGGCGACTCCCTTATGCTGTCTTTCTCGGATGGCGATGTAACAACGAATGTAAAACAGGTAGTCCGAAAGGAAATCGCGTGAACGAACAAACTGAGACCTTCAAACGGCATTACCAGCGGCTCAACCTGATTGCCGAGGAATTACGTGTACAAACCGAGCCAGACCTAGATGCGCTGGTGGGCAAGGTCGATGAGGCGTTGGCCAGTTACAAATTCTGTCAGGCCCGCATCGACGCGGTGAAGAAATTGCTGGATGAGAAAATGAGTGGAATCGACTCAGTTCAATTTTGAAATCGTGATTTAACCTTTTGCATTACCGATTTGGCCAGGGTTCAAGAAATTGGCAATGACGTCCTGATGAGTGGCAAGTCTTCAGGGATTTCTGACGCTCAGCCTTGAAAGGCTAGTGACACATGGTCGGCAGGAGCGGACGCACAACATCAACGCTCAACGGTCTCTAGTAAAATATGGGCATTTCAATCTGTCAGAGACTGACGCAGATACTCAGACACTATTATCAGCATGAGCAGTTCGACCCTCTACCACATCGCCCATCACTTCTGCGTGAGTGAGATTCCCGGCGCGACCATTCCGTCCTCTCGCCTGAGCAAGGTGCTGGACAGCATTTACCATGGACACCCGCTTACACTGATGTCTCAGGTGTACCTGCTTGAGCAAAAGCTCACCGGACTACACCAGCTGGCCACCGGCCAGATCACCTACGAGACCTACCTTGTTGCGGCCAGTGCGGCTCAGCAAGAACGCAAGCAAGCCGCCGAGACCGAACGTCGGGTCAAAGAGGCGGAGCGTTTGGCCAAAGAGGCGGAGTGGGCGAGAAAATACAAGCTTCAGTGCGAGGCAGCTGAAGCTGCGCGGATTGCCCGTGAGAGCGATCCCAAGTACATCGCCAAAAAGAAGAGCCAGGCGCTTTGTGACAAGTACGGGATGGGCTACATCGATCAGCCCCTGTTCACTCGTATGATGGCTATTCTGAAGGGGGTCGACACAGGTGATCGCCTAGCCGAAAACGATGTTGTCTGGCTCAAAACTGAAGCCGAGGAGCTCTTCACGGCGGAACTACAGGAGGCTTTTCACCTGCGCGAGGCTGAGTTCTTCGCCGGTGAGTACCGCCAAACCATGGATCCCTGGAACGCAGTGAACGCCAGCGGCCACTATCGGAAGTGCAACCGGCCTGAGGCTGCACTCGAACTACTCGACAGCGCGTCGGTTCACCCCCTCAAAGACCCCAAGATCAAGTCGGCCATGAGCACCACCCGTGGCGGTGTCATGCGCGACATGGGCCAACTCGACGAGGCTCGCCAGTTGGGGGAGCAGGGACATAAGCTCAAGCCGCAGGATTTCCGGCCGTGCACCCTGCTTGGCGCTGTGCATATGGAGTTGGGCAACTTCGGAGAGGCCCACGACTGGTACGCCAAGGCCGAGAAGCGCGGTGCAAGCGAGCGAGCAATCGACGCTGATTTGCGAAACATCCTCCAGCGAGCGGATCAAGGTAGGCTCGAAGCCATCAAGGCTTCCCTGCTGGCGAAAGATCCGAACCGATATCGCTGGGTGAACGACTACAAATATCAGAATAGCTGAGTCAATCTGAAGAAGTGAGACTGCCCCCGGTCTGAGGGTCAACTCAATCGGGCAAATCCGAACCTGAAATTCAGTCAGGACGGACTTCCACCCTAACTTGGCTAGTTTCTAATTCCATGCTGGTGGCGCCGATGATGGTGCACCCACTCACCAGCGGATTCTCAGGCTTGCCATACCCCATATCCTCCTTCGCGGAGATCGATCGCCAACTCCACTTCCAGGTTGCAGGCCTCTTCATAGGTCAGGAGACCATAGAGCTCGTAGAGTTCTGGCAATAGCCTCAGACCATATTGGTTGACGTATCGATTGGCCTGGATGCCTGCCTTGTGCTTATCGAAGCGCACATCAGGGTCCAAACCTGTCATACCCACATAAACGCATTGCTTACCCTTGATGTAACCTGGGTTGGCCTTCTTGAACCGGCCTTCGTAAAGCACATCTCTTGACAGCTCGATCACATAGACGTGGTAATGGTTGCGCCGTCCCATAATGATTCCAATCCACCCTGCCTAACTGAACGATGACTCCATGATTCCTTGTGACCACCTGCGCATGCAAGCGGGGCCAATTCGACTGACCGGGAGGATGAACCATGAAGATCGCCAAATTATCTTCATTTGGAAAGTACGACGGACGAGGTAATTCGCTGCGTGGATGTCACCGATGTCGGTTCAACAGCCCAGGCATGATGATCACCGGTCTTAACTCGGCTACTCATTAGTTCATGCCCCGACTCGATTTCCGCCCCGCCATCCAGGAGCCGGTTTTCCTGGCTCTCTCACGCCAGCAAGTCGAATCGGGGGATACGCAGGAACCGATCGACTTCCTGCAACACCTCGTTTCCAGCGCCGACACTGCGCTGGAATTCATGGGACGTGTGAGCCTGATCGTCGATGGCTACAACGACGATGCCCGTGAACTGTTCGAAGTCCCCGAGGTGAGGCACTATATCAAGGCGCTGGACGACCAATGGGCCTATTGGTTTTTCTTCCTGTCACAGGCAGATGACTCGATCAAGATTCTGGAGAGTTGCCTGTGCGACACGATCGAGGTCATTCCCGGCGTCGCATCCGTCGACCTGGAACAGATGGAACGTTCCCTCGCCCGTCATTTCACCGCAATCAACCGGCTGTGCGAAGCGCTGGCCATACCCGACGAGATCAACCAGGAAATCTCCGAGGGCGTCATCACGCTGATACACAACGCGTCCGTCCAGAAAATCGAAGCTGACGACTACGAATAGACTTCAGCATTCGATTGACTGGGTTCCCTGCGGTAACTATGATGGATTCCATACGGAACCCATCAGCGTGATCCATGCCCACACCCAACCGTGATCCAGAACACCTCGCGAAGCTACGGGACTTTTATGCCGAGTCACGTCGCATCCCTTCCAATCCAAGGATCGGCGAGTTGATTGGCACTTCTAAGGCGTCCGCACGCAAGCTCATGGAGCGGCTGGAGAAACACGGATTTGTCGAGCGCACGCCTGATGATGATGCCTGGATCCCCGCGCGGCGCTTCTTTGAACACGCACTGACTGAAGATACGGTTCACGCAGGTATGCCAACCATGGCCAGGGACGTTGGCACCACGCCGTTCTACTTCGACGAATACATGGTGCGAGAGCCCTCTCGGACTGTGCTCATTCCGGTGCGGGGCGATTCCATGACCGATGCACACATCGACGATGGTGACCTGGCTGTCGTCGAGCGTGGCTCCGAAGCCAATGTTGGCGACTTCGTCGTAGCCATCGTCGATGGCAACTACACGCTGAAGGAACTGGTTCTGGAACAGGGCCGCTTCGCGCTCAAGCCGCATAACTCGTCTTACCCCCTCATCGTTCCCGAGGCCGATCTGGAAATCTTCGGCGTCATGGTCGGCCTGGTCCGACGATTCCAGAGCTAGTCCATCGGCCATGAGTTCCTGCTTTCATGCGGGGGGCCGACCAGCCCTCCGAGGTGCCCCTTTCACGCTCGACGAGCCACTTTCCGTGGTGCCGCTGCCGGGCATTCCAATCTTGGCGACACCGGTGCCTGCCGGGTTTCCGTCTCCTGCCGACGACCACACCGAGGAGCGCATCGATCTCAACGAACACCTGATCGCCCACAAGGAGGCGACTTTCTTCGTGCGCGTGGCCGGAGAGTCGATGGTCGGATTCGGCATCCACCATGGCGACCTGCTGGTGGTGGATCGTTCCATCGACGCAGTCGATCGCAGTGTAGTGATCGCGGTGGTGGACGGCGATTTCACCGTCAAACAACTCTGCCGAATCCCGGAAGGTGTGCTGTTGCGCTCCGGCAGCGCCACGCATTCAGACATCTTAGTCGGCGAGGAGCAAACGCTGACGGTCTGGGGTGTCGTGCGCTGGTCGATCCATCAGGTGTGGTAGTGCCCAGAAATCTCGCGCTAATCGACTGCAACAATTTCTACGCCTCCTGCGAGCGGGTTTTCAATCCGGCTCTGGAAGGCAAACCCATCGTGGTGCTGTCCAACAACGACGGCTGTGTCGTGGCGCGCTCGCAAGAGGTCAAGGACCTGGGCGTCAAGATGGGCGTGCCCTGGTTTCAGATCGAGCACCTGGCAAAGCGCCATGGCATCATCGCGTTTTCCAGCAACTACGCGCTCTATGCCGACATGAGCAACCGGGTGATGTCGATCCTCGCCACGTTCTCGCCTAGCCAGGAGGTCTACTCGATCGATGAGTGCTTTCTCGACCTGGCTGGTTTCGAACGGCGTGGGTTCACCCGCTACGGCCAGGAGATGCGCAGTGCGATCAAGCGCTGGGTGGGGTTGCCAGTGTGCGTCGGCATCGCCCCGACCAAAACCCTCGCCAAACTGGTCAACCATGTCGCCAAGAAACGCCCGCAGTTCGACGGCGTGTGCAATTACAACGACCTCAGTACGGGCGAAATCGATGCCCTGATGGGCGAGCTTCCTGTAAGCGAAGTGTGGGGCGTGGGTGGTCGCCACACCGCACACCTGCAACAGATCGGCATACTCACTGTACGCGATCTGCGGCAGTCCTCACCGAAGATGATTCGAAAGCAGTTCTCAGTGGTGATGGAGCGCACCGTGGCGGAACTCAATGGCGAGGCCTGCCTGGATCTGGAGGAAATGGCTCCGGCCAAGAAACAGATCATGTCGTCTCGATCCTTCGGCAGACCCGTCTTTGCCCTGGATGAACTCGCGGAATCGGTGGCGAGCTACATGGGCCGCGCGGCAGAAAAACTTCGCCGTCAACATTCCCTGGCCGGCGCGGTGCAGGTCTACATCCGCACGAATCCGTTCAAGGAGCGGGATCCGCAGTACAGCCAAGGCATGATCCTGCCGCTGGCCGAGCCAACGGATGACACGCGCCAGCTGGTTTCCGCCGCGATGATTGTCCTGCGCCGGCTCTATCGTCCCGGCTTTGCCTACGCCAAGACCGGCGTCATGCTTACCGAGATCATCGCCGCTAAACAGCGGATGCCAACGCTTTTCGATGACACTGTCGGCATGGCCCGTAGCAAAAACTTGATGGATGCCGTGGACAGCATCAACCAGGCTTACGGGCGTGGCACTATTCGTCTTGCCGTCGAAGGACTGGATCAGCACTGGAAAATGCGTGCCGGCAGGCGGTCCCCTGCATTCACAACCTGTCTTTCTGACGTGGTGGTTGCGCATGCAACCTGAAATCGTCGACATGAAATGGGTGAACAACGATGAAGATTTTCAACGCGCGGCATTTTCTGCGACATCTCTCGATGCCGACGCTTCAGGAGTTCACCGAGAAGCATGTTCTCGGCTCACGACTTGCAGTCGATTGGACTCAGTCACCTGATCTCCTGCCCACGGCGGTGGCTGACCTGGTCGATGACATCGAAACGTCATTGCAGGATAAGGCCATCGATCCGGTCGATCGCAAAGCCATTGAGCAGGACTTGTGGCTTTGGCACGATGATCTGCGCCGCGCCCACATGATGTGCAACGGGTTATCCATCCAGGAATTCCGCAGCGCTTGTGGTGAGGATCCGGATATTGAACTGGCATTCGCATCGCGCGACGAGCGAGAAATTGCACTCTGGATGCTGACCAATCGTGAAAAGACCTTTCGAGATGCCGAGTTGCACATCGCCTTTCAGGCCAAGACCAACGGCAAATACTGGAAGAAACATCGCATCCAACCCGCTCTCAACCCCACGCATGAGCGTGCTCAACTTGAGGCCTTCTGCCATGACGTCGCCAAGCTCTATAAGAAGGCCGGGGCGGGTGAAGGCATCCATATCGAATTCAGTGAGCGTCCGGCCGATGAAAGCATCCAGCTGACGATCTACGTGGAAGGTCCGGTGACCGCCCTCGCACACTTTGCCCAAAACAACTTCACGCGACTGACCACGCGTATCGCGCTGGAGAGCGCCATCGCCTATAACCCGGCCACAGGCATGGTGGAAACCATCGTCAAGGGAGGCGCAAAGAACCACAAAGCGGTACTGCAGTTATTTGGCAAGCATGTTGTTAAGCAAGAGATCATCCCCGAAGAAATTGAAATGAAGCGCTACAAGCTCAACGCATTGCGCGATGGCTTGATGGAGCCCTTTGAAGATTGGTCGACCTACGGCGTCGATGCAGTCCGTTTGCGCCGTGCGCAGTTCAGCCCAACGGGCAACACCGGGATCAGCTTCCAAATCGAAGCTTCGCCCGACAAAGATCAGGATGATGCGATCCAAACGGCCCTTGAGTTTCTCAAATTCGAGCATTCATTCGAGGACGAGTACAACATGGATGGCGCCAGTGTCATCGTGTACACAGGCACGAGTGCTAAGGGCAAAACCCAGCATTTCAGTTTCGACTTGTACTCCTCGGGATCTTCGACGATCAAGAATCTGTCTGCACGCAACCAGATCATTGCCAATGACGTACTGCGCGCCTTGAACGTGATCGATGCGGATGAGGCCCCTGTTGAAGCCCCTGTTGAAGCTGAAGAATACGCTGACGAAGAAGTTGTCGCTTGAGCCAGACACAGGTCGATGCCACGGCGCTATTTTGTCGCCTGCTGGAACGCGCCAAACCGGAGATCAACGGCCAGGCTCTACGACAAGGCGCTGACGCGGTCGCCGCTGCGCTCCTGCTTCGTGAACGCGTGCTGGTGCATGGCGCGCCGCTGGAATGGGTCACCTGTCCTGAATGTGGTGTCCAGACCGCTCGCGTTGTGCAAGACAAATCGAAAGAAACGATTGCGCTTCTGTGCCCGGAATGCGGTGACGTCGAGGCGTCACGCCATCTGCGGGAAACCTACAAAGTCGCCCTGCAGAAATTCGTTGTCAGCCTGTTGAATGGACTCAGCTTTTCACTCAAAGGAATGAAGCCAGTCGTTCCCGACCAGATCTGGCGGTTGGGCACCTCCGAGGCAAAACGCGGCAAGGCCGTGACCTGGTATTTCGCGCGTCACTTGAGCCGACCAGAAGTCGCGAGCCGCTTACGGGAACAGATCGCCCTCGATCAATCTGCGCAATCGTGCGTCATCCTGACCAGCAGTGAGACACCAATACCGGCAGGTTCAGCGCTGACCGAATTTGACGTCCGCCCCTTGTTTACTATTGGCCGTGTCGGCCAGAACACCTTCGAGTTTTACCAGAATCGACAGACAGATACAGGTCCGCAAACCCTGGATGAGGCGACTCCAGGCACCACGCTCCGTTACGTCAAGAGCCAGGGCAAGGCGTTCATCGACGGCACCGAATATCCGCTGGAACCACGCCAGCAAAGCATCCTGGTCGCATTGATCGACGATCACGACCACGAAATGGAAAACGATGCGCTCAAGACCGCTTGCAGGTCGCAGGCCCAGCGGTTTTCGCCCAGCAAAGAATTTGAGCGCAATCCGGTGGTCTACAAGGCATTCATCCATTACCTGCGTGACGACGAACGTTACGCATTGATCATTCCCGACGACGACCGCGACTGGTTGCACTGACACTCCGTTCGCGAAACATTTCCCAAAAATATCTGCGAAATATCCACGCTATTGGCCACCCAATCCCATCACACCTACCATTTCATATCATTGGCCTACGACCAGTTCTTTCATTCCGATAACCGCAGTCAGATCAGTCAGCAGACATTGGGGTGTGACTTTGGATCGAGAGCTTATCGGCCGGAGCGGCCAGTGGCTCAGCGGCCGGAGGCTAGGAAATTGGCCCGAATGACCGCTTGTCACTTCAGGCTATAGCTGGACCCGACCCATTCTTTCCCTACCTTGCCGCTGGCGGACTACCAAGTGCAGCAGGGGAAAACATCATATATGTCGGAGCGTGAACAGCGGTAGCACCATAGGCGTAGGCGTCGGTGCCAAAACGTTCTAAAGGCAGGGGGTAATTGACAGTAGCAATTGGCCATCCGTAATTAGGTATCATCCCAATAATCGGATAAGTTGTTCTGGCAATTTGGAGCAAGCGGGCCTTTTCCTCGGGGGACAGCGCCTCGCTTTTCTGGACTGCGACTAGCTCAAGCAATATATCGCTCAGCCGATTTGACTTCTTAGCGACATTGAAGCTTCTAAGCTGGTCGAAATAAGGGTAGCTTAGGATAATTAGCATCCTTTCAAAGTCTTTCGGCTCCGCTTTATCAGTTGACGATATTCCACGAAGCAGTTGTCTTCCACGACTACGGTAACGCCATGAACCGTCTGAACTTAGAACAACCACAACGACATCTTCTTCCTTTGTAAGAAAGGAACGCGCGTTGTCGCTTAATGACTTCCATGCATCGTTAACTTTACGGTCTCTAATTTGGCTCCCCGTGCCATCCGCACCTGCCAGCTCTCGAAGCGCTAAAATATCAGGCTCGTAGATTGCGAATGCTTCCCCAGCTATTGAGTATGTCGCCGTTGCCAACAGTGCAACTAGCATCATACTAATTGCAGCTACCATCCTTAGGCTTCTCATAGTAATCTCCCGTAATGCGAATACAGTATTGCTTCTTGACGAAACCCTCATTCTTGATGTCAGGATACTCGACTGAGAATGCTCCTTTCGTACTATTAGGCAAAAAGCGTACATAAAGCATCGGTTGCCCGGTTGATGTCCTAAATTGCGCAATATCGTTTAGGCTGTCACTCAGAATCTGATATTTCGGATACTTGCTTCCCACACCTGGCGCCGGTCGAACAATGTAAGTTTCACTGGGAACGGTTCGTACTATATAGTCAGTATCGAGAGGGGATAGTTCAGAAATGATGAATACATAAGCTAGTCCGACAGCCGCTCCACCAGATAGTCTTAGTAATGGAGTGGAGAACCAGTGTTTATGCCCTGGCTCGATTGCCCAGAAGCCAAAACCGGCCACCATAGCAGCAAACAGGTAAAAAGAAACCCAGTGAACCTTGGACATATGACCTTCCAAGAGAAACGGGAATGCCGCTACAAATACTGCGGCGACAAGCAAGAATAAAAAAATTGCCCACGGATGTAATTTATTGTTGCTCTCCTGTGTGCTTACCAAGTTCTGTGTCATCAAGCACTCCCAATGCTTCACGTCCCAAGGACTCTCATAGAAACCGAGTATAACTAATTCATAATGATTTATCTTCCGCCTCTGTATCTATATAAATATATAGGAACCGGAAGGATTATTAGCATAGTCTAATTCGATAGCCTCAGCCACCTTATAGTCTAGGATGTCTACTCCTGACCCCGAACTGCCCGACAGCCATAGACTGCGAATGCCGGTAACAGGTCAGAGAACGTGAGGGGACTCTGTCTGACGTGGTCAGTGCAGGCTGCGTTTTGGTTCCCATGGCATAGGTTGTGGGATGAGGCAATCCGCCTCGTATCATGACAGGAGGCCAATCCTGCTTCATCCGCATGTCGTCGAGCATGCGGTTGCCGAGGGAAGCTTGAACCGAAACTGCCCGGCGAATGACGGCTAAGTGCCAAGCGGTCATTCGAGACGATTTTCAGCAGACAACCGGTGACCAACTTATTGCTGCCGTTGGCAGCGCATTACGTCACTGACCGGATTGGCCGAGAAGAGTGCACCCGATCCGCCATAGCCAAGGTCAGAAATTCGATTCCTTTCCGGTCAGTCAGATGTAATCGGCTGGATTGATGAGAGCGGCTGGTCACTTTCATGAGAATTCGCAAAAAACCCGACTTTGGCCCTGAACCAGTCGGGTTTTTTGCATTTGGACAGCATCGTTTCAGTTTGAGGAACGATCCTGAGGAATCTGAGGAACGGTCTGGGTAATCCCGTTCGATGAAATGGCCCCATCGCCTGGCAGTGCTGATTTAAGCCCTGCCAGCCGGTGACAACCCATCATCGAAGGAGATCCAAATGAACTCAGAGCAGCTACATGCACAGCATCTGACCCAGCGTGATTTGGCAAAGCGCTGGAACAAGGCAGTCGGCACCATCGAGCGATACCGGGCCGATGGCAAGGGACCTCGCTTTCTGAAAATCGGCGGCAAGTGCCTCTACCGACTCGAGGACGTCCTGGAGTACGAGAACAACTGCCTGTACGACAGTCCGTTCGCCAAGTCATCCCAGGGGGTGGCGGCATGAACCCCATGAACCAAACCCTGAATTTCACGCTGCAACCCCGCCTCGACAAGACTCTAACGCGCGCCGACATCACCCGACTTTTCCTCGCTTTCGGGGAAACCGCTGAGCGCGTTATGAACCAGCGTTCCGGCACCTATCTCGGCCAGGCGTTGCGTGCCATCGAGGCCAACACCGATCTGGATCTCTCCGATCTCATCACCATCGTCGACAACGTCCTCGACGGTACTGAAGGAGTGACCAGCCAGGAGATCGCCAAAGAGATCGCCTGGCATCCGGCTCGGGTCGATGCCCACCTGGCATCGATCGGCCTGCAGTATCGGCACGCGGATAGTCAGTGGCGCGCAACTAAGATCGGCAAACCCCTGGTCATCGGGCAGGAAGCACATGGCCCACGCTGGAACACCGCCATCCTCACTTTCTTTACGGAGGTGGTGTGATGGGCCTCCCAATCATCAGCGCCGAACAGCGCCTGTCAGAAAAGCGCGGTGTCAAGCTGGCGTTCTTGGGCAAGCCCGGCATCGGCAAGACCTCCCAGCTCAAGACGTTACCGGAGTCCTCCACCCTGTTCGTCGACTGCGAAAGCGGCGACCTCTCGGTGCAGTCCTGGCGCGGCGACACACTACGGCCCAAAACCTGGCCGGAATTCCGCGACCTGGTGGTGTTCCTGGCCGGACCCAATCCCGCCTTGGTCGCAGATCAGCCGTTCTCTCAGGCCCACTTCGACCATGTCTGCGCACAGTACGGCGATCCGAAGCAGTTGGATCGCTACGACACCTATTTCGTCGACTCCATCACGGTGCTATCCCGCCTGGCGCTGACCTGGGCGCGCGTCCAGCCGGCCGCCTTTTCCGAGCGCACCGGCAAGCCGGACTCTCGTGGCGCCTATGGCCTGCTCGGCCAGGAAATGATCACCGCCCTCACCCACCTGCAGCACGCTCGGGGCAAGAACGTGGTGTTCGTGGCCATCCTGGATGAGCGCATCGACGACTTCAACAGGAAGATTTTCGTGGCCCAGATCGAGGGCAGCAAGACCGCCTTGGAACTGCCCGGCATCGTCGACCAGGTGGTCACGTTCACTGAACTCAAGACCGAGGACGGCACTTCCTACCGCGCCTTCGTCTGCCAAACCGTCAATCCCTGGGGTTTTCCCGCCAAGGACCGCTCCGGCCACCTCGATGTGGTCGAGGAGCCTGATCTGCTGAAACTCATCCGCAAATGCGCCGGCCAAGTCGACGCAACCGCTACCGCCATCCATCAGTAAAGGACACCATCATGAGCAACTGGAACGATTTCAACGACGCTGAACAGCAACCTTCCTTCGATCTGATCCCCAAGGGCACCGTGGTCAAGCTGCGCATGACCATCAAGCCGGGTGGCCATGACAACCCCGAGATGGGCTGGACCGGGGGTTACGCCAGCGAGAGTTTCGACACCGGCAGCGTCTATCTCGCCTGCGAGTTCGTGGTGCTGGAAGGCGAATATGCCAAGCGCAAGCTCTGGTCCAATATTGGTCTGCACTCGGCCAAAGGTCCGGCCTGGGGCAACATGGGGCGCAGTTTTATCCGCGCTGTCCTCAATTCCGCCCGCGGCGTCTCCCCCCAGGACAACTCGCCCCAGGCGGCCGCTGCCCGGCGCATCCGCGATTTCAGCGATCTGGACGGCATCGAGTTCGTCGCCAAGGTGGACGTCGAAAAGGACACCAAGGGCGAGAACAAGAACGTCATCAAGCAGGCCATCGAGCCGGATCACCGCGACTACGCCGCCGTGATGGGACGACCCAGTTACCCGGCAGCACACGCACCGTCATACACGCCACAGCAAGCGCCGCAACCTGCAGCCCCTGTGCCCCAGCCGGCTGCCCAGCCACCGCAGCGCGCGCAGGCTCCCGTCACCAAGCCCGCCTGGGCGCAGTAATTGGGAGGGCGAATGCCATGCTGGATATGCAATCGCCCCGCGCGGGGCTTCGGCCACCTGGATACCCGGTTCAAGCCCGGCGACCCACGGTCCGAACCGCTCGACTGGGTCTTCTGTTCGCGCCGGTGTCAAAACGCCTTCCATGCCCTTTATGGGTTCTGGAAAGACAAGGCGCCCGCCCGGGAGGAGACATTCATGGTTGATCCGACCGCAATGGAAACTACGGCCATGAAAGCTTGCCTGCGTCCCTTCGGGGAAGCGGCCGGTGAGATCGGCTTCGACAAACCCCTGGGCCACTACAGTGAGGCCGAGGCCTTGGCCGTGGTTAACGCCATCGTCACCACCTACTTGGAGGTAATGACCAAGGCCCAGGCCCGCGTTAACGCGTGTGGTCCGTTCGCGGACCTGGCGGAAGACCTGCCGTGGGAGACGAAGTGATGCTGGATTTCAATTCCACTTCCTCCCTCTCCGGCCAGATCACCACTCTGGTCGACGCCGGCATGCAGGCGAAGGCACGGCAGCAGGAACGCCGCGCCTACCTCGGTGCCTCGCGCTTGGGGCAAGCCTGCGAGCGCGCCCTGCAATACGAGTACGCCGCCGCACCGGTGGATCCGGGCAAGGATTTCTCCGGCCGCATCCTGCGCATCTTCGAGCGTGGCCACACCACCGAGTCACTGATGGTGGAGTGGCTGCGGCTCGCAGGATTCGAACTGCGCACTCATGGCAAGGATGGCAAGCAGTTCGGCTTCAGCCAGCTCGAAGGTCGACTGCAGGGGCACGTTGACGGCGTCATCGTCGGCGGCCCGGAAGGCTACGCCTATCCCTGTCTCTGGGAGATGAAGTGTCTCGGCGACAAGTCGTGGCGCGAGGTGGAGAAGCGCAAGCTGGCTGTCGGCAAACCGGTCTACGCCGCCCAGGTCGCGCTCTATCAGGTCTACCTCGGACTGCATGAGCACCCGGCGCTGTTCACGGCAATCAACGCGGACACGATGGAGATTTACGCCGAGCTGGCGCCCTTTGATGCTGCCCTGGCCCAGCGCATGTCGGATCGGGCAGTGAAGGTGATCACCGCCACCGATGCCGGCGACCAACTCCCCCGCATGACCACCGATCCGGCCCACTTCGAATGCCGCATGTGCGCCTGGTCAGACCGTTGCTGGAGAAACCCATGAACGCCAAACCGGCTCCAAAAATCCGCAGAACCGCGGGTGGTCAGACCGAATTGTGGGCGCCAATGCCCCCGCGTATCAGCTTGCTGGCCGTGCAGCGACTTCTGCTGCGCCATGTGGCCAAGGTCAGCCCGGAAACCAAACTGTGGGTGGCGATGATCGCCCAGGCGATGAGTGATGCCCTCAGCCAGGACGACAACCATCGCCATCGTGCCCGCCAATTCCTGATCTACGGCACGAGGCTCGCGTTCTGGTGCGAACTCATCGGCCTCGATCTTGGTTTCGTGCGCGAGGTGGCGACCAAGGCTGGCTATCTGGTCAATGAGGATGCGCTCTGGAAGCCCATGAAGCCTGCCAATACCAAACGTGCAGCGCGCACTCAGAACATGACAGAGGCCGAACATGCTGGACTTTAACGATGCTCCCCCGCAAGAAATTGAACCCGATCACGTTATCGATCACGCAGAACGGGATGCCATCCATGCCGAACTTATCGCCCGGATGGAATCAGTGCTGCGCATGCTGTTTCCCGCCGGCAAGGTGAGCAAGGACAAGTTCTTCATTGGCGACGTGTTAGGCAGTCCGGGACGCAGCCTGGAAGTGGTGCTCACCGGCGGGAAGGCGGGTCTCTGGACCGACCGGGCTTCGGGTGACGGTGGTGATGAATTCGATCTCATCGCACTTCACCATGGCTTCGCCGCGCGCACTGATTTCCCCAAGGTGATGGGCATTACGCGTGACCTGCTTGGGCGCACGCCGGTCGAGTCGGTGCGTAAATCCCGCAAACAAGCGCCGATAGATGACTTGGGGCCAGCAACCGCCAAGTGGGACTACCAGGACGCAGACGGCAATCTGATCGCGGTCGTCTATCGCTACGACCCGCCAGGAGGCAAGAAGGAGTTCCGTCCCTGGGACGCCAAGCGCAAGAAGATGGCACCGCCCGAGCCGCGTCCGCTCTACAACCAGCCTGGCATCGCCGCCACCGACTGCGTGGTGCTGGTGGAAGGCGAGAAATGCGCGCGGTCGCTGATCGATGTTGGCATCTGCGCCACCACTGCCATGCACGGCGCGAATGCTCCGGTGGAGAAGACCGACTGGTCTCCACTCGCGGGCAAGTCAGTGCTGATCTGGCCAGACAAGGACAAACCCGGCTGGGCTTACGCCGAGGCGGCCTCGCAAGCCATCCTGGCGGCAGGGGCGACGTCCTGCAACATCCTGTTTCCGCCAGACGACAAACCCGAAGGCTGGGATGCGGCGGACGCACTCGCTGAAGGCTTCGAGGTCTCCGCGTTTCTGGCCACCGGCCCCAGCATGACCGTCCATGCCATGGAAGACCTGAACCCCTCCAGTTTGGATCCCCATCCAGCCGACGAGCAGACCGTGTGGGGCACCGACGATGCTCTGGCACTCAGTTTTACCCGCCGTTATCACCGGGACTGGCGCTACATCGCAGCTTGGGGCAAATGGCTGATGTGGGATGGTCAGCGCTGGCGATCCGAGGAAACGCTGGCCGCCTCCCATCTCATCCGTCAGGTATGCCGCCAGGCCTCGGTCCAGGCAGACAATCCCAAGATTGCGGCCAAACTCGCCGGAGCCAGCACCGTCGGCGGCGTGGAACGCCTGGCCAAATCCGACCGCAAGCACGCCGCCACAGCCGACGAGTGGGATGCGAACATCTGGTTGCTCAACACTCCGGGTGGGGTGGTGGATCTGCGCACCGGTCGGATGCGTCCGCATGAGCGTGCTGACCGGATGACGAAGATCGCTACAGCGACTCCCCGCGGGTCATGCCCACGCTGGCTGGCATTCCTGTCGGATGTCACTGGTGGCGACAGCGATCTGCAATCCTACTTGCAGCGCATGATTGGCTACTGCCTGACCGGGTCGACTGCCGCGCACGCGCTGTTCTTCCTCTATGGCACCGGGGCCAACGGCAAGAGCGTGTTCACCAACGTCATCGCTACCATTCTGGGCGATTACGCGACAACTTCTCCGATGGACACATTCGTCGAGACACGAGGAGACCGGCACCCCACCGACCTGGCTGGATTGCGTGGCGCGCGCTTCGTCACCGCCATCGAAACCGAGCAGGGTCGGCGCTGGGCAGAGTCCAAGGTGAAAGCCATTACCGGCGGCGACATGGTTTCGGCGCGGTTCATGCGCCAGGATTTCTTCTCCTACCTGCCGCAGTTCAAGCCGGTCATCGTCGGCAATCACAAGCCCTCGATTCGCAACATCGACGAGGCGATGCGGCGGCGTCTGCATCTGATTCCCTTCACGGTGACGATTCCGCCCGATCGTCGCGACGGCCAACTCACCGACAAGCTGCTGGCTGAGCGTGACGGGATTCTGGCCTGGGCACTCGAGGGGTGCCTTGCCTGGCAACGCGAAGGGTTGAAGCCGCCCAAGGTGGTGGTCGATGCGACGGACGAGTATTTCGACGAGGAAGACGCCGTCGGCGAATTCATCGAAGAAGAGTGTCAGCGCCATCCCCAGGTCCGTGTCTCGGTCGCAGATGTCTTCCAACGCTGGCAGGAATGGGCTAATCGGCGCGGCGAACACATCGGCACCAGTCGCTGGCTGATGCAGCAACTCTGCAATCGGCGATTCGAGCGAACACGCCTGCATGGCGGGGTGAAGGGGGTCGCAGGACTCTCCCTCAAGCCCAAGGACTACGGCGATCGACTCCCCTATCGGGACGACTGACAGCAATGGGTGACCGAAAGTGACCGAGCTGCAGTATCTCCTCTTACGCGTGTACGTGTGCGCGCCATAAGAGACTTTACGGCAGGCGAGTCACCTTCGGTCACCACTCCAAAAATTCAAGGAGATACGAACATGACCGAGACACTTCTAGCCCTAGACTTGGGCACCCAAACCGGCTGGGCTGTCAGCCAGGCGGGATCGATTATCAGCGGCAGCGAAACCTTCAAACCGCAGCGCTTCGAAGGCGGCGGCATGCGCTATCTGCGCTTCCGCAAATGGCTCACCGAGATCAAGCAGAGCGGCGACGGCATCGACGCCGTGTACTTCGAGGAAGTACGCCGCCACATCGGCGTGGACGCCGCGCACGCCTACGGCGGCTTCATGGCCACGCTGACGTCCTGGTGCGAACACCACGCCATCCCCTACCAGGGTGTGCCGGTGGGCACGATCAAGAAACACGCGACCGGCAAAGGCAACGCCAGCAAGGCCGACATGGTCGCGGCAGCCATCCTGCGCGGCCACACGCCGGTTGACGACAACGAAGCGGATGCCCTGGCGCTCCTCTACTTCGCAATCGAGACGCAGGAGGTGTGAGATGAAGATTCCGGCAAACACCTATCGCTGCCCGCTCGGCCGCCTGCAACCGCAGATCACCGATCTGGATGCCATGAAGCAATCCGGCTGGCGTGACCAGAAAATCCTCGTGGTCGCTGAAACCGACGATCGCCTGGACTTCGTCGAACGTGAGTTCATCCGTCGCATCGGTGAGCGGCTGTACGGGGCATCAAGCAAAGGAGCACGCCATGGCTGAGTGGACCATTGATGACGTGGCCAACCGCTTCCATGAGGCTACCCAGACCAGCCGACGCCTGCCGCCAGTCCGGGTGCAGGGCTACTTCAACGTCTGGCCTCTGTTCGCGCGCCAGGAGTGGGAGGTGATGTCCAACACCGACGTCGAACTCAGAGCCATGCCACCGACGCCCGAGGCCGTCGAGCGGATGCTGGAGGCCATGCGCTGGGTGCAGTGGCTTGAGGAGGAGCAGCGCCACCTGATCTGGATGCGGGCCAAGGAGTACGAGTGGAAGGACATCTGCCGGCGCATCGGCTGCGACCGCACGACTGGCTGGCGACGCTGGCAACGGGCGCTGGCGGTGGTGGCCACCCAGTTGAATGCGGGTGTGAGGCTAATTTAGCAATATTCCCGGCATTTGCTGGCAAGACGCTGCTAAATGCTGCCATTAGCGGAAAATGACCCAAAATGAGCGTGCAACATATCGGGCAAATTCCTCGTAAGATTCTGCCATCGTCGACCAGATGACCTTCTCCCTGACCTTCCGCAATGGAAGGTTTTTCTGACCACCTTCGGGTGGTCATTTTTTGGGTGTCAGATGGTCGACAGGTATTCGACGGGTCCTTCCTGGCGACCTTCCCATGCGGGAGGCGAGAGCGCGGCCTTTCGATAGTGTCCGACTGCAAACCGAGGTTTGCAGGGTTTGCGGGGTTTGCAGGTTTGCACCCTGGGTTTGCACCCCACACCCATTTCCAGAGCCCGCCCACGGTCTGATCGTCGGCGGGCTTTGTCGTTTCCAGCGCATCACGCGCCCATTCGGAGTCCTTGATCTGAACACGCTCGCCGTCGAATACCGCTTGGTTGAGACGCTCATTCCCTTTGCCCGCAATCCCCGGACTCACTCCGAGGCGCAGGTGGCCAAGATCGCCGCCAGCATCGTGGAATACGGCTGGACCAATCCCCTCCTGGTGGATGGCGACAACGGTCTCATCGCCGGCCACGGGCGTCTCGCCGCTGCCCGCAAGTTGGGGTTGGCCGAAGTGCCGGTGATCGAATTGGGCCATCTGAGCCCGACCCAGAAGCGTGCCTACGTGATCGGCGACAACCAACTCGCGTTGCAAGCGGGCTGGGACGAGGAACTGCTGGCGCTGGAACTGGCCGAGTTGCAGGAGGCCGGTTACGACCTGCTGCTCACCGGCTTCGACGATGGCGAAATCGAACGGCTGCTGGCCGCCGAGGTGACGATCGGCGACGAAACCAACGGCGAGCCGACTGGTGACGAGCCCGATGCAGCCGACGAAGTGCCGGACACCCCAACCAACCCTGTCTCTCGCTCTGGCGACGTCTGGCAACTGGGTGCGCATCGCCTGATCTGTGGGGATGCCGCCGACGCCGATGTGGTCGCCGCACTGATGGCTGGCGAAGCCGCCGATCTGTGCTTCACCTCGCCGCCCTATGGCAACCAACGTGACTACACCAACGCCATCGTCGATTGGGATGACCTGATGTGCGGCGTCTTCGCCCGACTGCCCATGGCCGCAGATGGCCAGGTCCTGGTCAACCTGGGACTGATCCATCGCGACAATGAAGTGCTCCCCTACTGGAACGGCTGGCTCGACTGGATGCGCGCCCAAGGTTGGCGGCGCTTCGCTTGGTACGTCTGGGACCAAGGGCCAGGGATGCCTGGCGATTGGTCAGGCCGCCTGGCACCGAGTTTCGAATTCGTTTTCCACTTCAACCGCGATACTGGCAAACCCTGCCGCAAACCCAACAAGATCGTGCCCTGCAAGTTCGCCGGACAGGAAACACATCTGCGTGCCGATGGCTCATCGACCGCCATGCGCGGCAAGGATGGCGAGGTCGGCGGCTGGACACATTCCGGCACGCCCACCCAGGACCACCGCATCCCCGACAGCGTGATTCGCATCATGCGGCACAAGGGCAAGATCGGTCAGGCCATCGACCACCCAGCCGTTTTCCCGGTGGACTTGCCGGCCCACATCATGGAAGCCTTCACCGACGTGGGCGGGATCGTGTTCGAACCCTTCGGCGGCTCGGGCACCTCTCTTCTCGCCGGTCAACGCACCGGCCGGAAGGTGCGGGCTGTGGAGATCGCGCCGGAGTATGTGGACGTCGCCATCAAGCGGTTCCAACAGAACCATCCTGGCGTGCCGGTGACTCTCATCGCCAACGGCCAGACGTTCGATGCCGTTGCCGCCGAGCGGTTGGGAGCAGCGGCATGAGTATTTCCTGGCTCGCAGACAAGATCGAACAGTGGCCGACCGGCAAGTTGCTGCCGTATGCAAGAAATGCCCGCACTCACACCGACGCCCAAGTTGCGCAGATCGCGGCGTCCATTGCCGAGTTTGGATTTACAAACGCAATCCTCGCCGGTAGCGATGGCGTGATTGTCGCCGGGCATGGCCGACTGGCCGCCGCTCAGAAGCTCGGCATTCCGACCGTGCCGGTGGTGGTACTCGACCATCTCACGCCCACCCAGCGCCGCGCTCTGGTCATCGCGGACAACCGCATCGCCGAAAACGCCGGCTGGGACGAGGCGATGCTCCAGGTGGAACTGGCGGCCCTCCAAGACGACAACTTCGACCTGTCGCTGACTGGTTTCGACGCCGATGCCCTGGCCGATCTGTTGGCTGGCGAGGAAACCTCGACCGAGGGGCAGACCGATGAGGACGCGGTGCCGGAGACCTCCGGACCAGCGCTATCGCGCCCGGGCGACATCTGGATCTGTGGCGATCACCGGGTGCTCTGTGGCGACGCCACCGATGCCGGCAGCTACGCCGTTCTGCTGGGCGAGACCCTTGCCGACATGATCTGGCAAGACCCGCCGTACAACGTGGACTATGCCAACACCGCCAAGGACAAGCTACGCGGCACCAACCGCCCGATCCTGAACGACAACCTGGGCGATGGCTTCTACGATTTCCTGTTGGCGGCGCTGGCGCCAGCCCTGGCGCATTGCCAGGGCGCGGTCTACATCGCCATGTCATCGTCGGAACTCGACACCCTGCAATCCGCCTTCCGCGATGCTGGGGGCAAGTGGTCCACCTTCATCATCTGGGCCAAGAACACATTCACCCTGGGTCACGCCGACTACCAGCGTCAGTTCGAGCCGATCCTCTATGGCTGGCCGGAGGGTGGCAAACGCCACTGGTGCGGCGACCGCGACCAGGGCGACGTTTGGCAGATCAAGAAGCCGCACAAGAACGATCTGCACCCAACCATGAAACCGGTGGAACTGGTGGAGCGGGCCATTCGCAATTCAAGTCGCCCAAGGGACGTGGTGCTGGATGCCTTCGGCGGTTCCGGGACGACGATGATTGCCGCCGAGAAGTCGGGCCGGCATGCACGCGTGATTGAACTGGACCCTAAGTACGTGGATGTGATTGTGAACCGTTGGCAGAACTGGACAGGCAAGCAAGCCACCCGCGAAGCGGATGGGGCGTTGTTCGACAATCAGGCAGCAATTGATTCTTCGGGGCTGCCTCTTGATGCATTGCGTTAGAAGTCGTTCAACTGTTGGTACAGAGAGTCAAGGTAATCCAACCTTCGCTTAAGCTCATAACGCTCGCGTATAACCATTGTCTTGCCGATGGCGATGAATACCTGTTCTCCGGACGGAGTTGCCTTGTAGCCGTTTGAAGTTACCTCTGCAAATTTATACTCACAGAGGGCATCCAATAAATTTTGAATATCACATTCTTCTATATCGGTTACTAAAGCTAATGCACTTGCTTCGAATTCGCCATTTGCTGCCATCTGTACAAGAGGCAGGATGGCTTGCGGTGCGATTTCGTCTAGGCCTGCGATCTTCAATGCCAAATCCCCAGCCTCTTGTGCAAGCCAACCTCGGTAGTTCAGTACTGCGTCGCCGTTACAAATGTGCGCGGCAATTTTCAGGCGAATATCGTGCATCGTTTTACCTTCTCTTTGGTATCAAGCGTCTAGTTTGTCAGGCGGCAAGTGCTTCGTCGTAAATTTCGGTGTGAATCACAAACCCGGTGAGGTAAGGCAGTCCGCGCGGGATCCCGTATTCCTTGCTGGTGATGCGTCCGATCGTCCAGCCCATCCACTCGTTCGTTGCGGCGGCGATCGCGGCATCCAGATTCGCGCCGTGGTGCATCTGGTTGAGGACGCTGTCGGCAAAATGGCGTCCGTAGCGGCTGTCCATAAAGATTCGGACCGTTTCCAGCGGCTGGCCAGTGGCTTCGGCAACCGCGCGCATCGCGATCGGCCAGGCTGCTTCGGCGTGTTCGTTCATGGTGCCAAAAAAGCCCCAGGCGTCGTTCTGGGTGGCGGGGGTATGGTTGGTGGTGGTCATCGTTTTCTCCTGCGGGTTGTTGGTTGCGACACCCGTATGAACGCGCTGTGCGATTGAGAAGCCAAGCAATTCTGGCTTCATTTTCAATCTTTCTCGATCACCCGAGGCGTGCCACGTAGCGGGCGTAGTCGCTGCCTTCGGGGTTGACGTAAAGGTAGGGGCGGCCCGGTGCGGTGACCTCCACGCAGAGGCAACCATCGCCAATGCCACCGCCTTTGCCGCGCAGCCAATCGCGCGAGACCAGCAGACTGCGGGCAAACTCATCGAACTCGGCCGGGGTCAATTCCTTGGTTTCGGTGATGTAAACCCTGGTTTGTCCGTTGCCGCCCACCTCGCTGAGGTCGACAGGTTTGCGGGCAAAGGGCAGTCGGACGCCCAACTCCTCAACCTCGATGGCGTTGCCGCCATATTGCAAGGTGCGAGGAGTGCGTTCGATGCTGATGGTCATGGTGGTCATGGCGGTTCTCCTGTTGCGTTGGGGGTAATCGACATCCGTATGAACGCGCTGTGTGCCAGGGAAGCCAAGCTTCTTTCGATTGAAATTCAGAACCAGGACACATCGGATTGCATTGCGCTGGCCTGCGCCAACAAGGTGGCCACCTCGCGGAGGCGGCGCTCAACGCCCTCCTGGTCGATGCCGGGATCAAGGTAACGCAGCGACCTGCTGATGGTCGGCATGCCGGCCTGGTCAATCACGGTGGTTGCAAACTCGACTTCCTGCGCGGCGCTAGGCAACGGGGTCGCGCCATTGAGTGCCACGAGGATGGCGCGGCGGGCCTTGGGAATTTCCGCCAGGGCAATGTGTCCGAAACCGGCCTCGACATCCATGTTCAGCAGGCCCAGGACGAGTGCGGCGTTGCGGTTGTTGTAGTTGAGGTTGATGTCTTGCTGGCGGTCGATCTGCAGGGTGATGCTCATGGGGTGCTCTTGGGTTGGATCCAGTGATGCCAGGATGAACGCGCTGTGTGCTTGATAAGCCAAGCGCAATCACCCGCTTTCCCGGAGTGCTGATCAGCAGCTCCGCAACACCTTGATGCCCGCGTTTGCGAGGCTCAACACCGCGCTGGCAAAGGACACCTCTGCCAGCCAGGGCGCGGCCTTGGCATCCTCCAGCAACTCGTCGATGGCTTCCTTGGACTTGGCGCGCATCGCGGCACACGCGGCCTCCTGTCGCGCCGGGCTGGCGATCCTGATCTCAGGGCACAGGCGCACCAGGGTAGTCAGGGCGGCAGTACCGAGTTTTTGCCCCAGGATGTCGATGCTGTTCATTGCGCATCCTCCGGGCTGTGGCAATCGATGACATGGACCGCATCGCTGGCGAAGGCCTTGGCCTCCTCCATGCTGCGATGGTGAAAGAAGTACACCGTGCCGTCGGCGCGGGTGGCTTTGTAAAGGTGGAAGTCCATCTGGTGGCTCCTGGGGACGTGGATGACGCCCCCATGAACGCGCTGTGTGATTGAGAAGCCAAGCTATTCAATTCATCGACGCCCGGCGCAATTTAAAGACATGGGCCAGAACATCGGCGTCAAACCCGTAGGCCTCGATGTTGATGCGGTTCATGCCTTCGCGTTCAAGGATGCGCCAGCGTTGGGCATCGTTCTCGGCGCCCGCGACTTCGACCATGAGGGAGTTCAGATAAGCGTCCTCCTCGGCGTTGAGCGGGCGCGGCTGCGCGCGAAGCGATTCCATGATTTGGATGAGATTCGGCATGGTCGTGGCTCCCATTCAACCTACGCGATAGACCCGCTCGCCGCCCTGGACCTTCTCCGAGATCAGGTTCAGGCCCAGCTTCTTCTTGAACGCCCCGGCGAAGGTGCCGCGCACCGTGTGCGCCTGCCAGCCCGTGGCGGCCATGACCTGGGGAATCGTCGCCCCCTCGGCGCGCTTCAGCATCGCGACCACTTGTGCCTGCTTGCTGTTCTCGCGGGTGTGGGGCTTCGCCTCCTTGACTGTGTCCGGCCAAGTCGCTTCGGCGGCGGCGACATCGGCCTCCAGGGCGGCGTCTTTGACAGGTTCCGGATCATGGGCCGGGCGGCTGCGGCCGATGGCGGCGTAGCCGTCGTCGGTGAGGAGGTGTTTGCCGTTTTGCTCGACGATCAGTCCGCGCGAGGTGAGTCCGCCGAATACTTTGACCCGCGCGCCACCCCGCAGGGTGGGCGGCAGGGGTTCGATGTCGCCATCCGGACGGTAGGCGGCCTGGGTCAGGATGGTGGTTTGGGATTCGGTCAGTTTGATGGTGGTCATGTCGTACTCCTTGCTGGTTGATGGTGATGTGATGAACGCGCTGTTCCGAGGTGAAGCCAAGCGTTTCGTCTGGCTTCGA
The DNA here is from genome assembly GCA_031426815.1 of Hydrogenophilaceae bacterium. Taxonomy (GTDB): domain Bacteria; phylum Pseudomonadota; class Gammaproteobacteria; order Burkholderiales; family Thiobacillaceae; genus PFJX01. The sequence continues at coordinate 107,033 of JASJPG010000034.1, forward strand.
TCCGTTCAGTCGCCACTAGCGATTTCCTGCTCGGAGGGACGCGACACGTTCATGCCGACTTCGACACCTGCTTTGAATGCAGCTTCCAGTGCGTCGCGGATGCTCCAGACCGCCAAGTCGTGGAAATCGAGGCGATCCGAGTGGCGGGTTTCCAGGGTGTCGATGCGCAGGTGTTTCTGGGCGATCAGGGTGTAAATGCTGTCGATCTGGGTCATGGTCGTGTCCTGGTGACGTCGTTGATGGTGATTGGATGAACGCGCTGTGGTGGATTGAAGCCAAGCACTTTCCGCTTGGCTTCGCCTTCAGGATTCCTGGCCCGTCGAACGTTTGAGGACATCGCGGGCGATGCGATCGACGTAAATGTCTCCACTGGCGATGGCCTCGAGCAACTCGCTGTCGAGCGTGCCAACCAAAGCCATGCGCCGGCGTTCGAGTTCGCTGCGTGCGAGGCGCTGCCAATCGTCGAATTCCATCAACTGCTGGAGTTTCTCGGGGTGGCCCCGGCCGTAACCGGTGAGGTAATTGAAGAGGCGTTCGGCGAGATCTTGAGGGCTGGTGGTTTCCATGGCGTGCTCCTGGATGGGGGTGATGGTGATGGGATGAACGCGCTGTTCAAGCGGGAAGCCAAGCATTTCGCAGGGCTTCCCGATCTCGATCAGGCCTCGTCGTCCTTGTCCTCGGCAGCCGCTTCGATTTCCGCGATGGTGTCTTCCATCGAGCACATGGAGCCGCCCAGGTAAGCGTGGTCGTTGGTCAGGGCGATCCTGGCGTGGGCGAGCCAGTAGGACTCGGCCCGTTGCAGGGTCATCTCCTGGCCGCTTTGCAAGATCAGTGTCTTGGCTTGCTCCAGGCACTCCAGCATCTGCGCCTGGATCTCGCGCAGTTCATCGACGAGTTCCTGGCGTTTCTCGGGGGTTTGCGTGGTCATGTTCGTCTCCGTGGACGTGGTTGATGGTGTGGTCATGAACGCGCTGTGCCAGAGACAAGCCAAGCTCTATCTCGATCAAAACCATCAATTTTTAGCTGGATCTCATGGGTCTCTCGATTCGCGCCTACGCCCGCCATCGGGGGGTGTCCGACACCGCCGTTCACAAGGCGATCCGCGCCGGCCGCATCACGCCCGAGGCGGATGGCACGCTGGATCCGGACAAGGTCGATCGGGAGTGGAACAAGAACACCGAGGCCCCTGTCCCGGGCACCCAACGCCGGGCCGAAACCATCTCGATCAAGGAAGCGCCGGCATCGGCCGAGCCGCAAACGCCCACCCTGGGCACCGGCGGCACTTCGCTGTTGCAGGCGCGCACGGTCAACGAAGTGGTCAAGGCGCAGACCAACAAGGTGCGTCTGGCGCGGTTGAAGGGCGACCTGGTCGACCGCTCCCAGGCCATCGCCCACGTCTTCCAGCTGGCGCGCAATGAACGCGACGCTTGGCTCAACTGGCCGGCGCGCGTGTCGGCGCAGATGGCGGCCACGCTCGGCATGGACGCCCACGCCCTGCACATCGCCCTGGATGAGGCGGTGCGTACACACCTGATGGAACTGGGCGAACTGCGGCCCAAGGTGGATTGATGGAATACGAAGGTGGCATCGAGATAGAACGCGCCTGGCGCGAGGGGCTGACCCCGGATCCGATGCTGACCCTGTCGGAATGGGCCGACCGGCACCGGGTGCTGTCCAGCAAGTCCTCCTCGGAACCAGGGCGCTGGCGCACCAGCCGCACGCCGTATCTGAAGGAAATCATGGACTGCCTGTCGCCGACGTCGCCGATCGAACGCATTGTGTTCATGGCCGGCGGCCAGCTGGGCAAGACCGAATGCGGCAACAACTGGATCGGCTACGTGATCCACCATGCGCCCGGTCCGATGATGGCGGTGTCGCCGACGGTGGAGATGGCCAAGCGCAACTCCAAGCAGCGCATCGATCCGCTGATCGAGGAGTCGCCAACGCTGAAGGAACTGATCTCGCCGGCCCGCAGTCGGGATTCCGGCAACACCATCCTGGCCAAGGAATTCAGGGGCGGCGTGCTGGTGATGACCGGAGCGAACAGCGCCGTCGGATTGCGAAGCATGCCGGTGCGTTACCTGTTCCTCGACGAGGTGGATGGTTACCCCCTGGACGTCGATGGTGAGGGTGACGCGATTTCTCTCGCCGAGGCCCGCACCCGTACCTTCGCGCGGCGCAAGATCTTCATCGTATCCACCCCGACCATCGCCGGGGTGTCGGCCATCGAGCGCGAGTACGAGGCGTCCGACCAGCGCCGCTACTTCGTGCCCTGCCCTCACTGTGGACACCGCCAGTGGCTGCGCTTCGAGCAACTGCGCTGGGACAAGAAACATCCCGAGACGGCGGCCTATGTCTGCGAGACCTGCGACACCGCCATCGCCGAACATCACAAGACCGCGATGCTGGCGGCGGGTGAGTGGCGCGCAATGGGAACAAGTAATGGAAAGACGGCAGGCTTCCACCTGTCGTCGCTCTACAGCCCGATCGGCTGGCGCTCCTGGCGCGACATCGCCGCCGCCTGGGAATCCTCTGTGAACAAGGAATCCGGATCAGCCAGCGCCATCAAGACCTTCAAGAACACGGAACTGGGCGAGACCTGGATCGAGGAAGGCGAGGCGCCAGACTGGCAGCGCTTGCTGGAGCGGCGCGAGGATTACCGCATCGGATCCATCCCTGTCGGCGGCCTGCTGCTGGTGGGCGGGGCCGACGTGCAGAAGGATCGTATCGAGGCCTCGATCTGGGCATTCGGGCGCGGCAAGGAAGCGTGGCTCATCGAGCACCGAGTGCTGATGGGCGACACCGCGCGGGACACGGTCTGGCGTCAGTTGGCCCAGATACTGACCGAATCCTGGACCCATGCCTCGGGCGCACAGATGCCGCTGGCCCGTATCGCCCTGGATACCGGCTTCGCCACCCAGGAGGCCTACGCCTTCGTGCGCGCGGCAAAGGACCACCGGCTGATGGCGGTGAAGGGCGTGCCGCGTGGGGCGGCCCTGATCGGCACGCCCACGGCGGTCGACGTGACCCAGGCCGGCAAGAAGCTGCGCCGTGGCATCAAGGTCTATTCGGTGGCGGTGGGCATCGCCAAGCTGGAGTTCTACAACGCATTGCGCAAAGCCGCCGAGGTGGAAGAGGACGGCGTCACTGTTCGCTACCCCACAGGTTTCGTGCATCTGCCGAAGGTGGATGCCGAGTTCATCCAGCAACTCTGCGCCGAACAATTGATCACCCGCCGCAACCGCAACGGCTTCCCGGTGCGGGAGTGGCAGAAGACCCGCGAGCGCAACGAGGCGCTGGACTGCTACGTCTACGCCCGCGCCGCTGCTGCTGCCGCAGGGCTGGACCGCTTCGAGGAACGCCATTGGCGGGAACTGGAGCGGCAACTTGGACTGCCACCAGGACTACCGCCGCCAACTGGCGAGCCACCGATAGAAACACCAACCGACCAATTCACTGAGGCCACCCATCGCGGTGGCCTCAGTGCTTCTGGAATCCCGAAACCCGCGCGGCGCGTCATCAAAAGCCGCTGGATCGGGTGATGTGGGCGTCTTGCCCAAAACCTTCAATCTTCAATAAGGAAACACACCATGAGTTTGCAAACCCAGATCCAGAGCTTTGTCCTGCGCGCAGCCCAGGAATTCAACGCGGTCTCCACCAAGATCGGCTCGCTGGCCTCCCTGTCCACCACTGACAAGACCAGCCTGGTATCGGCCATCAACGAACTGAAGAACGCGGTCAATGCGTCCACCAGCATCGATGACAGCGCGATCACCACCAGCACCACCTACTCGTCTTCCAAGATCGTCGGCCTGCTTGACGCATTGAAGGCTGACATCCTGGGTGGCGCCGATGCCGCGTTCGACACCTTGCTGGAAATCCAGCAGGCCATCCAGACCGGTGAGAGCGCTGCCACTGCGCTGCTGGATGCCGTCAACAAGCGCGTTCGCTATGACGCGGCCCAGGCACTGACCGCGCCTGAACAGGCTCAGGCCCGCAGCAACATCGGTGCGGTCGCCGCCGCCGATGTGGGCGACACCGCCTTCGACTTCGTCGCTGCCTTCGAAGCCGCTCTGATCTAAACCTGCCCGCCCGGTTTCCTGCCATCGGGCAGGCCGGGCTCCCAATTCTTGATCGAGGCATCTCATGAGCACACTCGACACCCATCTGGGCACGGTTCGCGACTGGATCACCCAACTGCGGCTCGGCAATCCCACCACGCCGATTCCCGCTGTATTGCCTGGCAGTCGGCAAACCCTGGATCTGGGCCCCGGTGAAACCCTGGAGATCGTCCATGCCAACGATCCGGAATATCAACGCCTGCTCTCCCTGGCGGAACAGGTCATTGAGCCGGGTGGCAGCCTGATTCCTGTGATGACGGGGAACACCTCGTCCCAGTGCACGATATCTGCGTCGACGACCCATCCCACCATTGCCGGACCCTGGCGTGCCGTTGATGGCAATCTCGCCATGCACTGGACAGCCGGTTCTTACCTCACCAGTGGCTGGTGGCGCTGCTGTTTCCCGACACCCAAAAACCTGCTGAGCTACGCCATGACCTCGCGCAGCGTATATGGCGACAGTGCGCCACGAGACTGGACACTGCGCGGCTCCTTTGACGGGGTGAACTGGACGCAGGTGGACGCGCGTACCGGTGTGACCTGGAGCAACAGTCAGCGACGTGAATTCAGCCTGTCCCAATCAGCCAGTTTTACTTGCTGGGAGATCAACGTCACGGCAACCGCCAGGCCGGACTACGAAGGTGCCCTGGCCATCGCCGAAGTTCAGTTTTACGCCCCGCCCACGCAACGCATCCTGGTCCCCTCGCCACAGAACTACCAGATCGAGTATCAGGGTGACCGCACGCTGATCAAGCGCCTTGCCGCCGAGCGTCGCCTGCTGACCGCCACGGTGCGCCTGTGATGATGACCCTGGCGCAGCACATCGCGGCCCTCGCCACGCGCATCGGCCAGGAACTGAAGGCCCGGGTGACCCCTGAGCATCCAGGCCTCGCCCGCGCCTGGGTGTGCTTTGGGTGGGTACGGGGTGAGGTTGTGGTCCACGCCGGGCACAACGTGAAGAAGGTCATGCGCTTGTCCCCCGGCAAATATCGGGTGGTCTTCGCCGAATCCATGCCCGACGAGCACTACTGCTGGTTGGCTTTCGCTCGCAACAGCGACAAGTCCATGAAGATGGCCGCCGCCCGGGTGAGTTGCGATGACAAGACGACCGACGACGTCGAACTGGTCTGCGCCACGCCCTCCGGCACGCTGGCCGATTCCAGTGAGATCAACGTCGTGGTGTACCGCTGATGGCCTACACCCAGGAACAACTCGACGCCCTGCAAGCCGCTCTGGCCAAGGGAGAAAAGCGCGTCACCTTCGCCGACAAGACCGTGGAATACCGCACGGTGGACGAACTGAAGGCTGCGATCCGCGATGTGAAAGCCGACCTGCACCGTCAGGCGGTGGACACCGGACTGTGGCCACAAGCACCCCGGCAGATCCGGGTCACCACCAGCAAGGGGTTCTGATGGCCAGGAGAAACACCAAAGCGTCAGCAGGCTGGTTTGGCAAGATCGGTGCCTTGTTTGGCCGCACGCCTACCCATGAAGCGGCCGGGTCCGGACGCCGCGCCTGGGCCTGGATGCCGGGCAATCCGGGGGCGGTGGCGGCCATGCTGGCCACACAGTCCGAGTTGCGCACCAAGAGCCGCGACCTGGTGCGCCGCAACGCCTGGGCCAATGCCGCGCTGGAAGGTTTCGTGGCCAATGCCATCGGTACCGGCATCAAGCCCCAGTCCATGCTGGTGGATCCCGCGCAACGCGAGCGCATCCAGTCGCTCTGGCGGGACTGGTGTGAGGAGGCTGACGCCGCCAGCCTGACCGATTTCTACGGCCTGCAGGCAATGGCCTGCCGCGCCATGCTCGAAGGCGGCGAATGCCTGGTGCGGCTGCGCCCCCGCCGCGAAGAAGATGGGCTGGCGGTGCCGCTGCAGATCCAGTTGCTGGAGCCCGAGCACCTGCCAGTGTCGATGAACACCGATCTGCCCTCGGGCAACGTGGTGCGCGCCGGCATCGAGTTCGACAAGCTGGGCCGGCGTGTCGCCTACCACCTGTACCGCAGCCATCCGGAGGACGGCGCTCTGGCCCCGATGTCCAGCCAGGGGGGTATCGACACCGTGCGGGTGGACGCCGCCGAGATCATTCACCTGTTTCGTCCCCTGCGGCCGGGCCAGATCCGGGGCGAGCCCTGGCTCTCCCGCGCCCTGGTGAAACTGAACGAACTCGACCAGTACGACGACGCCGAACTGGTGCGCAAGAAGACTGCCGCCATGTTCGCCGGCTTCATCACCCGTCTCTCCCCCGAGGACAACCTGATGGGAGAAGGCAATTCAGACCAGAACGGTGTCGCCCTGGCTGGCCTGGAACCCGGCACCCTGCAAATTCTGGAGCCGGGCGAGGACGTCAAATTCTCGCAGCCAGCCGATGTGGGCGCGTCCTACGGCGAGTTCCTGCGCATGCAGTTCCGCGCCGTGGCCGCCGCCATGGGCGTGACCTACGAGCAACTGACCGGCGACCTGACCCAGGTGAACTACTCCTCGATCCGGGCCGGGCTGCTGGAGTTTCGACGCCGCTGCGAGGCCATCCAGCATGGCGTGATCGTTCACCAGTTGTGTCGGCCGATCTGGTCGGCTTGGATGGAGCAGGCGGTGCTATCCGGTGCGCTGAAACTGCCCGGCTATGCGAAGCGTCGGCGCGAGTATCTGGCCTGCAAATGGATCCCGCAGGGCTGGCAGTGGGTGGACCCGCAGAAGGAGTTCAACGCCATGTTGACCGCCATCCGCGCCGGACTGCTGTCGCGCTCGGAGGCGATCTCCTCCTTCGGCTACGACGCCGAGGACATCGATCGCGAGATCGCGGCGGACAACGCGCGGGCAGATGCGCTTGGCCTGGTGTTCGAGTCCGACCCCCGGCACGACCAGCCCAACGCCGTCATGCCCTCCAGGAACACACCGGCAGAACCAACACTTGCCGATCCTGCGTCCGATGCCCTGGCGACCGATCCGGCGCCCCTGATCTGAAAGGTCCATCCCATGCTCTATCCGCACTTGGCGGGACGCCTGTTTGGCGTGCCGCTGCTGATCCATCGTCCCAAGCTGGACGTGATTCTCTCGGTTATGGCCCCTCGGCTTGGGCTTGACGGCACGTTGCCACAAGCGGCGCTGCCTTCACCTCGTCCTGTCGCGTCGCCCACGCCCGGCATCGCCATCCTGCCGATCCACGGTTCCCTGGTGCGCCGCACCCTGGGGATGGAGGCGGAATCGGGGCTCCTGAGTTATCAGGCCATCCAGGTTGGGCTCGCGGCGGCGCTGGCCGATCCGGCCGTTGCTGGCATTCTGCTCGACGTGGATTCACCGGGCGGCGAGGCCGGCGGCGTGTTCGACCTGGCTGACCGCATTGCCGCTGCGGCCAAGGTAAAGCCGATCTGGGCCATCGCCAACGAGTCCGCCTTCTCGGCGGCCTATGCCTTGGCCAGCGCGGCCTCGCGCCTGGTGGTCACACGCACGTCGGGCATCGGCTCGGTGGGTGTGATCGCCATGCACATCGACCAGTCCGGCATGGATGCGAAGGCGGGGCTGCAGTACACGCCGATCGTCGCTGGCGCGCACAAGAACGACCTCTCGCCGCATACCGCCATCACCGATGAGGCACGCGCCATGTTGCAGGCCGAAGTGGATCGGCTCTACGGCCTCTTCATCGACACGGTGGCGGGCCACGGACGCCTGACTGCTGATGCTCTGCGCGCGACCGAGGCGGGCCTCTATTTCGGTGACGCCGCTGTGGCGGCGGGCTTGGCTGATGCCGTGGCCACCTTTGACGACACCCTGACCGAGATGGCCGACTTCCTCACCCCTCGAACCGTGCAGCGCCTGGCTGCGGCACGAACCGAGGTTGTTGTTCTCCCCACGTCTTGCTCTGAAAAGGACACCCCCATGACTCAACCCGACCCTCATACCGAAACCCTGGATGTACCCACCACACCTGCTACACCCGCCGCCATGCAGCAAATGACGATGAGTTATGCCGACGCCGTCGAGGTGGCCGAACTCTGCCAACTGGCTGGCGTGCCCGAGCGCTCCGCGAGCTACCTCGCGGCCCAGACCCCGGTAGCTAATGTGCGCCGCACGTTGCTGGCTCTACGCGCTGAAGGTCCCGAGATCGCCTCCCACCTCAGTCCTGAAGCCATGGCCGCGAAGCCCGAAGCCCTCAAGGACAACCCACTCATCGCCCAGGCACGCGCCCGTGCCGGAAAGGACTGATCCATGCCGACCAAACCTGTATTCACCGAAGGCCTCAACCTGGGGGACCTCCTCAAATACGAGGCACCCAATCTCTATTCTCGCGACCAGATCACCGTCGCCGCCGGCCAGGTCTTGGCCCTGGGCGCGGTCGTCGGGGTGATCACCGCCAGTTCCAAGGTCAAGGTCGTCGATCCGTCCGCCACCGATGGCTCCGAGGTTGCCGCTGGCGTGTTGATCCAGGCGGTGGACGCCAACCTGGCCGACCGGGATGACGGGCTCATCGTCGCCCGCCACGCCATCGTCGCTGACCACGCTCTGGTCTGGCCCACGGGCATCACCGTGGCCGAGAAAAAATCCGCCAGCGCTCAACTCAAGGCGCTCGGCATCCTCGTTCGCAAAGGAATCTGACCATGCCCATGAACAATCCCTTCGACAACCCGGCGTTCTCCATGTCGGCGCTGTCCACCGCCATCAACATCCTGCCGAACAACTACGGGTTGATGGACCAGATGAATCTGTTTCCGGCCAAGCCGGTGCGTTTCCGCCAGATATCTGTCGAGGAGAAAAACGGCGTCCTGAGCCTGCTGCCAACCTTGCCGGTGGGCTCGCCCGGCACCGTCGGCAAACGCGGCAAACGCAAGCTGCGGGCTTTTTCCATTCCCCACATCCCACATGAGGACGTGGTGCTGCCGGAGGAAGTACAGGGCATCCGCGCCTTTGGTATGGAGTCTGAGTTGCAGTCGATCTCCAACGTCATGGTCGAGCATCTGCAAACCATGCGGAACAAGCACGCCATCACACTGGAGCACCTGCGTATGGGTGCCTTGAAGGGCGTGATTCTGGATGCGGACGGCTCGGAGCTTTTTGACCTCTACGATGAGTTCGATATCCAGCCCAAGGTGGTGGATTTCAAGTTCACCAACACTGAACTGGATGTAAAGAAGGTCTGCATTGGCCTGAAGCGACATATGGAAAAGATGCTTCAGGGTGAATTCATGACGGGTGCGAAGTGCCTGGTCTCCTCGGAATTCTTCGATGCCCTCACGGGCCACGCCAAAGTTGAGAAGGCCTATGAGAACTGGCAAACCGGCAATGCGTTGCGTTCAGATATGCGCAATGAGTTCACCTTTGCCGGCATCACCTTCCAGGAATACGTCGGCGAAGCCTCGGACGGCACTGTCACACGTCGTTTTATCGAACAGGGCGAAGGCCATGCCTTCCCCCTGGGCACGGTCGACACCTTCGCCACCTACTTCGCGCCGGCCGACTTCAACGAGACGGTGAACACGCTAGGCCAACCGCTCTATGCCAAGCAGGAGCCACGCAAGTTCGATCGGGGTACGGATTTGCACACCCAGTCCAACCCGCTGCCCATGTGCCACCGTCCGGCGATGCTGGTGAAAGTCACGATGTCTTGAGCGCTTTCTGGCGTTCCTTGGTGTAGCGGTACCAGGGCTGCGGCGGGTCGCCGGCCATGAAGCGGGTGGCGGCGATGAAGGTGTCGAGCAGGCACGGGTCGTAGTTGACTCCGTTCTGCCCGCACAACTGCTGAAACAGGACGTAGGGGTCTTGCCCGACAAGGTCCAACGGTTTGTGGATGCCGACCTCGCGCAGATACCCGGCCACCGCTGGGCCGATATTGGGGATGGCTTCCAGTTCTTTCGCCTCTGTGACTGTTTTTGCTTTCTTCATGTTTCACTCCAATAGTTATTTTTAACTTATTGATTAGCAACGGATACAAATTGCCAATTATTTCTGTCAGCCCTCATGATAGCCATTGAATCCCTGTATGACGCGGCAGCCCGGTCCGGAATGCTCACGCGGGCTGCATTTGGAAGTATGGAGGTCATGGTCGACTTCCGTGCGCCCGATGAGGACGTGCTCGATGGCCTGGGCATCTCGCGCAATTACAGCATTCGCTATCCCTTCAGCCGTCTACCCACACTGGCTTCTGGCGACACGCTGTGGATATCCGGCCGCAGTTATCGCGTGCGGGAAATCAGCGTGACGGGCGATGGCACCGAGGCCCGCGCCACACTCACGCGGCTGTAGTTACTTTCCGCCCCAGCGGTTCCAGATCAAACGCTGAATAGTGGCGTTGGCGGCGCGGCGGTCGAACAGTTCAGCATTGAATTCGCCGCCGACCCAAAGCAGCAGTTCCTGGGCCGCGTCGCTGTGCGGCTGGGTAAGCAGTGTCTCCAGAAAGTCGTGATACCCGTGGACACCGCCCACATCCTCGGGCGGGCAGGCGCGCGCGCCGTCGATTACCCAGGCAACGCCTGCTGGATCGTGGTCCACCACCTCGAAGGACTCTGCGGTGATCACGTGCTCCCAGTCGTCCCCATCGTCGTAGCGGTAGAGGTACTGCTCTTCCGTCAGGAAAAGGACGTTGAGCTTGGTTTTGCGTTCGTCCTCACACGCAATCTCCGAGGTGCTTAGCGGCCCATAGCGCTTGCCGCGAATTTCGAAGGTGTGGTTGTGGGCATCAGTCCAGCCCATCGCCGCTTGAATGAAGTGGTGCAACTTGGCGAGGCTCACCCGACCGTCGACGACCAGACGTCGCCATACGGGCGGCTGCATCACGTCTGGGTGGAGTTCGATTTTCAAGGTGTAGAGGCAGGGTGTGCTCTGGCTTGAACGGTGCTTTTTCTTCGGGACATAGACCACGGGGACTTCCTCCCTAATTGCGATGTTCCGATTTTATGACCCCTGAAGGGAAACCTTGAATTCCATCCGTGAACGCTGCCTGCAAGCGGTGGCGGGCCTGCTATTGCCCGTCGCCGAGTCTCTGGGCGCGACCTTTCACCGCTCGCCGACCACCGGCATCACGCGTGAGCAGTCCCCGGCGCTGCTGGTGTTTCCAGAGTCGGACAGCATCGTCGAACGCGCCAACGACCGGGTCGTGCGACAGCTGGTGGTGCGTATCGACGCACTGGCGCGTGAGCAGGTCGGCGCGTCCCCCGAGGACATCGCCGACCGGATGCTGGTGGCGGCGCACGCGGCGCTGTTCGCCGACGCCAATCTGGGCGGCCTCGCCCTCGGCATCAAGGAACTGGATTGCGAGTGGGATGTGGAGGACGCCGACGCAACGGCGGCCCTGATTCCCGCCCGTTACCAGATCACCTATCGCACCTTGGTCCACGACCTTGCCAGCCAGGGATGAGCCATGCCCGTCGTTGAACTTCTGAAACCCCACACCCACGCCGGCCGCGAGTACCTGCCACGCGAGCGCATCGAGATCGACACGGTGCTGGCCCGCTGGCTGGTGGAAGTTGGCGTGGCGCGTCCGTTCCTGGTCAGCGATCCGGCAAGACCAGCCCACGCCCGGCGACGGGTGTCTTCCCTTCGCACACCACTCCCCTCCCCCATTTCCAACTCGTCCGAGGAGACATCTTCATGAGTACCTATGCATCCTTCCAGGGCCGCGTCTATCTGGGCAAGCGCGACGTCGCCGGCAATCCGGTCGAAGTGCGCTCGCCCGGCAACGTGGCGGAACTGAAACTCGCCCTCAAGACCGAGGTGCTGGAGCACTACGAGTCGCAGTCCGGCCAGCGCTCGCTCGATCACCGCATGGTGAAGTCCAAGTCAGCCAGCGTGAACCTCACCATCGAGGAATTCACCCCAGAAAACCTGGCCCTGGCCCTGTACGGCACTTCCGTCATCGGCAGCAATGGCACGGTCACCGACGAGCCGATCGGCGGTGCGGCTCCAGTGATTGGCGATCGCTACTTCCTGGCGCACCCCAAGGTTTCCACCCTGGTGTTGCAGGACAGCGCAGCCACGCCCGCAACCCTGACCCTGGGCACGCATTACACGGCAGACACCGATTTCGGTGCCCTCCAGTTTCTGGACATCACCGGCCTGGCCGCGCCCTTCAAGGCCAGCTATGCCTTCGGCGTGGTGACCGAGATCGGTCTCTTCACCCAGCCGCTGCCGGAACGCTTCCTGCGTCTCGAAGGCGTGAACACGGCGGCGGGCAACGCCCGTGTGCTCGTCGAACTGTATCGGGTGGCGTTCGACCCGTTGAAAGAGTTGGCGCTGATCTCCAACGACTACAACAAATTCGAACTAGAAGGCTCGCTGCTGGCGGATGCCTCGAAACCCTACGACGCGGTGCTGGGCCAGTTCGGCCGCATCGTGCAGGTCGGTTGATGAGGGAGAGCGCCATGAGCCTGGAAACCTTCGTGCCCGCGCCGGTCGTCGTTGAAATTGCCGGCGAGACCTTGTCCATCGCCCCCTTGAAGGTAGGCGAGTTGCCGACCTTTATCCGCGCCATCCTTCCCTTTGCCCAGCACCTGAGCGGAGACGTGGACTGGCTCGCCCTGTTTGGTGAGCGCGGCGAGGATCTGGTTTCCGCCCTGGCGGTGGCCATCCGCAAGCCGCGCGAGTGGGTGGCGGCGCGGGAACTGGACGAGGCCATTCGATTGAGCGAGGCGGTGTTCGAAGTGAACGCCGATTTTTTTATCCAGCGCCTGGCCCCGGTGCTCGCCCGGGTGGCGAGTCGGGTGGAGACGATTGGGGCGCGCTTCTCCAACGCCTCGTCGGGCACGGCCACCGTTACCCCGACGTCCTGAACTACACGGTGGCCCAGGTGCGCGCGTTCATCGAAGCGATCGAACGCGGCGAACGCATGGAACTCGCCGCCCAGCTCGCGCTGCTGGTGACCGCGCAGCGTGGCGGCAACAGCGAAATCAAATCTCTCCTGCGTGAACTCAAACCATGAAGCTGTCGCTGACCACGTCCGGCCTGCTCGACCCGAAGCGGCTCGACAGCTGGGTGCCGGAGAAGCGTCGGGCGATCCGCAAAGCCGTCGAAGCCGCCATGAAAACTGTTGGCCGCGAAATGGCCGACGCCGCGCGCAGCCGCATGCAGTCCGCGTTCAAGGTGCGGAAGGCCGGGTTCCTCAAGTCGATGCGCGCGAAGGTCTATGCCGGCAGCCCCGAGCGGTTCCCGGCGCTGCTCATCGGCTCGAAGATTTCCTGGCTGGGCCTGCATATGAAGGGCGGCACCATCACCGGCAAGCGCGGCAAGCTGCTGATCCCGTTGCTGCCGGAGCACCAGCGCATCGGCCGCCGCGCCTTCCGCCGTGTGGTCGACGGGCTGATGCGTGCAGGCAATGCCTTCTTCATCGAGCGGCACGGCAAGGTCATCCTGATGGCCGAGAACATCAAGGACAACACGTCCGAACTGCGCCGGTTCAAGCGAGCCGAACGGGGCCGCACCGGCGCAAAGACCATCAAGCGCGGCCAGGAAATCCCGATTGCCGTGCTGGTGTCGAGCGTCACCCTGCGCGGTCGCTTCGATCTGCCCGGCATCGTGCGTGCGCAACTGCCCAAGTTGGCAACCAACATCCTGCAACAACTGAACACACAGGGTCTGTAACCCATGGCCTCTGAACGCGCCCAGATCCTGATTGCTGCCATCGACCAAACCAAGCAGGCGTTCGCCTCGGTCAAGAGCGGCCTGGAGGGGATCACCACCGCAGCCAAATCGGTCAACGGCGTGCTGGCCGGGTTGGGCGCAGCGCTGTCTGTCGCGGGACTGATGGCCGCCGGCAAGGCCGCACTCGATACCGCCGACGACCTCTCCAAGCTGTCGCAGAAGACCGGTATCTCGGTCGAGTCGCTGTCACTGCTGAAGCCCATTGCCGAGCAATCCGGCATCTCGCTGGAAGGACTGGCCAAGGGGATGCAAAAGCTGGCGACCGCGATGGTCGAGGCGGCGGGTGGTTCCAAGGAGCAAGTTGAAACCTTCAGCCGGCTGGGGGTATCGGTCAAGGATGCCGCTGGCCAGATTCGCCCGACAGAGGCAGTGCTACTCGATCTGGCCGACGCCTTCGCCTCCATGCCGGATGGGGCCGAGAAGTCGGCGCTGGCGGTGAAGATCTTTGGCAAGGCCGGCGTCGAACTGATCCCGTTCCTGAACCAGGGCCGCGCCGGCATCGAAGAACTGAAGCAGAAGTTCAAGGAACTGGGCCTGGAGATCAGCGGCGACACCGCGAAGGCGGCCGAGAAATTCAACGACACGCTCGACACGGTCAAGCAGGCGCTGTCCGGCATCGCCATGCGGGTGGCCGAAGCCGCACTCCCTGCCTTGCAGCGCTTGGCCGACGCACTGGTGGGCCTGGCCAGTCACGGCGACGAGATTCTGGCCGTGATGCGCGCCCTGGGCGAAGTCCTGGTAGCGGTGCTGGCGCTCAAGGGAGTTGCTGCGGCGGCCAAACTGCTGGAATCGGTCAACTTGTTGAAGGCCGCATTCACCCGTTTCCTGCCCATCCTGGCGGCAGTGGCGGTTTGGGAGATGGGTAAAGGCCTCGTCAAGACGGTGCAGGACATCCGTGAGACGAATCGCGCCATCGACGAGATGACCCGGCAGCGGGCGCAGATCGATCAACTCGATGCTGCGATGCAGGAACTGGCCGCGACCGGCACCGTGAGCGTCAAAACCCAGATGGCACTGGCTGCCCTGGCCGCCGAGCGGCTGAAGGCGGCGCTGCCCGGTACCGCCGACGCCCTGCGCGCGATTCAGGGCGCGGCCACCCAGGCGGGGGAAGCCATCCGCCAGGCGCTGGAGGCAGAAACCAAAAAGGCCGCCGAGACGGTCAAGCAACTGGCCGACAGTTACAAACAGGTTGCCGCCGATATCAAGGCGATCTGGGATGCGCGCGTGGCCGAGGTCGAGAGCAACTACAAACGCCAGGAGGCGGCCGCGCAGACGTCGGCTCGTTCCGAGTCGGCTGCAATCAGTGCAACGACCCAGAACCTCCTTGCCGCCGAGCGCGAGAAGTTGGCCGCTGTCAAAGCGGGCGCGAAACAGATGGAATCCGCCTGGCAGGCCACCTATGGCCAGGCCGTTGAACTGGCGCGAGCTGCTGGCCAGGATGTAGCCGCTATCGAGCGCCAGGCGGTGGAGGCGCGCGTCGCCCTCTACGGCCAACTGGAATCGGCCTATCGCGCCACGGTCGACCGGTTGATCGCCGAGGAGCAACGGCATCTCAATGCCGCCAAGGCGGCCGAAGAAGCGAGGCTTGCCCTCAAGCTCTCGGTCGAGGATCGCATCCGCGAGCTCGGCCGCAAGGGGATGGATGACTACGCGGCCTATCAGGATCGGCTGCGCCAGATCGACGAGAAACAGGCCCAAGCCAAGGCGGCGCTTGACGCCGGCAATTACGAGCAAGCACGCAAATTCGCCGAGGAATCTATCGCCCTGGCCGAGCGTTCCGCCTCAGCGGTGACCCAGCAGGTCGAGCAGAACGGCAAGACGGTCACGCAGACCATGGTGTCCGAGGGCCAGGCCGCCGCCACCGCCATCGGCCAGATCAAGGAGTCGGCCGGCATCGCCGACGCGGCGCTGAAAGGTCTGGGCGATGCGCACAAGCAGGCGGCTTCCGCCGCTGGTGCTGGCGCGGATGAGGCCAAACGCGCGCTGGCCTCGGTGTCCGATGAACTCGGCAAACTGCGCCAGCAACTGCTGTCCCAGGACAAGCTGAAACTCGAGGTCGATATCGAGGGCGCACGGGCCGGCATCGAGAAGTTGCAGGCGCTGATGGCAGCGCAGCAATTGATCGCCAAGATTCAGGCCGACACGAAAGAAGCCGAGTCCGCACTGGAAAAACTCAAGAGCGACACAGGCAATTTCGCCCTGGTCGCCAAGGTCGAGGCCGACACCACGAAGGTGATGGCCGACATCGAGCAGTTGAAGGGCACGCTCTCGGCGGCCAAGGTGGAAATCCCGGCCCTGGTCTCCTTTGACCAGCCCCGGGCGCAACTGACGTCGTTCGCGCAGGACGCCCGCACGGTGTTATCCAACCCGACGTCGGCAACCCACACGCCGCAGCCCGATCTCGGCCAGTACCGCGCGGCGGTGGCGGAACTGATGCGTCCCACTTCGAGCCGCCACACCATCTATGTGACGAAGGTGGCGACCAATGCCCAAGGCGGGCTGATCCAGCGGTTCGCCGAGGGTGGCCAGGCCGTCATGGACGGTTTCCGAAAAATGTCCGGGCGCATCTTCGGGCCGGGCACGGAAACCTCGGACTCGGTACCGGCGCTGCTGTCGCATGGCGAGTTCGTGGTGCGCGCGGCCTCGGTGCGCAAGTTCGGCGAGGGTTTCTTCGCTGCGCTCAACGCCGGCTTCCTGCCGCACGCACTTCCCAACATTCCGCGCTTCGCCGCAGGGGGCGCAATGGCCAATGCCGTGGCGCAGGTGACGATGGGGAGCGGTGTGTCCTCAGCCCCCGCCCTCGACGTGGTCGACCTGCGTTTCCACGTCGGCGGCAAGCCGCACACCGTCCAGTCCTCGCGCGACACCGCGATGCAACTGGCGAGTGCGCTGCGTGAACTGTCGAGGGGATTGTGATGGACACCAGCGTGCGCATTCCCCTGAAAGCGTGTGTCCGGCGCGAACCCCATCCTCAAGCCTGCACGCCGCCTGGATTCGAGTGGATTCCGGGGTATCTCAACCAGTACGGCGGCCAGTTGACCGACTACGCGCGCAACTGGTTCATCGACAAATGGGAGGAACCCTACCGGGCAGCGCTGGAGTCGGCCGATCGGGAATACCAGGATTGTTTGCAAGGTGGCGTGACCGCGACACAAACCCCAAGCGGCCTGCAACTGCGTGTGGCTTCGAAACTCGATGCGCGGACGACCATCAGCGAAAGCCCGCCTGCCGTGGCGCTGTCGATTCAGCTCAACGTGCATTTCACCCCGACAGGTGGAACGCCTCCCCCGTGTGATCCGTTCGATCCCGATCCCCCAAGCTATCCCGTCGACCCGAATGCGCCGCCGGTCAGCGTGCCTCGCTCGGTTTTCTGGAAGGGAGCCAGCGCCACCTACGATCTGGAGGTGTTGGAGCAGGCGATGCAGCCGGTGAACAGCCTGCTGAATCCGGCCAATCCTTTGTCGTTTCGGGATCTGCAACTGACCGCCGATGGGGTGATGGGGGCGGTGCGCATCACCGGCCACAGTTTCCTGCCGATCCCGGCCCAGGTTCAGGTCTACGACGATTTGCAGACCGAACTGGAAGTGGCGTCCATCCGCCTGGATTTCACCGCCGAGTGGGCCAACAACGGTGCGGTCCTGGATTCCTGGTCGGCCATCAGTTCGGGTGTTGCCAACCCAGCCGCCTACACCGATTTCTATTGTTATTACCTGGGCTGCTCTTGGTGGGAGTCGCCGCCGCCGCTGTTCAACTGGGCTCTGGTGCCGCCTGGGTGCCTCGATGATCTGATCTTCCGGGCGCTGCCCACCGCGATCACCCTGGTGCGAATCCGGGCTGGCAGCGGTGAGGCGCTGGACACGCTGACACTCTCGATCAACCACGTCGGCACCCTCTCTTCGCGGCCCATCGTCGCCCGGCACCGCATCTTCAACAGCCCCGGCACGCCGCATCAGGTGCTGCCTGAGATCGCGGTGGGACCAGCGGCACTGGGGGTGACGCAGGAAGTGGTCGTGGCCTTGCCCGAATGCCTGGTCGGCAAGGTGGAACTGGCTTCGGACAGCATCCAGGACTTCAGCCTGTTCCAGTCGGACGGCGTCATCGGCATCACGGTTCTGGCAGGGACCACGCCGGAGACGATCAAACTGCGGCTCACCCTGGAACGCCACGTTTACCACTGGGACCGGGATGTGGACATCCGCCTTATCCCGATCGGTGGCGTTGACGTGGGCTATCCGCCACAGGGCTGGTTTCCGCATGTCATCCTGCGGGTGCCGGTGTCGTGGAACGGCTGTGACGCTTTCAATCCAGCCACCGACAGCCAGGCCCGGGTGGCTATCGTCGGATGGAGTGTCACCGACACCTATACCGTGTCGCCGCGCTGGCTGCACACCCTGACCATGCGCGTCCTGGACTACGCCGCGCCCTGCGATGCCTTTGATTGCGTGTGGGGCTATGTGCGGGTGACCTGGCCGAACGGCACGGTACAGACCCAGCAGATCATGTGCGTCACCGGAGACATCGACTTGCTACGGGTATTCACACTGAAGCTGTCCGGCAATGCGCCGCCAACGGTGAACGTCGAACTCACCCTCTACTACGAGGCCAGCAACCGGCGGCGTCAGGCGGATGGCACCGATTTCGATTACCTGCCTGTGCCCGGCCCGATGCACCGCACCCAGACCCTGTCGCCATGATACGAATCGATAACGTGGTTCTGCCGGATGGGCTGGTGTGGACCGATGAATTTGCTGCCCAAACCGTGGCCCAGACCGTGCGCCGCACCCTGGATGGCTCGGTGGTGGTGTTCTACGGCCAGCACAGCGGTGGCCTGCCGATCACCCTGGAGTCGGAACCGGACGCCGGTTGGCTCACGCGCACCCAGGTAGAGGCGCTGAAGCTTCGGGCCGACAGCCCGGGCAACATCTTCACCCTGGAGCTTCGTGGTCAGGTCTTCCAGGTGATGTTCCGCCATCACGAGCCGCCCGCGTTTGAGGCCAAGCCGCTGGTGGCGCTCGCCCACCCCCAGCCCGGCGATTTTTATCTTGCCACCCTGAAACTCATGACTGTGTAGGAATCCCCATGCCCATTCTCGACAACGAAATCCTCTGGCGGCCCGCCGCCTTGCTGTCGGACGCCACGCCCGCGCAGAACGGCGGCCGCATGGCCTTCGCGCAACTGGTCTCCGGCGTGAAAAACAATCTGTTCCCGGACGTCTCGCAATCCGAACGCGGTGCGGGCTCGGTGAAGTGGCGCAAGGCATTCATCCACATCAATAGCGCCCAGGATGCGGCGCTGCTGAATGTGCGGTTGTTCCTGGACACGCTGACGCCGGCCGGGGACTTCGTGGTGTTCCAGCTTGGTACGGCGACCGACACCCAGGACCAGATCGCGGGTCGCTCCTACGGCATCGGCACACTGTTCGCGCCGGTGGCTGGCGGGGCGAGCCAGATCCAGGTCATCTGCGAACACAACGCCGAATACGCCAGCCTGCAGCCGTTCCGGGTCGGTGACCTTGTTCGGGTGTCTGACCGCCCGAGCACCGGCGGCGCGGGCAACGAGGAGTGGGTAACCCTCACCGGCGTTGCCTACGGTCCTGATTACGCCACCCTGGATTTCACGCCCGCGCTGGTGAATGCCTACGCGATCCAACCCTCCCTGGTGAGCACGGTCTACCCGCAGGCCAGTGTCGCGGGCGCGTGGTCGAATCTTGCGCTCACCAGTGCCTCCGGCAGTTTCGATTCGGCCACGGTCGGCAACCTCGTCGCGCACAACAAGGGGGCCATCGAGCAGACCTGGACGCTGACCTTTACCTGCCAAGGGGACTTCAACGTTTCGGGCAATACGGTGGGCACGCTTCCCGCGATGGGTTCCACCAGCGCCGACTTCGCGCCGGTGAACCCGGCCACCGGCACGCCGTATTTCACGATCAAGGCGGCGGGATGGAGCGGCACGTTCCAGGCCAACGAGAGCCTGCATTTCGACACGCATCCAGCGGCGATTCCGATCTGGTACCGCCGCCAGGTGCCCGCCGGCACCTTCAGTCTGGCCAACGACTTCGCCTCTCTGGCGATTCATGGGGAGAGTGCGTGATGGCCTGGGTCGGTTTCAAGAAAACCTATGCCCCCGGCGCCTTCGATAACGCTGCCGTGCTGGCCTTGTTCGATCTGCTCAAGAGCACGCTGGTCACGGCGGGTTTCAGCGTGAAGCTCGACACGCCCACGTTCCTTGAGGTGATCCAGGCCGGGGCGACGACGCAGACCGATGACACGCCACACTGGGCCTTCGAGGTGATGGGCGACGCCACGAGCGCCGCGATCCAGACGCACATCGTGCATGGCGTGGATTTCAACCACGTCGATGCCATCCACCGGCAGTACTTTGTATGTGGCGGCGAAATTGACGCACCCGAGACCCTCGTCTGGTTCGCCGCCAATGGGGTGACGGGCGGCTGGTGGCTCTACAGCGTAGACCGTCCGGATGGGTATTTGGACAACAACGGCAACCGCTTCAAGTTCTGCCAGGCCGGGGCCACCAGCCGTCGCTATCTCGCCGACACCCACCAGGGGCTGTGCGCCCGCTACGGCATGTGGGATCCCTACGGCGATTGGGAACCGGCCTATGCCCGCAACGTGTGGGGCGATATCGATACCACACCCTGGACCGGCACTTGGTCGCCCTTGGGCGAAGGCTGGTCGAACAACGGATTGCGCCATCCCGCTTCCCCGCTGCGCAAACTGGCGGTGCCACAGTTTCCCAACCGGGATGGCGGCATCACCGCCTGTGTGCTGGGCGAGTTGAATGAAATCCTGGCGCTGACCGATGGCTACGCGCTGGAGGAGGTCGTGGCTCCCGGCTGGATCGCCCTGATCACCGACCAGTGGAGCCAACCTTTCGCGGTTCCGGCTCCGGATAGCTTCACGCTGCTATGACCTTCGGTTTGTTGCTGGGCCTCGGCCTGCAACTGAATCTCGCGAAAGACGCCGGCCCGCCGAAGGTACGCGTCCGATTCTCGGCAGCCTGGGGCAGCACGGAGGTGTTTGTCGCCAACACCACCCGGTGGGATCTCACCCGGAACAGGGCATGGCGGCATGAAACCGGCTGGACGCTGCACTTTGCCAGCACGCATCGAGCTACCTACGGCCTGCGACTGGAGCGGAGCCATCATGCACCTTATGGCGATTTGCGCCTGCACCGTCGGCACATGGCCATGCCCTTTGGAGATGCCCGGCGCTACCAGCAGCGATTCACCATGCCCTACGGTGACACTCGCCAGAACCGTGTGCGGGTGACGCTGCCCTACGACGAGGTGGCCCTGCTCCGAGGCCGGCACATCGCACCGTATTCCGAGCTTGGGACCTGCCGGAAGACCATGCGTTTCTCGTACTGGCTGACCCAGGCGGTCGCCGCGCGACATGTGATTGGGTACGCCGTGACGGACGTGAATCCGGTCGCCAAGCGGCTGATTACCTCTTGGTCGTTGCTCGCTGATCAGCATTTGCAAGCAGTAATGAACACGCCGGAACTGGTCTGGCAGGAGCACACGATCCGCATCCTCCAGGCCACCCTGAGTTGCGACGAGGGCAGTCCGGTGTGGATTGCGATGGTCGAGATCGCCCAGGTGGCAGACTTCGCCGCCATCGCTATCGGTGACCCGATCACCCTGGTCCTGGGCCAGGAAACCTTCGAATTGGTGGTGGACGGCAAGACCCTGTCGCGAGAATCTCAGACCAGTCAGCGCTGCGAGTTGACCGCCATCTCGCCGCTGGCCCTGCTGGACGCCCCCTTTGCGGCAACGATTCGCTACTACCAGCCTGGGGCGTTATCGGCGCGATCGGCGGTTGAGGAACTGATCGGAAACGTGGACTGGCAATTGCCGGACTGGACGATCCCCGCCGGTCGCCTGCTGATGGAAGGCGTGACACCGCTCGTGGCCGCGCGCAGCGTGGTCGCCGCCATCGGCGGAATCATCGAGAGCAATCCGGACGGCTCGGTGGTTTGCCGTCGGCGGCATGCGGTGAGCATTCCCGACTATGGACAGGCGCCGGTTGCCCACCAGTTGTTCGACGCCGATGTGCTGGCCAGCCGCGCCCAGATCGCCCCGGCGCGCGGATACAACCGGGTCACCCTGGCCAACGAGGACGGGGCGAACGGAAGTTCTGCCGATCGCATCGAGCATGTCGCCGATGCCTACGACGTCAATCAGGGCACGGTGCGTGCCTACCTGGCGGCCACACGGCCCGTGCTGCTCACGCACACCGGGCATCCCGCGACGATCATCGCCGCCCTGGGCGAGGTGGCGCGTAGCGAATCCGAAGTCGTCGAGTTCATCGAAGGTCGGGCGAGCACTCGCTACCCGGTCAGCGCCATCAGCCGCGCAACCTGGCAGCACACCGATCTCGGGGCCGTGACGGCGGACAGCCAATCGCTCGTCGCGGCGGTGCCTGGCTACAGCCTGCTCGATCTCACCTACACCACTACATCCCTCGACTGGCGCGTCACGCTCGCCGCCGCCGAGGAAGTCCAGTTCATCCTGGTCGACGCTTGAAGGAGTAATGCATGGCCAATGCCACCATCCGCGTGCAGTTTGGTAGCCCTGACGGCCAGGGTGCCAGCGAGGGGCATCTATCCGCCGAAGTGGATGCCCGGCCGCAGGGCTTGAATGCCGGGAAAACGTCGTTCAGCCCGGGCGAGACGGTCTACATCCTCGTCTACAAATCGGACAACGTCAGCATCACCGAGACGATCTGCTCGGCGGGTTCGCTGTCCGACCAAGGTACCGCAACTGTGACGGTCACCGACGAACTGATGTTCGAAGAAACCGATGCAGCCAGTCTCAGCGTGCCAGCCCGGGCGGGAATCGGCACATCGGTCTGGTATGGACGCAGTTTGGGCAGCATCACCCTCCAGGCCGACAAGGTGACGGTGAAATCCGCCGTGAAGGGCGTGGGCGTGGCCAAGGTCACTTACGAGGCCCAGGCCGAGGTCTATGCCTTGGCTTCGCCCGCTTCCCTCAACGGGGAAACTGATTTCAGCATCCTCGCCCTGATCAAGGGGAGTGCAACATGATCCTCGAGGTCTATCGCGGGGATGGATTGCGCGAGGGCACGCCCATCGTCGAGCCGCTGCTGTCGGACGAGTCCTTGCTCGCGCGGGGTATCGCAGAGATGGACGCCCATGCCCATGCGTTCAACCACGTCGAGTTGGAAGTGGTCTTCCGGCCTGGATTCCGGCTCGGCCAGATCGTCGAGGCGACCGACCCGTCCACCGCCAGCGCCTATCTGGCCAAGATCACCGGCATCCAGATCACGGTGACCGAGGCGGCCATCGATACCCGACTCAACCTGGAGCAGCCGCGATGACTTTCCCGCTACAGGAACTCAGCCGCCTGATCGCCCCGGACGCCACCCTAATCGGTGCGGTGGTGGGATTCAACGGAAATCTAGTGCGCGTGGCCACGGAGCGCGGGTCGGTGACGGCGCGCTCCCTCGATGTCCTGGCGATCGGCGACCGCGTGCTGGTCCGCCACGGCATGGCCACCCGCGCACCGGTGGCCCGACACATCTATCCCGTCTGAAGGAGACAACCCATGAGCACATTCAAGGAACGCATGCAGCCGGTCATCGATGGCCTGCCGGCAGGCGAGGACAAGGACACGTTGGTGGCGTTGATCGACACTCACGACAGCATGGAGCTGTCCGGCTTCAATCCAGGCCGCAGTGCCCGTGCGATGCGCCAGTATCTGCGGCAGAACGCCAACAAGGATGCCGGCGACCATGCCAGGCGGCCCCACGGCGCCTTCCCTGGCAAACCGCCCGGCACCCAACAGAACACCCAGTAACACCCAATTATTTCCCATCCCTGGAACCCGCCCTTGAGGCGGGTTTCGCGTTTTATGGAGTACTGAAACATGACTGAACCCCTGATCGAGCGGCGCAAGGCCGTGACGCTACCCCAGGATGAACTGGAGAAATTGCTGGAATGCGCCGCCGCGCGGGGCGCGAAATCCGCCCTGCATAGCGTGGGTCTGGACGGTGAAGACGCCGCCCACGACATCCGAGAGCTGCGCAATCTGCTCGATGCTTTCAATGAGGCCAAGAAGACCGCTGGCCTGACCATTGTGAAGATGCTGATCACCGGCTTGGTCTTGGCGGTCGTCGCTGGAACCGTCCTGAAACTGAAGATCTTCGGGAGCGCGCCATGATCGAGACCTTGCTGGGTGGATTGCTGGGCGGGGCCTTCCGGCTCGCGCCCGAGGTGCTGAAGTGGCTGGATCGCAAGGGCGAACGGGGTCACGAACTGGCGATGCAGGACAAGGCGCTGGAATTCGAGAAGATTCGGGGGGCGCAGCGCATGGCCGAGATCGGGGCAAGTGCCGAGGCGGCTTGGAACACCGGGGCCATCGAGGCGTTGCGCGATGCCGTGCGCAACCAGGGTGAAAAAACTGGAGTGGCTTGGGCAGATGCGATCTCGTCCAGCGTGCGGCCGGTAATCACCTACTGGTTCATGGCCTTGTACTGCGCGGCCAAAACGGCGGCCTTCGCGGCAGCCATCAATGGCGGGGCGCTGTGGAGTGTGGCGGTCGTTCATGCCTGGACAGATGCCGATCAGGCGTTATGGGCCGGAGTGCTGAATTTCTGGTTTCTCGGACGCGTGTTCGATCGGATGCGGTGATGCAGGTGCCACAGGCGGCCATCGATCTGGCTAAGCGATTTGAGGGGTTTCATCAGGTGCCGAAGTCGGACCCGCTGCGGCGGGCGCACCCGTATGTCTGCCCTGCGGGTTATTGGACGATCGGGTACGGGCATCTCTGTGATCCGAAGCACCCGCCGATCACGGTGGCCGAGGCTGAGATCTATCTGGCACGGGATCTGGTAACGGCGCTGAACGCCACGCTGCACTACTGCCCGGTGTTGGCCACCGAGCCCGAGGGGCGACTCGCAGCCATCGTCGACTTCACGTTTAACCTCGGTGCTGGGCGCCTGCAGACGTCGACGCTTCGGCGGCGGATCAATCAACGGGACTGGGCGCAAGTGGCAAGCGAAATCAGACGATGGGTTCGAGGCGGTGGGAGGGTGCTTCCCGGGTTGGCCGCTAGACGCGAGGCGGAAGCTGAACTGCTCAGGTAAGACCTGATGGAGCAGGAGGTAGCTTGCTCGACTGGCCAAGCCGATTGACAAACCCATAATCGTATCAAGAGTTTTGCTCAGAGCAAGACTCCTTTAAACTTCAAATTCACAAGGACGGCGACAATGAAAATCTACACAATTGGCTACGAAGGTCTTGACATTGATGGGTTCATGTCGCTGCTGGCAGATAACGACATCGAAACCGTCGTCGACGTTCGTGAAATGCCATTGTCCCGCAAACCGGGGTTTTCCAAGAAGTCGCTCGAGGCTGCCCTGAATCTCTCCGGGCGCGAGTACGTCCATATGGTGGCGCTGGGCTGCCCGAAGCCGATCCGGGATCGGTACCGCGAGGACGGGAACTGGAAGCGCTACACCGAAGGCTTCCTGAAATATCTGGCGTCACAGGATGAAGCGGTCGCCGAGTTGTCAACGCTGGCGACAACCTCCAATTGCGCATTGCTCTGCTACGAGGCCGATTACAACTTCTGTCACCGCACGATGGTGGCTAATGCGGTGAAACAGCAGACTCATGCCCGCGTCCAGCACCTTCAGGCCAGCGACCTCAAAAATCAAAACTGTCCTGGGGAGTCGGTGTTGGTTTTTGCTTAGGCGGGTAGATCACACTGATGATGAGCCATTGATGCGGAAACCGATGCTGGTTGCCCATCAGAAACATCAAATCCCTTTCCGGTAGTTGCTCGCCAAGTTTGGCGCGAAATGGGGCCTCCCATCCTTTGCCGTGACTCTTTCGGCAGTTCCAGAAAAGTGCACCGGCCTCCCAATCGATAATCTTGTGGCGGAAAACTTTCTCGCCATTGGGCGTGTCGCAAACGTATCGGTAATGGAAGTCATAGGGAACTTTCCGAAGTTCCTTGACGTGCTGACGGGCCTCCGCTTCCGTGAACAGATTTCCCTGCATCTCATCTCTCAGCAAGATTGCCTTCTCATCGTCTGTCCAGTCAGGACGATCCGCGTCTGAAATAACCAACTCATCAAGTCGCTTTGGGCGCAGCAGAGCCAGCGTATAGCCATGAGCTAGTCGGCTTGATTCGACATCCTCGAAATTCGTGAATGATGGAATCTTGTCGATCCACGGTAAACGATCAGTCCAGTTGCGCTTGGTTTCAATGGTCTCGTGGCAATTGATCGTGTCCACGCAGATTTTGTGGCTTTCCCGACGATGATCGGCCGGAGCCTTCTCGACCAGGACGTCAATCCATTGCCATTTTTTGAACTGCTGACCGCGCTCGATTAGCCTGAAAGGGACAGGAAACAGCCGCATCATCACACCCGAATGGGTGATGCCGGCCACGCAGGATGTCTCCGAATACTTGGTACTTGGCGAAGGGTAACCTGAATCCGTGACACCAATTCACTGCCCAAACTTCTGAGCGGCAAACGTCCACC
>JASJPG010000035.1:0-2591 GCA_031426815.1 Hydrogenophilaceae bacterium
ACATCTGCGAAGTGGCCAAGGCCGGCGTGGATACCTTCGTTGCCGGTTCCGCCATCTTCGGCGCCGCCAAGGAAACCGACCCGAACCGCTACGACACGGTTGTTGCCGCAATGCGCGCGGAATTGGCCAAGGCCTGAGGACTGCAGGGGCGCGCCCGGCGCGTCCCGCAGCGCATATCCAGATGAATTTCCCTCTTCCCGTCAAAGCCGTCGTCATCGATCTCGATGGCACGCTGCTCGATACCGCCGAAGACCTGGCCGATGCCGCCGAGGCGATGCTGGTCGACCTGGGGCTGCCGGCGGTCCCGCTGGCCGAGATCAAGACCTACATCGGCAACGGCGTCTCGCGTCTGGTGAAACGCTCGTTGACCCGCGACATGCAGGCCGAGCCGGACCCGGCGCTGTTCAAGACAGCCCTCGCCAGTTACGAACAGCATTACGGCGAGCACGTGTCCCGCAAGAGCCGGGTTTTCCCCGGCGTGATCGAAGGTTTGCAGGCCATGCAGATCGGCGGCTATCGGCTCGCCTGCATCACCAACAAGGCGGCGCGCTTCACGCATCCTTTGCTGAAAGACTCCGGCCTGTTCGATTTCTTCGAACTGATCCTTTCCGGCGATACCTTGCCGGAGAAAAAGCCCTCGCCGTTGCCGTTGCTGCACGCCTGCCAGGTATTCGATGTGCAGCCCGACGAGCTGTTGCTGATCGGCGATTCGCTCAATGATACCCAGGCTGCGCGCGCGGCCGGTTGCCCGGTGTTCTGCGTACCCTATGGTTATAACCGTGGCCGGCCGGTTGCCGAGCTGGACCTGGACGCGGTGGTGCCGACGTTGGCCGACGCCGCCAAGATGATCGTGAAGAAATGATCCCGAATTTTCCGGAAACCAGAAAAGCCAAGCGCGCGTCTGCGCGATGGCGGGGTTGAGCCCAGCGTCTCCTTTCCCGCTTCACTCTTCACGTTTCCCGGAAATTGATCATGTTCAACGAAGACAAATTCAACAATCTGGCGCGCCAAGGCTACAACCGCATCCCGGTCATCAAGCCGTTGCCGGCCGACCTGGATACGCCGCTGTCCATCTACCTCAAGCTCGCCAACGAGCCGTACTCCTATCTGCTCGAATCGGTGGTCGGTGGCGAGCGCTTCGGGCGCTATTCCTTCATCGGCCTGCCGGCCAAGACCGTGCTGCGCGTGCATGGCCACTTCGCCAGCATCGAGACCAACGGTCTGCCGGTCGAGCAGGGCAATCACGACGATCCGCTCGCCTTCGTCGAAAGCTTCCTGGCCCGCTTCAAGGCCGCGCCGGTGCCCGGCATGCCGCGCTTTCCGGGCGGTTTGTGCGGCTATTTCGGTTACGACACGGTGCGTTATATCGAATCTCGCCTGGCCGCCGCGCGCAAACCGGACAAGATCAACACGCCCGACATCCTGCTCATGCTCACCGATGAGCTGGTGGTGGTCGACAACCTGTCCGGCAAGCTGACCCTGATCGTCTATGCCGACCCGCTGGAAGACCAGTCTTACCTGAAAGCGCACCGCCGCCTGGCCGAATTGACCCGACAGTTGCAGCGGCCGGCGATTCCGCCGCGCGACGTCAAAGGCAATGGCGACGCCGCCGTTTCCGAGTTCGGCGAGGACGCTTTCAAGTCTGCGGTGGAACGCGCCAAGCAATACATCCTCGACGGCGACATCATGCAGGTCGTGCTGTCGCAGCGCATGAGCCAGCCGTTCTATGCGCATCCGCTCTCGCTTTATCGCGCGTTGCGCGGCCTGAATCCGTCGCCCTACATGTTCTATTACGACATGGGCGGCTTCCATGTGGTCGGCTCCTCGCCGGAAATCCTGGTGCGTCTGGAAGGTGCCGGCGATGCCAACCATCCCGACGACAAGCGCGTTACCGTGCGGCCCATCGCCGGCACGCGTCCGCGCGGCGCGACGCGGGAAGAGGATGAACGACTCGAAGCGGAACTGCTGGCCGATCCGAAAGAGCGCGCCGAACACGTCCAGTTGATGGACCTGGGCCGCAACGATGCCGGTCGCGTCTCCCAAACCGGCAGCGTCAAGGTCACCGAGAACATGGGCATCGAGCGCTATTCGCATGTCATGCACATCGTCTCCAACGTCGAGGGCAAGCTGAAACCCGGCCTCAACGCGATGGACGTGCTGCGCGCCACCTTCCCGGCCGGCACGGTTTCCGGCGCGCCCAAGGTGCGGGCGATGGAGATCATCGACGAACTGGAACCGTCCAAGCGCGGCGTCTACGCCGGCGCGGTCGGCTATGTCGGCTTCAACGGCGACATGGATGTCGCCATCGCCATCCGCACCGCCGTGGTCAAGGACAAGATGCTCTACGTCCAGGCCGGCGCCGGTATCGTCGCCGATTCGGTACCGGAAAACGAATGGCAGGAAACCCGCAACAAGGCACGTGCCGTGCTGCGCGCGGCGGAACTGGCGCAAGCGGGGTTCGAGAGCGAAGCGGACTAACAGGCCGAATCCGCTGTTGCTGGTGTCGTAGGAGCGCCTTCCGAGGCGCGAAGTCCGCAACAATCGCGCCTTGGAAGCATTTCAACCCCCCGTTGCGGGGCCGGTGTACCGAG
>JASJPG010000036.1:0-32109 GCA_031426815.1 Hydrogenophilaceae bacterium
GCGAGGCCGCGCGCGGCAAGCAATCCGGCCGCACCCAGGAGATCCAGCGCCTGATCGGGCGCAGCCTGCGCGCCGCCGTCGATCTGGGAAAACTCGGCGAGCGCACCCTCCATGTCGATTGCGACGTGTTGCAGGCCGATGGCGGCACCCGCACGGCCAGCATCACCGGCGCCTGGGTCGCCGTACAGGACGCGATCAACTGGCTGGTCGCGCAGGGCAAACTGCCGGCCAATGTGATGCGCGATCACGTCGCCGCCATCTCGGTCGGCGTCTGGCAAGGCATGCCGGTGCTCGATCTGGACTACGCTGAAGATGTCGCCTGCGACACCGATATGAACGTCGTGATGATGGGCGCCGGCGGCCTGATCGAAGTGCAGGGCACGGCTGAAGGCGCCGCATTCACGCGCACCGAACTGAACGCGCTGCTCGATCTGGCCGAGAAGGGCATCCGCGAATTGATCGCTGCGCAAAGCGCGGCGCTGGAGTCTTGATATGAAGAAAGTCGTGATCGCCTCCAACAACGCCGGCAAACTGCGCGAAATCGCACGCATTCTGGAACCGCTCGATTTCGAAGCCATGCCGCAAGGCGCCTTCGGCGTACCGGAATGTCCGGAGCCGCATGTGACTTTCGTCGAAAACTGCATCGCCAAGGCGCGTCATGCCGCCGCGCATACCGGCCTACCGGCGCTGGCCGACGATTCCGGCATCTGCGTCGATGCGTTGAACGGCGCGCCGGGCGTGTATTCCGCGCGCTACGCCGGTGAGCCGAAATCGGACGAACGCAACAACCAGAAGCTGATCGAAGCCCTGCAAGGCGAAGCCAACCGGCGTGCGCATTACTACTGCGTCATGGTTTACGTGCGTTATGCCGACGATCCGCAGCCGATCATCGCGGAAGGCGCCTGGCACGGCGAAATCATCGATACGCCGCGCGGCGACGGCGGTTTCGGCTACGACCCGTATTTCCTGCTGCCCGAGTTCGGCCAGACTGGCGCCGAGCTCAGCATGGAAGTCAAAAATGGCATCAGCCATCGCGGCCAGGCGCTGCGTGCATTGGCTGAGAAATTGCGCGCCTGATTCGAGATCCATCCGGAAGTGATTCCCTGGCTCCACGGCAACGACCCGTTCCCACCGCTGCAGCGCGCATCGCGGGAATACAACGGACTCCTGGCTGCCGGCGGCGATTTGTCCGTGCCACGCCTGCTGGCGGCGTATCGGCGCGGGATTTTTCCCTGGTACAACGACGACGAACCGATCCTGTGGTGGTCGCCGGACCCGCGCATGGTGTTGTTTCCGGCCGAATTCAAACTGTCGCGTTCGCTCAAGAAACGGCTGGCGCGTGCCGATTACAGCGTGCGGGTGGACACGGCGTTCACCCGGGTGATGCGGGAATGCGCGGTGCCGCGCGACGGTTTCGACGGCAACGGCAGCGGCACCTGGATCAGCGAGCAGATGATCGCGGCCTATGCCGCGTTGCATGAGGCGGGCCATGCGCATTCGATTGAAACCTGGCGTATCGACGCCAACGGCGAAACCTTGGTGGGCGGCTTGTACGGCGTCGCCCTCGGCCGCGTGTTTTTCGGCGAATCGATGTTTGCGCGCCAGAGCGACGCCTCCAAGATCGCCATGGCGCATCTGGTCAGCTGGCTGCGGGAACATGATTTCGCGCTCATCGACTGCCAGATGAACACCGCGCATCTGGCCTCGCTCGGTGCGCGCGAGATCCCTCGCGTCGAGTTTGCCGAATTGCTGGAGCGCCATACCGTGCGCTCCGGTTTGTCCGACTGGCGCGCATTGGCGCAGCATCCGCTGACATGAAACGTCCATTACCACGCGTAGCCATCGGGAGCGCCGGCGTCCCGCCGGCAAGCCGGCCAGAGGCCGGCGCTCCACGCGAATCGCGCGATGCGTGGTGGAGCAACTGACATGAGTTTCGCCAAAGACCTGCCCATCTTCCGCCTGCAGTTTTATCTGACGGCACAGTACCCGTGCAGTTATCTGCCGGAGCGGCAGGCGCGCTCGCAAGTCGCGGCGCCGGGCAACATGATCGACACCGGCATCTACAGCGAACTGGTCCGGCTCGGCTTCCGGCGTAGCGGTCAGCATGTCTATCGGCCGCGCTGCGATACCTGTCGGGCGTGTGTCTCGGTGCGCGTGCCGGTCGCGGAATTCGAACCGAGCCGGAGCCAGCGCCGCTGCTTGAGCCGTAACGCGGATCTCAGTCTGAGTTTGCGTCCCCTCGTGTTCGACGAGGCGCATTACCGGTTGTACCGGCGTTATCAGGCGACGCGCCATGCCGGCGGCGGCATGGATCAGGACGACCGCGAACAATTCTGCGCTTTCCTGCTGCAAAGCCGGGTCGATAGCGTCCTCGCCGAATTCAGCCTGGCCGGCGAAGTGGTCATGGTGGCCCTGGTCGACAAGTTGGTCGACGGCCTGTCGGCGGTCTACACCTTTTTCGATCCAGACCTGGAAAAACGCAGTCTGGGCGCATTCGGTGTGCTCACCCAGATTCGACTGGCGCAGGAAATCGGCTTGCCTTACGTCTATCTCGGCTATTGGATCGAGGCCTGTCACAAGATGGCTTACAAAAGCAGCTACCGCCCGCTCGAGGGTTTGCTGGATGGGCGCTGGCAAAGACTGAAATTTGAAACAGGAAACGAATGATGGCGAAACTACCCGATGCCGTGGAACAGGTGCTGCAAATGCATGCGCCTTTCATCCATGCCGTGGTCAACGCGCTGAGCGGATCGGAAACAGCGCGTGCGCAACTGCCGCAACTGATGCAAACCCTGGCCGCCGCCGAGCAGCAGGGCTGGGCCGCGCTGGTGCGGGCGCTGCGTATGGTTGTCGATGGCAAGCGCGACGAGTCGGTCAAGCTCGGCCTGGATGACGAAGATCGCATCGTCGTCGATGCCGTCCTGCGCGGCCTCAGCAACCCGGCGACGCTGCCGCCGCTCGACAAGAAGCCCGATGCCGCCGCCGCCGCACCCGGCCTGGCCGCGATGATCGCCGCCAGCGCGCGCGGCGATGCGCAGGCGCTGGCGGCGCTGGCCAACATGGCCGAGCAGATGGTGCGCGCCGGCGGCGATATGGCGCGCCTCGGCGGCGTCATGCGGCGGTTGGTCAACGGCGAGCGCGATTTCGAGATCCTGTCGAAGGGAATGGGCGCGCTCGGCCGCAATCTGCTGCTGGATATCCTGAGTGAACTCGGCAAAAGCACGTTGCATTAACCCTGATGTCCTGTGATGTGCGTCATACAATGCCGGCCTGCCCAAGCGCCGATTTGAAAGGATGAACACGGATGGCTGAAGACCAGTTCCTGATACCGGTGCGGAGAACGGATATCGAGTTGGGCAAGCCCTTGCCTTTCGCCGCCTACGATGCCGAACGCAACCTGCTGCTGAATCGTGGCGTGATCGTGACCAGCGATCATCAGATCGATGTGCTGATGCAGAAAGGGCTGTACCGCGAACGGAACCGACCGAAAGGCGTTGGTGGCAGCGATGGCTCCGATGAAAAGCCTGCCGAGGCTGGTGGCAAGCCGCAGGGCGAAACCTTGAGTTTCGATGCCGTCAAGTTGATGCCGGGCGATGCACTGCAACTGCAGCCGTTGCTGGAAGGCCAGACCGAACGGTTTTCGGTCCACGTGATCGGCGTCATGAAGCCGAAAAGCCTGCTGGTCACCGCACCGGTGGTGGACGGCAAATTGATCTTCGTGCGCGACGGCCAGACTTACCTGGTGCGCGCGTTCTCCGGCCTGAATGTCTGCGCGTTCAAGGCGCGCATTCTGAAATCGCAATTGCAGCCGTTTCCCTATCTGCACCTGTCCTATCCCGACAGCGTCCAGGCCATGCGCATTCGCAAGGCCATGCGCGCGCCGGCCAACATCATCGTGGCCGTGCATGAAAACGAGGAAGGTCGCCAGAGCGGCGCCGGCAAGATCATCGACCTCAGCGTCGGTGGGGCGCGCATGTACTCGCCGATGAAAATCGGCGTTAAGGATCAGACCATCTGGCTGTCGTTCAAGGTGATGCTGGGCGATATGGAGGAATATGTGAAAACCCCGGCGGTGATCCGCGCCGTCGGCGAAGAAGACGATGAACAGGGCAAGCGCATGAACGTGTTCGGCTTGCAGTTCGGCGAACTGGAGCAATCGCAGCGCCTGATCATCATGAACCTGGTGTATCAGCACCTGCTCAAGGAAGGCGTTTGATGCGGCAATACTTCGATTTGCTCCAGCATGTGCTCGACCATGGCACTGAAAAATCCGATCGCACCGGCACCGGCACGATTTCCGTGTTCGGCCACCAGATGCGTTTCGATTTGAGTCAAGGCTTCCCGCTGCTGACCACCAAGAAAGTGCATCTGAAATCCATCGTGCACGAATTGCTCTGGTTCCTGCAGGGCGATACCAATATCGCTTATCTGAAACAGAACGGCGTGTCGATCTGGGATGAATGGGCCGATGCCAACGGCGATCTCGGCCCGATCTATGGTTACCAATGGCGCAGCTGGCCGGCCGCCGACGGTCGCCATATCGATCAGATCAGCGAGGTGGTCGAGACCTTGAAGCGCAATCCGGATTCCCGTCGCATCATCGTTTCGGCCTGGAACGTCGGCGAAATCCAGAATATGAAATTGCCGCCCTGCCATGCGTTTTTCCAGTTCTATGTGGCGGATGGCAAGTTGTCCTGCCAGCTTTATCAGCGCAGTGCCGATATCTTCCTCGGCGTGCCGTTCAACATCGCCAGCTACGCCTTGCTGACCCTGATGATGGCGCAGGCCACCGGCCTGCAGCCGGGCGATTTCGTGCATACCCTGGGCGATGCGCACATCTATCTGAATCATATGGAACAGGTGAAGCTGCAGCTCAGCCGCGACCTGCGCGCGCTGCCGAGCATGCGCCTGAATCCGGCGGTGACCGATATCTTCGCTTTCAAGTACGACGACTTCACGCTGGAAAACTACGATCCGCATCCCGGCATCAAGGCGCCGGTGGCGGTTTGACGCGGATTTGAACGACTCATGCAGAACATCAATGTCATCGTCGCCATGGCGCGCAATCGCGTCATCGGCATCAACAACACCTTGCCCTGGCGTTTGCCGGCCGACTTGCAGCACTTCAAGGCGCTGACCATGGGGCATCACATCGTCATGGGGCGCAAAACCTATGAGTCCATCGGCAAGCCGCTGCCAGGACGCACTACGGTGATCGTGACGCGGAATGCCGATTACCGCGCCGATGGCTGCGTCACCGCGACTTCCATCGCTGCCGCACTTGCCGCGTGTGGCGATGATCCGGAAATCTTTTTCGTCGGCGGCGCCGAGTTGTACGCGCAGGTTTTGCCGCGTGCAGACCGCTTGTATCTGACCGAAATCCAGGCCGAATTCGACGGCGACGCGCATTTTCCGGAATTGCCCGGCAGCGACTGGCATGAGGTGGCGCGGCAGGCGCAGCTCAGCCCGGAGGGGCTGGGCTATCACTTCGTGACTTACCGACGTGGTTGATTTCCTACCCGCGCGGATGGTGTTGGGCGTGCAGGGCCTTCAGGCGTTCCTTGGCGACGTGGGTGTAAATCTGCGTCGTCGCGATATCCGCGTGGCCTAACAACATCTGCACCACGCGCAGGTCGGCGCCGTGGTTGAGCAGATGGGTGGCGAAGGCATGGCGCAGGGTATGCGGCGAGAGTTTTTTGACTTCGATGCCGGCGGTCTTGGCGTGGCGTTTGATCGTGTACCAGAACATCTGCCGCGTCATCGCGCTGCCGCGTTCGGTGACAAACAGCGCTTCGCTGCCGCGCCCCTTCAGCAATAGCGGGCGGGCCTCCAGGGCGTAACGTTGGATCCAGTCCTGCGCATCTTCGCCCAGCGGCACCAGCCGCTCCTTGCTGCCCTTACCCATGATGCGCACGACGCCATCGGTGAGACTGACCGCGGCCAGCGGCAGGCCGACCAGTTCGGAAACCCGGAAGCCGGCGGCATACAAGGCTTCCAGCATGGCGCGGTCGCGCAGGCCGTAGGGCGTATTCACGTCGGGGGCGTCGATCAAGGCTTCGACCTGGGCTTCCGACAGCGTTTGCGGCAAGGTCTTGGGCAACCGCGGCGGATCGACGGTGAGGGTGGGGTCGTCCTCGCGCCGACCTTCGCGCAATAGCCAGCGCTGATAGCGCTTGATGGCGGTGAGCTGACGGGCCAGGCTGCGCGCGGCAATGTGTTCGTCGAAGGTGCGGTGGGCGAGGAAGAGTTCGATGTCGCTGCGTTGTGCCCGTTCCGGCGCGATGTTCTTTTGCTCCAGCCAGGTGAACAACTGAGTCAGATCGCGCCGATAGCTCTCCAGCGAGCGCGGCGCCAGGCCGTCCTCCAGCCAGAGCGCGTCGCAGAAGCGATCCAGCTCGGCGGTGAAGGCCGCGTCAGAGGACGTGTTCATGCCGCAGCAGCCAGCGCTTGATGTCCTGCGAGTAACCGGTGCGGCTGTGCATGAAGCCGCCGAGGCCGCCGTCCGCGGCAATGACGCGATGGCAAGGAATGACGATGGGCAGCGGATTGTCGCCTACCGCTTGGCCGACCGCGCGCGGGCCGCTGCCGAGTTCGGATGCGATCTCGCCGTACGTCCGGGTCTGGCCGGCCGGTATGTTCGACAAGGCATGCCAGACCCGGCGGCGGAAATCCGTGCCGCTCGGCGCCAGGGGCAAGTTGAAACGATGGCCGGGATCGGCGTAATAGGCGTCAAGTTCTGCCATGACCTGCTCGATCAACGGCAGCGGAGAGGTGGAGATCGGCGTGCCGGGCGGCATGAATTCGAGGCCGATGAGCGTGTCTTCGGCAATGCGTATTCCCAGCGCGCCAAACGGTGCGGCGATCGTTGCGGTGAATGGAGAGGGGGTCATGGACACCATGGCATTTGCAAGGTTACCTCGTGAAACCACTGCGAGTGAGGTTAATACCCGATTGTTTTTGTCGACAATATGTTTTCTACATCTATATTGCGATTTCAGCCACTTGGTTGATTAAATTTAAACGTAGCAAGGAAGCTGTCATGAACGATGCAATCGCAGATGTCATTATCCACGTGAACGAAAATCTGAATGAACGCGCGTTGCAAACGCTGGAAGATGCAATTCGCGAAGATTGGGGCGTGGTGGCGGTCGGCCATAACCCCAAGCTCCCTCATTTGATGATGTTGGCATACGACTCGACGGTCGCCAGATCCAACAGTGTCATGCACCAGTTCCAGAAACGCGGCTTGCATGCACAGCTGGTCGGGCTGTAATGCGCCACGCAATCCGCTATCAGAGGTGCGGTTCGATCATCCGCCGCAGCCATTCGTGGAAGTGCACCATGCCGTCTTCCATCGGCGACTGGTACGGGCCTTCCTGACTGATACCTTGTTCGTACAGGGCTTTGCGGCCGTTCTGCATGCCGTAGCAGATGTCG
Organism: Hydrogenophilaceae bacterium; assembly: GCA_031426815.1. Taxonomy (GTDB): domain Bacteria; phylum Pseudomonadota; class Gammaproteobacteria; order Burkholderiales; family Thiobacillaceae; genus PFJX01. Next base: position 7,438 of record JASJPG010000036.1, read on the forward strand.
TCGTCTTCGATCGCAGTCTCGCGGTAGGCGGCCTGTTCCGCTTCGACGAATTCGCGTTCGAATAGCGCGACATCTTCCGGGTAGTAGAACTCGACCACATTGAGGCAGGTATCGACGCCGGTCGGAACGATGTTGCTGACCACCAGCGTGTGCGGATACCACTCCACCATCAACGCCGGGTAATAGGTCAGCCAGATGGCGCCGTGCGCCGGGTCTTTGCCGTCGCGATAACGCTTTACCTGCTGGTGCCAGCGGTTGTAAACGGCGCTGCCGGGTTGCGCGAGATGGTTGTTGATGCCGACGGTCTGCACCGAATACATCTCGCCGTATTCCCACTTCAACTCGTCGCAGTTGACGAAGTTGCCGAGGCCGGGGTGATAGGGCACGACGTGGTAGTCCTCCAGATAAACCTCGATGAAGGTTTTCCAGTTGAACTTGTATTCGGTGATCTGCGTGCTGTCGTAAACGAAGCCGGCGAAATCCATGTCGGCGGCCACGCCCAGCTTGGCCAGGTCGGTATGGATGTCGCGCGGGCCGGCGAATAGCAGACCGTTCCAGTTGTCGAGCAGCGACTTGTTCAGGTGCAGGCAGGGATTGTTGGGGAAATGCGGCGCCCCCATGAGCTGGCCCTGGCTATCGTAAGTCCAGCGGTGGAACGGGCAGACGATGTGCTGCGCATTGCCGCGCCCCTGCAACATCTGGGCCTGGCGATGCCGGCAGACGTTGGACAGCAGTTCGATCCCATTGGCGTTATTGACCAGCATCTTGCCGCCGCCATGCAGCCAGTCGAGCACCTGGAAATCGCCCTGGCCGGGTGTCATCAGTTCATGGCCGACGTAGTTGGCGCCGCGCTTGAACAGCAGTTCCTGTTCCAGGGCGTAAATCTTCGGATCGAAATACCAATCGATGGGGAGGGCGGGGCTGGTGCGGGTGAGGAGATTTGATGCCGTCGGGTGAGACATGCGGCTCACTAACTCAATGAAAGATATGGGAAATAAAACTGCAAAACGGGGCGGGATTATGCCCGCCCGGTCTGCCCCGGGCAAGGCGAATTGGCGACATGTTTGTCCGGGTTTCGGACTGGGTCGAGTTCGGCCAGCTCTTGCGCGCTGAAGCCGGCTGCCAGCCGCGCCGCCTGGTTGAACGGCCGCTTTGGCCGGGGTACGCCCGGCGTGGCGAGCAAGGTTTGAAATGCGGCCTCGGCAACAAGCCCGCGTTGCGCGCACAAGAAACGAAACCAGCGGTCGCCGGCGGCGACATGGCCGATTTCGTCGCGCAGGATGATGTTCAGGATGTCGGCGCCGGCGGTGTCGCCGAAGCCGCGCAATTTGCGCTGGATGTCGGGCGTCACGTCGAGTCCGCGTGCTTCCAGCAGGCGCGGCACCAGCGCCATGCGGGCGAGCGGGTCATGCGCGGTCTTTGTCGCCATTTCCCAGAGGCCGGCATGCGCCGGGAGGTCGCCGTAGTCCTTGCCCAGACTGCGCAGATGATCGCGCAGCAGCCGGAAGTGATAGGCCTCTTCCGCCGCAACTTGCAGCCAGTCGCGATAGAAATCGCGCGGCAGATCGCTGAAACGTTGCACCGCATCCAGCGCCAGATTGATGGCGTTGAATTCGATATGGGCCAGCGCATGGATCAGCGCGGCATGGTTCTCGCGGCCGTTCAGCTGACGCCGCGGCATGTCGGCCGGCGCTGCCAGCTGCGGGCGGGCGGGGATGCCGGCCTGGCCGAGCGGCGTGTCGGCTGAATCATCGACCGATAGCGCTTCGGCCTGCCAGTCGGCCCAAAGCTGTGCGGCGCCGGCCAGTTTGGCCTCGACGTCGGTTTCAGCCAGTACGCTGCGGGCGGCGTGGCGAGCATTCATGGCGCGAGATGGCGGTTGCTCCAGCCGGCTGCAAAACGCGCGGCAAACCAACCGATACCGACTCCAGTCGTATTGGCTGCCATGTCGAAGATGTCACCCTGGCGGAAGCCGCTCAGACTCTGCAGAATTTCCAGTGCCAGTCCCATCAGAACGAAGATCAGCGCCAGCCGATAGCCGTTGCGGTCGATCTGATGCCACCACCCCATCAAGCTGGCATACGCCGCGAAATGGCCGATCTTGTCGCCGAACGACATCGAGGTCGGCGGCGGCTTCGGGGTGAGCGAGAGATAGATCACCGTGAAAACCAGCAGCCAGCCCAGCATGATCCAGGCGCGGCGGGCACTCATCGACGGACTCCGGGGATCAGCGGTATTCGACCAGTTCTGCCATGGGCAGCCGGAGTTTTTCGCCGGGCGCCTGCGCGCAGTAACCGAAAGTCAGAATCAGTGCCGGATGATGGCGGGCCGGGTCGATCTCCAGCAGGCGGCGAACTTCTTCCGGGCTGAAGCCACCGATGGCGCAGGAGTCGATGTCGATGCCGGCGGCGGCCGTCATCATGTTGGCGGCGGCGATATGGCACTGGTTCTCGCTCCAGGCCTTGACGTCGGTGGCGGCATGGAAGCCACGGTAGTTCTGCAGCGCGCCTGCCAGTGCCTCGCCCGGATATTCGCGTGCCATCAGCCTGCGCAGGTATTCCGAGTCCGGGTCCATCTCGGCCAGTTTGGCGAGTACCACGATGACGACGCTGGCGGAGCCGACCTGCGGCTGCTGAAAACAGGCGGCCTGTAGCGCCAGCTTGTGTTGCGGCGCGGTCAGCACCACGAATTTCCATTGCTCAAGACCGAAAGAGGAGGGTGACAATCTGCCCGCTTCCAGGATGAAATTCAGGTCGTCCGCGGGGATGGGGCGATCCGCTTGGAACAAGTGGCAGGCGTGGCGACGGCGAAAAATTTCGAGGAGTTGTGTTTTCATGCTGAGGCACCTTGATTAAGCACGGCATTCTAGCCCAGGAGGCAGGGCTCGCCGGGTGCGGGTCTATTCCGCGTTAGACTGGCAACGGATTATTTCGAGTTGTCTTTGTATCGCTCCACCACATGCGGCTCCCCATCCCTGAATTCAAGGTTCTGCTTTACGGCCCCGGCTTGCCGCCAGCGGGGGTCAAGGCGCGCGCGCATTTTGAGGAGTCGGTGCTGGTCATCCAGGGTAGAGGGCATTGGTTCACCATCCAGGGCGACAAGCTGCGTCTCAAGACGGGTGGTTTCGATGGGCGCCAGTGGCTGCTGAGCTGGTATACGCCGTCCGGGCCGGTGACCGCAATGCTGCAGGGCGAGGATGCCGTGGAGGTGTTCATCAAACTGGCGCCGGCAGCGGTTTCCGATGAACTTCGTAAGGTACGCCGGGAACATGGCGACAAGGGACGCATGTTTCGCTTCGGCGCGATGTTGCTTGCTGCGATTGCGCTGCTGCCTGTTGTTGCATTTGGGCTGTTCTGGATCTATGGCGATACGGTTAGCCATTGGGCGGCCGATCAGGTTTCCCAGGCGCAGAAAGATCGGCTGGGCGAACTGGCTTTCGAGCAGATGCGTCCCTCTCTCAATCTGGTCGAACGCGGCGAGGTGCGCGAGATGGTCGAGTTCATCGGCGTGCGAGTGACGACGGGCTCGCGCAATCGCTACGTATTCCACGTTGCCGACTCACCGCAGGTCAACGCCTTTGCTTTTCCCGGCGGCCATGTCGTCGTTTACACCGGTCTGCTTCGCGCAACGCAAAACGCCAACGAACTCGCCGCAATCCTTGCGCATGAGGCAAGCCACGTCGAAAAGCGCCACACCTTGCGCAATATCATCCATGCCCTGGGATGGCGGGCCGCCCTCTCGGCTGCATTGGGCGATTTATCCGGCGGCATCTGGGAGAACATGGCGGCCGAACTGGGCAACATGGGATACAGCCGGGATCTGGAACGTGAGGCCGACAGCGAAGCCTTGGTGATGTTGCGCAGGGCCGCTGTTTCGGCCGATGGCATGTTGCCCTTTTTCGAGCGGATGGCTAAACACGAAACGGACGGTCCCGGTATTTGGGCCACGCATCCTTCCAGCCAGGAACGCATCGACGCGTTGCGCGAGCAAATCGCACGGCAGCCGACATATCAAAGCCAGCCGTTGCCAGTGGATTGGCCTGATTTCCAGCGCGCGCTTTCCCGCTTGTCTGTGAATTAACGCACTGACGGCATCTGGGGGCGGCAATAGAATTGTTCTAACAACCCTTAGCATCGAGAGTCTTCCCGGTATGAGCCAGACCCCGCATCGTGTCGAACCCAGATCCTTCGTGTCCGCATCGCTCAAGAATGCACAGGTGGATATCGAGAAACTGCGTGAACGCAGCGTGATTTTTTCCGTCCTCAGCGATGAGGATGCCAATGCGATCATTCAACTTGGGCGCGTTGTGAAGCATCCGGCAAAACACATTGTTTTTCGGGTAGGCGAGGCGGGTGACCACCTGCTGATCCTGCTGGAAGGGCGCGTCAAGGTCAGCCTGACTTCAGCCGAGGGCAAGGAGGCGATACTCAGCATTCTCGAGCCGGGCGATGTCATGGGGGAAATGGCGCTGCTCGACGGCGAGACCCGTAGCGCGACACTGACGACGATGGATGCGTGCAATTTTCTGGTACTTTGGCGCCGCGATTTCCTGCCTTTTCTGGAACGCAATCCGCATGTCGCGCTCAAGTTGCTGGCTGGACTGTCGCGTCGCTTGCGTGCGACCAACGATATGGTCGGCAACCTCAGCTTCCTCAACCTGCCGGCGCGTCTGGCCCGCATCCTGATCAATCTGGGCCAGCAATACGGCAAACTGACCAGCGCGGGCATTGCCATCGGCCTCAAACTTTCGCAAGAAGAGCTCGGCAATCTGGTCGGCGTGTCACGCGAAAGCGTAAATCGACAAGTTCGTCTATGGGTTGAAGCCGGTGTGCTGGATTACACGCACGGAACCCTTATTCTGAGAAATTCCGATATCTTATTCAGGGAATCACTTAATTCTGAACGGTAGACATTGCGCGATATAGTATTCGTTCGAAACATAGCAAATACCGCTCACCGGTTTTATCCAAGGAGTAACACATGCAACGAAAACTCATTGCCAGCCTCGTCGCTGCACTTTTCAGCGTTGGTATCGCCCAGGTTCAGGCGCAATCCGCGCCGTATTACAACCCCTCCAACCCCGCCAGTCCGACCGGGGTGACAACTGGTGCCGACCAGACCAAGACGATCGGTTGTCCCGGAAAAGGCATCCTCGACGCTGCTTGCGTGAACGTCGAACCGAAGGCCGTTGCTGCACCGGCACCCGCGCCTAAACCCGTGGCGAAGCCCGCCCCGGCACCGGTCGTCGTGGCGGCGCCCAAACCTGCTCCGGTGGTCAAGGCAGCTCCCGCACCGGTTGTCATCACCAGCAATACACTTGATTCGGTGATGTACCTTCCCACTGGCGTGCGTGCCACCAGCGCGTTGATGATCGAGCGCATGGCGCCGAAGGAAATCGTGGCGGGCCAGCCGTTCAGCTATGACATCAAGGCAACCAACCTGACCGCCAACAAGCTGAGCGACGTAGTTGTGCAGGATCTCTGCAGCAGCAATTTCAAACTGCTGGGCGCCAATCCCGATGCCGAACGTGTCAGCGATACGTTGCTGCGTTGGAAACTGGGCGATCTCGACGCCAATGCCTCCCGCACAATCCATGTCAACGGCCAGGTCGCCGATGCCGGCAAAGCGCAAAACTGCTTGTCTGCCAGCTACGAGCAAGCTTCCTGCATGGCCTTCAACGTGGTCAAGCCGGAGTTGAGCTTGAAGGCCAGCGCCCCGGCCGAAGTCATGCGTTGCGATGCGATTCCGCTGAACTACACGCTGGCCAACACGGGTACCGGCGTTGCGCGCAATGCCACGCTGTCGCAGCCGCTGCCGGAAGGCGTCAGCTTCAAAGACGGTCTCGACAAGATGGCCGCGGGCGACCTGAGCGCCGGCGCCAGCAAGGAATTCAAGGCTGCGGTCATGGCCGCCAAGCCGGGCGTCTATTCCTTCAATCCCTCCGCTGCCGCCGAACCCGGCATGCAGGCCAACGCCGTGGCGGCCACGCGGGTCACCGAGCCGGCGCTGCGTGTGGAGAAGGCAGTAGCCAATACCGTGATCCTGGGCCGCGGTCTGGACTACGACATCACCGTCACCAATACCGGCGATGCAGTTGCGCGCAATCTGGTCGTGGAAGAAACGTTGCCGGCCGGTTCGAGCGCCAGCAGCGCTTCCAACAATGGCCAAGTCGGGACCGGTCGCGTGGTCTGGAATCTGCCTGAACTGGCGCCGAAGCAGTCGCATACCGTCAAGGTCAGCCTGCAGCCCCAGTCTGTCGGCAACATCGAGACCAGCACTCGCGCCACCGCTTACTGTGCGGCCGATGCCGCCGCGCAAGCCAAGACCGCGATCATCGGCATCCCGGCCGTGTTGCTCGAAGTGGTTGACCTGACCGACCCGGTCGAGGTCGGCAAGACCACCACTTATGTCATCACCGCGACCAACCAGGGTACGGCGACCGACATCAACGTACGTATCGTGGCCGAACTGGAACGCGCGATGGAGTTCGTTTCCGGCGATGGCGCTACCGCGCTGGCCGTCGGCGGCAACCGTGTCGAGTTCGCACCGCTGCCGAAGCTGGAACCGGGCGCCAAAGCTGAATGGAGAGTCAACGCCAAAGCCTTGGCACCGTCGGACCATCGTTTCACGGTGATCATGACCAGCGATCTGCGTCAGCGTCCAGTGATGGAAACCGAAGCCACCACGCTATACAAGTAAGCGCCGGCGTTATTTGCGAAAAGGCCCCGCTTCGGCGGGGCCTTTTTGGTTTGCGCCCGATATGCGGAACCGCGTGTATCGAGGTGTAAGTGGGCGACGTGAGTAACCCATCATTCCACGATGTTGATTGATGCCAGCAAGACGTGAAGCGCCAGGTGCTGTTGGGCCTGAAGCGCCACTTGTGCTGGTCTACTTACCGTTCGTCGCAACACGGCTTGCGACACACCTGTTTGTAGTCGATGCTGAATTCACCAATTAGAAGATAAGTAGTTCTTCGTAGCACAAGGAACCAATGATGAACAAAGTCTCTACGATTCAGTCGCGTATTGCGCGTCCCACCGGGTTTACCCTGATCGAGTTGTTGATCGTGGTAGTCATCGCAGGCATTCTGGCTGCGATCGCAGTTCCGTCCTATCAGGACTACATGGTGCGAGCCCGCCGATCTGCCGTGGAGTCTTTCATGATGGAACTGGCCAACAAACAGCAGCAGTACCTTCTTGACGCACGCACCTACGCGGATACGTTGGCGAAACTGGGATACACAAACGAACCAAGTGACATTGATCCGTTTTATACGGTCACGATCGCCGATGCTACTGCAGCATCCTTTACGTTGACGGCTACCCCGGTAGTTGGCTCTGCGCAGGCCAGCGATGGAAACCTGACATTGGACGGACAGGGCGTGAAAGCACCTTCTGCTAAGTGGAAGTAAACCTGACAACGATCTCAAGAACCCATGAAACAGCATCGCTTTACTTCCAGAAAATATTATCTGGGCTCCTCGCTGCTTGAGGTGCTTGTCTCCATCGTGATCGTTGCCTTGGGGTTGCTGGGATTGGCTGGACTTCAGGCAAAGATGCAGGTCGCTGACATGGAGGCTTATCAACGGACACAAGCGATCTTGTTGGTTGAAGACATGGCAAATCGGATTCTTGCAAACAAGAGCCGGCAATGCGATTACACCGATGAATGTGGGGGGGGGATTCAGTTGCTCGGTACAGGGGAGAGTCCGGTGCAACCAGACGAATGTGTAGAAGTGGCAGCCAATCCTGCCAATACATTTCGTCAACGACTGGATTACTGCGAATGGAGTAACAGCCTAAAGGGTTCTGCAGAGACTATAAGTGACGAAAACGTTGGCGCCATGATTGGCGCCAAAGGCTGCATAAAAGCGACCGGCACTCTAACGGGCGCCGAATGGTCGCACGTAATTGTTACGGTTGTCTGGCAAGGCGCATCTCCTACGAAAGCGCCACCCGCCAATGTGACCTGCGGGGCGGACGCCTACAACGGCAGTTGTCCAAGCGGCGATGATCGTTGTCGCCGTTACGTAAGTACGACGATCGCCACCTTTAACCCGCTTACATACTAGGTGTCATGATGCGCCAGCTGCCCAACCAGCATCGTTTCATCCTTGGCGGAAACGGTTTCAGCATTATGGAGCTGATGATTGCCATGGCGATCGGCCTGCTAATTTCCGCTTTGCTGATCACCATTTACTCACGCACCGCTGCGACCAGTGCCGAATTTCAGCGTACCAACAGTCAGATAGAAAACGGACGTTTTGCCTTGCAGTTGATGCAACAGGAATTGATGCATGCTGGGTTCTGGGGCGAATTTGTTCCAACTTCTTTGGTTCCGACTGCCATCGTTGAACCCTGTGCCGGGTGGGCCACTTGGGGCAGCACTGCCGATGCGGCTGCGAATGAAGTAAACAAGGCCAACGTATTGCTTCTACCCGTGGCTGGATATAACGCCGATCCCGCCACCAACACCGAACCTGCTTTGCCAGGTGCATGCAATGCACCCTTGACTAACCGGGTAGCTGGCACCGATGTACTCGTTGTGCGGCATGCTCAGACATGTTTCGCCGGTGTGGGAGACTGTGAAGACGATAACAACGATAAGATCTATTTGCAGACATCCCTATGCGCGTCTCAATCGGATGAATTGGTTTTTGGCCGGGTCAATGACGCGCCGGCCGCAGCGTTCGACCGCACATTGAAGGACTGCGCCACAACCGCCGGTAAACGGAAATTCCTCTCTTATATCTATTTCATTCGCAATAGCGAAGGCCGGCCGGTATTGGCGCGTTCCGAGTTTGACAATAATGGTGTTGGTGGCCCGGTAATCGCGCGCACCGCGGATACCTTGGTAGAAGACATCGAAAACATGCAAGTCGAGTATTTGCTCGATACCGCAGGCGACGACGGCATCGGTGATGGCGCTTACATCACCTGTTCGCCTTGTACGGCAACCCAATGGAGTCAGGTTGTCGCCGTCCGTTTGTATATCGTCGCGAGAAGTGATTCAACAACGCCCGGCTACAACGACAGCAAGATCTATAACCTTGGCTCTGGCGCCACAACCTGGACGCCCCCCAATGCCGACAAAGGCTTCAAGCGGCATGTTTTCAGCATGGTGGTCAGGCTGATCAATCCCGCCACCAGAAAGCCCAACCACCTATGAGCCCGCATATTCATCGCCAGCAAGGCGCCACCTTGATCATCTCGCTGGTCATGCTGGTCATGGTCACACTTCTGGTGGTCGGTACCATGTCGCTCAGCCTCACCAATCTCAAAGTGGCCGGCAATATGCAGTACCGTTCCGAGGCGCTGGCCGCAGCCAATCTGGCGGTGGAACAGGTCATGGCTATCGACTTCACGATCAACCCCCAGGCACGGGTGATCACCGTGGACCTCAGTCAGGATGGGACGGCCGATTACACCGTAAATATTGCTAAACCCTCGTGCGTCAAAATACATGTATTGAATAACAGCGAACTCACTATCCCTGCCGATTCGGCTTGCGTCGCAGGTGCGAGTATGGGGATCGGCGCCCAATCGCTTTGTGCTGAAACTCGCTGGGAAATCATTGCCACCGTGCAGGATGGAAGTGGTGGCGGCGTGGTCACGCTGCATCAGGGTGCCAACAAACGTATGGAATCTACCTTGGCGCAAAGTCAGTGTAGTTAGGAGGATGAAAATGAATTTCCTATCGAATCTATGGCGTCACAGGGTGTCAGTCGGCGCGACACTGATTGCCAGCCTTTGTTTCTCCGTTAGTCAGGCCGAGGATATCGATCTTTTCGTCGGCTCATCATCCGGCAGTGTGGACAAACCGAATGTACTGATCGTGCTCGACAACACGGCGAACTGGAATACCCCGTTCCCGGACGAAAAAGCTGCACTGGTGACTTTGGTCAATAGTCTTGACGAGCGCTTTAACGTCGGTCTGATGATGTTCTCAGAAACAGGCGGAGCGAATGGCATCATAGATGGCGGCTATGTTCGTTTTGCCGTGCGTAATATGACCGCTGCCAATAAAACCGCACTCGCCAATTTGGTCAATGCACTGGATGTAGGAGACGATAAAAGCACTGGGGGTAAACTCGGTTTGACCATGAACGAGGCTTACTTGTACTTCAAAGGGGGCGCGGCCTATTCAGGTGTCAAAATTAAACGCGATTATTTGAACAATACAGCCGGTGGTGTTTCCGCTGCTGTCGCCGCTTCCGGCAATGCTTTTATTTCATCCGACAGCACAACTTACGTCAGCCCGATTGCCTCTGCCTGCTCCAATAATTACATCATTTACATCAGCAACGGCGCGGCCCAGGACAACGACCACGATACCGAAACTGCCAATACGCGGCTAACCAGCGCAGGTGGGGACGATACTAAGATTTCGATTAATCCAGCCAGCAGCGATACCAATGCGGGTGACGAGTGGGCGCGTTTCCTGGCTTCGGCCGATCTCAGTGCGGGGGTGACGGGGCTGACCGGAACGCAAAGTGTGCACACCTTCACCATCGACGTGCTCCCTGAGGCAAATCATAAAGGTTTCGGTTGGACCGCACTGCTCAAAAGCATGGCCACTCATGGGCAAGGCGAATATTTCGCGGCAACCAATACCAATCAAATCGCCGGTCATCTGAAAACCATTTTTTCCGAGATTCAAGCTGTCAACAGCGCTTTTGCATCCGCCAGCCTTCCAGTCAACGTCAATACCCAGGGCACCTATCTGAATCAGATATTCATTGGCATGTTCCGTCCCGACGCGGCAGCCAAGCCGCGCTGGATGGGCAATCTGAAGCAATACCAGTTTGTCGCCACCTATGACAGCGCATCCAACAGTTATGTTTTGGAAATGGGCGACAAGGATGGCGCATCGGCCATTAGCAGCAGCACGGGTTTTATTCGACCCTGCGCTACGAGCTTCTGGACGACCAATACGCTTGGCGCCTATTGGCCCAGTGTATTTCCGGATACCGATCCCCCAATGCCTTACGGTAGTTGTATCGATCCGCCGAACCCGGTTACTTATGATCTGCCGGATGGGGAAGTGGTCGAAAAGGGTGGAGCGGGGCAGCATTTGCGAATGCTGGCTTCGATTGCAAATCGCTCTGTCTACACGTGCGCATTGGCCTCATGCCCGAGCTTGCTTGATTTCAACACCACAAATACCGGCCTGAGTGCGGACCTTGTCAACTGGACAAAAGGCCAGGATGTCGCTGACGAGGATGGCGACAGCAACACGACCGAGATCAGGCGTTCGGTACATGGCGATGTCGTCCACGCGCGTCCTTTGGCGATCGATTTCGGTACGGGCGTCGATGCAAATGGCAAACACGTCCCGGACGTCAAGGTGTTCTATGGTGCCAACGACGGCATGTTGCGTGCGATCAATGCCGACTCGGCCGACTCGGAAGGCAGTGAACTGTGGTCATTCGTGGCGCCGGAACGGTGGTCAATGCTGGATCGCATAAAAACCAATACCGGGCTGATCAGTTTCCCCACCTTTACCGGTACCCCCAAGGATTACTTCTTCGATGGCCCGATCGGCCATTACACCAGCGGCACCACAACCTGGATCTTCCCGACCATGCGCCGGGGCGGGCGGACGCTATATGCATTCAATGTCAACAATCCCGCTTCGCCGACACTGATGTGGCGGCGCGGCTGCACGGACAATCTCTCCCCGCTGGGAAGTACAGCCCCAGTCGATACGAACTGCTCGACGGATTGGGGCGCCATCGGCCAAACCTGGTCGGAGCCCAAGGCAGCGCTGGTTGCCGGCTATGTGGACGGGGCGTCGCCGCCGCAATCGAAACCCGTCCTCATCATGGGCGGGGGGTATGACACCTGCGAAGACGTCGATCCGGCGGTCTGTGCCAGCACCAAAGGCAACCGTGTCTTCGTGATCGATGCGCAGACCGGCGACATGCTGAAAGCGCTTACTACGGATCGGGCGGTTCCAGCCGATGTGACCCTGGTCGATGTCGATTTTAACGGTACGGCTGAATTGGCCTACGCGGTGGATACCGGCGGCAATATTTACCGAATTGTTCTGGCTTTCAATGCGGCAGCAGCCGAACCTTGGGCCAATACCACGATCACCAAGATCGCGGCTCTGGGGTGCGATACGGCAGCGGCCACCTGCACAAAGAGCAAATTCCTGTTTGCACCCGAGACGGTAGTCGTCGGGGCTGGCTACAACTCACAGAACGGCTATACCGCTGTCCTCGTGGGGAGCGGCGACCGCGAACATCCGTTGGATCCGAATACATCCAACGGGAATAACGCTTTTTTCATGATTCAAGACAATATCAATAACAGCCTCATTGGCCGTAATTCCCTGGCTGGGGTCGACAATGCCGATGTTTCGGCTCCGACGGTTTTGACCAATAAAAAGGGCTGGTACCTGGATTTCGACGTTAGCAAGGAAGCTACAGTCACTTCTTCAGTGGTTGTCGGCGGCTTCGTTTATTTCAGTACTTATGCTCCTACCGCCGCCGCCCAATGCGGCGCAAATCTTGGATCGGCACGTGGTTATGCGGTGAATTTCCTGGATGCGACGGCACATGCAAACGAAACACGGTTTGATACATTTACCGGCGGCGGCTTGCCGCCATCACCGGTGGCCGGCATCGTCGAAGTCGACGTGACGATTACCAACGCCGATGGCACGACCACCACGAGCACAAAGAACGTCCCATTCATTATCGGGGGCAAAATGCAAGGCGAAGGCAATGTCACGGATTCTCCGCTGCAAGGTCATCTTCCGACAATTCCCATCTCAGTTAAGCGATCCCGTGTCTACTGGTATCTTGAGAAGTAACGAGAAAACGGCATGTCCCTGCGAAATATTCATTCCTCCGGCGTCACATTAATCGAAGTTCTGGTTTCGACTTCGATACTCGCAATATTGCTTATGGTAGCGGTGCCTTCGTTTCAAAGTTTTATCATTGATAATCGTCTGGGCGTTTATTCAAATGCGCTGTATTCGTCACTTGTGCTTGCAAAAAGCGAGGCAATCAAACGAAATAAACGCGTAGTTGTTTGCAAAAGCTCGGATGGCTCGACTTGCACCGGTACATGGAATGAAGGTTGGATTGTGTTTGTGGATGCGAACAACGATGCGACGGTATCGGACGGCGAGGACGTTGTTCAGATATCGGCGGCGCTGGATGCCAATTACTCCTTGGGCGGGAATGGCAATATCGCAAATTATGTTTCTTACAGTTCCGAAGGTTTTACCAAGACAACCGCCGGTAGCCAGCAAGGCGGAACATTTAACCTTTGCCCGCCATCCCCGGCGCCTTCCGGGAATGGTCGAGATATTGTTATTTCACTCACCGGCAAAGCAAGAATTGCAAAAGTAGCCACCTGCAGTTAAAGCAGGGCGCTCAACTTCCTGAGCGTAGCAAGCTAGACTGTGCCTGCCGTGTCGACTTCGCGTTGGCTGGCGATATGCCGTAGGTAAATTTCTTCCGCCAGGCACCATAGACGGCGTTGGGATATTCCGGTTTACCCAGGCTGCCGTTGTAGCGGCCGAGGGCGCGGAACAGGTCGCCGCGTTCGATGTCGATGTAGTGGCGCAGGATGGTGACGCCGTAGCGCAGGTTGGTGCGCAGATGGAACAGATTGTGGTCGGGGGTGCCGATCGACTTGGTCCAGAACGGCATGATCTGCATGTAGCCTTGAGCGGTGGCGCTGGAAACGGCGTATTTGCGGAAGCCGCTTTCCACTTCAATCAATCCGAGCACCATTTCAGGGTCGAGACCGGCGCGGATGGATTCGTAATGCACGGTGTTGAGAAAATCCTGGCGATAATCGCCGTCGGGAATTCGACGTTCGAGACGACGTGACATCTCCGCCAACCAGGCTTGTACGGCTGGCGTGGTGGCAAAGGCGGCGTTTTTTACCGCGGTGTCGGAGACCGCTTTGGAGAGCTGCGATTTGACGCTGGCAGACAACGGTTCGTACTGCTGTGCGCCGGCCCAGACGGTGCCAGACATAAACACGCCAAGCCAGGCTAACGTTTTCAGCTTGTGGAACGACATGCTTTGACTCTCCCTTGAATGAATTGGATTGCTTCTTGTTGAGCAATCTTCGTGCCTATAGCTTCACTGCGACCTTGGTACTCCAGCACGCCTTCCTTGAGGCCACGCTCACTGACCACAACGCGATGCGGTACGCCTATCAATTCCATATCCGCGAACATTACGCCTGGACGTTCGTCACGATCATCCATCACCACATCGATGTTTGCAGCCATGAGTTCTTTATAGAGTGTTTCAGCGGCTTCGCGCACGGCATCGCTGCGCTTGAGTCCGAGCGGCACGATGGCGAGTTCGAACGGTGCGATGGATTGGGGAAAAACGATGCCGCGCTCGTCGTTGCCTTGTTCGATCGCCGCGCCGACGATGCGGGATACGCCGATGCCGTAGCAGCCCATCACCACTGTGCGGGCCTGGCCCTGCTCATCGAGCACCGTGGCGCCGAGTGCTTCGGAATACTTAGTACCGAGCTGGAAGATGTGGCCGACTTCGATGCCGCGACAGAGATCGAGCGCGCCTTTGCCGTCCGGACTGGGATCGCCGACGACGACGTTGCGGATGTCGGCCACCAGATCGGGTTCGGGCAGGTCGCGCCCCCAGTTGACGCCCGCGGTGTGGAACTTGGGCTTGTTGGCGCCGCAGACGAAATCGGCCATGCCGGCGACAGTGCGGTCGGCAATGACACGGACCTGGCTACGGTCGAGTCCGACCGGGCCGAGGAAGCCGGGCGGGCAATTGAACGACGCGCGAATTTCCGCCTCGGTGGCGAAGCGAAAGTCGGCCAGGCCGGCGATCTTGCCAGTCTTGACTTCGTTCAGACTGTGATCTCCGCGAATCAGCAGGACTTGCAGCTTGTCCTCGGCCATCACGGCAATCAGTTTGACGGTCTGTTGCAGCGAAATGCCCAGCAGTGCGGCAACGTCCTCGCAGGTGGTCTGTTTGGGCGTGTCAACGTAGCGCAGGCTTTCTGTTGCGTCTGGACGGGCAGAGGCGGGGGCGAAGGCTTCGGCCATTTCGACGTTGGCGGCGTAGTCGGAGTCTGGGCAGAAGGCAATGCCGTCTTCGCCGCTATCCGCCAGTACATGGAATTCGTGCGAGCCGCTGCCGCCAATGGCGCCGGTGTCGGCCGCGACAGCGCGGAACTTCAGACCCAGGCGGGTGAAGGTGCGCGAGTAGGCTGCGTACATGGTCTGGTAGGTGTCGTTCAGGCTGGCTTCGTCGATGTGGAAGGAATAGGCGTCCTTCATCAGAAATTCGCGCGCGCGCATGACGCCGAAGCGCGGTCGAATCTCGTCGCGGAACTTGGTTTGCACCTGATAGAAATTCAGCGGCAACTGCTTGTAAGAGCGGATTTCCTTGCGAGCCAGGTCGGTGATGACTTCTTCGTGGGTCGGACCGAAGCAGAAATCGCGTTGGTGGCGATCCTTGATCTTCAGCATCTGCGGACCGAACACGGCCCATCGTCCGGTTTCCTGCCAGAGTTCGGCCGGTTGCACGGCGGGCATCAGCAATTCGATGGCGCCGGCGCGGTTCATTTCATCGCGCACGATGGCTTCCACCTTGCGCAGAATGCGCAGGCCCAGCGGCATCCAGGTGTACAGGCCGGATCCCAGACGTTTGATCAGGCCGGCACGCAACATCAGGCGATGGCTGGCGAGTTCGGCCTCAGCAGGCGCTTCTTTGCTGGTGGAGAGGAAAAATTGGGAAATCCGCATGATTGAGCTGGCTGACTGAAAGGGACACCGATTTTACCAGCGCGCTCGGCCTGTAATGCGGCTGGCCGTGTGCGATTTCAGCGGATGTGGGAAAGCTCTTTGTTGAGCATTTCGATGTTTTTCTCGTGCATGCGCACGGATTCCGCCAGCTTGTCTGTGTCTGTGCCACGTTGGCGGCTGGCTTGCGACAGGCTGGCGCGAGAAGCGGAGAGATTGCGTTCTTCGCTGCGCAACTCTTCCACCAGCAATTGGCGACGCATGTCGTCGCGCTTGCGCTGCGTGCCGGTATCGACTCGCGGAAAATAGCTCGGCGTCGCTATCCTGCCGCTCGATTTGGGTGTTTTCCCGCCGGGTATCGGCGACGTACCCGGACGGGTTAGGTCGGGAATCACCATCTGCGGCTTGCTGCCGGGGCGCGGCATGTTGGTGTAGGTCACGACGCCGTTTTCGTCGACGAATTTATAGATTTCGGCCTGGCAGGTGCTTGCCGAAATCAGGCAAAGCAGCGTCAGCAAGACGGACGCTCGTGATGCGGCGGGGATCGTTGGCATGGCGATGGCTCTCATTCTGCGCAGCATTATATGCAAGCCACGCTGAACGACCGCTGTCTGATTGTCAGAGCCGGAAACGACTGACTGCCGCCGTCAGCCGCGTGGAGAGTTCGGTCAAGGCAGCGGCTGCGCTGGCTGAGCTCTCGGCGGCGCTCCGGTTGTTTCCTGCCATGGCGAGAATTTCCTGGACCCGGTGAGTGATGTCGCGGCTGGATTCGTCCTGTCTCGCCCGGATGCCATCGATGGCGTGGATCTGACCGCTCAGGCTGGCGACGGCCTGATTGATATCGGCGATGGCACGGTCGCCCAGGCGGGCCTTTTCTACGCCCTGAACGACCTCATGCTGAGCCGATTCCATCGTTTGCACGGCCTGGGCGGTTTCATTCTGAATCGTGTGTACTGTCGCGGAAATTTCTTCCGTGGCGCGCGCAGTGCGTTCGGCCAGTTTGCGCACTTCATCGGCGACGACGGCGAAACCGCGTCCCTGTTCGCCGGCGCGGGCGGCCTCGATGGCCGCATTGAGCGCGAGCAGGTTGGTCTGGTCGGCGATGTCCTTGATTACGCCGACGACTTTGCCGATGACGTCGGAGTGGCTACCCAGCGATGCGATGACGTTCGAAGTCTGGTTGACCGACTGGGAGATGGCTTCGATGCCGGCCGCGGCTTCGCTGATGACGCGCTGGCCGGTGCGTGCGAGTTCGCTGGCCTGGTCGGCCGAGCGCACCATGCCGGTGATCTGCTCGCCGACTTCGGCGACCGCTTGAGTCAATGCAGTGGAGGCGGAACTGGCATTTTCGGCGCATTGCTGCTGACGGCTCGACGAGGCGGCGACGTGTTGGCTGTTGTCCGTGGTGTGGCTGGCCGAGGTGCTGATTTCGTCGGCTGCGCCGCGAATGTCGCCGACGATCTGGCTGAATTCGCGCGACATGCGGTTGAAGGCGGTGGCCACCCGGGTGAATTCATCCTGGCCAGATACGGTAGCGGTGCCGGTCAGGTCGCCTTGGGCGAGTTGGCTGGCTGCCTGCTCCAGGTTACCGGCGCCGCGCACGATGGATTGGCGGATGATCAGGCCAAGGACGATGGATAACACTAGGCCGATGGCAACGCCGATGCCGTAAACCAGTTCCAGTACCGTGGTCAGGCGTTCCGTTTTTTGCCGATAAACGCCGGCTTCCTTGGTCAGGTGGTCGATCAGCGCATCGGTGGCGAGCTGCACCCGGTCGAAAGCGGGGTCCATCACTTGTTTGCTGTGGCTGTCGGATTCTTCGTAATTTTCACTGCTTAGAAGATCGCGCATCTTGCCGATGCCGCTGGTGCCGAATTCCATGCGCGCTGCCATGTAGGTCTCGAGCAGTTTCTTCTCTTCGTTCGAGAGCGGTTGTTTCTTGTAAGCCTCGAGTGATTCGCTGATGGTGCGGATACGCTTGTCGACCAGATCGAAAATTTCCTGCGCGGCGAAACTGTCCTGCGCCAGTCTGGCTTTGAAGATGTCGTTGCGGATCTGGAACTGGGTCAGGCGAACTTGTTGCAATTGATTGATCGACAGCAGATGTCGGTCATAGACCTGTGCCAGTGCATGACTGCTTTGCTGAATGCCCCAACCGCCGAGCAGTCCGCCCAACAACAGCAGAGCGGAAGTGAAAATGGTCAGCGCGATCAGCCGGGTGCCGATGTTCAGATTGTTGAGGTATTTCATGCCGTCTCCTGCCTTGCGGTGAATACCCTCCGACCAGACAAAAAAAGAGGGCGGGATGCAATCCCGCCCTCTACATCGGCAGCCGCGCCGGAAACTTTACTGGCTGGCTATACCGACCGGCTTTACAGGCTGTAGTACATGTCGAACTCGACCGGATGGGTCGTCATGCGGAAGCGGTTCACTTCTTCCGTTTTCAGTTCGATGTAGGCGTCGATCCACTCGTTCGAGAAGACGCCGCCACGGGTCAGAAACTCGCGGTCCTTGTCTAGGTTTTCCAGGGCCATTTCCAGGCTATGGCAAACCTTCGGGATAGCCTTTTCTTCTTCCGGCGGCAGGTCGTACAGATTCTTGTCGGCGGGGTCGCCGGGATGAATCTTGTTCTGCACGCCATCCAGACCGGCCATCATCAGCGCGGTGAAGCACAGATAGGGGTTGGCGGAAGGGTCCGGGAAGCGGGTTTCGATGCGGCGTGCCTTGTCGGAAGCGACGTGCGGGATGCGGATGGAAGCGGAACGGTTCTTGGCGGAATAGGCCAGCATGACCGGGGCTTCGAAGCCGGGGACCAGACGCTTGTATGAGTTGGTGCCGGGGTTGGTGATGGCGTTCAGCGCTTTGGCGTGCTTGATGATGCCGCCGATGTAGTACAGCGCGAACTCGGACAGACCTGCGTAGCCGTTGCCGGCGAACAGATTCTTGCCGTCTTTCCAGATCGACTGGTGCACGTGCATGCCGGAACCGTTGTCGCCGACGATGGGCTTGGGCATGAAGGTCGCGGTCTTGCCGTAGCTGTGGGCGACGTTGTGCACGACGTACTTGAGGATCTGGGTCCAGTCGGCGCGCTTCACCAGGGTGTTGAACACGGTGCCGATTTCACACTGGCCGGCGGTGGCGACTTCGTGGTGATGCACTTCGACCGGCACGCCCATTTCTTCCAGGGCCATGACCATCGCGCCGCGAATGTCGTGCAGGGAATCGACCGGGGGAACCGGGAAATAACCGCCCTTGATACCGGGACGGTGACCCATGTTGCCACCTTCGTATTTCTTGGCAGAGGACCAGGCGGCTTCTTCGGACTCGATGGCAACGTGGGTGCCGGACATGTCGGAACCCCAGGTCACGGAATCGAAAATGAAGAATTCGGGTTCCGGGCCGAAGTAGGCGGTGTCGCCCAGGCCGGTGGATTTCAGGTAAGCCTCGCCGCGCTTGGCGATGGAACGCGGATCGCGGTCATAGCCTTTGCCAGTGTCGGGTTCGACGACGTCGCAGGTCAGGATGAGGGTGGGCTCGTCCATGAACGGGTCGAGGTTGGCGGTTTCCGGGTCAGGCATCAGCTGCATGTCGGATGCCTGGATGCCCTTCCAACCGGCAATGGATGAGCCGTCGAAGGCGTGGCCGTCGGTGAACTTGTCTTCGGTGAAACCGTTTTTCGAGACAGGCACGGTGACGTGTTGTTCCTTGCCGCGGGTATCGGTAAAACGGAAATCGACAAATTTGATGTCGTTTTCCTGGATCATCTTCATTACATCGGCGACCGCCATTTCAAGCTCCTTGATTAAACTGGATTGCACACGTGGATATCCACCGGGGGCGGTAAAGCATGTTCCATGCCACGCCCCGAAATCGGACAAAGTATTGTGCCATAAGGTCTCGGGGCGGGAATGGGAAAAGAATTGCCCTAAATTGGTGCCATGTGCGCCATTGCGGTGCATTGAAGCGGGCGAGTGCTGTCCATTTTTATAAAGGCTTTCCTGTTTCTGGCCGGCGCGGACTTCTACAATCGCGGCCACTCGTTTCCCCTTCGTTGCTGACATGACCGATTCTTACGCCGTATTCGGCAACCCGATCGCCCACTCCAAATCGCCCCTCATCCATGCCGAATTTGCTCGCCAGACCGGGCAGGAGATGGTCTATGCCGCTCTGCTGGCGCCGCTGGATGGCTTTCGCGAGGCGGTTTCCGCCTTCCGCGCGCATGGCGGCCGCGGCGCCAACGTCACCGTGCCGTTCAAGGAGCAGGCGTACGCGCTGGCAACCCGCCTGACCGCGCGCGCGCAGGCCGCGGGTGCCGTGAATACGCTGCAGTTCGAAGCGACCGGCATGCTCGGCGACAACACCGATGGCGCCGGTCTGGTGCGCGATCTGGTGGTCAATCTTGAATTTTCTCTCGCCGATAAACGGATTCTGCTGATGGGGGCGGGCGGTGCCGCGCGCGGCGTCATCCTGCCCTTACTGGAACAACAGCCGGCCAGCGTGTTTGTGGTCAATCGGACGTCAGCGCGGGCAGTGGAGTTGGTCAACCATTTCCGTAGCCTGGAGGGCGGCGCCCCCGGATTCCGCTTTGCTGCATCCGGGCTACAGGGCGGCGGGTACGAGTCTCTTGCGGGCGCATTCGATCTGGTCGTAAACGCCACCGCGGCCAGCCTGGCCGGCGACTTGCCGCCGTTGCCGGAGGATGTATTCGCGCCCAATGCACTGGCCTACGACATGATGTACGGCAAGGACACCCCCTTTCTGGCTTTTGCGCGGGCGCGCGGCGCACGCACGGCGGATGGTCTGGGCATGCTGGTCGAGCAGGCGGCAGCGGCGTTCGAACTCTGGCGCGGCGTGCGGCCGCAAACCGCGCCGGTGATCCAGCTATTGAGGGAGGCGTGATGGCGCGCCGGAAGCCTTCGAAGTGGCGACTGTTCTGGCGCGGGTTGATGTTGCTGGTCGTGCTGGTGCTGCTGATGCAGCTCTGGTATCTCGGCCATGTGTTCTGGTGGAAGGCGTTCGATCCCGATTCAACTGCGTTTATGGAAGCCGGCCTGGCACGCATGCAGGAGAAGAATCCGGATGCGGAATTACGCTATCGCTGGGTCGATTACGGCCGCGTCTCGATCCAGTTGAAACGCGCCGTCATCGCGGCCGAAGACAGCCGCTTTCTGGCGCATGAGGGGTTCGACTGGGAAGGCATGGAACACGCGCTGGAGAAGAACCTGAAGAAGGGGCGCATCGTTGCCGGCGGTTCCACTATCAGCCAGCAACTGGCCAAGAACCTGTTTCTTTCCGCCTCGCGCAATCCCTTGCGCAAGGTCCAGGAAGCAATCATCACGGTGATGATCGAGGCGATTTGGAGCAAGCATCGCATTCTTGAGGTATATCTCAACGTCATCGAATGGGGCAACGGCATTTATGGCGCAGAAGCGGCCAGCCGGCGTTACTTCAAGACGTCCGCTGCCGGCCTCGGGCCGGATCAGGCCGCATTGCTGGCGGCGATGATCCCGAATCCGCGCTATTACGAATCGCATCGTTCTGCGCGCGGCCTGCTCAAACGCAAGTCGATCATCGCCGCGCGGATGTATCAGGTGACGGTGCCGCGCTAGCGCCAGATTCGCCAGGTCTGCGCCGGCGTCAGCGTGACGGTTTGCTGGCCGATCAAATTCAGTCGCACCTCGCGGATGCGGCCCCAGATGAGTTGTCGCAGCAGCGGGTGAAACCAGTTTTCTTCTAGCTGCGCCAGATAGGTTTCCAGGTCGCCATCCCAGTTTTTGTCGGGCGCCGTCAGTGCCACCAAAGCCCACTCGCCGCCGTGCAGGTCGGACAATGTCTTCGGTTGCGTGCCAGCGATGCGGCCGGCAAGGTGCGCCAAGGCCTGCAAGTCGAAATGGTCGCCGGCAATCCGGTCGAGCCGGGTCTTGCTCGCCGGCAGCGTGCCGCCGCCCCAAAGCCAAAGGCCGTTCACTGCAAGGCGTCCCTCGTTTTCGCGTGTCAGGTTGACCGGATGCGAGTGCATCAGCATCTGCACTTCGTTGATCAGTTTCAGGAACTGCCGCGCGTCGGCGCCGCGCGGCAAACCCGGTGTCAGGTATTCGCCCGCCATCTGGTCCAGTGGCGTGGTGCGCAGATTGGGCGTGTCATCGAGCTTCACATACCAGCGGGTCGGATGGACCGCCTCGATTTTCAGGCCTTCGCGTTGCCAATGCAGGTTGATGTCGGCGATCAGGTCTTGAGCTTCGGGCAGCGAGAGTTGCAGGTGCTCGGATGGATGCAGGAGCAGGCCGCCCATGCCGACTTCGAGATGCACTGGGTCGAGCCGCAGCCAGTAGCCATCGGCGGCATTCAAGCCATCCTGCATGGCGCCGATCGGGGCCAGCGGCCAATCCTGTTGCTGCTTGATGCCGAACGCCCGACAGAGCGTGCCGGCAAGGCTGGCTTCATGCGTCGCGGGTTGCCCCCGCTGCAACAGCTTGAGCAGGCTCGGCGCGGCATGGCGAGCGATTGCCAGGGTTTGATCCAGGTGAGCGGGCAGGGACAACAGGAGTTGAAGGCGTTTCATGGGGGCGATTATCCCCGCTAAAGCGCCCACGGCTTCGCTGTACCCGCAAGGAGTACGCCGAATCCGTAAGCGCTAAAGCGCCAACGGCTTCGCTGTGGCAGACTTCGCCCCGTGCTGCCATACGAACTCCTGATCGGCCTGCGCTACACCCGCGCAAAACGCCGCAACCACTTCATTTCCTTCATTTCCATGACCTCGATGGGGGGTATCGCCCTGGGCGTCATGGCCTTGATCGTGGTGCTTTCCGTGATGAACGGTTTTCAGGAGGAGTTGCGTGGCCGCATTCTGGGCGTCGCTTCGCACCTGGAAATTAGCGGCAGCGGCGGCCAGTTGCACGATTGGCCGGCGTTGGCGCAGCAGGTCGAGAAACATCCCGAAGTGCGCGGCATGGCGCCGTTCGTCATGGGGCAGGCGTTGCTGGTGCAGGGCAGCGAAACCAAGGGCGCGCTGATTCGCGGCTTGCTGCCGTCGGAAGAGGGCAAGGTGGCGGAATTTTCCAGCCACATGAAGAGCGGCAAGCTGGAAGACCTGAAGCCGGGCGAGTTCAACATACTGCTCGGCAGCGATCTGGCCCGCTCGCTCGGCGTATTTCCAGGCGACAAGGTTGCAGTGATTGCGCCGCAGGGCGTGGTGACGCCGGCCGGCATGATGCCGCGCATCAAGCAGTTCAACCTGGTCGGCATTTTTCAGATGGGCATGTTCGAGTACGACGCCGGCATGGCGCTGATCAATCTGGAAGATGCGCAAAAACTGTATCGCATGGGCGATGCGGTTTCCGGGCTGCGCGTGAAACTGGACGATATGGAACGCGCGCCCTGGGTGCTGCGCGAACTCTCGAAAACGCTGGCCGGCGATTTTTATCTGTCCGACTGGACCATGAGCCATGCCAATTTCTTCCAGGCTGTGCAGATCGAAAAACGCATGATGTTCATCATCCTGACGCTGATCGTCGCGGTCGCCGCGTTCAATATCGTGTCTACGCTGGTCATGGCGGTCACCGACAAGCAGGCCGACATCGCGATCCTGCGCACGCTGGGCGCGAGTCCGAACAGCATCATGGCGATTTTCATGGTGCAGGGCAGCCTGATCGGCGTGATCGGCACCTTGCTCGGCCTGATTTCCGGCGTGTTGCTGGCGCTCAACGTGGAAACCGTGGTGCCGATGATCGAACAGGCGGTCGGCCTGGACCTGTTCCCGGCCGATGTTTATTACATCTCCGAACTGCCCTCCAAATTGAACTGGCCCGATGTCTTCACCATCGGTAGCGTCGCGCTGGTGCTGGCCTTCCTGGCCACGCTGTACCCGAGCTGGCGCGCCGCCAGGGTGCAGCCGGCGGAGGCGTTGCGCTATGAATGACCGGGCAACGGCGGTGCCGGCTCCGGTGCTGGCTTGTGTCGGGCTGAAGAAGAGCTATTGGCAAGGCAAGCTGGAAGTGCCGGTGCTCGCGCGCATCGATCTGGATATCCATGCCGGCGAGCAGGTCGCCGTGATGGGCGCCTCCGGCACCGGCAAAAGCACCCTGCTGCACGTCCTGGGCGGGCTCGACCGGCCCGATGCGGGCGAGGTGACGGTGGCGGGCGAATCGATTTGGGCGCTGTCCGAACTGGCGCGCGGCAAGTTGCGCAATCGCGCCCTCGGTTTCGTTTATCAGTTCCACCATCTGCTGCCCGAATTCACCGCGCTGGAAAACGTCGCGATGCCGTTGCTGATCCGGCGCCAGGACAGCGCCGCGGTATTGGCGACGGCGACCGAATGGCTGCGCGAAGTGGGCATGGAACATCGTCTGCAGCATCGTCCGGGCGAGCTTTCCGGCGGCGAACGCCAGCGTGTCGCCATCGCCCGTGCGCTGGTGACGCGCCCCGCCTGCGTGTTGATGGACGAGCCCACCGGCAATCTGGATCGGCACAATGCGGCGCGTATCCAGGATCTGCTGATGGATCTGTCCAAGCGCCATGCCACCGCATTTTTGATCGTCACGCATGACCCGGAACTGGCCGCACGCATGCACCGGGTGCTACGGCTGGGCGATGGCGGTTTGGAGTAATCTGGCGGCGTAGTTCAATCTGGGTGTCTGGATAAGGAGTGCAGCATGCGTATCGGTTTTCTCTGTTTATCCGTGTTAATTGCACCGTTGGCCTGGAGCGGCAACGATCTGCCGGCCGACCTCGCGGTCAACCCGGCTACGGTGAATATGACGCTGGAACCGAAAGTGGTGGTCAACAGCGGCCGTCTCGAATGGATTCCCTTCAAACGCGATCTGACGCTGTGGCCAAGCCTCAGCCACGAAGATAAACGGCCGACGCCGAAACCGCGCAAAGTCATGCTGGATGAGCCGTTGAACGGCGACCCGGTGCGCG
>JASJPG010000037.1:0-12312 GCA_031426815.1 Hydrogenophilaceae bacterium
ATTCACCTGCTTCGCGACCGCCAAGCGGGATTCTTTCAGGAGTCAGTCATGAAAAATCTTTCGATGTTGAAAACCTTGAGTCTTTGCGCCCTTGTTTCCATGTCCTTGAGTGCCGGCATGGCGCAGGCCGATAACAGTTCCTGCCTGTTGGGTTCGTCCAATTCCGCCGTGGCACCGCGCGCGAACGCTCCCGATGTCGGCAATCAGGCGATGCTGAACTCGATCGAGGCGCGTCTGAATCAGCAGATGGAGCGGATCGAGCAAGGTCTGCGCAGTGGCCAGATTTCGCCGCTGCAGGCCGGCAAGATGATGCGCGAGCAGTGGGAAGCGGTGCAGTTTCAGCGCGGTTTTCTGGAGGGCAGCAAAGCCGGAGGACGCTGTGGCGAAACCAGCGGTGGTTCCTGTGGCTTGAGTCAGGAAGCCAAGGAACTGGCGACGAAACTGGCGCCGGTGGTCGGCAACATGGCGGCGGAAGGCATGCAGACGGCGACCACCGTGATGCGCGCGCTGGCACGCGGCGCCGAGAAGCTGATCCGGGAAGACGAGGCGATGGATGAGCGTTTTTAAGGAACGGCTGATTAATTTCAACTGATCAACCTATTTCGCGCAGTTGCCGGTGTCGTAGGAGCGCCTTCCAAGGCGCGAAATCCAGAACAATCGCGCCTTGGAAGGCGCTCCTACGAGTGGTGTCGCCACGACGGCTGTTCAGTTCTTCGCGCCGTTCTTGCCGGCCATCGACTTCAGCATGGCTTCCAACCGGTTGGCATCGACATAGCCGGGAATGCGTTTGCCGTTCGGGAAGATCAAGGCCGGCGTGCCGTTGACGCCCAGTTTCGCGCCGAGGGCGAGGTTTTCGTCGATCGGGTTGTCGCAGTCGGTTTTGCCCTTCGGTACGACGCCTTTCAGCATCAGATCCTGCCAGGCCTGGGCGCGGTCCTTGCTGCACCAGACCAGTTTGGACTTGCGGCTGGCGTCCGGGTGCATCGGCAGCGGGTAGGCGAAGTTGTAGATGGTGAGGTCGTCCATCTTGGCGAATTCCGCTTCCGCTTTCTTGCAGTAGGGGCAGTCCGGGTCGGAGAACACGGCGATCTTGCGCGAACCGTTGCCCTTGACCACCTTGATGGCGTTGTCCAGTGGCAGGTTGTCCCACTTCACTTCGGTCAGCTTGTCCATGCGTTCGCGCGTCAGGTTGCGCTTGCTCTGCACGTTGAGCAGGTCGCCGATCAGCAGGTACTGGCCCTTGTCGTCGGCATAGACCACCAGCGGGCCTTGCGGGCTCTCGGTAATGACTTCGAACAGGCCGTCGATCGGCGATTTGGCGATGTCCTTGACCTTGGCGCCCGGGAAACTGCCTTCGATGGATTTGCGGATATCGCCTTCGCCTGCGAGGGCGGACGCGGCGAGCGATGTGGACAGCAACGCCAGCAGCAAGGCGGTCAGGGTGTGTTTCATGAATGCTCCCAGGGAATGATTAAAGGACAGCGTGGCGGGTCAGCGCCTGATTGATCGGGTGAATCCGGTTGGCAAGGCTCATGCCCCAATTGCGTAGCGCCCGGGTGAGGCTGTCGTCGCGGGCAAAAAGTTTCTTCAGGCTGCCGGTGGTGTACTGCATCGAGGCGACATCTTCCAGGCGGCGCGCGGCGTAGCCGGTGAGACGGCCAATTTCGCCGGGATTGCCGCCGCTGGCCAGCACTTCTGCGAGTAGGCGCGAATCGCGGAAGCCGAGATTAACGCCCTGGCCGGCGAGCGGATGCACGGTGTGGGCGGCGTCGCCGATCAGAACCAGGCCGGGCCGCACCCATTCATGCGCGCGGCGGCGTTTGAGCGGGAATCCGGCGGCCGGCGTGATGCAACGCAAGTTGCCCAACACGCCGGCGCCGGCTGCGGTGGCGCGCCGCGCCAGTTCATCCGGCGCCAGCGCCTGCAATTCGGCGGCTTGTTCAGGCGGCGTCGACCAGACCATCGAGATGCGATTGCCCGGCAGCGGCAGATAGGCCAGCACGCCATCGGCGCGGAACCATTGAAACGCGCTGCCGCGATGCGGTTTTTCGATTTCGAAATTGGCGACGACGCCGATGTGCCGGTAATCCTCCTCGTCGTAGCCGATGCCGGCCTGGCCGCGCAGCCAGGAGTGCGCGCCGTCGGCGCCGATCAGCAGGTCGGCGCTGAGTACGCGGCCGTCACTCAGATGCAGCCGGTGTTGCGGCGTGTTGCCCTTGCCCCAGGTCAACGCGCTGGCGGCGGTTTCGATCAGGCTGACATTGGGATGCCCGACCAGCGTCTGCCACAGCGCGCTTTGCAGGCGGCCGTTCTCGGCGATCCAGGCCAGTTCCGGCAGGCCGGCGTCGATGGCGTCGAAGGTCAAGCGTCCGCCGGCGTCGCCGTGGATCCGCATCGCATGCACCGCCTGCGCCCGCACCGGCTCGCCCCAGCCGCCCAGGCTGCGCAGCCATTCGACGTTGCCGGGGCTGTAGGCATAGATGCGGCTGTCCCAGATCGCATCGGCGGCCGCTGCGGCGGGCGGCTGCGGCTCGACCAGCGCGACTCGGTGCGGCCCGTGCCGGAGCGCGCTGGCCAGTGCGGCGCCGTTGAGGCCGCCGCCGAGAATGACGATATCGAAGTGATCGGACACGGTGGGGAAATTGGGCGGAAGGGACCGCATCGTGACTGAGGCGGCGGACGAGTTCAACAGGCGTTTCAGATCGTAGGATGGGCCAAGCCGTAGGATGGGCAAAGCGCAGCGGATGCCTTGGCGGCGGGTTTTTGCCGCTTAGGCATCCGGCGTGCCTAGAACTGGTGCAGCGTGCCCATCGATCTGCGGTGACAGATGGGCACGCTGCGCTTTGCCCATCCTACAAGGGCGAGTTCTACCCGGCTGGCGGCGACGCGTTACGCCAGCGTGCCGCGCGCCTGTCGCTTCAGGTTTTCCAGGTCGGCGCTGGCCTGGCCGTAGTGCGCCGCTTCCAGCGCGGCGACCAGTTCGGCAAGCGAGTTTGCGTCGCGCTCGACCGCCATGCGCGCGCGCCAGATGCCCAGCGTGGCGGCGGGCTTCGCGGCGGGCAGCGGAGCGTAGGCCTTGACCGCGGCGATCAGCGTGGGCAGGTCGGCGGCCTGCGCGATGCGGGCCAGGCCGCGGCGTTTGGCGCGGAACCGGGCCAGCCTGCGCTGCACCCGCCAGCCGGCGAGCAACACCGCCGCCAGCGCGGCCAGGCCAAGGCCGAAATCTTGCAGTTGCCGCTGCAGCGGGTTGAACACCGTCAGCTTGCGGGCCGGCAATCGCAGCGTTTCCAGGCGCTGGCTGGCCGGGTCGAAGTAGGGCAGGGCGAGCGCCGGCACGCTGAATTCGCCACTGGCTTGCGGCAGCAGGTAGAGCGTGGCGGCCAGCCGGGTCAGCGGCGAAGTGGCGTCTTCCGGCGGCAGGGTTTCGACGCTGGGCGGATAGGCGTCGAAGCCGGGGTGGGCGGCGAGCTGCCATTGCAACAGGGTTTTCAGCGCGGTTTCGCTGTAGCCGCCGACGACTTCGATGCGCCAGGCCAGCGGACGTTGCAGCGGCCAGGTCGCCGGCAACGCCGCCGCGCGCAATTGCGGCCGGCCGATGGCGGCTTCGGTCGGCAGCCAGGCCGGCGCCGGGCTGATTTCGAGGCTTGCCGGCGGCGGCGGAAAACGCAGGTTCTGGCCGAATTTGCCGGCGACCAGCATCGGCAAATTCAGGTCGAGTTTGCCGGCGGCGGTCGGAATCAGCGCCCAATGAAAGCGATGCGCGGTCAGGCGCAGGCCGTCCTGTTCGACCTCGCTTTGTTCCTCGCCCAGCGCGCGCAGGTGCAGGCCGGCGCGCGTCGGCAACAGCGGCCGCTGCCAGGTCAGGCTGCCGTCGTCGACGATTTCCAGGCTCAGGCGCACCGGTTGGCGCTGGAGCGGGCGGGCCGGTTCGGTGGTCAGGCTGAATTGCACCGGCGGCGCATCGGCCGGCGAAGCGGCGACCGTCACGCTCAGCGGCCGGGAACGGGCCGAGGCGGTGTGCAATATCGGGATGGCGAGGCGGCCAGTGCGCAACGGGTAGAGCGTCAGCGCCAGGGATGCGCTGTCGCCGGCGCGATTCAAGGTGCGCGCCTGGACTTCAAAATCGGCCGTGAGCGGCGCGGTGTCGAGCGTCTCCAGGCTGTCGCCGGCGTCGGTTTGGGTCAGCGTCAACAGCAGCGGTTCGCCGAGCGCGATGTCGCTGCGATCCAGTTCGGCTTTCAGGCCGGCGGCCTGGCCGCCATACGCGGCCAGCATCAGCAGCAACGCGCAGGTGCAGCGCCTCACCATGCCGGCCCCGCCGCATCTGCCGCGCCTGGCACGCGGTCCTGGCGCAGCATGCCCTTGAGTAGTTCGCGCGGTTTGTCGTCGAGCAGTTCCAGTTTCTTCAGGCCGGATTGCAGGCGCGCGGCGGCGACTTCGACCGCGTCGCCTTGGTCCTGCGCCGAACCTTGCCGGCGCGCGCCGTCGGCGGCGCTGCCGCCGCTCATCGGGCCGAGCGGTTCGGCGGCAAAATCCTGCACCGCCGCGTCGCTGTCCCAATCCAGATTGACGACGCCTTCGGCCAGCCTGCCGCGACGGCCGCGCAGGTCGGTCTGGAACGGCGCGTCGCCGCGCTGTTTGGCGAGGCGAATGTTTGCCTGTTCCAGGTTTTTCCGGGCGCGCGCGTCGTTGGGCCGCGTCTGCGCCACGCTGGCGAATGCCTCGGCGGCGGCGCGCCAGCGGCCCATGCCGTAGTGCGCGTTGCCCAGGTTGTACAGCGCGTCGTCGCGCTCCCGCGTGCTGCGCGCGAGCAGCAAGGCGGCGCCGAAGTGGTTCACGGCGGCGCGGTAGTCCTGCAAACGCCAGGCCGCCGCGCCCGCGCCGAAACGGCCGGCATAGCCGCCCTGGCGGACAAAGCCGGCTTCGGCCTGGGCGTATTGGCGATGCTGGTAGGCGCTGGCGGGCGACGGCTCGGCTGCGTGCGCCGGCAGTGGCAGGGCAAGAAGCCAAAGCACGTAGGGCAAAGAGCAGCGGATGCCTTGGCGGCGGGGTTTGCCGCTTAGGCATCCGGCGTGCCAAGAACTGGTGCAGCGGATGCCTTGGCGGCGGGGTTTGCCGCTTAGGCATCCGGCGTGCCAAGAACTGGTGCAGCGTGCCCAACGCAGCGCCGCAAGAATCCACTCAATCCTCATGGCGAACCTTTCGCGGCCAGCCGCCGCCGGCCAGCAGCAAGCCCAGCGCCGGGGCCAGGCACCAGGCGTACAGCTCTTGCCAGGCGCGGATTCGTTCCGGCGCGAGCGGGTCGCCCGGCAACGCGGCGATGCCGTTGTCGTGCAGCGCGGCCCAGTCGCCGTCGCCGTCCTGCACCCGGCTGAAGCGGCCGCCGCCAGCGCGCGCCAGGTCGTCGTAGCCGCCGGCGTGGCTGCGGCTGATCACCTGGACGCCATCCCGCTCGGCGTAGCCGCCTTGCGGCAGCGGAATTGGCGCGCCGGCCGCCGTGCCGACGCCGAGCACGAACAGCGGTATGCCAGCCTGGCGCAGGCGTTGCGCGGCGGCGCGGGCAGCCTCGCCCGCGCTGCCGGCGAGGCTGTCGACCTCGGCATCGGTGACCAGCAGGATGGCGTTGCCGCGCGCGCCGTGCAGTTGTCGCGCGGCCAGGTCGAGCGCGGCGGCGAGGTTGCTGCCGGGTTGCGCCAGCAAATCGCCGTGTGCCTGTTGCAGGGCGCGCCGTACCAGCGCGACGTCGTCGCTCGGCGGCAGCAGGACGCCGGCGTCGCCGGCATAGACGACGATGCCGACGCGCTCGCCATGCAGGCGGTCGAGCCAGTCGTTCAGCTCCAGGTGGGCGCGCTCCAATCGCGTCGGCGCGATATCGGCGGCGGACATCGAGGCGGACAGGTCGAGCACGATTTCGACGTTCAGGCGATGGCTGGGCGCCGGATTCGCGCCGGCGGCGTCCGGCAGCGGTAGGCGCGGGCCGGCGGCGGCGGCGGCGAGCAACAGCCAGGCCGAGTATTGGGCAAGACGCGGCCACAGCGCCGGCCGGCTTTGCGCCGAGCCGACCACCGCCCACGGCAGTAGATGCGCATCCGCATAGCCGGCCAAACGTTGCCGGCGCTGCCGCGCGAGCAGCCAGATCAGCGCCGGTTGCAGCGCCAGCAGGCCCCACCAGGGCGCGCGCCAGTCGAGTTGGGCAAGGAACTCGATCATCGCGCGCTCCGGATGTTTGCCAGCGTCAAGCACAGCGCCGCCAGCGCCAGCGGCAGCCAGTACCATTCGCGCGTCTGGCGCTGCTGCGCCGGTTGCGCCAGGGTTTTTTCCAGGCGGCCGATGGCCTGGATGACCTGTTCGGCATCTTCCGTGCCGGCGACCGACCAATGGCGGCCGCCGGTCAGGCGGGCGATGTCGGCCAGATTCGGTTGCGGGTCGGCGGCGGCCATCGGCGTGCGGCCGTCGGCGAACAGGTTGTTGCCGATCTGCACGGTATGCACGGCGACGCCCAGTTGCCGCGCCACCGCCACCGCCTCGGCCGGCGTCAGGTCGCCGCTGTTGGATGGTTCGCCATCGCTGAGCAGGATCAGCGCCGGCCGCAAGCGGGTCTGGCGCACCTGGCGCAAGGCCAGGCCGAGCGCGTCGCCCAGCGCGGTGTTGTCGCCGGCCATGCCGACTTGTAGGCGCTGCAACTGGGCGATGGCGTGGACACGGTCGAACGTGGGCGGGGTCAGGCTGGCGGCGCTGGAGCCGAACGCCAGCACGGCGAAGCGGTCGCCAGCGCGGGCCTCGATGAAACGGCGCAGCACCGCTTTCAGCACGGCCAGACGTTCGGCCTTTTTGCCGTCGAGCTGGAAGTCGTCGATGCTCATGGTCTGCGAGGTGTCGACGATCAGCGCGATGTCGCGGCCTTCCGGCGGCGGCACGATCCAGGCGCCGACCTGGCGCGGTTGCGCCAGCGCCAACAGCAGCAGCGCGCAGGCGAGGCTGCTGAGCAGCAGCGGCGTTTTGCCGCCGGGCGGAACAGCGCCGGCGGCGTGGCCGGCCACGCCGGGATGGTTGAGCAGCCAGGCGGCCGGCGCGTCGTGGCGGGTGTGGCGCCAGGTCCAGGCGAACCAGGCCACGAGCAAGGGCAGCCCGGTGAGCCAGAGCGGGTGCGCGAGTTCCAGCATCAGTTCAGACCGGCTTCCGCTTGCCGGCACAGGCGCGCCAGCGTGGCGGCGGCATCGGGGCGGGGCAGGGCGAAGCGCAGGCGGTCGAGTTCCGCTTGCCAGGCGTCATCGGCGGGACGCAGTCGCAAACGGGCCAGTTCGGCGGCAGCGGCTGGGATGTCGGCACTCTCAGCCAGTTGGCGCAGTCGTCGCCGCGTTTCAGTGCGCCGCCAGCGCCAGTAACCGGCGGCGATCAGCAGTGCCGCGAGCAGCAGCGCGCCCAGCGCCAACGCGGCGGGGAAATCGGGTTGCGCCGGCGCGGCGGCGAGCGCCGGTTCGACGATGTCGGCCAGGTCCTGGCGCGGATCAGGCATAGGCAGCCAGCAGGGCAGGCAGGTCGTCGACTTCGCTGCCGACGATCAGGTGTTGCACGCCGGCGCGGGCCAGCAGCGCGGCGCGTTTGTTCTGGCGCGCCTGCCAGGCCACGGCGTGGGCGCTACGCGTGGCGGCATGGCCGGTGTCGAGCCACAGCCGCTCGCCGCCGCTGAGGTCGCGAAAGCAGGCGAGGCCGATATCCGGCAGGCTGGGTTCGGCCGGGTCGACGATCTGCACGGCGAGCACGTCGATACGCTCGGCCAGTTGCGCGAGCAGGCCCAGGTGGCTGGCGTCGAGCCAGGCGAAATCGCTCGCCAGCACCAGGCGTGCGCCGCGCGGCAAGTCTGCGTTCAACCGGGCCAGACGGTCGTGGTCGCGTAGCGCTGCGGTGGCGTCGGCGGTGGCGCTAGCAGAGGCGATGGGCGGGCAGGGCGCCGCCGCGGCCTGCGCCAGCGCGAGGGCGCCGAGGCGACCATGCCGGGGCGGCAGGTCGAGATCGATTTGCTGCCACAACGTGGCGCCGACCGTGCTGTTGCGCTGCGCGGCGGCGAACGCGAGCAGGCAGGCGACGCGCGCGGCCTGCGCCGCCTTGAGCCGCCGCCGCGTGCCGAAGCGCAGGCTGGCGCCGCGGTCGACCACCAGATGCAGCAGCGGCTGATGCTCTTCGCGATAGATCTTCAGATACGGTCGGCCGCTGCGCGCGGTGGTGCGCCAGTCCATGTCGCGGATGTCGTCACCTGCGGCGTAGGGGCGCGATTCCTCGTAGTCGAGTCCGCGCCCGAGCCAGGCCGAGGGCCAGTCACCGGCGTGGTGGTCGTGGATTTCGCGCTGCGGGCTGGCCGCGGCGAGCAGCGCGGCTTGCGCGGCGAGCTGGGCGATGTCGTCGGCGGCGAGCAACGGCGCCGCGGTGGCTTCGCCGCGTGGTGCGCCATGCGCACCGGGTTGCTGCCATCCTAGCGTGGTGCGCATGGCGCACCCTACGGAATCCAGCCCGCGCGCCAACCAGTTCACGGCGCCGGCACCGCGTCGAGCAGGCCGGCGATGAGGGCGTCGCGGCCGAGTTTGTTCAGGCGCGCTTGCAGGCTGAGGATGATGCGGTGGCGCAGGCAATCCGGCGCGATTTCGCGCACGTCGTCCGGCGTCACGTAGTCGCGTCCGCGCAGATAGGCCAGCGCGGCGGCGGCGCGCGACAGGGCCAGCGCCGCGCGCGGGCTGGCGCCGACCTCGGCCATGCCGATCCACTCCGGCCGCAAGGCGCCGGGATTGCGCGTGGCGCGCACCAGATCGACGATGTAT
Organism: Hydrogenophilaceae bacterium; assembly: GCA_031426815.1. Taxonomy (GTDB): domain Bacteria; phylum Pseudomonadota; class Gammaproteobacteria; order Burkholderiales; family Thiobacillaceae; genus PFJX01. The sequence continues at coordinate 8,814 of JASJPG010000037.1, forward strand.
TGCTCGACCGGCGCGGCCAGATGCACTTGTCCGGCCTCCCGCCGCGCCGCCAGCACGGTGGCGACATCGAGCACGGCGGCCAGCGGCGTGTTGCCGTCGGACAGGTGCAGGCGGCGGTCGCGTCGCATGATTTCCAGTTCTTCGTCGGCGCTCGGGTAGTCCAGCAGCACGTGCAACAGGAAGCGGTCGAGCTGCGCTTCCGGCAGCGGATAGGTGCCGGCCTGTTCGAGCGGGTTCTGCGTCGCCATCACCATGAACAGGTCGGGCAGGCGGCGGGTGGCGTTGCCGACGGTGATCTGGTGTTCCTGCATGGCTTCCAGCAGGGCCGACTGCACCTTGGCCGGGGCGCGGTTGATTTCGTCGGCGAGGATGATTTCGTGGAACAGCGGCCCTTCGGAAAACTGGAAGCTGCCGTCCTGCGGCCGGTAGATGTCGGTGCCGGTGAGGTCGCCCGGCAGCAGATCGGGGGTGAACTGGATGCGGCGGAATTCGGCATGGACGCCCGCCGCCAGGGTTTTTACCGCCGTCGTCTTGGCCAGGCCGGGCAGCCCTTCCACCAGCACGTGGCCGCCGGCCAGCAGACCGATGACCAGGCGGTCGAGCAGCTTGCTCTGGCCGACCACGATGGTTTCCAGCGCCTGGCGGAGTTTCAGGATTTCGGTTTGATGCGACATGGCGATTTGCGGTGGGATGAGCGTGGCGAAGGTACGCCGGGGCGTGCGCGGCGGGCAATGGTGAATTGATGCCAGCGGGTATCATCGTTCGTCTCATGGAGGGTGCGATGGACTATCTGATGGCGGCCCTGAGCGGCCTGGGCGTGGGTTTGCTGGTGTTGTTCTGGCAACGTGGGCGCTGGCTGGCGGCAGCGGCGCAGTTGCGCGAGCAGGTCGTCGGCCTGGGCGCGCAACTGGAGCAGGAACGCCGTAGCGGTGAAGAGCGGCGGCAATTGATGGCGGCGGCGGAGAAACAGTTGGCCGATGCCTTCAATGCGCTGTCGGCGCAGGCGCTGGCGCGCAACAACCAGGCTTTTCTCGATCTGGCGACGCAGAATCTGGCGCGCTTCCAGGCCGCTGCGCAGGGCGATCTGGCGGCGCGCCAGCAGGCGGTGGAAGGGCTGGTGAAACCGTTGTCGGAGGAACTGGCCAAGCTTGCCGGGCAGACCCAGGCGCTGGAAAAGGCGCGCGCCGAGAGTTACGGCCAGCTCAGCGAACAGGTCAGGCATCTGTTCGGCGCGCAACAGGAACTCAGGCAGGAAACCGGTCGTCTGGTCACCGCGCTGCGCCGGCCGGAGGTGCGCGGGCGCTGGGGCGAGGTGCAGTTGAAGCGGGTGGTGGAACTGGCCGGCATGCTGGAACACTGCGATTTCTTCGAGCAGGAGACCAGCGGCGACGGCCGCCGTCCCGACATGCTGGTGCGCCTGCCCGGCGGCAAGACCGTGGTGATCGATTCGAAGGCGCCGCTGGCGGCGTATCTGGAAGCGGTGGAGGCGGCACAGGAGGACGCGCGCAGCCGTGCGCTGGCGCGCTTCGTGCAGCATGTGCGCACGCATATCCAGCAGTTGGCCGCGAAAACCTATTGGGACCAGTTCGAGCAGTCGCCGGAGTTCGTCGTGATGTTTCTGCCCGGCGAGGCGTTCTTCAGCGCGGCGCTGCAACAAGACCCGGAACTGATCGAATACGCCAGCGCGCAGAAGGTCATTCTGGCGACGCCGACCACGCTGCTCGCCTTGTTGAAGGCGGTCTATTACGGCTGGCGGCAGGAGGCGCTGGCCGACAACGCGCGTCAGGTCGGTGAGCTCGGCGCGCTGCTGTACGAGCGGCTGGCGAAGCTGGGCGAACACTGGAACAGCGTCGGCAAGAATCTGGGCCAGGCGGTGAAGGCCTACAACGACGCGACCGGTTCGCTGGAAACGCGGGTGCTGGTCACCGCGCGCAAGTTCGAGGAATTGCAGGTGGTTTCGGCGGGCAAATCGCTGCCGGTGGCTGTGGTGGTCGATCAGGCTGTCCGCGCGGTGCAGGCGCCGGAACTGGTCGAATAGCGTGGGTTCCGCCTGGATGCTGCTCGCCGGGGCGTGTTTCGCGCTGATGGGGGTGTTCGTCAAGCTCGGCGTTGTCTGGTTTTCCAGCCATGAACTGGTGTTTTATCGTTCGCTGGTCGGCTTGCTGTTGTTGCTGGGCGGGATTTCGCTGCATCGCGGCATGCGCGACGATCTGAAGCTGGTCGGACCGCATACCCGTTTGCAGATACAGCGCGGCCTGATCGGCTTCGTCGCGCTGGCTACGTTCTTCTATGCGCTGGTGCGGTTGCCCCTGTCGGTGGCAGTAACGCTGAACTACGCCTCACCGTTATTCCTCGCCTTGCTGATGCCTTGGCAACTCGGCGAGCGGCCGAGCCGCGCGCAATACGCCACGGTGGCGGCTGGCTTCGTCGGTGTGCTGTTGATGTTGCGGCCCTGGCAGACCGAGGCGAACGATCTGGTCGCCGGTCTGGTCGGGCTGTTTTCCGGCGTGATGGCGGCGTTCGCCTACATCCACGTCAGCAGGCTGGGGCGTTTGCACGAGCCGGAATGGCGCACGGTGTTCTGGTTCGCGCTGGTCTGCGCGCTTGGCGCCGGCACGCTGGCCGGCGTGGATGGCGGCTGGCATGGTGTGATCGGCCTGGAGCAGGCGGCTGTGCTGCTGGCGCTGGGCGTCTTTGCCACCCTCGGCCAACTCGCCATGACCCGCGCCTACCGCACTGGCCGCACCGTGGTGGTGGCAAGCTTCGCCTACAGCACGGTGGTCTACGCCAGCCTGCTGGATGTTCTTATTTTCGATGTGAAAATGCCGATAATGGCTTGGGTTGGAATCTGCATCACCGTGCTGGCGGGCGTGTTGGCGGCGCGCGGCAGGATTCCCGCCGAAACGAGTTCATAACGAAAGGATCGCGACATGATTGCCATCAACACCCGCAATAACCTGATTTCCGCTGCCGTCATCGGCGAATTCACGCTGGCGGATTACCGGGATTTCGAGCAGAACGTCGAGCACAGCATCGAGTTCGAAGGCGGCGTCAATCTGCTCCTGGATCTGCGCGACATGGTGAGTTACACGCTGGATGTGGTGTGGGAGGAGATTCGCTTCGCCCGCGAGCATCGCTACGATTTTCGCAAGATCGCGGTGGTGACTTCCGACGAGTGGATGGTCTGGATTTCCTGGCTGAATCGCCTGTTCGTCGACGCGGAACTGCGTGTGTTCGACGATCCATCGATGGCGCAGGAGTGGCTCGACGCGGCTTGACGTCCAGGCCGTGCCGGCCGCTGCGGCCGGCGGGTATCAGCTTGCCGCCGGCGCCTCTTCGACGATTTCGAAGTCGTGCGTCATTGCGGCGGTCTTGCCCAGGATGATGCTGGCCGAGCAGTATTTTTCGGCGGACAGCTTGATCGCCCGTTCGACGATTTCCGCTTTCAGATTGCGGCCGCGCACGGTGAAGTGCATGTGGATTTTGGTGAAAACCTTGG
>JASJPG010000038.1:0-9898 GCA_031426815.1 Hydrogenophilaceae bacterium
GCCATCCAGGCTTTGCGGATCAGATGCGGCAGCAGCAAGTGTGCGGGCATGCGCAGCCAATGGCTGCGGACATACAGCAGGAACTCCGCAATGGATGTCCAAGAATTGCGACACTTCGGGTGAGCGCTGGCGAAAGCAGCAAGGAACAAAGCGTCCATCACGCGGTTGGCGATGCTGCCGGGGCGTCCTGGGCACTGTGCGATGGCTTGCGCCGGAACCGGCGTGTCGAGCAGGCGTTTGGCGTAACGCAAGGCGTAGTGCAGGGGACGCCCGAGATTCAATGCGCCGGCGCGGGTCACGAGTTGTTCCCAGAACCCCGGTATGTTCGCGTAATCGCGCAGCAGCGCATCCAGATCGGCGAGATCGCGCAGGCCGTGCTGCCACTCTCCTTCGTGGAACAGGTGCGTGGCCGAATGCAATACCTGATCGGCTGGCGCCAGCATGTAAAAGCCCGGGAATTCCGGCAACGGGATTGCCGCCGCCAGGAGTTGTTCGGGATGCGTTTTGATGCGCGCGGTTTCCGGCAGGATGTTGTGATGCAGATCCAGCACGGTTTGCCGACTCAGATGGCGCATGGGCGGGAGTTCGTGCATCCATTCCCGGTAATAGCGCTGGTCGTATTCGTCGTGGTGGCTGCTGATCCAGCCGGCCAGCATCAGATCGGATTCGGCATCCAGGATGAGCGATTTCGGCACCATCAGATCGATATCCGAAAACAGGCGTCCCGCCGCCGGTGCCAGTTTTGCAGCGGCGTAAGCGGCGCCTTTGAGGAGAACGACCGGCCCCTGGAATCGCGCCAGTGCTCTGCCAAGCTGGACCAGTTCCCAGGTCACCGAGCGTTGTTGTTGTTCGGCCAGATTCAGCGCAGCTTCCAGATGGCGCGACACGGCGACCGGCAGCGCGTCCGCCACGCCGGCGCTGCGGACGAGTGCGCCCAGGCGGCCGAGCAGGCCGGCAGCTTCCGCCTGACGGATGGTCCGATCCCATGTGTCCGCGTCGAACGACATCATTTGCGACGGTTCGCGGAGTGCGCGGAGCAAGGGTGCGCAAACGGCTTTCATCGCACCAGTTCCTCGAATGCGCGCAGGGCTTCATCCAGTTGCGAGTACTCGAAATCCCAGCAAGCACAGGATTCGATCAGGTCGGCATTGAGTTCGAAACCGCGCCGGCCAAGCAGGCTGTAGTTGAAGGCGTGGTTGGCCGCGTGCATGAAGGCGTCGGTTTTCGAATGGTGGCTCAGACGCGTCTTCGCACCGGCTCGCCAGCGTGGAAACACGATATGCGCCGCCCGCGCCTTTTCGTCGACGCGCGCGACGCTGTCGACGGGAGGTCGCAGATGCGCGACGGTGCCCTTGTGGGTGTCAAGCGCTGCCTCCCCCATCACGGCACCGGCATCGAACGACTGGATGATGGCGATGGACTGGTTTTTCAGGCTGATTGGACGCGCCAGCGCGACGATCATGCCGTCGTCGCGGTCGATCAGGGTCAATTCGTCGGACAACAGTCGCCAGCCGGATAAGGCCAGCGCGGCGGTGAGTGTGCTTTTGCCGGCGCCTGGGTCGCCGGGCAGGATCACCGCCTGTCCGTTCCGTTCCAGGACGGCGGCATGGAGCTGCAGATAATGATGGGCATGGCTGGCGATGCACCAATTCATGCCCCATTCGAGCAGTGCGAAATCATGGTTTGCCGGCAGCGGCTTGAACGGCGTAGCGGTGTCGTACCAGAAGTCGACTTGCGGTTTGAGCCATCCGCGCAGGCCGGGCGTCAGATCGACGCGCGCGTGAAAGTCGCGAAAGCCGCTGTCTTCCTCGACTGGAAACTGGTCGTACAACGTGCGCAAGCCGCGCAATACGCCGGGCCGGCGGCTTTGCAGACGAAAGCGGAATGGTCCGGTCACCAGCGTAAGGCCCCGTGCCAGGCGGCGCGCGAATTCCGCCTCGGTCAGCTCGCCCAGTTTCATCGCCACGTCACGAAATCCAGCTGTGCCAGCGCATGCAGAATCGCCGCAAGCTCTTCGCCGGACAACTCGCAACGTGTGGCCAGATCGGCCTCGGCCAGTTCGTCGTTTTCCAGCAGGCAGAGCATGAGTTCGCCGGCGGCACCGGAGAGCTGGTGCGTGTCATTCGAGAGGCGATGGTGAAACACGAACTCGTCGTCCCAGCGACGCCAGGCCATGTGCGCCCGTTCGGGGACGCGCCAATAGCGAAGAACTGGAGTATCCATGGCCTGAATTTGGGGAAAGATGCGCAAGGATAACCGGCAAACCGGTCAACGCGACAATCGTCCGCCGCTGATGCGGGGCAAGCCGGCCAGATCGTGTCGGGTATGAATGGATTCGAATCCGGCTGCAAGCAACTCAGCCTGGATCGCCGCATCTTGCTGCCAGCCATGTTCCAGCAACAGATAGCCGCTGGTAGTCAGATAGCGCGGTGCCTGTTTAACCAGACGACCGATGACATCCAGCCCGGCCGGCCCGGAGGCCAAGGCGAGGCGGGGTTCGAAACGCAGGTCCCCACGGTCCAGATGCACATCGTCTTCGGCGATATAAGGCGGATTGCTGACGATGAGGTCGAATTGCCGGGTGTCGAGTGCGGCGAACACGTCGCTGAGGCCAAAAGTGACGTTTGCCGCAAGCCTCGCGGCGTTGCGTTGCGCACAGGCCAGGGCGTCGGCGTCGATGTCGACGGCGTGAATGCGCCAAAGCGGGCGCTCCAGCGCCAGGCTGATGGCGACTGCGCCGCTGCCGGTGCCGATATCGAGGACATTGAAGGGCAGGTCCGCGGCTAACAAAGAAAGCGCGGACTCGACCAGCAATTCCGTTTCCGGCCGCGGGATGAGGACTTCCGGCGTAACCATGAATGTGCGGCCATAAAACTCGCGTTCGCCCAGGATGTAGGCAACCGGCTCGCCGGTTGCGCGGCGGGTGATCAGACTTGCGATGGCGTCCTGCTGGGCTGGCGTCGGGGCGTCGCGGTCATGCGCGATGAGCCAGGCGTGGTCGACCTTGAGCGCATGCGACAGCAGCACGCGCGCTTCGATCCGGGCTTCGCGTTTATCCAGTTGCAAGGCGGCAGCGAGTCGTTGCGTCGCGTCGGCCAGCAGCGTGGCGACGGTAGTTGAAACGCTCATTCGTCGCCGGACAGCGCGGACAACAGTTCGGTCTGATGTTCCGTGGTCAGCGCCGCGATCAGTTCGTCCAGGCCGCCTTCCATGATCGCGTCGATCTTGTACAGCGTCAGGTTGATGCGGTGATCGGTGACGCGGCCCTGCGGGAAGTTGTAGGTGCGGATGCGGTCGGAGCGGTCGCCGCTGCCGATCAGGCTTTTGCGGGTGCTGGCTTCCTTGGCGTGCTGTTCGCGATCCTGCTGGTCTTTCAGGCGCGCGGCGAGCACGGACAAGGCTTGCGCCTTGTTCTTGTGCTGCGAGCGGTCGTCCTGGCATTCCACCACCAGGCCGGACGGCAGGTGCGTGATGCGCACGGCGGAATCGGTCTTGTTGATGTGCTGGCCGCCGGCGCCGGAAGCGCGGAAGGTATCGATGCGCAGGTCAGCCGGGTTGATGTCGATCTCGGCGGCGGCATCGGCTTCCGGCATCACCGCGACGGTGCAGGCGGAAGTGTGGATGCGGCCTTGCGTTTCGGTATCCGGCACGCGCTGGACGCGATGGCCGCCGGATTCAAACTTCAACCTGGAATAGGCGCCGTTGCCGATGATGCGGGCGATGACTTCCTTGTAGCCGCCGACTTCGCCCTCGCTGGCCGAAATCACTTCGACCTTCCAGCGCTGGCGTTCGGCATAGCGCGCGTACATGCGAAACAGGTCGCCGGCGAACAGCGCCGATTCGTTGCCGCCGGTGCCGGCGCGGACTTCCAGGAAGATGTTGCGTTCATCGTTGGGATCGCGCGGCAGCAACAGAATTTGCAGTTCGGCATCGAGTTCGAGCAGACGTTGTTTCGCCGCCTCGATTTCGTCCTGCGCGAACTCCTTCATGTCCGGGTCGCCGAGCAGACTTTCGGCGGTGGCAAGGTCGGCCTGCGCCTTCTGCCAGTCGCGGAAGTGCGCGACCACCGGCGTGAGCTCGGCGTTTTCCTGGTTCAGCTTGCGGTATTGCGCCATATCCGCCGTAGCGTTTTGATCGGCGAGCAGGCCGCTGATTTCGTCGAGCCGATAGGCGAGTTGCTGAAGTTTGTTTTGAAGGCTGGGTTTCATGGGCAGTTGCTCGAAGGTGGCTTCTGGCCGGTAGGGCGGAAAAGCGAAGCGCCTTCCGCCGAATGAGCGATTCACCTTCTGGCGGAAGGCGCTTCGCTTTTCCGCCCTACATGTTGCGGCGGCTACGAATCCCCGTGCAGGTTGTACAGATGCGAAACCAGCCGAGCGAGTTCTTGGCGTTCGTTTTCACCGGCCTGATTCAGCGCGTGGCTGGGGTCGTGCAGCATCTTGTTCATCAGCGCGCGACTCATTGCTTCCAGCACCGCGGCCGGGTTTTCGCCCTTGCTCAGCGCTTTCTGCGCCTTTTCCAGTTCGTGCCGACGCAGGCGTTCACCGTGGTCGCGCAGCGAACGAATCACCGGCACCGCCTGGCGCGTGTCCATCCAGTGCATGAATTCGTTGACCCGCGCCTGGATGATCGCCTCGGCCTGGGTCACCGCGGACTGGCGGCTGTCCTGGCCGGCGCGGACCACTTCGCCCAGGCTGTCGACGGTGTACAGGAACACGTCGTTCAACTGGCCGATTTCGGTTTCGATATCGCGCGGCACGGCCAGATCGACCATGAACATCGGGCGATGCTTGCGCTGCTTGATGGCGCGTTCCACCATGCCCAGGCCGACGATAGGCAGCGGGCTGGCGGTGGAGGTGACGACGATGTCGAAATCGGCCAGAAGATCGGGCAGATTGGTCAGCGCAGCCGCCTCGCCGCCGAATTTGTTGGCCAGATCGCGGGCGCGTTCGATGGTGCGATTCACCACCATCAGCCGGCGCGGCTTGCGCGCGGCGAAATGGGTGGCAACCAGATCGATCATCTCGCCGGCGCCGATGAACAGTACGGCCTGATCGGCAATCGACGGGAAAATGCGTTCCGCCAGCGTGACGGCGGCGGCGGACATGGACACCGTGCTGGAGCCGATTTCGGTCGCGGTGCGTACTTCCTTGGCGACCGAGAAGGTGCGTTGGAACAGCTTGTTGAGCAGCAAGCCCATGGTGCCGGCATCGTGCGCTTTCTCGGCCGCCTGTTTCATCTGGCCGAGAATCTGGGTCTCGCCCAGTACCATCGAATCCAGCCCGGAGGCAACGCGGAAGGCGTGATTCGCGGCCTGCTGCTGCGGTAGCAAATACAGGTAAGGCTTCACGTCGCGCGGCGGCAAGCCGTGGAAGTTGGCCAGCCATTCCGCCACGTTTTCGGGCTCCTGCGTATTGCAGTAGATCTCGGTGCGATTGCAGGTGGAAAGAATGGCCGCTTCCCGCGCAATGCGCCGTATCCCGGTCACATCGGACAGGGCTTTCGGGAGGATATCGGGCGGAAAGGCCACCCGCTCGCGGATGGCAACCGGAGCGGTATGGTGGTTGACGCCGCAGGCAAAAAGCTGCATTTAGCTAAAGAATCAAAGATCTAGGGCGGCGCGCATTGTACATTTTGTAGGCTCAGATGGATTCCGCCGAATACTCCACGCCCATCCGGTGGGTTTCGCCGGCGGCCACGGTCACCACGTTCTCCAGCGCATTCACCGATTCCACGCAGACCATCTGGCGCCAGCCATCCGGGCCGAAGTCGCCCATCTTGTCGGCTTTCTCTTCCCACGGCGTCCACACTACGGTGGAGCGCGAACCGGTCTTGGCGATCTTGATGCGGCGTTCATAGGCAGGATCGACGATATAGCAGGTGGATTCGGTGTCGACATACACGCGGTCGACTTCGCCGCTGAAGGTAACGGCGCCCCCCTGCGTTCTGCGTGTCGCGGGGGTGCCAACCTCGCCGACCTTGTCCAGGTAAACGGTGTCTTCGAGGCCGGTGACCTGTACCGCTTCGATGTCGCTGATCTGGAAATAGGTGTGCAGCGCTTCGCCGATCTGGATCGGCGCGTCGCCCAGATTGGTGGTGTTGAGGCAGGCTTTCAGGCTGTTGCCGACGACCACGTTGAGTTCAACGCGCGTCTTGTGTGGCCATTGCGTGCGGGCCTGCTCATTCTCGACCAGCGCCAACGTGATTTCCGTCTCGCCGCTGGGCAGAGCCGCGCTCTGCGTCACTTCCCACATCACCGTGCGGGCGAAGCCGTGGCCGGGGAAACTGGATTCGCTGGCGTGTGCGCCAAACCAGGGCCAGCACACCGGCGCGCCGCCGCGGATCGATTTGCCCGGCGCGAACTTGGCGAATTTGGATACCCAGATAACCGGCTCAACCTGATTCTTCGGGCGGAACGTGGTGATGTGCGCGCCCTGCAGGCAGATGTAGGACGTGCCGAGGGCATTGTCGATCTCGGCAAACACCAGACCATTCGGGCCGTCGATGAATTTGAGTTGGTCGGCGATACCGAAACGGGCGTTGAGGTCGGCGAGGGGCATTGCGAGGCTCCGGTTAGTTGAGTGATAAGGGGGGGAATTCAGGCGGCGATCAGCGTGATCCAGTTGGCGACGATCATGAACCCGCTGAGCAGCGTATAGAACGCACCGCCGGTTTGATTGTTGGCTGCGCTGGCCTTGCCCAGCTTGATCATGAACACGATGTACAGGGCAGTGGCGATGGCATTGAACGGCAGCCAGACCAGCACCTTGAACCAGATCGCCACGCTGGGGTCCGCCGTGTTGTTCAGCATGCCATAGGCAAACAACACATTGACCGCGATGGCGGCGAACAGGAAACCGCGCCAACTGCGGAAGCGGGATTCTTCTTGCGAAGGGATTGGGTCGTCGGCGGGGTCTTCCGGGGCGGAAGGCCTTTGCTCAGGTGCGTCAATGACCTGCATGAATTCAGAATTCAGGTTTGGGTAAACGGGCGACCACGTCATCCCACTGGATGGTGACGCCTTCCAGCACGCCAACCGGTGTCTCGCCAATGAGTTCCTGGGTATAGGGACGGCCATAGGCGCCGTTGATCAGCGTGTACACGGTCAACACCTTGTCACGTGGATGCACCAGCCAATATTCGCGCACGCCATGCCGTTCGTAGAGGCGGAGCTTTTTGACCTGGTCGTGGCCGGCGGTGGCGGGTGACAGCACTTCCAGCACCCAGTCCGGCGCGCCGCGCACACCGCGATCGCTGATCTTGCCGTTGTCGCAGACCACCAGAACATCGGGCTGCACCACGGTATCGATTTGCTCGTCGGCTTCATCCTGTTTCGGCAGTCGCACGTCCACTGGTGCAATCAGCGCGCGGCACGACTTGCCCATCAACGCGTTTCCCAATTGTCTGTACACCTCGCCTGCGATGTCCTGGTGACTGACCGTGGGGGCAGGCGCCATCAGAAATGCTTCGCCGTCGATCAATTCGTAGCGCACATCCTCCGGCCAGCTCAGGTAATCGCCGTAGGTGTGATATTCAGGGTCGCGCAGGGCCAGTCCCATGTTCGCCTCCTATTTACGTTCAACTTGCGAAACATCGCGCACCGCGCCAAACGCCGCGCTGGTAGTCATCGCGGCGTAAGCGCGCAATGCGGCGGAGACCGGGCGGTCGCGGTTGACCGGCTTCCAGGCTTGCGCGTCTTTGGCTTCCATTGCCATGCGCCGCTGCGCCAGTTCCGCGTCGTCCACCGCCAGACGGATGCCGCGATTGGGGATGTCTATTTCGATGCTGTCGCCTTCCGTAACCAGACCGATCAGGCCGCCTTCCGCCGCTTCCGGCGAGACGTGGCCGATGCTCAGGCCGGAAGTGCCGCCAGAGAAGCGCCCATCGGTGATCAGCGCACAGGCTTTGCCCAGCCCCTTCGATTTCAGATACGAAGTCGGGTAGAGCATTTCCTGCATGCCGGGGCCGCCGCGCGGGCCTTCGTAGCGAATCACCAGCACATCGCCTTCCTTGATTTCGTCGGCAAGAATCGCCGCCACCGCAGCGTCCTGGCTCTCGAAAATGCGCGCCGGGCCGGTGAATTTTAGGATGCTGGCATCGACGCCGGCGGTCTTCACGATGCAACCATCCAGCGCCAGGTTGCCGTACAGCACGGCCAGGCCGCCATCTTGCGAATAAGCGTGTGTCTTGTCGCGTAGGCAACCGTTGGCGCGATCCAGGTCGAGTTCAGGAAAACGGCGGTTCTGCGAGAACGCCACCTGGGTCGGCACGCCGCCGGGCGCGGCCTTGAAAAAATCGAACACGGAAACGTCGTGCGCTTGCATCACATCCCACGTCGAAAGCGCGCCGCCGAGAGTGCGGCTATGCACGGTATTGCATTCGCGGTGGATCAGGCCGGCACGGTCGAGCTCGCCCAGAATGGCCATGACACCGCCGGCACGATGCACATCCTCCATGTGATAAAGCTGGGTGGAAGGCGCCACCTTGGCCAGATTCGGTACTTTGCGCGACAGACGGTCGATGTCCTTCATCGTGAAATCGACGCCGGCTTCGCGCGCGGCAGCCAGCAGATGCAGCACGGTGTTGGTCGAGCCGCCCATGGCGATGTCCAGGCACATCGCGTTCTCGAACGCCTCGAAGCTGGCGATGCCGCGCGGCAGCACGGACGCATCGTCCTTCTCGTAATAGCGTTTGGCCAGATCGACGATCAAGCGGCCGGCGCGCAGGAACAACTCCTTGCGGTCGGCATGCGTGGCCAGCAGCGAGCCGTTGCCGGGCAGGCTCAGACCCAGCGCCTCGGTCAGGCAGTTCATCGAGTTGGCGGTGAACATGCCGGAACAGGAACCGCAGGTCGGGCAGGCGGAACGTTCGGTCGCTTCCACTTCCGCGTCGGAACGGCTGGCGTCGGCGGCCTGCACCATCGCATCGACCAGATCCAGCTTGATGGTCTGGCTGTTCCAGATCACCTTGCCGGCTTCCATCGGCCCACCGGAAACGAACACCGTGGGAATGTTCAAGCGCAGCGCGGCCATCAACATGCCGGGTGTGATCTTGTCGCAATTGGAAATACATACCAGCGCATCGGCGCAGTGCGCGTTGACCATGTATTCCACCGAATCGGCGATCAGGTCGCGCGAAGGCAGCGAATACAGCATGCCGCCGTGGCCCATGGCAATGCCGTCGTCCACCGCGATGGTGTTGAATTCCTTGGCGACGCCGCCGGCCTCCTCGATCTCGCGCGCCACCAACTGGCCCATGTCCTTCAGATGCACATGGCCGGGCACGAACTGCGTGAACGAGTTGGCGATGGCGATAATCGGCTTGTCGAAATCGCCGTCCTTCATGCCGGTAGCACGCCACAGGGCGCGGGCGCCGGCCATGTTGCGGCCATGGGTGGTGGTATGAGAGCGGTATCTCGGCATGGTGAAAAACCTCAGCTGGCTATAATCGACCGCATTTTAGCCCACCTCGTTCACTTTCCCGACCGCCACCATGCTCGTACATCCCCAGTTCGACCCCGTGGCAATCGCCATCGGCCCACTTGCCGTGCACTGGTACGGTTTGATGTACGTGGCCGCCTTCGCCGCCTTCATCCTGCTCGGCCGTTACCGGGCGCGCAGCCAACCGGAAAGAAACTGGAGTGTGGAAGAACTGGACGATTTGTTGTTCCTGGGCGTCATCGGCGTTGTACTAGGCGGACGTCTGGGTCAGGTCCTGTTCTACGAACCCGACTATTACCTGAATAACCCAGCCGAAATCCTCGCCGTCTGGAAAGGTGGCATGTCATTCCACGGCGGCCTCATCGGCGTCCTGCTCGCCCTCTGGGCGTTCGCCCGCAAGAGCGGCCGCAGCTTCCTGCAAGTCGGCGACTTCGTCGGCCCGCTGGTGCCGCTCGGCCTCA
>JASJPG010000039.1:0-12519 GCA_031426815.1 Hydrogenophilaceae bacterium
CCAGACTCCCACTCCAAACGCCCCATCTTCGATGGGGCGTTTCTATTTGTGAATCTGAGCCGGTGCCTCCCTTGAGGCGGTGGTTCCATAAACGTATAATTGCAATCATTTTTTAATTAAGCGGGATGGACGTAAGTCTGTCCCGCTTGTCACATCTGGACCAGGGGTTATCTTGTCTGCGTTCGTGCCTGCGATACTTGTTCTGGCGGATGGTACGGTTTTCCGTGGCTATGGCATTGGCGCCAGTGGTATTGGCGTCGGAGAGGTTGTGTTCAATACCTCAATGACTGGCTATCAGGAAATACTGACTGACCCATCCTATTGTCGCCAGATTGTTACTCTGACGTACCCTCACATCGGCAACGTTGGCACCAATGCTGAAGATGCGGAATCATCCGCTGTTCACGCTGCCGGTTTGATCGTTCGAGACCTGCCTTTGTTGGCAAGTAATTTTCGAATGAACCAAACCTTGCCGGATTACTTGCAGGCGAGCGGTGTGGTTGCAATAGCGGGTATCGATACCCGCAAACTGACGCGTCTATTACGGGAAAAGGGCGCGCAGAGCGGTTGCATCATGGCTGGCGAGGTTAATGAAGCGATTGCGCTTGAGCATGCTCAAGCTTGCCCAAGTATGAATGGCCTCGATCTCGCAAAGGTGGTCTCCTGCACGCAATCGCATGCGTGGACTGAGGGCGAATGGAGCTTGGGCAATGGATTTAGCGCCCCCGATCCATTTGTTTTCAACGTGGTTGCGTATGATTTCGGTGTAAAGCGCAACATTCTTCGGATGCTGGTCAGTCGTGGCTGCAAGGTTACCGTGGTGCCCGCGGAGACAGGCGCTGCTGAGGTTCTTGCGATGCAGCCAGATGGCGTATTTCTTTCGAATGGGCCTGGCGATCCTGAGCCTTGCAACTATGCTATTCGGGCCATTCAGGAAATTCTTGCCGCCGGCGTGCCGACATACGGAATCTGCCTCGGCCATCAGTTGCTGGGATTGGCTTCCGGGGCGCGCACAGTAAAGATGAAATTCGGCCATCACGGCGGGAATCACCCGGTCCAGGATCTGGATACAAAGCGCGTGATGATCACCAGCCAGAATCATGGGTTCGCGGTGGATATGGCAACGCTCCCAGATAATTTGCGTGTTACACACATTTCGTTATTTGATGGCTCGTTGCAGGGAATCGAACGGACCGATGTTCCTGCATTCAGTTTTCAGGGGCATCCAGAGGCCAGTCCGGGTCCGCATGATGTCAGTTACCTATTCGATCGTTTCATCAAATTGATGCAAGAAAACAAGGCGCGGCATGCCTAAACGCACTGACATAAATTCAGTACTCATCATCGGCGCGGGTCCGATTGTCATCGGTCAGGCATGTGAATTCGATTACTCTGGCGCGCAGGCCTGTAAAGCTTTGCGCGAAGAAGGGTACCGAGTCATTCTGGTCAACTCGAATCCGGCCACGATTATGACCGATCCGGAGATGGCCGATGCAACCTATATCGAGCCGATCAACTGGCAGACTGTTGAGCGCATCCTTGAGAAAGAGCGGCCAGATGCGATTTTGCCGACGATGGGTGGCCAAACTGCGCTGAATTGCGCACTCGATCTGGCCAAGTACGGCGTGCTGGAAAAGTATGGTGTCGAGCTGATTGGTGCCTCGCGCGAGGCGATCGACAAGGCCGAGGACCGCGAGAAATTCAAGCAGGCGATGGCCAGGATTGGCCTCGCCAATCCACGATCTTCGCTGGCGCACAGCCTGGAAGAGGCGATCCAGATTCAGGCTGGCATTGGATTTCCGACGATTATCCGGCCGTCTTTCACGATGGGGGGTAGTGGCGGCGGTATTGCCTACAACATGGAGGAGTTCGTCACCATCTGCGAAGGCGGTCTGGAAGCTTCTCCGACGCGTGAGTTGCTGATCGAGGAATCCCTGATCGGCTGGAAAGAGTTCGAGATGGAGGTTGTTCGCGACCATGCGGACAACTGCATCATCATCTGTTCCATCGAGAACTTCGATCCGATGGGCGTGCATACTGGTGACTCGATTACCGTAGCGCCGGCGCAGACGTTGACGGATCGCGAATATCAGCTCCTGCGCAATGCTTCTATCGCCGTGCTGCGCGAAATCGGTGTCGATACCGGCGGTTCCAATGTGCAGTTCGCCATCAATCCAGAGAATGGCCGTATTGTCGTTATCGAAATGAATCCGCGCGTTTCTCGTTCTTCAGCGCTGGCTTCGAAGGCGACCGGTTTTCCCATTGCCAAGGTGGCAGCCAAGCTGGCCGTCGGATACACGCTGGATGAGCTGAAGAACGAAATTACCGGTGGTGCGACGCCGGCTTCGTTCGAGCCATCTATCGACTATGTGGTCACCAAAATCCCGCGCTTCGCGTTCGAAAAATTTCCCCAGGCCAACGACCGGCTAACGACGCAAATGAAGTCCGTCGGTGAGGTAATGGCGATAGGTCGCACCATGCAGGAATCCTTGCAGAAGGCGTTGCGTGGTCTGGAAACGGGCGTCGATGGCCTCGATGAAAAGTCCACTGACCAGGACGAGATCAAGGCGGAAATGGGCAACCCGGGCGCGGAGCGTCTCTGGTTTGTCGCGGATGCCTTCCGCTTGGGCATGAGCTTCGAGGACATTCGGCGCATCAGCAAAATCGATCCGTGGTTTCTTGCGCAGATTGAAGATCTGGTGAAGCAGGAGATAGCCCTGAAAGGGCGTGGTCTGGCAGACCTGAGCCGTGATGAATTGTTTGTGCTCAAGCGCAACGGATTCTCTGATCGCCGTCTTGCCAAGCTGCTGGATACCGATCAGCACAGCGTTCGTGCCAAGCGGTGGGAACTCGAAGTGCATCCGGTCTATAAGCGTGTTGATACTTGCGCTGCCGAGTTCGCCACGTCGACTGCTTATCTTTATTCTTCTTATGAAGAGGAATGCGAAGCGCAGCCGACGGATCGCAAGAAAATCATGGTTCTTGGGGGCGGCCCAAATCGTATCGGCCAGGGTATCGAGTTCGACTATTGCTGTGTGCATGCGGCCTTGGCCATGCGCGAAGACGGCTATGAAACCATCATGGTCAACTGCAACCCGGAGACGGTTTCAACTGATTACGACACTTCGGATCGGCTCTACTTCGAGCCGTTGACGCTGGAAGATGTGCTCGAAATCGTCCGCATCGAGAAGCCGGTAGGCGTAATCGTTCAGTATGGCGGTCAGACGCCGTTGAAACTGGCGCGCGATCTGGAGAAATACGGCGTCCCCATCATCGGCACGACGCCCGACGCCATCGACCGCGCCGAAGATCGCGAGCGCTTCCAGATCATGATCAACGATCTGGGCTTGTTGCAGCCGCCGAACCGGACCGCGCGGGCGGAAGACGAAGCTTTGCGCCTGGCCGCCGAGATCGGCTATCCCCTGGTTGTGCGCCCCTCCTATGTGTTGGGTGGCCGCGCCATGGAAATCGTGCGCGAGGAAGCCGATTTGCAGCGCTATATGCGTGAAGCGGTGAAGGTCTCGAATGATTCGCCGGTGTTGCTGGATCGTTTCCTGAACGATGCGATCGAGGTCGACGTCGATGCGCTGTGTGATGGCGAGGACGTTCTCCTTGGCGGCATCATGGAGCACATCGAACAGGCCGGCGTGCACTCGGGCGATTCCGCCTGCTCGCTGCCGCCGTATAGCCTGTCCGCCGCGATTCAGGATGTATTGCGGCAGCAAACGGTCGCGATGGCGAAGGCGCTCGGTGTGGTCGGCTTGATGAACGTGCAGTTCGCGATCAAGGGGCACGGTGACGACGCGGTCGTGTATGTCCTCGAGGTCAACCCACGCGCCTCGCGGACGGTGCCTTATGTGTCCAAGGCGACCGGGCGTCAACTCGCCAAGATTGCCGCGCGCTGCATGGTGGGGCAATCGTTGATGTCGCAAGGTGCGCTACATGAAATCGTGCCGCCTTACTTCTCGGTCAAGGAAGCGGTTTTCCCGTTTCGCAAATTCCCCGGCGTCGATTCTTTGCTCGGGCCGGAGATGAAGTCGACCGGCGAGGTCATGGGAGTCGGCGAGACTTTTGGCGAAGCCTTCCTGAAATCGCAGTACGCTGCCAGCGTCAAATTGCCGCGCCAGGGCAACGTCTTCGTTTCCGTGCGCAACCCGGAGCATCCACATGTGGCCGAGATCGCGGCCCGATTGCACGAACTTGGTTTCAAACTGTTTGCCACCCGCGGCACCGCCAAGGCGATCGAAGAGGCGGGTGTGCCGGTGACGCGCGTCAACAAGGTGGCAGAAGGCCGGCCGCACATTGTCGACATGATCAAAAACAAGGAAATCCAGTTGATCATCAATGTGGTCGAGGACAAACGCGCGGTAAAGGATTCCTTTGCCATACGCGCTGCCGCTCTCAGCCAGAATATTCCCTATTTCACGACGTTGGCGGGCGGCAAGGCCGCGTGCCTCGGCATGCAGGAGCGACGGGAAATTACCGTCTATTCCTTACAAGAACTGCACAAGCGTCTGCACTGAATCGAGGTTTGCCAAAATGATTAAAGTCCCCCTGACGGTGGTCGGCGCGGAGAAGTTGCGCAATGAACTGCAACGCCTGAAAAGCGTGGAACGTCCCAGTGTTATCGCTGCCATTGCGGAAGCGCGTTCGCATGGCGATCTTTCGGAAAATGCCGAATACGACGCGGCAAAGGAAAAGCAGGGTTTCATCGAGGGGCGCATCAAGGATCTCGAAGGCAAGCTGGCCAATGCGCAGATCATCGATCCGCGCCATCTGGACGTGGAAGGCCGTGTGGTGTTCGGCGCTACCGTGGAACTGGTCGATGCCGAAACCGGCGACGAAGTTCGTTATCAGATCGTTGGTGATGATGAAGCCGATATCAAGTCCGGCATGATTTCCGTCAGTTCGCCCATCGCGCGTGCTCTGATCGGCAAATATGCCGGTGATGTCGCCGATGTGCATGCCCCAGGGGGCTTGCGCCATTACGAGATCGTCGACGTCCACTACATCTGACGTGAAACGTCTTCCCGATCTTCTCGCCGCCTGGTCGATTTCGCTCTGGGTCGGAGGACTTTGGGCAGTGGGCTATCTGGCTGCACCCATGCTGTTCTACAACCTGGAAGACCGCATGATGGCCGGTATGTTGGCCGGCAAGATGTTCACCGCGATGGCCTGGGTCGGTATGGTCTGCGCGGTCTGGTTGGCACTGTTCCGCTTTGCGCGCTTTGGCACCGATGCATTGAGGCAGGGTTTTTTCTGGATCGTCTTGCTGATGCTGTTGCTGACCCTGGCAGGACATTTCGGCATCCAGCCCATCCTGATGCAACTGAAGGAAGCTGCGTTGCCCAAGGATGTCATGGAATCCCTGTTCAGAGACCGCTTCGCCACCTGGCACGGGGTTTCCAGCGTCGTCTATCTGATTCAGAGCCTGCTGGGCCTGGCTCTGGTGGCCAAGCAGCACTCAAGGTAGTTGCAGCTTCGGTTTCAGCGCCGGCCGATAGATCAACAACAATTTGCCGATGTGTTGCACCGGTGCCGCGTTCAGCACCTCACATAATTGCGCCAGATAAGCCTCCCGCGCATCGCGCTCATCTCCCAACACGCGTATCTTGATGAGTTCATGTGCAGCAATGGCGCGTTCGGCCTCCTTGATCACCGCCTCGCTGAGGCCTTGCGTTCCGATCATGACCACGGGTTTCAGAGCATGAGCCTGCGCTTTGAGATATTTGCGCTGTTCCACAGTTAATTCGAGCATTCGCGTTCCTGTCATAGGGGCGGAAAAAGGGGGCGATAGTAGTCCATGAGGTGTAATCAGTGAAACGCCAAGCTAAAAGTCGCGTCTGGCACCAGCGCCACGTCAATGATTTCTACGTGAAGCAGTCGGTCGAGCAGGGCTATCGTTCGCGTTCGGCTTACAAATTGATGGAAATCGACGATCGGGATCGACTGTTGAAGCCCGGTGCGGCGTTGGTCGATCTCGGCTGCGCACCAGGCGGTTGGTGCCAGGTTGCGCTGGAACGGATGAAAGGCCAGGGACGCATCGTCGGCATCGATTTGCTGGAAATGACTGGCCTCAATGGTGTCGATTTCCTGCAGGGCGACTTTACCGAGCAAGTCACCTTGACCGAGTTGGTGCAACGTCTGCACGGCAGCAAGGCAGACCTTGTATTAAGCGATATGGCACCCAATATCACTGGCGTGATTGTGTCGGATCAGGCCCGCATTTATTACCTTGCCGAACTGGCCCTGGAGTTTTCCGCCGATTGGTTGAAACCGGATGGGGTTTTTCTGGTCAAGGTATTTCAGGGTGCCGGCTTCGAGGATTTCATGAAACAGATGCGGGCTATTTTCAAATCAGTGGTTGTGCGCAAGCCGAAAGCTTCGCGCGATAGCAGTCGCGAAGTGTATTTGCTGGGCCGTGGACTGAAGGCGTCCGACTCGATTGAACCCGAGCCGGAATTAGTCTAACTTCACCCCCGACTGCGGCAGTCGAGTCGCAAAGGAGTCAACTTGAATAATCTTTTCAAAAATGTCGGTATCTGGCTGGTGATCGCGCTGGTGCTGATGACGGTGTTCAACCAGTTCAACACGCGACAGGCGGTGCAGTCGCAGATCGACTATTCCACCTTCATCGAGCAGGTGCGGCAGGGGCAGGTGACCAAGGTCACGATAGAGAACCATGTGCTGCGCGGCGTGGGTGTCGATGGCCGACGTTTCTCCACCTATGCGCCTTCTGATCCGTGGCTGGTTTCCGATCTGCTCAAGGCCGGCGTTCAGGTCGAAGCCAAACCGGAAGAAGAGCCGTCCATGCTGATGAGCATCTTCGTGTCGTGGTTCCCGATGCTGTTGCTGATCGGGGTCTGGGTCTTCTTCATGCGCCAGATGCAGGGCGGCGGCAAGGGCGGTGCTTTTTCCTTCGGCAAGAGCAAGGCGCGCCTGCTCGATCAGGACAGCAATCTGGTGACCTTCGCCGATGTCGCTGGCTGCGACGAAGCCAAGGAAGAAGTCGGCGAACTGGTCGAATTCCTGCGCGACCCGTCCCGCTTCCAGAAACTGGGGGGGCGCATTCCGCGCGGCGTGCTGATGGTCGGCTCGCCGGGTACCGGCAAGACCTTGCTGGCGAAATCCATCGCCGGCGAAGCGAAAGTGCCGTTCTTCTCGATTTCGGGTTCCGATTTTGTCGAAATGTTCGTCGGTGTCGGCGCGGCGCGTGTGCGCGATATGTTCGAGCAAGCCAAGAAGCAATCGCCCTGCATCATCTTCATCGACGAAATCGATGCGGTCGGTCGTCAGCGCGGAGCTGGTATGGGCGGCGGTAATGATGAACGAGAGCAGACCCTGAACCAGTTGCTGGTGGAAATGGATGGTTTCGAACCTACCGTCGGCGTCATCGTCATCGCCGCCACCAACCGCCCCGATGTGCTCGATCCGGCGCTGTTGCGGCCGGGCCGTTTCGATCGTCAGGTGGTCGTGCCGTTGCCGGACATCCGCGGTCGCGAACAGATCCTGTTGGTGCATATGCGCAAGGTGCCGATGTCGCAAGACGTCAAGGCAGACATCATCGCGCGTGGCACGCCGGGTTTTTCCGGCGCCGATCTGGCCAATCTGGTCAATGAGGCGGCCCTGTTCGCCGCACGTTCCAATAAACGCGTGGTCGACATGGACGACTTCGAGCGAGCCAAGGACAAGATCATGATGGGCGCCGAGCGTCGCTCGATGATCATGCCGGAGGAAGAACGCAAGAACACCGCCTATCACGAGTCCGGCCACGCCGTGGTGGCCAAGGTGATGCCGAAGACCGATCCGGTGCACAAAGTCACCATCATCCCGCGCGGCCGTGCGTTGGGTGTGACCATGCAGTTGCCGACGGAAGATCGTTACAGCCAGGACCGTACCCGCCTGTTGTCGACCATCGCCGTGTTGTTTGGTGGTCGAATCGCGGAAGAGCTGTTCATGAATCAGATGACCACTGGCGCTTCCAACGACTTCCAGCGCGCCACCGATCTGGCGCGCCGCATGGTGACCCAGTGGGGCATGTCGGATGCGCTGGGACCGATGGTCTATGGCGAAGAGGAAGGCGAGATTTTCCTCGGCCGTTCGGTAACCACGCACAAGAGCGTGTCCGAAGAAACCATGCGCAAGGTTGACGAGGAAGTTCGCCGCATCATCGACTCGCAGTACGCGCTGGCGCGCAAGATTCTGGAAGACAACCGCGACAAGGTGGAACGCATGACGCGCGCGCTGCTGGAATGGGAGACCATCGACGCAGACCAGATCGACGCCATCATGGCGGGCACCGAGCCGCATCCGCCGAAGCCGGTGACGCCGCCGGTCAGCAGCGTCGGCAATCCGCCGCCGAGCGCTCCGGCGCCGACGGTTACGCCGGCCGAAGAGGCTTGATTTAAACGCGTTGCGGTCTGACGATCAGGGGCGGCTTTGGCCGCCCCTGATCGTTTGCGGCAGCACACGCTTACGTTCAGGTCGATTCTATGTCCATGTTTCAATGCGGTCGTTTCCACTTCTCACTGGCGCAACCGCTGGTGATGGGTATCGTCAATGTCACGCCCGACTCCTTTTCCGATGGTGGCCGCTATTTTTTGGCAGAGCGTGCGATCGCACACGGCCTGAAACTGAAGGGCGAGGGCGCGCATATTCTCGACATCGGTGGCGAGTCGACGCGCCCCGGCAGCGCTCCGGTCAGCGTGGAAGAGGAAATCGCGCGTGTCCTGCCCGTGCTTGAAGGCTTGAGCGGCGCGGATGTGGCGCTTTCGGTCGATACCATGAAGCCGGCAGTGATGGCCGCGGCGTTGGCAGCCGGCGCCGACATGATCAACGATGTGCATGGCTTCGAATCGCCGGGTGCGCTTGAGGCCGTGGCCGGTTCAACTTGCGGCTTATGTCTGATGCATATGCGCGGCTTACCGCAGAGCATGCAGGCCGACCCGGTTTACGCGGACGTGGTCAGCGAAGTGGCCGGCTATCTGCGTCAGCGTCTGGGAACTGCACAGGCGGCCGGAATCGATCCGGCGCGAATATTGGTCGATCCTGGTTTCGGCTTCGGCAAGACGCTGGCGCACAACCTGGCGTTATTCAAGAATCTTGTCGGCCTGGCCGATATGGCGCCTGTGCTGGCGGGCGTGTCGCGCAAGTCATTCCTGGGGGCGTTGACCGGGCGCGCGACGGAAGACCGCCTCCTGCCCAGCGTCATTGCCGCCTTGCTCGCGATCCAGCAGGGCGCTGCCGTGGTGCGTGTGCATGATGTGCGGGAAACCGTGGAAGCAATTCTTTTGTGGCATCAATTGGGAGAAAAACGATGAGCAGGAAGTATTTCGGCACCGATGGTGTGCGCGGCAAGGTGGGTGAAGAACCGATCACCCCGGATTTCGCGATGCGCCTGGGCTACGCCGCCGGCAAAGTGCTGGTCGCAGCGGAACACGATGCGCTGCACGGCGAACACCCGGCTGTGCTGATCGGCAAGGACACGCGCATCTCTTGCTACATGCTGGAATCGGCCCTGCAAGCCGGCCTCACGGCGGCAGGGGTCGATGTGCGGCTGACCGGGCCGATGCCGACGCCGGGGGTGGCCTATCTGACCCGCGCACTGCGTTTGCAGGCCGGCGTGGTGATTTCCGCCTCGCACAATCCGTATGAAGATAACGGCATCAAGTTTTTCTCGGCGCGTGGTACGAAACTTCCGGATGAAGTCGAATTGGCCATCGAAGCGGCGCTCGACCAACCGATGAAGACCGCTTCGTCGAAGCAGTTGGGTCGCGTCAAGCGGGTGGACGATGCCGCCGGGCGGTATATCGAATTCTGCAAGAGCACGTTCCCGACCGACATGGACCTGCGCGGCATGCGCATCGTGGTCGATTGCGCCAATGGCGCCGGTTATCACATTGCGCCACATGTCTTCCATGAACTGGGCGCGGATGTGATCGCCATCGGCAACGAACCCAACGGCATGAACATCAACAAGGAATGCGGCGCTACCCATACCGATGCCTTGTCTCGCGCCGTGCGCAAACATCGCGCCGATGTCGGCATCGCGCTCGATGGCGATGGCGACCGCTTGATGATGACCGACGCGACCGGCCTGGTCATGGATGGCGATAAGCTGATCTACGCCATCGCCCGCTATCGCAAGGAAAGCGGCTCCCTCAATGGCGGCGTGGTCGGCACGCTGATGACCAACCTGGGCGCCGAACTGGCGTTGAAGGCATTGGGCTGTGATTTCAAGCGCGCCAAGGTGGGCGACCGCTATGTGCTGGAACTCATGCAGCAGCACGGCTGGCTGCTGGGTGGCGAAGCCTCCGGCCACATCCTGTGTCTGGACAAACACACGACCGGCGACGGCATCGTCTCCGCCCTGCAGGTGTTGGCGGCATTGCGCGGTTCAGGGCGGTCACTGGCAGATTACACCCGCGATTGCCCGGCCTATCCGCAGATCCTGCTCAATGTGCGTGTCGCCAGGGGGTTCAAGACCGATGGCGATGTCGGCGTGGCCAAGGCGGTGGCCGAGGTGGAAGCGGAACTGGGCGATAGCGGGCGTGTTGTCCTGCGTGCCTCGGGAACCGAGCCGCTGATCCGGGTCATGGTGGAAGGCCGCGACGAGGCACAGGTCAAGCGCACCGCAGAACACATTGTCAATGCGGTTAAGGTGGCTGCCGGGGTGTAGCGATGGCAATAGTCACGGCCGGGAGTGGTAAAGCCGCTTTTCCTCCCGTTCTACCTTTTATGGTTTTCAACCTGTTCAGCGCCTTGATGCCCCTGACCTGATGGCCGTAATTTTCTGGGAGCCTCCGCCACGGCCAGGTGATTTATTACAGCCGTCACAAGCCTGTAATATTTGACGGATAAGCTGTGACGGTCATTAACCGAAGCGTATCTGTCTGGAGACTGAACATGAACACAACGCGTACTCTGCTGAAGCTGTCCACCCTGGCCGCTGCCATGTCCCTGAGTTTGTCCGCACTGGCCGTCGACATCACCGGCGCCGGCGCGACTTTCCCCTATGCCGTCTATTCCAAGTGGGCTGAAGCCTACAAGGCGGCAACCGGCAACCAAGTGAATTATCAGGGCATCGGTTCTTCCGGCGGCGTCAAGCAGATCAAGGCGAAGACCGTCGACTTTGGCGGCAGCGATGCCCCGGTCAAGGAAGCCGACCTGGATGCGGCTGGTCTGGTGCAGGTGCCGACCGTGATGGGCGGCGTGACCATCGTGATCAACGTGCCCGGTATCGAATCCGGCAAACTGAAGCTGGATGGCGCCACCGCCGCTGAAATTTTCCGTGGCGCCATCACCAAGTGGAACCACCCCGCCATTGCCAAGCTGAACCCTGGTCTCAAGCTGCCTGATCTGGCCATCACCGTGTCGCATCGTTCCGACGGCTCCGGCACCACTTATGCCTTCACCCACTACCTGGCCAAGCAGTCGATGGCTTTCATGCGCGAGGTCGGTGCCGGTAACACCGGCAACTGGCCGGCCAACGGCATCGGCGGCAAGGGAAACCCGGGCGTCGCCGCTAACGTGCAGAAGATCGCCGGCACCATCGGCTACGTCGATATCGCCGATGCAATGAAGAACAAAATGAACTTCGTCGCGCTGAAGAACAAGGCCGGCAATTACATCGTGCCGAACCAGGATGCCGTGGCTGACGCCGCCGCCGGCGCCAACTTCAAGGTCAAGGGCATGGCACCGGACCTGCTCGACCAGTCCCATAAGAACGCCTGGCCGATCACCAGCGCGACCTACATCCTGGCCTATGAAAAAGGCGCGGATGCCGTCCGCCAGAAGGGCGTGGTCGATTTCTTCTCCTGGTCTCTGAACAACGGCCAGAAGATGGCCGAAGACCTGGGCTTCGTGCCGCTGCCCGCCAGCGTCGTGAAGATGGTTGAAGCCGAAATGAAGAACATCAAGTAAATCGGCGCTTTGTCGGTTCGGGCGCGGGAGGGTAACCTCTCCCGCGCCCGAACTTTCTCCGCAAGTCTCCTTTTGGCAAGGGGATTTGCGGAGCAAGCACAAACCAATCAGGAAGCATCGTAATGAGTGAAGCGACGAACCCGGTCGATCCGCACGCCAGACAGGTCCGGAAATTCAAGATCCAGGACGCGATCTTTCATCAGATCACCCTGCTGTTTGCCTTCATCGTGCTGGCGGCGCTGGTTGGCATCCTGATCTCCCTGGCGATCGAAGCGATGCCGGTGTTCAAGCAGTTCGGCCCTGCATTTATCTGGACCAATGTCTGGAACGTGCCGGAAGAGCAGTTCGGTGCGCTCAGCGCAATCTACGGTACCGTGGTGACTTCGGTCATCGCACTGATCATCGCCGTGCCGGTCAGCTTCGGCATCGCCCTCTTCCTCACCGAAACCTGTCCGGCCTGGATGCGCCGCCCGCTGGGCACCGCCATCGAACTGCTCGCCGGTGTGCCTTCGATCATCTATGGTATCTGGGGTCTGTTCGTATTTGCGCCGCTGTTCTCGCAACACGTGCAGCCTTATCTGCAAACCGCTTTCGGCG
>JASJPG010000040.1:0-39459 GCA_031426815.1 Hydrogenophilaceae bacterium
CGGAAAACTGCATCAAATGCAAATACACCGATTGCGTCGAAGTATGCCCGGTGGACTGCTTTCACGAGGGGCCGAATTTTCTGGTGATCGATCCGGAGGAGTGTATCGATTGCAATCTGTGCGTGTCCGAATGCCCCGCCCTGGCGATCTTCCCGGAGGACGATGTGCCGGACGGCCAGCGTCAATTCATCGCGCTGAACGCCGAACTGGCCAAGCAGTGGCCGGCGATTACCGAGAAGAAGGACGCGCCGCCGGATGCCGATGTCTGGAACGGCAAACCGGACAAGGCCGGTTTGCTCGAAAGCTGATTTCGCGGCCGCTTATTTCCCCAGCACGGCGGCCAACGCCTTCAGGCAATAGTCGACGTTTTCCTGGCGGGCAGAAGCGCCCATCAGGCCGATGCGCCAGATCTTGCCGGCCAGCGTACCCAGGCCGGCGCCGATTTCCAGATTGAATTCCGTCAGCAGACGAGCGCGGCAGGCAGCGTCGTCGATGCCGGCCGGCAGGTTGACCGAATTGAGTTGCGGCAAGCGTTCGTCGGCCGGCACCACGAAACTCAGTCCCAGCTTTTCCAATCCGTTCTTGAGTTGTTCGTGCATGGCCCGATGCCGCGCCCAGGCGTTCTCGATACCTTCCTCGGCCAGCATGACCAATGCCTCGTGCAGGCCGTAGAGCGGATTGATCGGCGCGGTGTGGTGATAGGTGCGCTTGCCTTCGCCGCTCCAGTAACCCAGCACCAGATTCAGGTCCATGAACCAGCTTTGCACCGGCGTCTTGCGCGCGCGCACCTTCTCGATGGCGCGTTCGGAAAAGGTTACCGGCGACAAACCCGGCGTGCAGGACAGGCATTTCTGGCTGCCGGAGTAGGCCGCGTCGATGCCCCAGGCGTCGATCAGCACCGGCGTGCCACCGAGCGACGTGACGCAATCCATGATCGTCAAGGCGCCATGCTTGCGTGCGATGGCCGCCAGCGTGGCGGCGTCCGATTGCGCGCCGGTGGAGGTTTCGGCATGCACGAATGCCAGCATCTTCGCATCCGGATGGGCTGCGAAGGCCGCTTCCACCTTGGCCGCATCCACCGCCCGGCCCCAGGCGTCTTCCACCACTACCGGCACGCCGCCGCAGCGTTTGACGTTCTCCAGCATGCGGCCGCCGAACACGCCGTTGACGCAGACGACGACCTTGTCGCCCGGTTCGACCAGATTGACGAAGCAGGTTTCCATGCCGACCGAACCTGGGCCGGACACCGGGAAAGTCAGCTTGTTCTCGGTCTGAAAGGCGTAACGCAACAACGTCTTGGTCTGCTCCATCATGTCCGTGAAGGCCGGATCAAGATGGCCGATGGTCGGCCGCGCCATGGCGGCGAGGATGCGCTGCGGGACATCGGATGGGCCGGGGCCCATCAGCGTGCGTTGCGGCGGCATGAAAGACACAATATTGGGCACGGCGACGGACATCGGAATCTCCCTGGTTGAATAAACCCGACCATTCTAGTCGGAATAGGTGATTGCTCGGAAGCAGCCCTACAATCCGGCACACAATGATGTCGCCCAGTGCGCCAACAAACTCGGAGGGAAACATGGAAAAAGTCGTGGTCGTGATTGGGTTGGGCCAACTCGGCCGGGTTCTCGCTGGCGGCTTGCTGAAAACCGGTCATATCGTCGTGCCAGTGAATCGCGGCGACGACCTGGAGGAAGTCGCGGCGCGTTGGCCGGAGCCCGATCTGGTGATGATTTCCGTTGCCGAAAGCGATCTGCACCCGTTGCTGTCGGATCTGCCGGAAACCTGGCGCGACAGCATCGGCCTGCTGCAGAACGAACTGCTGCCGCGCGATTGGCAAGCGCACGGTATCGAAAATCCGACGGTGATCTCGGTCTGGTTCGAAAAAAAGGTTGGCAAGGATGCCAAGGCCCTGCTCGCCTCGCCGGTTTACGGCCCGGAAGCGGTGCGATTGATTGCCGCTCTGGCCGCCATCGACTTGCCGGCGCGCCTTCTGGCCGATGCCGACAGCCTGCTGTGGGAACTGGCGCGCAAGAACCTGTACATCCTCACCACCAACATTGCCGGCCTGGATGACAGCAGCCATGGCGCTGGCGATGTCGGCACGTTACGCGACCAACATCGGACGCTGCTCGAAGCGGTGGCAAATGAAGTGCTCGATGTGCAGGACTGGCTGGCCGGCCAGTCTTTCGAACGCGCCGGCATGCTGGCTGGTTTGCTCGAAGGCATTGCCGCCGATCCGCACCATGCCTGCGCCGGCCGTTCGGCGCCCTCGCGGCTGAAGCGCGCGCTGCATCATGCCGACGTGGCCGGCCTGGTCACGCCGGAACTGCATCGCATCGCCGCCGCGCACGGCATCGTCTGACGCGGGAGCGCTCAGGCCACCACTTTTGCCAGCGCCGGCCCGGCCTGCAGTTCGCCGATGACGACGGTGTGTTCGAAATTGTGGCGCTGGAACACATCGAGCACTGCCGCCACCGCTTCCGGCGCGCATGCGACCAGCAAGCCGCCGCTGGTTTGCGGGTCGGTCAGGATGGCTTTCTGCCAGTCGGCGCAGCCTTCGAACAGTTCCACGCCGTTGCCGTAACTGTCCCAGTTGCGCGTGCTGGCGCCGGTCACAAAACCCGCCTGAGCCAACTCGGCTGCGCCCGGCAACAGCGGCAACCGGGCGAATTCGATGCGCACGGTCAACTGCGAGCCGCGCGCCAGTTCCAGACCGTGGCCAAGCAGGCCGAAGCCGGTGACGTCGGTCATCGCATGCACTTCGTCGATCAGGCCGAGCTCGCTGCCCGGCGTATTGAGCTGCGTGGTGGACGCGATCATCGCCCGGTAGCCGTCCGCCGGCAGCGCGTCTTTCTTCAACGCTGCCGAAAAGATGCCGACGCCGAGGCCCTTGCCCAGAATCAGCACGTCGCCGGGCTGGCCGGCATTGTTTTTCTTGATCCGGCGCGGGTCGACCACGCCGATGGCGACGAGGCCGTAGATCGGTTCCTGCGAGTCGATGGAATGGCCGCCGGCGATCGGCATCCCTGCCGCTCGCGCCGCCGCCTCGCCGCCGGCCAGGATCGCGCGGATGGTTTCATGCGGCAACTTGTCGATTGGCATGCCGACCAGGGCCAGCGCGAACAGCGGCTGGCCGCCCATGGCGTAGACGTCGGAAATCGCGTTGGTCGCAGCGATGCGGCCGAACTCGAACGGATCGTCGACGATGGGCATGAAGAAGTCGGTGGTGGCGACGATGGCCTGCGTTTCGTTCAGCTTCCAAACCGCCGCGTCGTCGCTCGATTCGATGCCGACCAGCAGATCGGGAAAACTGCTGCCCAGGCCTTTGCCGAAGGGCGAATCGGCAAGGATTTTTTCCAGCACCGCCGGCGCGATCTTGCAGCCGCAGCCGCCGCCGTGGGAAAGATGGGTGAGGCGGATCGGGGTGTTCAGGACGGGTTCGGTCATGGGCGTACTCGGTGTGTAGGGTGCGCCGTGCGCACCGTGGGGTTGTTATCGGCGCGCATGACGCACGCCACGGAATGCGACAAACAGCAGCGCGGCCAGCAACGCCAGAAACGCCCAGTTGCCCCAGATCAGATACGGCGTCGAGCCGGTTCTGCCCTGCGCGATGCCGGTCAGCGTCGCGGTGGTGAATGGCGTCAGTTGCGCGCGCACGCGACCTTTGTCGTCGAGGATGGCGGTGATGCCGGTGTTGTTGGCGCGCAGTTGCCAGCGGCCGGCTTCCAGCGAGCGCATGGCGCCTATCTGCAGATGTTGCTGTGGCGCCCAGCTATCGCCGAACCAGGCGTCGTTGCTGACGTTGACCAGCAGCGTGGCGGCGCGCGCGGCACGGATGCGTTCTTCGCCGAAGACGTCTTCGTAACAGATGTTGACGGCCAGTTTCTCGCCGGCCGCGGCCAGTGCGGGTTGATCGGCCGCGCCGCGGGTGAAGTCGCCGAGCGGAATCGACATCAGGTCCACCGCCCAGCGGAAGCCGAACGGCACGAACTCGCCGAATGGCACCAGATGCACCTTGCGATATTGGCCTTCGGCGGAAGCGCCCATGCTGACCACAGCGTTGAAATAGCGCGCGCGGCCATCGTCTTCCGGCACGCCGAACAGCACGTCGCCGCCGCGCGCCTTGGCGTGATCGCCCAGCATGGCCAGGTAATCGCGCGGAATGTCGGAGCGGAATAGCGGCAGCGCGGTTTCCGGCAGCACGATCAGCTTCGCCTCGCTGCTCAGCACGGCGCGGGCGTAATGGCGCAGCGTCTCATCCAGTTTTTCCGGGCGGAACTTCATCTCCTGCGCAATATTGCCCTGCAGCAGTGCCACCGACACCGGCGCGCCGCTCGGCTGTGTCCAGTCGATCTGCTGCAAGCCCCAGCCGCCCAGCCAGAGCAGGGTAAGAAAGCTGAAAGCCAGGCGTGGTCTGCCGATCCCGGCCAGCGCGCCAGCCGACAGCGCCGCCAGCAGGCTGACGCCATACACGCCCAGCACCGGCGCGTAGCCGGCAAGCGGACTTTGCGGCACTTGCGAATAGCCCAGTGCCAGCCAGGGAAAGCCGGTCAGCAGCCAGCCGCGCGTCCATTCCTGCAGCGCCCAGGCGGCCGGCAGCGCCAGCGCAATGCGCGCCCAGCCCGAAGTCGACGCGGAATCGGACAGGCGCGCGCCCAGCCCCACGGCCAGCGCCGGAAACAACGCGACGAAGGCGCAGAACAGCAAGGTCGCCAGCGCCGCAAGCGGCATCGGCATGCCGCCATAGGTGGAAATGCTGACGTAGACCCAGGACACGCCGGTCAGAAACAGGCCGAGACCGTAGGCCCAACCAAGCAGGAAGGCGCGACCGGGTGCGGCCGCGCGCGCCAGCCAGAACAACCCGGCCAGGCTCAGGATGGGCAGCGGAAACCAGCCGATCGGGGCGTAGCCCAAGGTGGCGAGCGCGCCGAGCAGAGCGGCGTTGACAAGGGGAAAGAGCGTGCGCATGCGATATTTGCTGCGTCATCCCGGCGCAGGCCGGGATCCAGTTCGACGTTAAACCTGCGCCAGAAAAGCAATCAGATTAATGAACTGGATTCCCGCCTGCGCGGGAATGACAGGCATGTTCAGTTCATCTGGAACGCCACAAACGCAATCTCGTCGCCGCCCTTGATCGGCGTATCCAGTTCGGCGAATTGTTTGTTGACGGTGATCTTCATCGTGTCGCGCGGGTTTTCGAAGATTTCCGGCCAGTTGTCGCCGCGTCGTGCCAAGTGGGCCATCAGTCCCTTCACATCCTTGATGGTGAGCGGCAGGAACATGAACTCGCTCTCGCGAAACAACATTTCCGCCAGATGGCCGAAGTAATAAATGGTGATTTGCTGACTGGGTTGAGCCATGGCCAAAGCCTCGATAACAAAAATAGACGCGATTTTACGCCGCCTCGCCAGACTATCGCCGGCGGCGTACCCAGATTGCCCCGGCTGTCACGGCGGGGACACGGCGGGGGTGCCGCTATAATCGCCGCCTATGACCGATCTCCTCAGCACACTCAATCCCGACCAGCTCGCCGCCGTTACCGCTCCCGCTTCCGCCCTGGTGCTGGCCGGCGCCGGCTCCGGCAAGACCCGCGTTCTCACCACCCGCATCGCCTGGCTGATCCAGTCCAATCAGGTCAGCCCGATGGGCCTGATGGCGGTGACCTTCACCAACAAGGCGGCGAAGGAAATGCTGACCCGCCTGACTTCGATGTTGCCGATCAACACGCGCGGCATGTGGATCGGCACCTTCCACGGCCTGTGCAATCGCCTGCTGCGCACGCATCACCGCGAAGCCGGACTGCCGCAGTTGTTCACCATCCTCGATTCCTCCGACCAGCTTTCCGCCGTCAAACGCGTGCTGCGCGCGCTCAATGTCGACACCGAGAAGTACGACCCGCGCAAGGTGCAGAGCTTCATCAACCAGAACAAGGAAGCCGGCCTGCGCGCCGACAAGGTGGAAGCGTGGGACCCCTACAGCCGGCATCTGGTCGAGTATTACGCCGAGTACGACGCGCAGATCCACCGCGAAGGCGCCGTCGATTTCGCCGAACTGCTGCTGCGCGCCTACGAACTGCTCAGCCGCAACGCGCTGCTGCGCGAGCACTATCAAGAACGCTTCCGCCACATCCTGGTCGACGAATTCCAGGACACCAGCCGCCTGCAATACCTCTGGTTGATGTTGCTGAAAGGCGGGGTTGGCAACAGCAGCAGCGCGCTGTTCGCCGTCGGCGACGACGACCAGTCGATCTACGCATTTCGCGGCGCCAATGTCGGCAACATGCGCCAGCTGATGGAAGACCTGAACATTGCTGCCCCGATCAAGCTGACCCGCAACTACCGTTCCGTCTCGGTCATTCTCGACGCCGCCAACGCGGTGATCAGCCGTAACGAAGGGCGGCTCGGCAAGGATTTGTGGACCGATGCCGGCCAGGGCGAATTGATCCGCCACTTCCAGGCCGCCGACGACAACGAGGAAGCCCGCTTTCTGGTGGAAGAAATCCAGCAACGCCGCCGCGACGGCGACGCCTACATCGATCAGGCCGTGCTGTATCGCTCCAACGCGCAATCGCGCAGCATCGAGCACGCCTTGTTCTCGGCCGGCATTCCCTACCGCGTCTACGGTGGCCAGCGCTTCTTCGAGCGCGCCGAAATCAAGCACGCGCTGGCCTATCTGCGCCTCGCCGCCTTCCCGGAAGACGACAACGCCTTCCTGCGCGTGGTCAATTTCCCGGCGCGCGGTATCGGCGCGCGCGGCCTCGACGCGGTCGACGCCGAAGCGCGCGCGGCCGGCGTCAGTCTGTGGGCGGCGGCGTGCAAGGCCGGCAAGAAGTTCGCGCCCTTCGTGACCTTGATCGAGAGTCTGAAGCAGGAGACGGTCGGCCTGCCGCTGATGGAACAGGTCGAGCATGTCGTCGCCCGTTCCGGCTTGCTGGAGTTCTACAAGAACGAAAAAGACGGCGAAGACCGCGTCGAAAACCTGAATGAACTGGCCAACGCCGCAGCCGCCTTCGCCACGGAAAGCGACGATCAATCGCTCGAAGCCTTCCTCGGCCATGCCGCGCTGGAAGCCGGCGAACATGCCGCCGCCCAAGGCCAGGACGCGGTGCAACTGATGAGCGTGCATTCCGCCAAGGGGCTGGAGTTCCAGACCGTGTTCATCACCGGCCTGGAAGAAGGCCTGTTCCCGCACGAAAACAGCCGCAACGAAACCGACGGCCTGGAAGAGGAACGCCGCCTGATGTACGTCGCCATCACCCGCGCCCGTCGCCAGCTCTACCTGACGCACGCCCAGCAACGCATGCTGCACGGCCAGATCCGCTACAACCTGCCGTCGCAGTTCCTGCAGGAAATCCCGGAAAACCTGGTGCGTTCGTTGTCGTTCCGGACCAAACCGCCGGCACCGGTAGTCGTGCCGCCCGCCCGCGTCGAGCACTACCACCCGCGCCCGGTGTCGCGCCGCGAAGCCAATCTGCCCTACAAGGTCGGCGCCCGCGTCATCCACCCGAAATACGGCGAAGGCGTGGTGGCCGCTTACCAGGGCCAGGGCGCCGAATCCGAGATCAAGGTCATCTTTCCGAAAATCGGCGACAAGTGGTTCATTCTGGAATACGCGCGGTTGACCGCGGTCGGCGCGTAGCCTGAACGGTTGGCCGACGCGGCCGCGCCGTTTATGCTGGATGTATCTCCGCCGGAGGCAGTGCCATGTTTTCTCTTTACGGTCTTTCTGGTCAGAATTTTCGCGGCACGCTGGAACAGCTTGCCGCGCTGCCCGGCGTGTCAGCCTCTCGCCGCCTGCAGGTGATTGCGCAGGAGGGCGAGGAACCGGCGCCAACCTTTGTCACCCGGCTCGAAGGACGTCCCGCCGGCGGCCAGGCGGGTGGCCGCGAGACCGCCGCGCAGCCTTACCAGGACATGCTCGAAATGGAGACGGAACGCGGCCCGCTCGTTTTCGCCAGCCAGATCATGACGCGCGATGTGCTGGTCGTTGCCGCGGACACCTCGGCTTCGGTCGCCTGGCGCACCTTGCTCGGGCGCGGCCTGCGTCAGGCGCCGGTACTGGACGCAAGCCAGAATCTGGTCGGTCTGGTGACGGAACGCGACCTGCTCACCACGTTCAACCTGGAGCGCCAGCAGTCGCGCGCGCCGCTGGCGCGGCATGTCAGCGACGTGATGATCTCGCCGGTGGTGTGCGCCGACCCGGACACCGACATCCGCCGCATCGCCGAAGTCATGCTGGAATTCAATCTGCCGGCACTGCCAGTAGCGTCCGAAACCCGCGCCCTGCTTGGTCTGGTCAGCCGCGGCGACATCCTGCGCGCGGTCAGCGGCGACCCGCCGCTGAGTCTGTGGGGCTAGTAGCCTGTCGGATTTTCCCTGCGTCTCACGGGGAAAGTCCGACCGCCTGCTAGGCGGGAAATACGAACGCAGGATTCCTGGCATTGCCTCAAGTTGTCTTGCCCGATGCCGATAACTCGGGCGTCAACTTGAGGAGACGACATGCTTACTCTGCAAACGGTTGTGACCCGCCTGGATGCCGCTGCGCTAGAACCGCTGGCGGCAATTGATCCGAATCTGGTGCTGGTGTTCGCGGCGCCGAATTTCTTTACCGATGCCGATTTCGCGGCGCAACTGACGGCGGCGTTTCCGGGTGCGCGGCGGGTTGCGGTGTCCACCGCCGGCGAGATTTCCAGTCAGGGCGTCAGCGAAAACAGTGCGGTGATCAGCGCGATTCGCTTCGAGCGGACGCCGTTCAAGGTGGCTCACACCGATATCGCCGGCATGGACGATTGCATCGGCGCCGGCCAACGGCTGGCGGAGCAATTGCAGGCGCCGGATCTGAAGGCGGTGATTCTTCTGTCGCAGGGCGTTGCGGTGAACGGCAGCGATGTCATCGCCGGTGTCGTTTCGGTGCTCGGCAAGAACATCCCGCTCACCGGCGGCCTGGCCGGCGACAACGGCGCCTTCACGCGCACCTGGATGCTGCTTGACGACACGGTGTCCGACAAACTGATGCTGGCCATCGGCCTGTATGGCGATGCGCTCACCTTCGCGCACGGTTCCTTCGGCGGCTGGCAGAGTTTCGGCCCGGCGCGGCGCGCCACCAAAGTGGCCGGCAACGTGTTGTACGAGCTGGACGGCGAGCCGGCGCTGGAGATCTATCGGCGTTATCTGGGCGAATATGCGAAAGACCTGCCCGCCTCTGGTTTGCTGTTTCCGTTTGCCATTCTGGCCGACGACCGCCAGGAGACCGGCCTGATCCGCACCTTGTTGGCGGTCAACGAAGCCGACGGCAGCCTGACCTTGGCGGGCGATATTCCGGCGGACGGTTATCTCAAGTTGATGCACGCTTCCACCGAAGCCCTGGTGGATGGTGCCGAAGCCGCTGCCGAAGCGGCCCAGCGCATGCTGGACAGCGACAGCCCGGGTCTCGCGCTGCTGGTCTCCTGCATCGGCCGCAAGTTGGTGATGGGCGACCGGGTCGACGAGGAAGTCGAAGTGGTGGGTGCGGTATTCGGCCAGCGTTGCGCGTTGACCGGCTTCTATTCCAACGGCGAGATCAGCCCGTTCATCGAAAGCACCGACTGCAAACTGCACAATCAGACCATGACCATCACTTATCTGAGCGAGAAGGACTGAGCGGAGCTGCCATTCATGCATCGCATGCTGGAACGCCAACTCAAGCGTGTGTTGGGGCTGGATGTCGAGCAGTTGCCGCGTTTCATGGAGAAGCTGAAGGATTGGGCCGACCAGGCGGCCGATGAGGATGCCGCCGAGGTTGCCAACTTCGCGCGCGCCCTGTTCGGCTTGCCGACCTTGCTGGATCGCGTTTCCGAAACCTATGTGCAACAGGAACGCGACCTTGCCCTGATCCGGCGCAGCCTGGAGTTGTCTTCGGAAGAGTTGTCCGGCGCCAATCAGAAATTGCGCGACGAAGCGCTGGCCAGTGCGCAGGCGCTGGCCGCGTTGCAACGCGCCTTCGATGCGATGCGCAAGGACGGCGGCCACGAGGTGGGCGACCATATCGAGGATCTGGTCATCCTGGCCGAACAGGTCGCCGGCCTGACCCGCGACCGCGAACGCATCCGCAAGGCATTGGCGAAGAGCGAGGAACGTTTCGATCTGGCCATGCGCGGCGCCAACGATGGCGTCTGGGACTGGGATCTGCTCACCAATACCGTGTATTACTCGCCGCGCTGGAAAGCCATGCTCGGCCAGGACGAGGATGAAATCGGTCCCGGCCTGAGCGAATGGTCCGACCGCGTGCATCCCGATGATCTGGACGCAGCGTTGAATGCCGTGAACGCCCATTTCAGCGGTGCGACCTCACATTTCGAAGTGACCTTTCGTTTCCGCCACAAGGACGGGCATTACCTGTGGATGCTGTCGCGCGGCCTGGCGGTACGCGATGCCGACGGCAAACCGGTGCGCATGGTTGGCACGCACACCGATGTCAGCGCCCAGAAACGTGCCGAGGAAGCTTTGATCCAGGCCAGGGATGCTGCCGAAGCGGCGAACCGCGCCAAGAGCGAATTCCTCGCCAACATGAGCCACGAGATCCGCACGCCGATGAACGGCGTACTCGGCATGCTCAATCTGGCGCTGGATACGCCGCTGTCGGAAGAGCAGTACGAATATCTCGATCTGGCGCGTTCATCGGCCGATGCCCTGCTGCATATCCTCAACGACATCCTCGACTTCTCCAAGATCGAGGCCGGACGCATGGACGTGCATCTGGAAGCGATCGATTTGCGCGAACTGGCGAGCGAACTGGCGCGCTTCCTGGAACCGCGCTGCCGCGAAAAGCGCCTGGCGTTCATCAGCGAAATCGACCCGGAGTTGCCCACGCTGGTGCTGGTCGACCCGGTGCGGGTGCGACAAGTCCTGGTCAATCTGCTCGGCAACGCGATCAAGTTCACCGCCAGCGGCGAGATTGCGCTGTCGTTGCGGCGCAGTGGCGATAAGTCGGGCGAGTTGTTGCGCATCGGCGTGCGTGACAGCGGCATCGGCATCGCACCGCAACGCCAGGCGGAAGTGTTCGAAGCCTTCACCCAGGCCGACAACTCGATCACCCGTCGTTTCGGCGGCACCGGCCTGGGCCTGACCATTTCCAATCGACTGGTGCAATTGATGGGCGGCCGCATGGGGCTGGATAGCGAACTCGGCCGCGGCAGCGAATTCTTCTTCTCGTTGCCGCTGCGGGAAGCGGCCAAGGTCGACGCGGTGGGTATCGGTGCGCCGGAAACAACGGCCATCGCAACGCAGGCGCCGCTGCATATCCTGCTGGCCGAAGACAACCCGATCAATCGGAAGCTGGCAGTCACGCTGCTTGGGCGCGCGGGCCACCGCATCACCGTCGCCGAAGACGGTGCGGCCGCAGTGCAGGCGTTGGCGCAGGACGCGTTCGATCTGATCCTGATGGACCTGCAGATGCCCGGCCTTTCCGGGCTGGAAGCGACGCGCCAGATTCGCGCCGGCGAATCCGGCAATGGCAGCTCGCGGGTGCCCATCGTCGCGCTCACCGCCAATGCTTTCGCGGAAGACCGCGCGGCCTGTCTGGATGCAGGCATGGATGGTTTCGTCAGCAAGCCGATTCGACGCGAAGAACTGTTCGCCGCCATTGCGGCGGCGCTCACGCCGGGTTGATCGCCGCGCCGGCTCCGCTCAGGCGTGCTCTGCGTCGGTCTTCGCGGCATGGTCCGGTGCTGCCGGCGTCAGCCAGTAAGCCAGAGCCACGCCTGCCGTGGCCAGCAGCGGCCAGGTGAACAACGCATACGGGTGAGCGGCCGGATCAGCGAAAACGACCGGTAGCCGCAACCAGACATCGAGCGCCAGCAACACGGCGCCGGCGAGCAGCGTGAACCCGTTGCGCCTGAGCCAGGCCGCGCCGGCATAGATGAAATAGGGCAGCAATCCCGCCAGAAGAATATCCAGCCGCAGCTGATAGCCGATGCTGACCTGAGGAACGAAGGCGATGAACACGCTCAGCGCCATGCCGGTGGCGCATAGACTGACGACGAGCGGGGAAAAATAGCGGTAGTTCATGGGACGAAAGGGTCGAACAGTTTGACGCTGTGACCGGCCGTGCAGGAAAAGATTCAGACGCAGGATGCGCGGTCGCGGTGAATCTTTTCATGGGGGGCTAATCTGAATTGTTGTCATCTACCTTGGCAGCAAGCATGCCCCTTTCGTTACGCTTCCTGGCTCTTGCGGTCGTCGCGCTTGCCGTGGCGGGCTGCGCCACGCCGCGCTACCAGACGGTCTATCGCTACGAGCCGCCTGCGGATGCGGTGGGGCAGGCTTGCCTCAAGGGGTGCGAGCAGGTTCGGGCCAGTTGCAGCACGGACTGTCAGGCGGCCTGGCAAGCCTGCACGGCACGCGTCGAACCGCAGGTGGAGGCGCGTTATGCCCAGGCCCTCGACGATTACGCGCAGGACTTGCGGCGCTACCAGCGCGAACTCGATCGCTACGAATGGGATCTCTGGCTGAGTTGGGGGCATGGCCATTACGGCGGCATGTGGCACTCACCTTGGTTCTACCGTCCCTGGCCGGTGTATGCGTACAGCCCCTACCCGCCGGACCCGCAACCGACGCGCGAGAACGTGCGTGCGGCGTTGCAGCGGGAGAAGTGCCACGACGACTGCGGCTGCCAGACGAATTACGACGTCTGCTACCTGGGCTGCGGCGGCCGCAAGATTGCAGAGACGCGCTGCGTGGCGAATTGCCCCGCCGAGAAGCTCGCCGCGCCTTAGCCGCCTGTCGGATTTTGGAATCGTCGGCTGCAAAGCGACCGCGACGGCCCCTTTTTCGCCGGATTCTTGCCCCATAGAGTGACTATGCGGCTGCGAATCCGGCAAAAAAGGGACTCGCCGGGGTCGCTTTTCGCTATCGACGACCAAAGCCCGACAGGCTGCTAGCCGCCGGGGTGGCCCTGGATCAGATTGATCACCAGGGCGAGAACCACCGCCAACAGCGAAAACGCCAGCAGGCCGAGCGCCAGCCATTGCGTGATGCCGATGCCGGTATGGCGCAGCGGCGGTTCGACCGGCGTCTCGTCCGGGGGTGGGAATGAATCGGATGGATGGGTCATGGTTGCCTCCGTGTTCTGATTGATGGTTTCTGTCTAGCACACGGGGTCGCGCCGCGCCCAGGCGTCGTCGGCGACAGCGTGCCTATACTGGCTGAGTACGCGCTGGCAGGGAGGGGGCAGATGGATGAGGAAGCGGAACGGGCGTTGCAGGCGGCCACATTGCGCATCGGGCAAACGCTCGCGCGACGCGCCGCCGGCCAGCGTCCCGGTCTGTTCGATGCGGCCGGATTGCGCGGTCGTTTGCTCGGCCGGGCCTTGCACGACGAGGCGTTGCGCACGCGGCTGTTCCGCTTTGTCGATGTGTTGCCGCAATTGCCGGACGAGGCGGCGATTGCCGCGCACTTTCGCGCCTATCTGGACGGCTTCGAACTGGGCGGGCTGTGGGGCCGCGCGCTGAAACTGGGTAACGCGCCGATCGGCGCTTTCGCGGTGCGCCGCAGCGTGCGCCGGTTGGCCGGACTGTTTCTGGCCGAAGAGACGCCGCGCGCGCTGGCTGCCAGCCTGGCCCGGCTGGCCCGTCTGTCGGCGCGGGTCAGCCTCGATGCGGTGGGCGAGGCGGTGCTCGGCGAGGCCGAGGCGGATGCCTACCGCGACCGCGTGCTCGGCCTGATCCAGGCACTGGCGGAGACGCCCGCGGCGGATGTCTCGGTCAAGCTCTCCGCCCTGACGCCGCGCTTCGACCCGGTCGATCCGGACGGTTCGGCCGGCCGCGTCTGGCGCCGCTTGGCGCCGATTGCCGAAGCGGCTCACGTGCACGGCGTGGCACTCACCGTGGACATGGAGCAGTACGCGTTGAAGCCGCTGATCCAGGCCATCTTCCTGCAGCTCGCGCGCGACTACCCGCAAGCGGATTTCCGCGTCGGCATCGCGCTGCAGGCCTATCTGAAGGATGCCGAAAGCGATCTGGCGGGCTTCATCGCCGGTGCCCGCGCGTCTGGCCGACCGCTCGCCGTGCGCCTGGTGAAGGGCGCCTATTGGGACAGCGAACAGGCCTGGGCCGCGCAGCGCGACTGGCCGCTGCCGGTATTCCTCGACAAGGCGGCAACCGACCGCCAGTTCGAGACGCTGACGCGCCTCCTGATGAGTGCGACCGACGCGGTCTATCCGATGATCGCCAGCCACAATCTGCGCAGCCAGGCGCATGCCCTCGCGCTGGCGCGGCAACTCGGCCTGTCTGCCGACGCCTGGGAAGCGCAGACCCTGCATGGCATGGCCGAGCCGCTGCGCGACGCCCTGATCGCCGAGGGGGTGACACTGCGGGTGTATCTGCCCACCGGCGATCTGGTCACCGGCATCGCCTACCTGATCCGGCGTCTGCTGGAAAACACCGCCGGCACCTCCATCCTGCGCCAGACCTATGTCGAAGCGCAGCCGCTGGACGCCCTGCTGGCAGAGCCGGTGCCGGCCCAGCCTGCGGCCACGCCAACGCCTACCCCCACCCCGGCCGCCTTCACCAATATCCCGCTGGCCGATTTCAGCCAGGCCGTGCAACGCGAGGCGATGGCCGTTGCGCTGGTCCAGGTGCGCGGCGAGCTGGGCCAGGACTATCCGGTGCCGGGCGGCGGCGACTGGATCGTCTCGACCAATCCGGCGAATTCCCGCGAAGTGATCGGCCGCGTGCAGGCGGCGCGGCCGGAACAGGTGGATGCCAGTGTGGCGGCGGCGTTGGCGGCCTTTCCGCACTGGCGCGACACGCCCGCCCGCGAACGCGCCGAGCATTTGCGTGCCGCCGCCCGCCTGATCGAGCAGGACCGCGCCCGCTTCGCCGCCTGGGAAGTGCTGGAAGCGGGCAAGAACTGGCGCGAGGCGGATGCCGACGTGGCCGAGGCGGTGGACGTGCTGAACTACTATGCCGCCGGCATCGAAGCGCTGGACGGCTGGCGGCCGAACCGGCACGACCCGGGCGAACTGAACGACAGCCGTTACGAAGCGGTCGGGCCGGCCGCCATCGTCGCGCCGTGGAACTTCCCGCTCGCCATCCTCGCTGGCATGAGCGCCGCCACGCTGGCTGCCGGTTGCCCGGTGTTGCTGAAACCGGCCAGCCTGACGCCGGTGATCGCCTGGCATTACCGCCAGGTCTTGCTGGCGGCCGGCATTCCGGCGGCGGTGGTGCAGTGGCTACCGGGCGGTGGGCGCGAGATCGGCGCGCGCCTGGTGGCGCATCCAGACGTGGCCGCCGTCGCCTTCACCGGTTCGCGCGAGGTCGGTCTGGACATCCTGGCGGCGGCACATGCCCGCGTGCCGGGGCAGCGCCTGATCAAGCGAGTGGTGTGCGAGATGGGCGGCAAGAATGCGATCGTCGTCGACGAGGATGCCGACCTGGACGAGGCGGTGGCCGAGATTCTCGCTTCCGCCTTCGGCTACCAGGGTCAGAAATGCTCGGCGGCCTCGCGCGTGATCGCCGTCGGCCGCGTGCACGACCGCTTGGTGGAACGCCTGGCCGCCGCGCTCGACGCGTATGAGATCGGCCCACCGGAACAACCGCGCCATCCGCTCGGCCCGCTGATCGATGCTGCCGCCGTGGAAAAGGCGCTGGCCTACCTCGAAATCGGCGCCCGCGAGGGCCGTCTCGCCTACGCTGGACGCGCCCCGCTGGCGGAGCTGGGACACTACTTCGCGCCCGCCATCTTCAGCGACATCCTGCCGGGTCATCGTCTGGCGCGCGAGGAAATCTTCGCCCCCATCCTGGCCGTCATCCATGCCGCCGATTTCGCCACGGCACTGACCATCGCGCTGGACAGCGACTATGCATTGACCGGTGGCGTCTTCAGCCGCCTGCCGGCGCATCTGGAACTGGCGCGGACGCGTTTTCGCGTCGGCAATCTGTATCTGAACCGGGGAATTACCGGGGCCAAGGTCGCTGTGCAGCCGTTCGGCGGCGTGGCGCTGTCGGGCTGTGGCATTCAGGCCGGCGGCCCGGATTATCTGAAGCAATTCTTGTGGATGCGTACCGTGTCGGAGAACACCTTACGGCACGGCTTCGTGCCGTAAGTCGTCGTTACTCCGCCGAAATCAGCTGCGAGGGGTGGACGAGGACGGCTTCCGGCGTGCCCTTGCGCATTTTTATCAACCCGGTGATCCGGACCCTGTGGCCCTCGTAGTTTTCCAGGGCATGAAACTGCGTACTCGCATCGGCCAGGATCACTGCGCTGAAAGCCCGATTGGGCGAAGGACCATCCAGTTTGATGACGGTGTTTTTGTCCTTGGTGGTCACCACGTTGGCCACCAGGCCTTCGACAGTACACACTCTGCCGACACAACTCGCCGCTTCCGAGACGGCAATCTCTCCATACGCCTGGGCAAACTGGGGGCTGGCCATGAGCAAGGCCGTCAGGCTTAGGCTGGCAGCATGGTTGGCAATCAGTTTCGCGGTATTCATTTTTTTCTCCTGTTTATGGTTTGGGTGGATGCGCGCTGACTACCTTGGCTGCTTGCGGCGCAATCCGGTTGAAACATCAGTTTTCCGAGTTGGCAGGTTTTCCTGTATTCCCGTACCGGAAAACACCCTGAATGTCGTTGTAGTAAATGTAGTTGGCTGGAATGCCGGCCGAAATTGCCAAACCCTTTAGCGGGGCTATGTAGATTCTTCAGGCAATGGAGCGGAATCGGGTGCAGTCAGACCCGTAAACGGGAGGCGCCTTGGAAACCGGTGGCCGCGTCTCGCCGATACTTCCCCTCACCGCTTGGCGAGGGGAAGCTTGTACCTCAGTGCATTTTCCTGGGCGTGGCGAAGTGGCAATGCGGCATGTCGGCGAGGATTTCCTTCAGATGACGGGTCTCGACGTGGATCAGGCGACGATGATCGCCGGCTTCCAGGTAGATGTCGGACTGCGCCAGCAGAGCGTCGTCCCACACCGTCTCCACGCCCCAGGCGATGGGCAGGCCGGGTACTGCGCCGGGATCGCAGTCGGCGAAGGTCAGGCGCACGGCAGATTCCTCCGCCAGATGGACCCGCTCCCCATAGTCCATGTTCAACTGCCCCAGGTGGATTTCCTGATCGGCCGGAATCAACGCGGCCATGAAGCCGTCGTCCCCCTCCAGCAGCACGCACTTGACCAGTTTCTTGGTAGCCACGTGGGCCGCGTGCGCCGCCTGTATGCTGGTGGCGGTAGGGTCATGATTGACGATTTCGTAAGGCACATGATGTTCGTCCAGGAATTGCTCGACTCTGTGGGTCATGATCTATCTCCTAGTGAATTAGTCGGATTTAAATATAGACCGCCCGGTCGAAGTCGCCGGAGCGTATGGCACGGTGTAGGTGCGAATTCATTCGCACCATCTACGCATTTCAATGCGAATGAATTCGCACCTATGGCCAGCGGTTCAAGGAAAAAAGACGCCCATCCGCATGGGATGGGCGCCACCGTTGGATCAGCCGCTCCGGGCTGGCTTCAGCACTCCAGAGACTGTCACTGATCACCCGGTTGGTTCGGGCTGCGCAGCGCCTCAGGCATGCGCTTCCCGGTCACCATGCCCGCTGTGCTCCATGACATAAGTGGTGCGCAGGGTGATGACAAACAGCACGAGGAATACGGCGAAGGCCGGGAACACCCCGACGTACCATGCCTCGCCCATCCAGAAGACGGTGCAGACATAGCCGAGCAGGTAAAACGCCGCCAGGCTGACGTTGAGGTAGGTTTTGGCGACATGCGACAGATGATCCATGTTGCGCCACAACCAGAAGCTGCCGATGAACAGAACCGGCCAGCCGACACCAAAAATCAGGTAAGCCAATGATTCCATAACGTCCTCCAGTCCTATTGGAGTAGATGAGAGACAATCTCATCTATAGAACATTCAGGCCGAATTTCGACCCTGTCGCCAGTGTCTATTTGCGCCAGAACATCGGGGTGAACAGTACCAACAGGGTAAACAGTTCGAGCCGGCCGACCAGCATGGCGAAGGTGCAGACCCAGGTCTGGAAGTCGTTCAGCGGTTGGTAATTGCCTGCGGGCCCGACCACGTTGAGGCCGGGGCCGGCGTTGTTGATGCAGGCGACGATGCCGGAAATGGAGGAGACCAGATCGAGCCCGCTGGCCATCAATACCAAGGTCAGGAACAGCACCATGGTGCAATAGACCAGGACAAAGGTCTGAATGGCGAAGACGATGCGATTGTCCAGCACCTGTTGGCCGAGTCGCACCGGCATGATCGCGCTGGGGTGGATCTGGCGCGACATTTCCCGCATCGCCTGATTGAAGGTGACGATGGTGCGCATCATCTTGATGCCACCGCCGGTGGAGCCGGAACTGACCGAAACGCAGGACAGGTAGAGCATCCAGAAGG
Source organism: Hydrogenophilaceae bacterium (assembly GCA_031426815.1). GTDB lineage: Bacteria > Pseudomonadota > Gammaproteobacteria > Burkholderiales > Thiobacillaceae > PFJX01. The sequence continues at coordinate 18,379 of JASJPG010000040.1, forward strand.
TGGCGAACGGTGGCCACGGGTTGAAGTCGGTGCTGGCGAAGCCGCAGTCGGTTGCCATCGACACCAGGTTGAAGCTGGCATAGCGCAGGCTGGTCCAGAAATCCGTGTAGACGCCCTGCATCCAGAGATACCAGGCGATGCCGATGCAACTGGTCAGTACCAACAGCAGGAAGGCCTTGGCTTCGGTGTCGTTGAGGTAGACGCGCAGGCTTTTGCCGCGCCAGGCCAGGAAATGGCTGGCGAAGTTGATGCCGGCGATTAGCATGAAGATGATCAGCACGTATTCGATCAACGGCGAGTTGAAGTAGGCGATGCTGGCATCGTGGGTGGAAAAACCGCCTAGGGCCATGGTTGCAAAAGCATGACAAGTGGCGTCGAACCAGTCCATGCCGGATAGCTTGAGCGCGACGATGCAGGCCAGGGTGATGGCGGAATACACCAGCCAGAGATTTTTCGCGGTCTCGGTGATGCGCGGCGTCAGTTTGTCGTCCTTCATCGGGCCGGGCGTTTCCGCCTTGAACAACTGCATGCCGCCGACGCCCAACAACGGGAAGATGGCCACCGCCAGCACGATGATGCCCATGCCGCCCATCCAGTTGAGCAGGTGTCGCCACAGGTTGATGGATTGGGGCAGGGTGTCGAGACCGGTCAGCACGGTGGCGCCGGTGGTGGTGATGCCGGAGATGGTTTCAAAGTAGGCATCGGTAAACGACAGGCCGGGCATGTACAGCATCAGCGGCAGCGTGGCGAACGCGGGCAGTACCGTCCAGATCAGGCTGGCGAGCAGATAACCGTCGCGCGCGGCCAGTTCGCGCTTCAGGTGGCGGGTCGATATCCACATGAAAAAGCCCGCGCCGAAGGTGATGGCCATGGCTTCGTCGTAGATCCTCAGGACACCGTCCTCAGTCAGCCAGGACAACCCCAGCGGCAGCAGCATGGTGAAAGAGAACAACATGGTCACCAGGCCCAACACGGTGACGACGGGGGCGAGTTTTCGTATGGCAGCCATATCAGAAGAAGCTGAAACCGACCTGGAACAGCTTTTCCACCTTGGGAATCATGCGTTTGTTGGGCACGAAGATGATCAGGTGGTCGTCCGTTTCGATGCGGGTGTCGTGGTGGGCGATGATGACTTGCTCGCCGCGCAGGATGGCGCCGATCGACACGCCTTCCGGCAGTTCGACCTGACCGATCTGCTTGCCGATCAGCTTGGATGACTTGGTGTCGCCATGCACCACCGCTTCCATCGCTTCTGCCGCACCCCTGCGCAGGCTGTGCACGACTGCCATGTGGCCGCGCCGGATATGGGTCAGTAGCGGGCCGATGGTGGCTTGCGCGGGCGACAGGGCGATGTCGATTTCGCCACCCTGCAGCAGATCGACGTAGGCGGATCGGTTGATCAACGCGATGACTTTTTTCGCGCCCATGCGTTTGGCCAGCAACGAGGACATGATGTTGTCCTCGTCGTCGTTGGTCAGGGCGCAGAACACGTCGATATCGCTGATGTTTTCCTGTTCCAGCAGCGCCTCGTCTGTCGCATCGCCGGAAAGAACCAGGGTGTTCGAGAGCTCTTCGGCCAGACGCGTGGCGCTTTTCTTGTTGTGGTCGATCAGCTTGACCTGATAGACGTTCTGCAGGCTCATCGCCAGGCGCCGCCCGATGTTGCCGCCGCCGGCGATCATGACGCGGCGGACCGAATGATCGGTGCGGCGGATTTCCTTCATCACCGCGCGGATATGTTCCGTCGCTGCCAGGAAGAAGACCTCGTCGCCTTCCTGCACGACGGTATCGCCTTGCGGCACGATGGCGCGGTCCTGGCGGTAGATCGCGGCGACGCGCGCATCCAGGCGTTCATCGATATTTTTCATCTCGCGGAACATCATGTGCATGTGTTCGCGCAGATGTTTGAGCTGGTGCCCGACCATGAAACCGCCATGCGCCTTGACCGCGACCAGACGGATGCGGCCGCCGGCGAAATCCACGACCTGCAGCGCTTCCGGGTAGTCGATCAGTTTGCGCAGGTAGTCGGTGATTTCCTGCTCGGGCGCGATGACGTGGTCGACGCCGAAATGTTCCGCATCGAACAGTTGCGGATACTTCATGTAGTCGACGGCGCGGATGCGGGCGATCTTGGTAGGAATGTTGAATAGCGTGCCGCCCAGCTTGCAGGCGACCATGTTGGTCTCGTCGTTCAGCGTCACCGCCACCAGCATGTCGGCGTCTTCCGCGCCGGCCTGCTTGAGGACCGCCGGGTGCGATGCCTGGCCGCAGATGGTGCGCAGGTCGAACCGGTCCTGCAGCGTGGCCAGTTTTTCGGCATCGACGTCGACCACGGTGAGATCGTTGCCTTCGCGCACCAGGTGTTCGGCCAGATTGGAGCCGACCTGGCCGGCGCCGAGAATGATGATTTTCATGTTGCGGGTTCCAGAGGGGGGCTGGCGTGGGTGCGCGATTCTATGCCCGCGATGTCGTCGAGGAATAGCCGCGCGCCCTGACGTTGCGCGGTTTCTTCCGCTAGGTGCAAAAAACGGCTGGCTTCACCGAGTTGGCCGGTCGCATCAAGGCTTTTCGATTTCAGGTGTTGCAAGTGGGCTTCCCAATGATGCAGGCCGAAGCGGGCGTTCAGATCGAGCGCCGCATTCAGGTGCGTCAATGCGTGCGCGGCCGATTGCTGGAAGCGGGCCTGCGCATACAGGCTGAAGGCGTGTGCTTCCTGGGTCGGGCTGCGCCGGCGCAAGGCGGCCAATGCGAATTGCGTGCGGCTTTCATCCGTTGCCTGCCCGAGGCGGGACAACGCCCAGTATTCCAGCAGGATGGCGTTATCGACAGACTGGCTGGCGCCGACCTTCGCCTGGATGTGTCGGCTCCATGCCAGCGTGGCCTCCGGCGCATCCAGCAAACAATGCAGCGGGGCCAGGTAACTGGCGAGCCGGTCCAGATGCAGCGGCGCCTGCGTTTCGGTCCAGTGCAATGCCTGCGCCGCCTGTTCCAGCGCGGCTGCGACCTCGCCCAACATGGCCAGCGCCCAGCTTTGTTGGGCGGGGATCAGCAGTTCGAGTCTGAAGTCGGAATCCATTTCCGGCGTGATGGCGTCGCGCCGGATGGCAGCCAGCAAGCGGTGCGAGGCTTCGAAGCGGCCCATCCAGAACTGGGTGCGCGCCAATGCCCAATCGGCCCGCGCCGACGCGCTGCGGCCATACGGACGCATCAGTTCGGGCAGCTTGCGGGCAAGCCGATATGACTGATGCGGCCCGGCGAATGCATCGGCGTGCAGCCAGGCCTGGAAAGCAACCTGGCCTGGATGCGGCGCAGCGACCGGGTTATTCCCGGGGTTATTCCTTGTCACGTCCCGGCGTTTCGATGCCGAGTTGCTTGACCTTGCGATACAGGTTGGTGCGATCGAGTCCGGCGCGTTCGGCGGTTTTGCTCATGGCCCAGCCGCATTGCGTGAGCAGGGCTTCCAGATAGGCTTTTTCGAAGGCGTCGCGCGCGTCCTTCAGCGGCAGATGCAGCATCAGATCGATACCGCTCGGGTTGGCGTCTTCGCGCGTGATGCCCAGCATGGCTTCGACCGCGCCGGCTTCGATGGCGCCTTCGCCGGGTTCCAGCGCCAGGCGTCCGGCCAGCGCTTCCAGTTCCGCCAGATTGCCCGGCCAGTCATACGCGGAAAGGACTTCCAGCGCGGCGGCTTCGAACCGGCGCGGCGGGATCAGCAGGCGGACAAAGGCGTCTTCCAGAATGCGCGCGGCCAGCGCGGGAATGTCGTCGCGGCGCGATTGCAGGGTGGGCAATTCCACCACGGCATGGATCAGTTGATCGTGCAGTTCCTGCGTCAGTCGTCCTTGCGCCAGCAGTTGCGGCAGTGGCTGCGGGCTGGCGACGACGACACGGGCGGAAAACTCGCTGCGCCGCGCGATCAGCAGGGCGAGGCCCTTTTGCTGCATGTTGGACAGGGTCGACAAGTCGGGCACGAAGATCAGGCCGTTCTTCGCCTGCGCCAGCGCATCGGCGGGGCGGTCGGCCAGCACGGCGGCCTGGTCGATGCGGATGAAGGCGGCATCCGGCGGCGTCAGAAAATGCACGATGATTTCTTCGCCGGCGCCCGGATGCGTCTGCAACAGCACCGGCAAACCGGCACTGATCGCCAGATTCAGGCGTTGCGTCAGGCGGCGTATCGCTTCGCTCTCGCCGAGCAGTGCGAGGTTGCCGGTGGTGGTGGGGCGGGCGCGCCGGCTATCCATCGCCTTGCGCACGGTTTCCAGCAGGTGCTTGTAGGAAACCGGTTTTTCCAGATAGTCGAACGCGCCCAGGCGGGTGGCCTCGACGGCGGTATGCACGGTGCCGTGGCCGGACATCATGACCACCGGCATGGTCAGCCGTCCCTGCGATTTCCATTCCTTCAACAGCGTGACGCCATCGACATCCGGCATCCAGATATCGAGCAGCACCAGATCGGGAATTTTTGCGTCCAGTGCCACGCGGGCGGCCGTGCCGTTTTCCGCCATGCGCACTTCATAACCTTCCTCTTCGAGGATTTCCCGCATCAGTTCGCGGATGCCGGGCTCATCGTCGACTACCAGAATTTCAGACATATCCCACCCTTCCGATCAGGAAATTTGCGGACCGCGTCATTTGCCGCGCGCAGCCACGCCTCCAGCCAACACCGGCAACCACACGCTGACTCGCGCGCCGCCGCCTTCAATATTGCAGACATCGATTTCGCCGTGGTGTTCTTCGACGATCTTTTTGACCACTGGCAAGCCCAATCCGGTGCCTTTGGGCTTGGTCGTGGCGTAAGGCTCGAACATACGGCTTTTAAGCGCTTCGGGGAATCCGGCCCCATTGTCTTCCACGCACAACAGAATACGCTCGCCTGATTGCCAAAGTTCGAGCTGAGTGCTGACGCGTATCCGCGCCGCTGTGCTGGTTTCCTGCGCTTCCTGCGCATTCTTCAACAGATTGACCAGGACTTGCCGGAGCAGCGAGGGATCGCCCGCCACCGGCGGCAGGTCCGGCGCCAGTTCGACCTGGATGGGAATGCCGGCCTGGTAAAGCTCCAGCACTTCGTGCACCAGATGGTTCAAATCGACCCGTTCGATGCGCGGCGCCGGCAGCCGCGCATATTGCGCGAACGCATCGACCAGCCCTTTCAGCGCGGAGACCTGGCCGACGATGGTGGCGACGGCGCGGGTCAGCGTGTCGCGCGCCGCGCCTTCGAGACGGTCGGCCAGTTTCGCCTCCAGGCGTTCGGCGGAAAGCTGGATCGGCGTCAGCGGATTCTTGATTTCGTGCGCCATGCGCCGCGCCGCCTCGCCCCAGGCGGCGTCGCGCTGGGCCTGGATCAGCTGAGTGACGTCGTCGAGCACCAGCACGTAGTCGGGAGAGGCTTCACTCGAATTCCCCGCCCACTCGCCAGTCGACAACGGCGTGCCGCGTACCAGCAGGACGCGATTGCCGGTGGGGGTGACCAATTGCAGTTGTTCACGCCAGGCCTGGGTCGGCGTGGCCTGGAAATGACGGGTGATTTCCTGCGCGAATTGGCGCAAGCCGCTGTTTTCGGCACCCCATGCGGCCAGATTGCGTTCTTCCAGTTCGGTGCGCGGCAGGCCGAGTATGGTGCAGGCGGCCGGGTTGGCCAGACGCACGCCGAGGCTGTGCTCCAACGTGACGACGCCGGCGGTGACACCGGACAGCACGCCTTCCAGATAGGCGTTCGCTTCCAGCAATTTGTCGTGGCTATCGAGCGCTGCGGCGCGCGCGTCGGCGAGTTGCCGCGTCATCCGGTTGAACGACTGGGTCAGCATGCCGAGTTCGTCGCGGCTGGCGACGGTATGCACTTGCGTGAAGTCGCCGCGCGCCACGGCGCGGGTGCCGCGCGCCAACGCGCGCAACGGCGCGGCCATGCGTTCGGAAATCAGGAAGGCGAGGCTGAGGGCGGAGAACAGGGCCAGCGTCAGCGCCATGGTCAGCGAGATGCCGTACATGCGCTTCAGGCCCAGGCGCGAAAGCAGCAATTCCTGATAGCCCTGGCGCGCGGTTTCGACCTGTTGCGCGTCCAGCGCCAGTTGCGACGGTACCGGATGCGCGACTTGCAGGATGCGGATGCGTTCGCTCATCGCCACCACGTTGACCGGCACCGCAGCATGCACCGAAATGCCGCCATCGGGCGTGGCTTCCAGACGCGACCAGGGCTGCAGCGTGCGGGCTTGCCAGAGGGCGCCCTGTTCCAGCGCTGGCGGGATCAGCGTGCTGCGGCTGGCGGAGGCGAAGCCTAGCAGTTTGCCGTTGTCGTCGAGCAGCGCGGCTTCCTGCAGGCCGACCGCTTCGCGCAGTTCGTCGAGGCGCGCGGTCTGCAGCACCGGCGGCAATTCGGCCAGTTGGCGCGACAGGGTTTCGGTCTTGCGCACGACTTCGCGCTGGACATGTTCGAGTGCGGAGCGGCCCAGCGCGAGGCCGCCTTCGAGGGCGCTTTCCATGCGCACGTCGAACCACGACTCGATCGAGCGGATCAGGAATTGCACGGAAACGCCGTACACCACCATGCCGGGCACCAGGGCCATCAGGCTGATGATCAGGAACATGCGGGCGGTCAGTTTGGCGCCGAATACGCCGGCGCGGATGCGGCGCACCAGAACGAAACTCTGATAGCCGATCAGCAGCACCAGGCCGACCGCGGTGGCGACGGTGAGGCCCAACAGCAGCGACAGATGGCCGGCGAAGAATTCGGTGTTGTCGGCGGCGGTGGCGAGCAGTCCGATCAGCGCGGAGCCCAGCAGCAGACTGGCGGCGACCAGATAGATCATCGATGCGGCGGGTCAGTACTTGAAACTGCGTTCTTGCCAGCCGGAATCGAGCTGCCAGCGCTGCGACGAGGCCAACGCGTTGACCTGCAGCGGCTTCGGCAGCTGGGCGACATCCAGATACATGCGGACGTAAGCCTTGAAATCGGATTTGCGCTTCATCTGCTTGACGTTCAGCACCGACCAGTCGCGCAGGTCGCCCACCGCATGCAGTGCCGCCGCAAGGCTGTCGTGCGTGCTGGAAACCCCGGACAGACTGACGTAGTACTGGCGCAGCAGGGCGTTGTAGGACAGACGAATCGAGCGTTCCAGATCGATCAGACTTTCGGATAACCAGAAATCGCGCAGCCGCTCGGCTTCGAAAGCCTGCACGAAAGTCAGCTGCACGCCGCGCATCAGCGCATTTTCCAAAGTGGCGGACAACTGCACCTCGAAATAGCCGGAAAGCTGGAACAACTCGCCTTTCTGGGTAATCTCGGCTTGCTCCAGCGCGATGCCGCCGCCCGCGATCCTGCTTTGCGCCAAGCTGACCGGCGCGACCAGCAGTCCGCCCGCCGCAAGGGCGGCGCGCAGGAACTCACGTCTTGTGCAGGCGGGCATAAAAAAATCCATCCGTATTCGGGCTGGGCAGCAATTGGCCTTCAAGCCGGCCTTCGTGCACACCGCTCCACTCGACCGGTTCCAAACGAGCATCGGCGTGGCGGGCGAGGAAAGCGGTGACTTGATCGGTGTTTTCAGCCTTGAACAGACTGCATGTGGCGTACAGCATTTTGCCACCCGGCTTCAACAGCGGCCATAAAGCTTCCAGCAGCCTGGCTTGTTCGCGCGTCAGGTGTTGCAGATCCTCGGCACGTTTCAACCATTTGCCGTCCGGATGTCGACGTACGACGCCGGAAGCGGTACAGGGCGCATCGAGCAGGATGCGGTCGAACGGCTGTTGATCCCACCACAGCGAAGGTTTGCCGGCATCGTCGGCAAGCAGGCGGATATTCGCGCCGGGCAAGCCGGACAAGCCCAGGCGATCCAGGTTTTCCTGCACCCGGTGCAGGCGTCCGGCATCGTTGTCGAGGGCGACCAGATCGAGCTCGGCGCATTCCAGCAGATGGCCGGTTTTGCCGCCGGGTGCGGCACAGGCATCGAGTACCCGCATGCCGGCGCGCGCATCGAGCAGCGGCGCCGCCCATTGCGCGCCGAGATCCTGCACGGAAACCAGGCCGGCAGTGTGCTCGGGGAGGGCGCGGAAGCCGGGCAGTTCGGCTACCGGAACCGGATTGGCCAGGATCAGGCCGTATTCGCCTACTTCGCGATGTTCGAGTCCGGCCGCGGTGAGCATCGCGCTGTACTCGGCGAGCGTGGTCTGCCGCCGATTGATCCGCAAGGTCATCGGCGGGCGGGTGTTCAGGGTGGTGACGATGTCTTCCCATTCGGCCGGATATTCCGCCTGCAGCCGTTGCAGCCACCAGGTCGGGAAATTCCAGTGCGCTTCCGGATTTGCGCGCGCGGCCTGCACCAACGCCTCGCGCTTGCGCTGGAAATTGCGCAGCACGGCGTTGACGAAAGCACGGGCGCGCGGAAAACGCCGTGCCGCGACATCCACGGTTTCATTGACGGCAGCGTAGGCGGGTGAGAGCTCGGCATCAAGTTCGTGCAGACCGACCAGCAGATGTCCAAGCAACGCCTCGGGCAGGACCGGGCGCTCGGTCAATTGGGCGAGAAAGAAACGTAAGCGCCCGGCTTCGCGCAAGACACCGTAAGCCAGATTCTGCGCCGCGGCGAGTTCTCTGCCATCGGCGGAACCGGCGCGCAGGTTGGCGAGCGTGGCGGTGAGGCTGTAGCCGTCGAGCAGGACGGCATTGACCAGATTGGCGGCAAGGAGGCGGGGCGAGGCTTGGGATGAGTGGTCGTGGACGGGCATGGCGCTATTGTCGCCCAAGCCGGGTCGGGTAGAGGACTCAAGAATTCGAAGTCGCCGCCGATAGCACAATACCCATGCGCAGCTCAGCGCTTTTCCTGTCTTCGGAGGCCGGTAAATGAACAACGTCGAAACACTGCGCCACGATCTGGTCGATATCGTTGGCGAACTGCATGCCGCGTTGCGCGAGATCGGCAGCGAGCAGATGCCCCAGGCCGGCATCGTCAGCAATGCGCGTGATCGCTTGCGTTACATCGCGACCTTGACCGAGCAGGCGGCCAGCCAGACTTTGCATGCAGCGGAATCGATCGGCGACAGCCTGCACGCGCAGCAAAATGCTGCACGTCTGTGTCGGCAAAAAGTTCGTTCACCGGATGCCCGCGCCTTTCTGCAAAACCTGGAGGCGCAACACGAACGCGCGTTAGGCCAGGTTAGCGAGATCATCCAGGCACAGGCTTTTCAGGATCTGGTTGGCCAGGTGATCAACAAACTGATGCAGACCGTCGAGAAAATGGAGACCAGTCTGGCCCACTTGCTGCTGGATGAGGAGGCCGATCCCGGTCTGCTGGCCGGACCGCAAGTGCGCAGCGAAGAGCAGGTCAGCCAGGCCGATATCGACAATCTGTTCGACTAGCCGCCTGTCGACCGCTCACCAGCCGGCGTCAATTCGAAATCTTGATCAGATTGCGGCCGCTGTTCTTGGCGATGTAGAGGGCTTCGTCGGCGCGGCGCAGCAGGACCTGGCCGTTTTCGTCCGGGCGCAGCGTGGCAACGCCGGCGCTGAAGGTCGTGTTGATATGCCTGCCCTCGTATTTCAATGGCGATTTGCTCATCAATTGCTGCAGCCGACCCAGCACGAAATGGGCGCCGCGCGCATCGGTGTCGGGCAGGATCAGGGTGAATTCCTCGCCGCCATAACGCACCAGCGCATCTGATTTACGCATGATCGATTTGATCAGGCCGGCAAAGTGAACCAGCATCTGATCGCCGGCTTCATGGCCGAAGTCGTCATTGATCTTCTTGAAGTAATCGAGGTCGACCATGCTCAATGACAAGGTGCCGTCGCCGCGCTGCGCGCGCGCGATTTCCCGGGTCAGGGTCTGCTCCAGGCCGCGTCGGTTGAGCGTGCCGGTGAGAGCGTCCTCGTTCAGGAGCTGGCGCGTTTCGGCCATTTCTTCCTGCAGGGCGTTCAAGGCCTGTTTGGTTTCGACTAGATCCTTGTGGCTGGCCTCGACCGTGTTCTGAATGCCGCCGGCCTGCATGACCACGGTGGAGAGCAGGCGCAGGATTTCGTTTTTGTCGCGACTGCCGCGCAAGTTGTCGACATTTCCGGCCAGGTTCTTGTTCTTGTCGCCCAGATCCTTGGCCAGGTTTTCCGTTTTGTCGGTCACGTCCTGCAGCATCTGCCGCAGCATGGTGAGCAGTTCGGTGTAGAACTCGCTATTCGGTGGGGTGGCCGCGGTTTCGGGCGGCTCTTTATCCGGGCGCGGCAGGCCTGAGACCTGGTAATAGTAGGCTTCGTAGTTTTCCGGCGTCGGCGGCACGCCGGTATCCCTTAGCCGTTGCATGACAGCCATGCCGATGACGTTGGGAGTCTGAGCCATTTTCGATTTGGTTTATTGTGGGTACGCCGAGACGCATTTTATCGGCGAACTGGCGACAATCTGTAACCCAACGGATAATTGTTTTCGCCTTTTTTCGCTGGAACGAGTCCGTCCCTCATGCATATTCACATCCTCGGTATTTGCGGCACCTTCATGGGCGGCATTGCCGTGCTGGCCAAACAGGCCGGCCATACCGTCACCGGCTGCGACGCCAATGTCTATCCGCCGATGAGCACCCAACTGGAGGCGCAAGGCATTCGCTTGACTGAAGGTTTCGGACTTGAGCAACTGGCGTTGCAGCCGGACATCTTCGTGATCGGCAATGTGGTGACGCGCGGCAAACAGCCGTTGATGGAAGAAATCCTGAACCGCGGGCTGCCCTATATCTCCGGGCCGCAGTGGCTGTTCGAGAACGTGCTGCGCGACAAGTGGGTGTTGGCCGTGGCCGGCACCCATGGCAAGACCACGACGTCGAGCATGCTGGCCTGGATACTGGAAGACTGCGGTCTCGATCCGGGCTATCTGATCGGCGGCGTGCCGATGAATTTCGGTGTTTCCGCGCGCCTGACCGAGAGCCCTTTCTTCGTGATCGAGGCGGACGAATACGACACCGCCTTCTTCGACAAACGTTCCAAGTTCGTGCATTACCACCCGCGCACCGTGGTGCTGAACAACCTGGAATACGACCACGCCGACATCTTCCCCGACCTGGCCGCCATCGAAACCCAGTTCCATCATCTGGTGCGTACGCTGCCGTCCAACGGCCTCATCGTGGCCAATGGCGGCGATGCCAACCTGCTGCGCGCGCTCGAGCGCGGCTGCTGGAGTCCGGTCGAATCTTTCGGCGGCCCCGGCTTCGGCTGGAAAGCCCGGGTCGCCAGTGTCGATGCGTTCGACGTGAGCCTGGACGGTCAGCCGGTCGGCCAGGTCGCCTGGGCTTTGCAGGGCGAGCACAACCGCATGAATGCCCTGGCCGCGATCGCCGCTGCGCGGCATGCCGGCGTGCCGGCCAAGGACGGCATCGCCGCGCTGAGTCGTTTCGTCAATGTCAAACGGCGCATGGAAGTGCGCGGCGAAGTGGCCGGCGTGACCGTCTACGACGATTTCGCGCATCACCCGACGGCGATTGCGACGACGCTGGCCGGTTTGCGTGCCAAGGTCGGCCCATCCCGCATCCTGGCCGTGCTGGAGCCGCGTTCGAACACCATGAAACTGGGCGTCATGAAGGATCAGTTGCCGGCCAGTCTGGCGCTGGCGGATGCCGTGTTCTGCTACAGCGGCGGCATCGATTGGGATGTGGCAGCGGCGATGGCGCCGTTGGGCGACAAGGCGACGACGCAGGCCGACCTGGCCGCGTTGATCGAACAGATCGCCAGCCAGGCGCGGCCGGGCGATCAGGTGCTGGTGATGAGCAACGGCGGTTTCGGCGGCATCCACGACAAGTTGCTGGCGCGCTTGGCCGAGCCTAAGCCCCTGGCCTGATGAGCGATCTCAGCCCCAGTCTCGACTGTGTTGTAACGGACGAAGGCTGTCTGCTGAAGCCGCGCGGGCGCTGGTGCATCGATCATCTCGAACTGATCGACGTGCTGTTATGCAGTACGCCGGTGCCGCATGACCGTCGCGTGCGGTTCGATGCCAGCGAACTGGCCGACCTCGACAGCGTCGGCGTCATGCTGGTGGTGAACCGCTTGCGCGCGCAGGGCGTGGTCTGGTCCAACGTCGATCTGGACGCGTTCTCGCGCCATCAACTCACCCTGATCCATCTCGTCGCCGGGCGCCTCGATGCGCGCGCGCAGCCGCGTCGGCGCAGGATTGCGTTGCTGCCGTTGCTCGGGCGCAAGGCGACGGAATGGACGCATGCGCTGGTCGGCCAGTTCACGTTTTTCGGCCGCATCGTCGAAGGCGTCTACGAGATCGTGCGGCGGCCGCGTTTGTTGCGCTTGCGTGAATTCACCGTGCAACTGGAAGTCGTCGGCCTGAATGCGCTGCCCATCGTGATGCTGATGACCTTTCTGATCGGCGTCGTGTTCGCCTTTCTGCTCGGCATCCAGGTGCGCAAATTCGGCGCCAATATCTTCATTGTCGATGGCGTTTCCATCGCCATCGCGCGCGAACTGGCGCCGCTGCTGACTGCGATCCTGATCGCCGGGCGCTCGGGTGCGGCCTTCACCGCGCAGATCGGCGCCATGAAAGTGACCGAAGAAATCGATGCCATATCCACGCTCGGCCTGTCGCCGATCCATGTGCTGGTGTTGCCGCGTCTGTTCGCGATTCTGATCGCCATGCCGCTGCTGACCTGTTTGGGCGATGTGCTTGGCATCCTGGGCGCGGCACTGGTCGCCAATGCGCAGTTGGACATCACTTATTACACGTTCTTCGAACGGGTGAAGTCGGTGTTGCCGCTCGGCACGGTGGTGTTCGGTCTGGCGAAAACGCCGGTGTTCGCGGCGGCGATTGCGCTGATCGCCTGCCGCAACGGTTTTTCCGTCAGCCGCGATGCGCGCAGCGTCGGCGATTACACGACGAGCACCGTGGTACAGAGTCTGGTCGCGGTGATTCTGATCGATGCGCTGTTCGCCATCGCATTCCCGGAGATCGATCCATGAACCCGCGCGCCCGTTCGAGCGAGCCGATCCTGCAGGTCAACGGATTGCATACCCATCTGGGCGGCCAGTGGCTGCACAAGGGCATCGATTTCTCGATCGGGCGCGGCGAAGTGGTGGCCTTGATCGGCGGCAGCGGTACCGGCAAAAGCGTCCTGCTGCGCGAGTGCATCGGTTTGAGCCGGCCGAGCCAGGGCCATGTGCGTTTGTTCGGCCAGAATATCTGCGACCTGTCACGCAACCACCTGAACCAGGTGCGCAGCCGCTATGGCGTGTTGTTTCAGGAGGGCGCGTTGTTTTCCTCGCTCACCGTCGCGGAAAATGTCGCCGCGCCGCTGGTCGAACACACCAAGCTGCCGCCGAAGCTGCGCAATGAAGTGGTGGCGATGAAAATCCGCCTGGCCGGCTTGCCGATGGAAGCGGCCGACAAACGCCCGAGCGAGCTATCCGGCGGCATGAAGAAGCGCGCCGCACTGGCGCGTGCGCTTGCATTGGAGCCGGAACTGCTGTTTCTCGACGAGCCCACATCCGGCCTCGACCCGATCAGCGCGCGCGAATTCGATCATCTGCTGCGCGTGCTGTGCGACAGTCTCGGCCTGACTGCGCTGATGGCCACGCACGATCTCGACACCTTGTGGGGCATGGTGGACCGGGTCATCGTGCTGCATGGCGGCAGGGTGATCGCCGACGGACCGGTGAAGGTCGTGGCGGAACTCGATCACGACTGGATACGGGCCTATTTTTCCGCCCATTCCGGGAAGAGATGACGGGAGGTATCTGAATATGGAATCGGATGCACGCTATGCCTGGGTCGGCCTTGCCGTGTTGTCGCTCATCGTGGCGATGACGGCCGGCTTCTATTGGCTGAACGGCGGCAACGAACAGGAAGTGAAACGCTATACCGTGTACTTCCGCAATCAGTCGCTGGAAGGCCTGCAGCTCAACAGCGATGTGCGCATGCAGGGCATCAAGGTCGGCAAGGTGGCGGACTACACCATCCTACCCGGCCAGGCCAAGACCGTGCGCGTGATACTCGAAGTGGATGCGCGCACGCCGATATGGGAAGGCGTCGAAGCCGTGGTCAATCGCAATCTGGTCACCGGCTTGGCCGCCATCGATCTCGACAATGTCTGGAAGGGCGGCGCGGATATCGGCCCCGCACCCGACGGCGAACAGTATCCGGTGATCGACGAAGGGGTGCCGCAAATGGCGCGCATCTCCAACACCCTCGAAAGTCTGGGCAAGGCCGGCAGCGAAGCGGTCGTCCGTTTCAATCAACTGCTGTCCGACGAAAACCAGAAAGCCTTCAGTGCCATCCTCGGCAACGTTGCCGGTGTTTCCGGCGATATGCGGCAACTGACCCCGGAGTTGCAGGCCACGCTGGGTGCGGCGCGCCAGGCCGCAGTGCGGCTGGATACGGTCGGCGCGGAGCTGACGCCGGTGTTGCACGAGAGCAGCCAGTTGCTGCGCGACAGCGGGCGACTGGTGCAACAGGCCGGGCAGCGTTTCGACAAACTGTCCAATGACGCCGAAACCACGCTGACTGCCGCGCGCAACACCTTGAACAGCCTGGATGGCAACGTGCGCGAGATGCAGAGCCAGCTTCGCCTCAGCGTCGATCTCGGCATGCAGGAAATTCAGACCACTGCGCAGGCCCTGCGCACGTCCAGCGATGCCCTGCAAGCCACCAGCCGGGAGTTCTCCGACCCCGGCCGCCTGCTTTACGGCCCGCACAAAGCCGAATTCGGACCCGGGGAGCAATGAGCATGGGAATGGGCATGAAAAAATTCGCTTTCATCGGTCTTGCCGCCCTGCTCGGCCTGGCTGCTTGCAGCCTGCCGGGCGCACGCACACAGGCGATCAGCCATTACGTGCTGGAAGTACCGGCTGCGCAGGCTACCGCGCTTCTGCCTACCAGTGCGGTGCGGCCGGTCCTGCTGTTGCGCGAAACCGAGCCGGGCGGTTTCTCGCAGAGTTTGCGTCTGGTCTACAGCCGCGCGCCCGGTACGCAGGCGCACTACCAATATGCGCGCTGGAACGAAGCGCCGCCGAAGCGTCTGCATACCCTGTTGCGCCAGCGCCTGCTCGCCAGCGGCCTGTATGCCGGCGTGGTGCCGCTTGGGGCCGGTGTGCAGGGCGACTATCAGTTGAACTTCCGGCTGCTCGATTTTTTCCACGATGCGGCGCAAACGCCAGGTAGCGCGCATGTCGCGCTGGAGGTCGAACTGGTGCAGCGCAGTACGGCGCGCTTGCTCGGGCAGCAGGTGTTCGTCGCCGACGTTCCCGTCGCCAGCGAGACCGCCGCAGCCGCTGCGGCCGGATTGGGGCAGGCCAGCGGCCAGGTGCTCGAAGCGGTGATCGCCTGGTTGACGCGCGTGCAGCCGGCCCCTGTTGCGCCGACCCAGCCCCGCTAAAATACCGGCTTTGCCCATTCGCGTTCCGACCATGCTGCTCTATATCCACGGCTTCAACAGTTCTGCACGTTCCGGCAAGGCGGTTGAACTCGGCGCCTGGCTCGACCAGCGCGGCCTCGGCGAAGCCTATATCTGCCCCGATCTGCCGCATCGCCCGGGCGAAGCGATCCGGCTGCTGGACGATCTGATTGCATCCAGTCGCTCACCGGTCAAGTTGATCGGCAGTTCGCTGGGCGGTTTTTATGCGACCTTCCTGGCGGAAAAACATGGTCTCAAGGCCATCCTGGTCAACCCGTGCGTGAGCTGCCATCGCAAACTCGCCGAAATGGTCGGTCAGGTGCAGAAGAACTGGCACAGCGGCGAGGAGTATCTGTTCACAGCCGAGCATGTCGCCGAGCTGAGTGCCTGCGCCGTCGCGGCGATTACCCGGCCGGAACGTTATCTGCTGTTGGCCGAAACCGGCGATAGCGTGCTCGACTACCGCGAGGCGGTGGGGTATTACACGGGCGCGCAGCAGATCGTGCTGGCAGGCGGCGATCACGGTTTCTCGCGCTTCACCGATTACATCCCGGCCATCCTGGCTTTTTGAATTCAACTTTGACGCGTCCTCAAATGGATTGCGGGTAGCCATTAATGTTTGTTCTTTATGAAGAAGACGGCGATATCAAAGCCGGCACCATCCTGGCGGATCAAGACAGTTCGCTCCAGATCGAATCCCAGCACGGCAAGCGCGGCAAGCTGAAGGCGGCACATGTATTGCTGCGCTTCGCGGCCCCCGCGCCGGCGCAGGTGATGGAGGAAGCCCGCGCGATGCGGCAGGAGCTCGATCTCGATTTCCTGTGGGAAGTCGCCGGCAGCGAGGAGTTCGGTTTCGAGTCGCTGGCGCAGGAATATTTCGGCCACAAGCCGGACGCGCCGCAAGCCACCGCCATCGCGCTGGCGTTGCATCAGGCGCCGATCTTCTTCCAGAAAAAGGGCAAAGGCCGCTACAAGGCTGCCCCGGCGGAAACCCTGGCAGCCGCCAAGCTGGGGCTGGAGCGCAAGGCGCGCGAAGCGGCGTTGCGCGCCGAATGGGTCGCCATGCTGGTGCGCAGCGAGATGCCGGAGAGCCTGGGCGCCAAGGTGTTCGAACTGGCGCACAAGCCGGACAAGAACAGCCTGGAATACAAGGCGCTGGCGGATGCCTGTGCCGAAACCAATCTTTCTGCGGTGCGCCTGCTCGACAAATGCGGCGCGATTCCGTCCAGCCTGGAGTTCCATCGCCAGGCCTTCTTCCTGACCCATTTCCCGCGCGGCCTGAATTTCCCCGCCCTGGCCGCGCCGTTGCCGCCGCCCGAGTTGCCGCCTGGCGATGCGCCGGCATTCAGCATCGACGATGCCGCCACCACCGAGATCGACGATGCTTTTTCGGTGATCTTCCGCGCCGACGGCTCGGTTCGCGTCGGCATCCACATCGCCGCGCCGGCATTGGGCATCACGCCCGGCTGCGATCTCGACAAGCTGGCGGCGACACGGCTGTCGACCATCTATATGCCCGGCGACAAGATCACCATGCTGCCGGAGGGCCTCATCGCGCAGTACACGCTGGCCGAGAACCGCGATTGCCCGGCGCTGTCGCTGTATGTCGAAGTCGGGCCGGATTACGCCATCCAGAGCCTGTCCACCCGGGCGGATTCGATCCGCATCGCGGCCAATTTGCGGCATGAGACGCTGGAACCGTTGTTCAACGAGGCGACCATCGGCCAGCCCGGTACGGACTATCCTTTCCGGCGCGAACTGGAATGGCTGTTCGGCTTCGCCAAGCAGCTCGAAATCGGTCGCGGCAAGGCGGATCAGGTGCAGCGCCACGATTACGTGTTCAAGGTGAACGGCGTCGGCAACGAGGCGCATGTCGACATCGTGCCGCGCGTGCGCGGCAACCCGATCGACAAGTTGGTGTCGGAAATGATGATCCTGGCCAACAGTCGCTGGGGCGGCATGCTGGCGGATCGCAACGTGGCCGGCATTTATCGCGCGCAAACCGGCGGCAAGGTGCGCATGACGCTGAAACCCGCGCCGCACGAAGGGCTCGGCGTGGCGCATTACACGTGGAGCACGTCGCCGCTGCGGCGCTATGTCGATTTGCTGAATCAACGCCAGATCCTGGCGGTCGCGCGCGATGAAGTGCCGCCGCATGCCGGCAACGATCAGATGCTGTTTGCCGCCGTGCGCGATTTCGAACTCGCCTACGACGCCTACAACGAATTCCAGCGCGGTATGGAGCGGTACTGGTGCTTGCGCTGGTTGCGCCAGGAAGGCATCCAGGAAATCGATGCCACGGTCTGGCGCGAGAACCTGATTCGGCTCGACGGTTTGCCCTTCGTCGCCAAAGTCGTGGGCGCGCCGACGTTGAATCCGGGCGAACGGATACGCGTCGCGCTGGCGGATATCGATCTGCTCGACGTCGATCTGACATGTCGTTTCCTGGCCCAGCACACCGCCTGAAAGCGGTCTTCGCCGATGTCGTGGCGCCGCTTTCCTCGCAAGGAGGACGCCGGTTCCATAAGGCGGCAAAGCCGCCAACGGCTCCGCTGCCTTATACGCCCCGCACGTCGATCGATTGGGATGACCGGTTCACTCAGGCGATCCTGATCTCGGCCATCCTGCATGTGCTGGTCATCTTCGGCATGCAGTTCACCGCGGCGAATCCGAAACTGTTCGAGAACTCCACGCCGCCCATCGATGTGGTGCTGGTCAATGCCAAGACCAAGGCGAAGCCGCTGCAAGCCGACGTGCTGGCGCAGGCGAATCTCGACGGTGGCGGCAATGTCGACGATAACCGCCAGGCCAAGTCGCCCTTGCCGGCGGCCGAACGCGACCAGACCCTGAGTGCCGAAGCCGAGTTCAACGCGCGCGTGCAGGCACTGGAGCAACAGACCAAGGCGATGATGCAGCAGATCAAATCGGATTACGTGGCGCCGGTGCAGAAGCCGGTGCCCATCGCCGACCCGCGCCCGCCCAGCCCGACGCCGGCACCGATCGACCTGGCCTCGCACAGTCTTGAAATGGCGCGCCTGCAAGCGCGCATCGATCAGCAACGCGAGGAGTATCAGAAACGACCGCGCCGCATGTTCGTCGGCGCGCGCGCGCAGGAATTTACCTTCGCGCAATACGTCGAGGATTGGCGCATCAAGGTCGAGCGGGTCGGCAACCTGAATTACCCGGAAGCCGCCAAGCGCAACAGCCTCTACGGCACCTTGATGATGACTGTGAACATCTTCGATACCGGCGAAATCGAATCGATCCAGATCGACCGCTCGTCGGGTTCCAAGGTGCTCGATGCCGCTGCCGTCAAGATCGTGGAGATGTCTGCGCCGTTCCCGCGTTTCCCGGAAGCCATCCGCAAGAAAGTCGATATTCTCGGCATCACGCGCAGTTGGACTTTTACACGCTCCGACCAGTTGATGACGCAATAAGCTTTCCTTCTATGCCGATAAAGCCAGTAAATCGGTAAAATGCCGGGTTTCCAATTTCTCCGAGGGATTTCCCGATGCATACCGGCACCACGCTTACCCAATTCATCATCGAAGAACAGCGTCATATCGCCGGCGCCACCGGCGAGTTCACCGCCCTGCTGAACGACGTCGTAACCGCCATCAAGACCATCTCCAACGCGGTGAACAAGGGCGCCCTGATCGGCGTCATGGGCGCGCTGGAATCCGAGAACATCCAGGGCGAAACGCAGAAGAAGCTGGACGTCATCACCAATGAAATGATGATCCGCAGCAACGAATGGGCCGGTCACCTGGCTGGCATGGCGTCGGAAGAAATGGATGAGGTTTACCCGATTCCGACCCGTTATCCGCTCGGCAAGTACCTGATGGTGTTCGACCCGCTCGACGGGTCCAGCAACGTCGACATCAACATCTCGGTCGGCACCATCTTCTCGATCCTGCGCGCGCCGGTGCCCAACCGCGCTGCCTCGGCGGCCGACTTCCTGCAACCCGGCGTCAAGCAGGTCTGTGCCGGCTATGCACTGTACGGTTCTTCCACCATGTTGGTGCTGACCACCGGCCATGGCGTCAACGGCTTCACGCTGGATCGCGACATCGGCGAGTTCGTGCTGACCCATCCGGCCATGAAGATTCCGGCCGACACTAAGGAATTCGCCATCAACGCCTCCAATCAGCGTTTCTGGGAAGCGCCGGTGCAGCGCTACGTCGCGGAATGCCTGGAAGGCAGCACCGGCCCGCGTGGGCGCGACTTCAACATGCGCTGGGTCGCCTCGATGGTGGCCGAAGTGCACCGCATCCTGACTCGCGGCGGCATCTTCATGTACCCGCGCGACACCAAGGACGCCAGCAAGCCCGGCAAACTGCGCCTGCTCTACGAAGCCAACCCGATGAGCTTCATCGTCGAACAGGCCGGCGGCGTGTCTTCAACCGGCTACGAACGGATTCTGGATATGACCCCGGAAAACCTGCACCAGCGCGTGCCGGTGATTCTGGGTTCGAAGAATGAGGTTGAGGTGGTGTTGGGGTATCACAAGGGTTGAACCCGAAGCCGTCCTTCCACGGGCCTGTCTAATCGAGGCAGCTGCCAATGCCCGCGCCGAACCCGAGGCAGCAACGGGTCAGCCCGGTTTGTTGCGCGATGGCCTCGTGTAAAAACAAAAAACGCCCCGGAAATGGGGCGTTTTTGCAGTTTCGCTTGGTCGGCGGCGATTAGTCAGTCAGGTGCTGAGTACCTTTCGATTAACCGCCTGCCGAAGCATCAGATCGCGGGAATGGTGACCGGACAAGCGCCCGAACCATTGATGCACTTGAAGTAGGTCAGCACTTCGGCGGCACCCCACATCTTGCCAGGGAAGGTCGCAGTGGCCTGAACGGATCCGCCGCCGATGACGCCATTGAACAAGCGAGCAACTTCGATCGCCTTGATCGGGAAGTTGGTCGGGCCGCCCAGCGCATCGAGGCTGAGCGCATTCAACATGGCGGCCACAGCTTCTTTGCCCAGGGCGGGGTTGGGGGCGCCAGCGATCAGGTTGCCGTTGAGAACGTCAAGCAGGGACGCATCTGTATTGTTCGGCCTCTTGTAGACATTGTCATTGAATGTCTGCGATGCAACCACGTTCTTGGGGGTAGATTGAAATGCGCGGGCACCTGTTCCCGCGTTATTGATCGCCTGGCTCGGCCAGTTGCCGACCGGCGTCAATGCCTTCCACTGGTCCGCCGTCTTGACGCCGGATACCACGCAGGTGTCGCTGCCATGCGAAGAAGTATTGCCGGAGAGTTTTCCCGAAACCGTGCAGTGATAGGAGAAACTTGCGCCGAGCACGGGCTTGCTGGCCAACGTGGCGAGGACGACAGGCGCAGCCAGACCGCCTTTGGTGAAACGCCGACGTTGTTGGTTGGGTTGTTCAGTCATTTGGACTTTATCGTCTTGCATGCTCTTGTCCTTCCTATGGTGTATGCATCGAATTCTAGCAATTAACGCGCCATATTCCTTACTGTATGATTATTAAGAAGAATCTTTTGCTATCTAGCGCGGCATGTAAAGAATACCGACAAAAATAATTCATGCATCAAGGGTATCTGCCGGTCGGCGAAACCCTGGCAGTCTGTCGAACTTTCCCCCGCTCACGCGGAAAGTCCAACGTCTGCTAGACCGTGTCGACATTCCGCCGCGGCGGTTCGTCTTCCGACGCTTGTTCCTGGCGGGCCATCCAGGCTTTGCGGATCA
Source organism: Hydrogenophilaceae bacterium (assembly GCA_031426815.1). Lineage (GTDB taxonomy): Bacteria > Pseudomonadota > Gammaproteobacteria > Burkholderiales > Thiobacillaceae > PFJX01. Next base: position 39,433 of record JASJPG010000040.1, read on the forward strand.
GATGCGGCAGCAGCAAGTGTGCGGGCA
>JASJPG010000041.1:0-18034 GCA_031426815.1 Hydrogenophilaceae bacterium
GCGTCGAAACCCAGGCCCAGCTCGACTTCCTCAAGGCGCACGGCTGCGACTTCTACCAGGGCTACCTGAAGAGCAAACCAGTGCCGCCGGAAGCGTTCGCCGCCCTGCTGGGTTGAGCCCGCGGTTGCGAGCGACATTTCGATTAAAGTAAATTTCCTGCGTTACCGATACACTTTGCTACGCAAGGGGTATTCGCAGGAATCGTTCGACGCGTAAGCGACAAAACAACAGCACAAGCTAGCGAACGAAGCGGAACAAACCGCGGCAACAACGACAAGAATTTGCGCATCAGCGCAGCAGCGTGCAAGCCGAAGTAGCGGGCACAAACACAGGGTGGGTGGTACAGGGAGCGAACATGCATTTTGTCCTCGTAAGCGGGACAAGCTATGAGCCGGCATCGACAGATATCCATCTGCCGGGCATGGCGCCCGTCTTCTGGCAGGGCGCCGGGCATGGCTTGCGCCTGCCGGCCTGGTATCCGGCCGAGCCGATGGCGGTGCACCTGGCCTATGTCATCGCGCGCGAACCGACCGACCTGACCGCGCATGTGCGGCGCATCCTGCTCTGTCTGGAACGGCCGCGGCAGGAACTGGTCAGCGGCGCACTGATGGATCTGTTCATCGTGCTGAACGGACGCGGCGCAGCGCTGGCAAAACGGCTCTACGCGCTGGCGCGGCCGCATCTGAGCGCCGTGCAAGAGGAATTCTTCCAGGATTGGCTGACCCGCGGCGCGGTACCCGAGCGCCCGGTTCTCGACAATGTCCACGCCGTCCTCGCCCCGCCCTGTCGCGGCGTTCCCTTGACCCGCCCGCAAACTCCCGGAGTCCGACCATGAACGACCTGCGCGAAGATCTTCACCTTGGCATCACCCCGGCCGGCGCCTACCACGCTGCAGCCGCCCAGCAAGCCAACCCGGACCGGAACCTGCTGTTCGGCCTGTTGCGCGCCGCCTGGACGCCGCGCTGCAGCGAGGCGCCGTGGCAGGAGTGGCTGGGCAGCAGCGAGCCGGCGCAGATCGTCGAGGCTGTCGCGCGCCTGGAAGGGCTGGGCTGGGTCTGGGGTCTGGCTACGCCGGAACAGGCGCCGACGGAAACCCTGGAACGTCTGCTGCCGACGCTGTTGCCCGACCTCAGCAGCACCGGCCAAGCCTTGCTGGCGGATCAGCAGGGTTTGCAGATTGCCTTCAGCGGCTTCGACGAAAGCCAGGCGCAGGCGATTGCCGCGATCAGCGCGGACGCCATCGCGCTGGCTTTCCGCTGCCGCCGGGTACTGGGCGAAGCGGAGCGGCTCGGCCCCGGCGCCTGGGGCATGATCGACGCCGCCGGCCATAGCCAGCTTGGCGTCTGGCCCTTGTGCATCGGCGCGAAATGGTTCGCCCTGGTCGTCGGCGGCCGCCCGCGCCTCAACCATCCTTCTTTTTCGCGGTTGCTCTGGGCGCTGGTTCGGCGTCTGGGCGACGGCATTTCCCCCAGCCCGGCCAGCAACGAAGCAGCGGGCTAACAATTCCCCAATCAGGAGAAATATCCATGCGTGACGATATGTTGAAATCCATCCTCAGCGACTTGAACGGCTCCTCGGCGGACATCGAGGCTGCCGCCGTAATCTCCACCGACGGCCTGATGATGGCCTCCCTGCTGCCGGCCGGACTGGAAGAAGACCGCATCGGTGCGATGGGCGCCGCCATCCTGGCGCTGGGCGGCCGCACTGCGCAGGAACTGTCGCGCGGGCAACTGGAACAAGTGCTGATCAAGGGCCACAACGGTTACGTGCTGCTCACCAACGCCGGCGCCGACGCGGTGCTGGCGGTGATGACCAAGGCCAGCGCCAAACTCGGCCTGATCTTTCTGGACGTGAAGCGCGCGGCGGAAAGCATTTCAAAGATCGTATAAGTCGCCGCCGGACGGCAGGAAATTGCCCTCCGGCAATACCGGAACATAAAAAAGGGAGGCCCGTTTGGCCCATCACAAAATCATCTTCTCCGGCCCCGTCGGCGCCGGCAAAACCACGGCCATCACCGCACTGAGCGATGTGCCGCCGATCGAAACTGAGGCGACGGCGAGCGACCATACCCGCCAGATCAAGGAAAAAACCACGGTGGCGCTGGATTACGGCGTGCTCAAGCTGGACGGCAGCGAGCGCATCCATCTGTACGGCACGCCGGGCCAGGAGCGCTTCGACTTCATGTGGGAGATCCTGTCTGAAGGCGCCATCGGCCTGGTGCTGCTGATCAGCAACGCACGCCCGGAACCGCTTGCCGATCTGGATCTGTTTCTCAACGCATTCCGGCCGTTTATCGACAAAGCCGGTTTCGTGCTGGGCATCACCCGCTCCGACAGCCACAACTCGCCCGACCTGCCCACCTACCAGCGACATCTGGCGCGTACCGGCCTGAAAGCACCAGTGTTCGAGGTGGATGCCCGCCAGCGACGCGATGTGGCGCTGTTGGTGGAAGCCCTGCTGCTGTCGCTCGATCCCGGTCTGGAAGTTCAAACGGCGCTATCCGTTACCTGATCCTTGAACATGAGCTCACCACTCGAACGACGCGCGCTCCGTCTGGCCGCCGTGGGCATGGACGAACGCCAGCGCAACACCTTGCGCCTGATGTGCCAGGGCCCCTGTCGCAATGCCTGCGTCGTGGTCGACGCCAGCGAGGCGGAAGCCAGCGTGATCGACATGGACAGCTATGAAGCCGCAAACCGTCTCGCCGAACTGCGTTTGACCCACCCTGAGCGCCCTGCCCTGCTGTTGTCGTTGCGGCCGCTGAGCGACGAACTGCGCGCCGGCGAGTTGTATGTGGCCAAACCGGTGCGAATCGAGGAATTCACTCAAGTCCTCTCGGAAATACGCCGGTTTGCGCATCCCGCGTCCGCACCGTCAGCGCCTCCCGTGCCACCGCCGACACAACTGCTTACGCACCCGCATACGCAACCACATACACAAGCGCTGACCCTGGGCAGCAACGGCAGGAACCACGCCGCCCGTCTGATGGATGATGGCCTCGACCATGCTTACGTCGGTTCCGCCCCGGATATCGATCCCCGCGTACAGGCCCAACTCGACAAAGCCTATTACGACCCCGAGCGTTACCTGCAAGGCATCGTCATGCGGGCACGCGAAATGGCGCGCGCGCAGCATTGCAGCGTGCAGATTCGAGGTGCCTGGCCCGCTCTTACCCTTTCCGCCGACGCCTCGCTGGTGCAGGTCCTGGAGACAGACAGCCGCCTGCGCCCGTACAGCGTCCAACCCGATGTCGCGGTTGGTGCCAGCCTCGACTACATCGACGCACCGCCGCTGCAACTCGGCCAACCCGGCGTGGTCAGCCTGGACGCCTTTCTGTGGAAACTGGCCCTGTTGGCGGCGCGCGGGCGCCTGCCGCGCAACACGCCGCTCGACGTACCGATTTTCTTGCGCAACTGGCCCAATTTCACCCGTCTGACGGTGACCCCGGGCGCCCTCAACATCGCCGCCCTGTGGGCCGCGCGGCCGCATTCGCCGCTACGCACCGCGCAACTTCTCGGGCTGCCACAACGGCATGTATTCGCCTTTTACAGCGCCGCGCACGCGCTCGACCTGGCCCTCTCCATGCAGCGCGCGGCAGACCGTCTGATCGAACCGCAAGCACCGCCTCCGGCACCGCACCAGAATTTGTTGCGCCGTATTCTCGGCAAACTGCGTTTCGGCCAGTAAGCCGGCTCAGCGACGGAAATCGACCACTTGATGCAAGGGAGAAAGTAGACATGCAAGACATGAAACCCGCCGAAGACGCCGATTCCGGCCGAGCAACCATCCTGAGCTACCACGACGGCAGTTCGCGCCATGTCGTGGTGACCGAAATCGAAACGCCATTTCCGGAAGGTCGTTTGATCGTCTCGCGCACCGACCCGGCCGGCGTCATCACGCATTGCAATCCGGCCTTCGTCGAAATGTCCGGCTACCCAATCGAAGAACTGATCGGCCAGCCGCATTGCCTGCTGCGCCACCCAGACATGCCGGCGGCCGCGTTTCACGAGTTGTGGCAGACCGTCGGCAGCGGCATGAAATGGCACGGCTACGTCAAGAATCTGCGCAAGGACGGCGGTTATTACTGGGTCTACGCCACCGTGGTTCCCAACATCCGCGACGGCCGCGTCGTCGGCTACACATCGGTGCGGCGCAAACCGTCGCGGGCGCGCATCGAAGAAGCCGCCGCCCTGTACCGCACGCTTGTTTAAGGAGAACCGCGATGCCCCTGCAATTCACCGTCAGCCCCGACTTCCCACCCGACCAACTCCCCGGCTGGTACGTATTCAACACCTGGCTGCAACGAACCCTGGGCGAACCGGTCCACCTGGAAACCTATCTCGATTTCCCGACCCAGCGCGCCGCCATCGCGGTCGATCAGGTCGACATCATCTACGCCAACCCGTACGACGCCTCGATGCTGGTGCGCGAGAAAGGCTTCATCGGCGTCGCGCGGCCCGGCAACAAGTCCGACGAAGTCGTGCTGGCGGTTGCCGCCGACCACCCGGCGTACTGCGTGGAAGACCTGCGCCCCGGCCTGCGCGTCGCCGCCACGCATGACCCGGACATCAACATGATGGGCATGATCGTGCTCGAACCCGCCGATCTATGCGACGCCAACGTCATCCACAAACCGCGCGTCAGCAGCTACGCGCTGGTCGCCCGCGACCTGACGAAAGGCGTCGCCGACGCCGGCTTCATTCTGGCCGACGCCTACGATCGCTTCTCCGCCCCGCTGCGGGCCTCGCTCAAGGTGCTGGTGCGCAGCCAGATCCACGATGTGCAACACGTCTTCCTGATCGGCCCGCATCTGGCCGAGAAACGCGAAGCATTGCTGAACGCCCTCCTCGCGCTGAGTTGCGAGGCCCTCGGACGCGACATCCTGCAAGGCCTGCACATCCCGGCCTGGCAAGCCGTCGAGCGGGAAGACATGGAGTTCATGATCGACCTGATCGACACGCTGGCGGAAGCGTAAGGCGACACAGCGACTGTTCAATTGCGGGACGGCGACAGATGGAATGACTCGACGCCTTCAAAGCGCATCACCTCCCGCGCCAGGTCCGCCAGTTCCATCCCTTTCCCTTTACCCAACGTCACCGCCACGAAACGCCATTCCAGTTGTCCATGTTCGTGGTTGATCAACAGCGATCCCCACGCCACTTCGTAGCCACGCGCCAGCATTTCACGGCTGATGGCGGTCTTTTCCGGGGAAAACGCCGGGCCGAATTTCAGCACGATGCCGATGGCCTGGCGCGAGGGTAGCCAGCCTTCCAGGCGCGACATCCACATCATGCTGGCGGCCGAAAGCACGGACAGCAGCATGGCCGACGCATAGAACCCGACGCCCACCAACACGCCGATGGCGGAAGCCGCCCAGATCGATGCGGCCGTGGTCAGTCCGCTGATCGTCAACCCCTCTTTCATGATGACCCCGGCGCCGAGGAAGCCCACGCCGGTGACGATGCCCTGAATCACCCGCGTCGGGTCCGCCCCCACCAGCGACGCCGGCGCGCCGCCATACCAGTGGGTGGGCTGGCCCGCCACCACCGTCAACGCAGCGGAGGCCATACAAACCAGCCCGTAGGTGCGCATCCCGGCCGCCCGGCCGTGATAAGAGCGCTCATAACCGACCAGCAACCCCAACAGCAGCGCGCCCAACAGATTCATGAATATGACCAGATTGATCGCCACCGCATCGGCGGACCAATAACTCATCAGAGTTTCCGGTGACAGCATCCCACTCATCTCGCACCTCGCATCAGGCCATTGGCAGCATGGCAATTAACACGAACTCGGCTGGATTGACTACTGCCGCCGCCGCGCCGCGCGCCGACAGTCAGCCGCGTCCGGCCAGCCGCCCCAACTCCGCCAGCGCCGCTTCCACCCGCGCATCCCACGGCAACGCCGCCGCTAGACGCAGGCAGTTGCCATATTTTTCCTGCGGCGAGAACAGCCGGCCCGGCGTGAAGCTGATGCCGGCTGCCAACGCCTGGTCGTACAACGCCATGCTGTCGCGGCCTTCCGGCAGTTCGAGCCAGAGCACGAAGCCGCCGGTGGGGCGCGAGGTGCGTGTGCCGGCCGGGAAATAACGGTTGATGGCGCTCAGCATGCGCGCCAGGTTGTCGGCGGAAGTCCGCCGCATGCGCGCCAAATGGCGTTCGTAGCGGCTGTCGGCCAGATAGTCGGCCACGGCCAACTGGGTCAATGTGGCGTTGGCCATGGTGCTGACATATTTCAAATGTTCGACCTGCTTGCGCCAGCGGCCGGGCACGATCCAGCCGACCCGGTAGCCGGGCGCGATGGTCTTGGAGAACGACGAACACAGCAGCACGTTGCCGCTGCGGTCGTAGGCCTTGCAGGCGCGCGGGCGTTCGCGGCCATGCGCAAGATCGCCGTAGATATCGTCCTCGATCAGCGGGATGTCGCGCGCGGCCAGCAGCTTCACCAGTTTCGACTTGTGGCTGTCCGGCATCAGACTGCCGGTGGGATTGCTGAAGTTGCTCACTGTCACCACCGCCTTTACCGGCCAGCGTTCCAACGCCAGCGTGAGCGCCTCCAGGCTGAGGCCTGTCTCCGGATCGCTGGGGATTTCCAGCGCCTGCATGCCGAGCGATTCGATGGCCTGCAGCGTGCCGAAAAAGGCTGGCGTTTCGATGGCAACGATGTCGCCGGCCTTGGCCACCGCACGCAACGCCAAGTTGAGCGCCTCCTGGCAGCCATCGGTGACGACGATATCGTCCGCTCCGTACAGGCAGCCGGACTCCGCCGCGCGGCGGGCGATGCGCAGACGCAGTGCCTCCTCGCCTGGCGGAAAACTGTAGCGACTGCCGACATCTTCAGCGCCGCGCAGGCTGCGGTTGAGCGAGGCGCGCAAATCCTTCAGCGGCAGGAAATCGGCATGCGGCACCGCCGCACCGAACGACACCAGACCCTTACGCTGGGTGTTGCGCGACAGGCGAACCGCCAGTTCGGTGACATTGACCGCGCAAGGACCGTCGTTCGCCTCGCTGGTACGCGCCGGCGGCGGCGCCGATTCGGGATGCCGTGCGAAAAAGCCCGATTGCGGCCGCGCCTCCAGCCAGCCGTGGCTTTCCAGCAGACGATAAGCCGCCACCACGGTGGCCTGGCTGACCCGATGCTGCTCGGATAGACGCCGCACCGAAGGCACCCGCTCACCCGGCGGGTACAGCCCCTGGCGGATGCGGTCCTTCAGTTGCGTGGCAAGATTTTCGTACAGGTTCATGGCAAGCCTCCTTTGCTGCCAGTCTAGGCCAGCGTGGCCGCTCGGCAGCGATACAGGCGCCGCAGGAATTGACCGATACAGTTCAAGCAATGCCGAAACTGTATTGCATCAATCTGCGTGTTGCCGCATCTGTATCGATGATCACACCCAACCTAGCATGACGGTATCGCAAGACAGGAGCCGAACATGCTGGAACGGACAGAGACACGCCGCGACACCCGAAGCTGCGTCCGCCGAGCGGAACTCATGCGCAACCGACTGTTCAGGCGCTGGTTCGCCCGCGGCCTGCGGCGATTTTGGTCGGCCCTTGCGGCCGTAGGCGCCGAAGCGGAACTGCGTGCACTGGACGCGCGCGAGTTGCACGACCTCGGGCTCGACCGGGGTGGCATCGCTTACGCCGCGCGGCACGGGCGCGTGCGAGGTTTATTGTCGCGTCACCCGCCAAGTGAGTGGCAACACCACTTGTAGGAGCGCCTTCCAAGGCGCGATTGTTGCGGACTTCGCGCCTTGGAAGGCGCTCCTACGACATCGGTAACGGCACGAGTCAGGCCGCTCAAACCGCCTCCGCCACCACGCGCAGCCGCCGGTAGTCCGCCCACCAGGCGCCGTCGCGCCAGAGTGTCGGCCGCAATGCGGCTTCCATGTCGACCAGCACGGCTTCGCACGTCGCGGTATCGAGTCCGTCCAGTTGCTGCAACAGGAACTGCAACACCCATTGGCGCAAGCCGTCCTCGCCATGCAACGGCGTCGGCAGATCGAAATGCCAGGCGGCGCGGACGATGAAACCGTTCGCCTCCAGCCGCGTCGCGTAATCAGCCAGGCTCGGGAAGAAGCAGGGGCTGCAATATTCGCGTCCGGCCTGGCGCTGCAACGCGGCCGCGATCGCCGCTTCCAGGGCTTCGCAATTGCGCTGGCCACCGAATTCGGCCACCAACCGCCCGCCCGCTTTGAGCGCGCGCCGCATGCCGCGAATGGCGTCATCGACGCGCGTCACCCAATGCAACACGGCATGCGAAAACACCGCATCGAACTCGGCCTCGAACGGCAATGCCGCTGCATCCTCGACACGAAAATCCAGCGCCGGAAAGCGGCTGCGCGCGGCTGCGATCATCTCGGCCGACGCATCCGCGCCGACCACGCGGGCGCCGGATGCGGCGATGGTCTGGGCAATGTCGCCAGTGCCGCAACCCAGGTCGAGGATGCGCTCGCCGACTTGTGGCGCGAGCAGGTCAAGCAAAGCGCGGCCGCGTTCGATGATGAAGCCGTGGCGGTTCAAATAGCGTTCGCTGTCCCATTTCATGGCTGTTCTCCTTGGTCGGCCTGCCAGTGACGCATTTCTTCCGCGATGAAGTACGCGACCAGATCGCGGTAAAGCTGCTCGATCACCTCCGGGCTCAGCCCCTGTTGTGCCGCCCAGTCCCGGCGCTGCGCCAGCATCGCGGCGAAACGTTCCGGCGCGCGTACGGCGGTGGCGTCGGTCTTGAACGGCGCGGCGGCGCGGACATAGCGAAAGCGTTTACCCAGCAGGGTGATGACGGCTTCATCGATGCGGTCGATCTCGGCGCGGATATCGGCCATACCGGTACAGTCTTCCGGTTCCTTTTCGTTACTGATCTGCATGATTCACGCCCAATTTGCTTTGAACACACCGCGCAAGGCGGTCTTCTGGTGCACGCCCAGCCCGATGCCGATGCAGGCGGTTCCCGCCCACACCTGCGCGCTGACCACCTCGCCATTCAGCCAACTGCCCAGCAGCAGGGCCAGCACCGGGGTAATCAGCGTGATCAGCGCGACCTTGCCGGTCTCCATATGCTTGATGACGTAGTAGTACAGCGCGAAGCCGAGCACCGAGCCGAACACGGCGAGATAGAGGATGGCGGCGCCGGCGCGCAGCGGCACGCTGGCGGGAACGTGGCCGTCGAACAGCCACCAGACCAGGCCGAACAGCGGCATCGCCACGCTCAGCGTGCCGGCGGTGGTGGCCAGCGGCGGGCTGTCGTCGCCGATGCGCTTGATCCAGACCAGGCTGGCGGAATAGATCGTCACCGCCGCCAGCAAAGCCGCCACGCCAGCAACGGCATGGGCACCTCCCATCTCACCGCTGTCGCCGAAGATCACGCCGAGCCCGGCCAGGCCGAGCACCATGCCGACGATCTTGTGCGCACGGAGCGCCTCCTCGTCCAGCCAGCGCAGGGCCAGCAAGCCGGTCACCAGCGGCGACAGGCCGAACAGCACCGACACCAGGCCGGAGTGAATGTATTGCGAACCCCAATAGGTCAGCGTCATCGCGCCGAACAAGCCAAGTCCGCCGGCCAGATAGCTCATGCGCGCACGCCGATGGAGCGGCAGGCCGACGCGCCAGACGGCGAGGATCAGCGCGGCGACAACGAGGCCGATGGCCATGCGGGAAGCGACGGCGAAGGCGAACCCCGCACCTTGCGCGCTCCATTTGATCGCCAGCGGCGTGGTCGACCAGATCAAGATGACCGTGAGATAGGCGGCCGGGACAGACATGGCAAAACTCCCTTTTGGGGTTGGAGAAACCAAAAAACAAAAAGGCCGCGGACCTTGTGGGTCGGCGGCCTTGGCAGATTTTTTTCAACTTCTGCGGCGATGAACTATCGCTGCATCATTCTCCCGGACCGGACCCCGCGCGCATGCGCCATGCCCGCAGTCGCATGACGACTAGCGCGCGGCGGCAAAACTTGGCGGAGTTCTGGTGGAGGGAAGACATGGCTGGATTGTTGAAGGACGCGGGAAGGGCTGTCAACCGAAAATTCGCCGCGCATCACGGCCAGCCGGCACGAACACCGCCTCGATGGCCTCCGGCAAGCGCTCTGAGGCGACCAGGATCAGACGCTGGCCGGCGCGGGTCATTGCCATGTACAGCTTGCGCGCGTGTTCTTCCTGCAGCTGGGCTTGAGCTTCCAGGCTGACATCGGGCAACGCGCCTTGCGCCAGCAGGTTTTCCAGCCCGACCAGAAACACCACGCTGGCTTCCAGCCCGGTCGCCGTCTCCAGATACGCCACGCGCAGGTAATCCGGCCCGTAGCCGTGCGGCGGCAGTTTCTTGTGCTCCTTGCGGTTCAGCCACCAGATCCGTTCTTCGCCGAAGCGCTCGCCCAGTTCCCGCACCAGCAGCGACTTGTCGACCTTGTCGCCATAAATCACCAGCAGGCTGGCCAAGGGCAAAGGCGTCTGGCTGGCGGCGGCGACTTCGTTGACCAGCCGATCCAGCGCATCCTGCGGGGAGTCGGCGTAAATCAACAGCGGCGGCGTGCCGGCCTGCATGTCGGCGAAGTCTGGCTCCAGATAATCGTCCGGATCGCCCCGCGTCGCCTGCGCCAGAAGCCGGCTCGCGGCCTGCAGGATGGCGCGCGTGGTGCGATACGACTTGCGCAGTTTGCGGGTCCGGCCGGCCACCTCCAGACCGACGCTTTTCCAGCTCAGCCGGCTTTTCATGAAGCCCTGATTCGGATCGGCACAGAGAAACAACTGGCTCTGGTTTTCCAGCGCCAGCTTGACGACCTGGAACCACGACGGCGCGAAGAACTGGGCCTCGTCGACCAGGATGTGGTGATAGCGCTCCAGTCGGCGCTGATCCTTAAGCAGGCAAATATCGCGCGGCAACGCGCTCCACATGCGCAGATGGCTGCGCGCCAAAGCCGCCGTGACCGCCTCATACAAGGGCCAGACCATTGCGCGCTCCCCGGCGCGCAACGCAAACCCCTGGCCGGCGCGGTTTGCCGCCTGATACTGCGCTTCGCCGGCGATGAGACTGGCGTTGATGAAATCGAACTCGTCGGCGAGTTGACTATCGCTCGGCTTCAAATCCGGCCATTGCGCGCGATAGCGATTGACCAGCTCGGCGACATGGCCGGGCCGTTCAGGCATGCTCGGCCATTTGCCGAACAGCCGGTTCCACTGTCGCGCCACCCAGGCGGAGAAAGTGATGATCTCCAGGTTATCCGGCACGCCGCCGTAGGCCGCGTGCAGGCGCGCCTTGATGTCGGCAACGATGGGCGTGTTGTGGATCAACAGCAGAATCCGCTGCGCGGGAAACAGTTGCGCCAGCATGCGTGCCCGATTCAACGCGATCAAAGTCTTGCCGCTGCCGGCCACGCCATTGACCAGACGCAGCGAGAAATCGCGGGCCGCATCCGCCTGCTCCTGCGGCAACTCCTGCGTCGACTCCAGGTCCACTTTGGCGAGCCACTCCTGCTCGACATCGAGAAAATAGCGCCGCGTGGTGCACACCGCCGGAATTTCCGCCTCCGGAAAATACCGCCCCAGCAGGGCTTGTTCGTCTTCCGCAGCCAACGGCGCCAGCAGACGCGGCAGCAGTTTTTCGCCGACCTGAAGAAACTGCGCCCGGGACAGCAGACGGATGCCGAAACGCGCCAGATACCGTCTCGACAGCGCCCGCGTTTCCTCTGGGGAACACGACCACATCAGCATCAGCTTGACCAACTGCCGGTTGGCCGTCGCATCGAGGCCATCGAGCGCGCCGAAGCGGCCAAGCATCGTTTCGAACGCGTCGCGGCCAGCGGCCTCGATCAATTGATCGGCATCGAGCTCGGCGAACGGCGTCTCGCACAACGCAATCGCCAACCAACCCTGTTCGGCATGCTGCACGAACACCTCCGGCACCCAACCCGTAGCCAGCACCGGCCGCCGCACCGTGCAGGCCGCATCGAGCGTATCGAGCACGCGCCTGAGTTGCAGATTGCGCCCCGAAACACTCGGCCACTCCGGAATGAACAGGGGCATCGGCCTGAACCCTCCTCAGCGCAACCGCAAGATGCGCAGCGCGCCGGACAACACCAGCAAGCCGATCAGCGCGCCGATGATCCAGTCCGGCCAGGGCGAGGCGGTCCAGCTCACCAGCAGGCCGGCGGCGATGACGCCGAGATTGGCGAGGACGTCGTTGGCCGAGAAGATGTAGCTCGCCCGCATGTGTACGCCGGCATGGCGGTGGCGGTAGATGAGCAGCAGGCAGGCGATGTTGGCGGCGAGCGCCAGTGTCGCGATGCCGACCATCGCGACACCTGCCGGCGCTGCGCCGGTGAGCATGTGCCGCGCAGTTTCCGCCAGCGCACCGAAGGCAAGCAGCATCTGCAAACCGCCGGACAGCCGCGCTGCCGCGAGTTTGTGGCGTGCGGCGCGGCCCACCGCGTAGAGCGCGACGGCGTAGACCGCCGCGTCGGCGAACATGTCCATGGCATCGGCGATCAAGCCGGCCGAATGCGCCCACCAGCCGGCGCCCAGTTCAATCACGAACAGGGTCGCGTTGATCGCCAGCAACCAGATCAGCACACGCCGTTCGCTGGCGGGATCGAGATTCGCATTCAGCGATGGCGTCGCTGCGTCGAGTGGCCGCGATTCGACCAGTTCGGCGCCGTAACCGAGCGGCAGCAAGCGTTCGAGAATCGCGTTGGCATCGCCGCCATGATCGAGCGTCAGTGCGCGGCCGGGCAGGTCGAAAGCGTAGGCGGCAACCGGCGCGTCGGCCAGACGCAGTCGGATCATCTCTTCTTCCGCTGCGCAGTCCATGCCGGGAATGCGGAACAACGAACGCGCCAAGGGCTGCTCGCCAAGCTGGGCATGGGCGGCGGGTAATTCGGTCAAGCCCGCGGGTTTGGCACTGCACGCGCAGGCGCCTGAACAGGGAGGTACAGCGGACATGGCGGAATCCTTGCAGGGAACGCGGAAAGTCTAGCAGCACCCGAAGCAACACCGCGCACCACCTCCAGCCTTGCCGCCCCCCTATAAAGCCAGGGGGCCATGCGAGTTCGAGGGCAGACGCTAGAGCGGCATTCAGGGCGTTATTGCGGCCCCAGGATACGCAGCACTTCGTCGGCGGTGGTGATGCCCTGGCGGATTTTCTCGGCGCCGTCGTCCAGCACGCCGCGCACGTCGATCTCGTGCAGATGCTTGCGGATCTCGACCACGCTGGCGCCGCTGGCGATCAGGTCGCGCAGCCGGTCGTCCATCACCAGCACCTCGAACAGACCGATGCGGCCCAGGTAGCCGGTGCCGTGGCAGTGGACGCAGCCGCGCCCGTGCCAGCCCTGGCCGAAGCCGGCCGGGTCCAGGCCGAGGGCGCGGAAGGCGTCCGGGTCGGGATCGCTCTCCTCGCGGCAGTGCGGGCAGATGCAGCGGGCCAGGCGCTGGGCGACGATGCCTTCCAGGGCGGTGGCGACGATCAGGGGTTTCAGGCCCATGTCGAACAGGCGCGTGAGGGTGGCGGCGGCGGAGTTGGTGTGCAGGGTGGAGAACACCAGATGGCCGGTCAGCGCCGCGTGGAAGGCCACTTCGGCGGACTCCAGATCGCGGATCTCGCCCAGCAGGATGACGTCCGGGTCCTGGCGCAGCATGGAGCGCAGCACGCTGGAAAAGGTCAGGCCGATCTTTTCCCGGATCAGCACCTGGCTGGCGGCATCCAGGTAGTACTCGACCGGGTCCTCCACCGTTAGGTAGTTGCGGCCGCTGTCCATGTCGTGCTGCAACAGGCTGTACAGCGTGGTGGTCTTGCCGCTGCCGGTGGGGCCGGTGGCCAGGATGATGCCCTGCGGCTTCTTCACGATGTGCTCAATCTGGGCCAGCACGCCGGGGAAGAAGCCCAGGTTTTCCAGGCGCTCGACCGGGGCGCTGCGTTCCAGCAGACGCATGACCACCTTTTCGCCATTGATGGTGGGCAGGGTGGAGATGCGCAGGTCCACCATGCGCAACGCAGTCTTGACCGTGATGCGCCCGTCCTGCGGGCGCCGCCGTTCGCTGATGTCCAGCTCGGCCATGACCTTGAGGCGCGAGACCAGGGACTGCTGCAGGGCATGCGGAATCTGGATCTTGTCGAGCAGGATGCCATCGATGCGGTAGCGCACCATCACCGACTTGGCGCGCGGATGGATGTGGATGTCGCTGGCGCGCAGGCGGATGGCCTCGACGATGATGGCGTTGACCAGGCGGATCGCCGGCGGCTCCTCGGTGGCGCGCAGCAGATCCTCGATCGGGGCGGCGTCCTCGTCCTCGTCGATGACGATCTGGATACCCTCGTAGGGGTCTTCGTCCATCATCAGTTCGTTCATATCGCCGACGTCGTCCCCCTCGGCGCCGAATATCTCGTTCAGCTTGGCGGTGATCTCCGCCACGCGCGCGCAGACCGGGCGGATCTCCATGCCGGTGAGGAAGCGCAGGTCGGCGAGCAGGCCGTCGTCGAGAGGGTCGGCGGTGGCCAGCATGAGCCGGCGCGCCTCCACGCGCAGGGGCACCACCCATTGCCGGCGGCAGATCTGTTTGGGGACCAGGGCCGCCACGGCGGGGTCCACCTGGAATTCCGCCAGAGCGACTTCCTCAAACAGCAGCTCCTTGACCATGATGGCGTGGATCTTCTCCGCCGCCACCCAATCCCGGTCGTGCAGCAAGCGGATGACCGGCTCCTTGTGCGCCTGTTGCAGGCGGAACAGTTCCTGGACCTGCTGCGGATTGAGCAGGCCGCGCTTGCCCAGCATGATCGCCAGTTGGCTGTGGTTGTTGACGGACAGCTTGGCGAGCTGGCCGATCTCGCGGGTGCGGTCGGCATTTTCCCGTTGCAGGCTCCGGTTCTTGTCGCGCAATTCGGACTGTTCCAGGGCAAGGGACACCGACAGGCGCAGGTCGTCGTCGTTCCAGGGCTTGAGGATGAAGCGATACACCGCCCCGGATTTGACCGCCTCCAGCACCGCGTTCATGTCGGCGTGGCCGGTAAGCATGAAGCGCATGGTGTCCGGCTGCAGCGCGCGCACCCGTTGCAGCAGTTCACCGCCCTTGATGCCCGGCATCATGTAGTCGCTGACGATCAGCTGGACGGTTTCCTTCTCCAGCAGTGCCAGCGCCTCCTCCCCGCTGGCAGCGGTAAGCACCTCGTAGTTTTCCCGGTGGAACACACGTTTCAGTGCGTTGAGCACATTCGGCTCGTCGTCCACGAACAGGAGGCGATAGTGCTTCCCCGCGGCGGCCGGTTGCGGGTTAGCGGCGGGCGGCGGCGCAGCCCCGGTGAACAGGTCGGCGTAGTCGCTCATGGACGCTTCGTTTCCAACGGCAGGAACACCGAGAAGGTACTGCCCGCGCCGGGGCTGGAGCGCACCTCGATGCGGCCGCCATGGGCGCCGACGATGTCGCGTGCCATGGACAGACCCAGGCCGGTGCCGTGGCCCACCTCGTGGGTGGTGAAAAAGGGATCGAAGATGTGGGGCATGACCTCGGCCGCAATACCGCGCCCCTGGTCGGCAAAATCGATGCGCACGAAAGTGCCCTCGACGCCGGTGGCGATGCGAATCGTGCCGCGCCGATCCATGGCCTCGGCGGCGTTGAGCAAGAGGTTGAGGAAGACCTGATTGAGACGCCCGGGATCCGCCTGGAGCGGCGGCACCGGCCCCGCTTCCAGTTGCACCTCGGCGCGGGGCGAGACCTGGCTGGCGGCCAATTCGCATACCGTGCGCAGGGCGTCGTTGACCTGCACGCTGGCCAGGCCGGCGGCATCCACCCGCGAGAAATCCCGCAGACAAGCGACGATGCGCGCCACCCGCTCCACGCCCTGGATGGACTCCTCCAGCAGCGTCGGGAAATCCTCCAGGACATAGCCCAGGTCCGCCTGGCGCCAGAGTTCCGCCAGGGCGGCCGCGTCCGCCCGTTCGGCGCAAGGCCGCAACCGGCCCAGGCGCTGCACGTAGCTGCGGGCCTGGTCCAGATTGCTGCGCACGAAGGCCAGCGGGTTGTTGATCTCGTGCGCCACCCCGGCCGCCAGGTGGCCCACCGAAGCGAGCTTTTCCGCCTGGTAGAGCTGGCGCTGGGTCGCCTCGATGGCCGCCACCTGGGCCCGCACCCGTTGTTCCAGGGTCGCCGCCAACTCCCGGTACTTCCGCTCTGACACTTGCAGGGCGGCGTGCTGCTCGCGCAGTTCCCGATAGCTGTCGTCCACGGTCTGATGATGCAGGGAGGCGGCCAGGACATACCGCGCCGAGGCGTACATGAGGGCATTGAGCAGGCGGGCGGCGTGGGCCAGCCGGTCTGGACCGGCCGCCGCCTCTACCTGGCCCACCGTCTCCAGGTCATAGACCAGGGGCGCACGCGCGCTGGCCGGCAGCGGCTCGGGCGAGCCGTAACGGGCCTGGCCGTCCGCTGCGAGGATGCGCACCGCGCCGCCCAGCAAGCCCTCCAGCGCCGGCCCGGCCTGGGCCAGAAGACGCGCCGGCAGCAGCTCGTCGAAGCCCAGTTCCCGCTCGAAACCGGCCTCCAGCCGGGGCATCTCCTGGCTCCGGTCGTGACTCATGGCTTGGCGGCGGCGCCCATCGCGGCGGCGATGAAGGCGGCTTGATCGGTGGCGTGGCGGGTAGCCAGGTCGAGCTCCTGGTCCAGGTTCCGGTACAGGGCGCCGAGCAGGATCTGGAAGGTTTCCAGCACACCATCGCCGCGTAGCGCGCTGGCGAAGGCGAGCGGCCAGGGTGCGGCGGCCCAGCGCGCCTGCGCCGCCTGTTCGGCGATGATGTGGGGCAGGTCGCGCTTGTTGAACTGAATCACCATGGGCAGGTGTTCCAGGTCCAGACCGACATGGCGGGTGTTCTCCATCAGGTTGCGGAACGAGGCGGCGTTGTTCTCGCCCTGGTTTTCCTGGGAGTCGGCGACGAACACCACGCCGTCGGCGCGGGACAGCACCGCCTTGCGGGTGGCGTCATGCGCCACCTGGCCGGGCACGGTGTAGAGCTTGAACTTCACCAGCCAGCCGGAAGGCAGGGTAAAGCCCACCGGGAACAGATCGAAGAACAGGGTGCGGTCGCCCTGGGTTTCCAGGGCCATGATCTCGCCCTTGAGGGTGGGCGCCAACAGGTCATGCAAGCGGGTCAGATTGGTGGTCTTGCCGCTCAGGGCCGGTCCGTAATACACCAGCTTGCCGCTGATGCGGCGGCGGGTTTCATCGATATCGGCCATGGATGGATAGCGTCGGCTTTACGGGGCGTCTCATGCGTTTCGGGCCTCGGTCGCCCCGTCGAAGACAGCTCGCATCATCCCCTAAACCGCGCCGGCTCACCACACACAATCCGGCGCACCCTATCGGCCGCCAAGGAATCCCGAGCGAAACTCGGCCACAAGCCGGGACGCCTTGTCGCCACCCCTACAAAGCCCAGGGATTTGTGTTGTAAGACACGCGACATGGATGTCCTCTTATCCTGGTTGTATTCATAACAATCAATGGGTTAGCTAGATAAACGTAGTCTGGCACAGGCCTTGCGATAGAGAAGGTGCGAGCGAGTTTTTTCAATCGCACTTTGTTTTCGAGACCTGAGAGGAGAAAGATCATGGCTCTGCGTCAATGCGCGATTTACGGTAAGGGCGGCATCGGCAAGTCCACCACCACGCAAAACCTGGTGGCTGGCCTGGCTGAGCTGGGTAAGAAGGTAATGATTGTTGGCTGCGACCCGAAGGCGGATTCGACCCGTCTGATCCTGCACGCCAAGGCCCAGAACTCGATCATGGAAATGGCTGCAAATGCCGGCTCCGTGGAAGATCTGGAACTGGAAGACGTCATGAAAGTGGGTTACCGCGACATCAAGTGCGTTGAGTCGGGTGGCCCGGAGCCGGGAGTTGGTTGTGCCGGCCGCGGCGTTATCACCGCCATCAACTTCCTGGAAGAAGAAGGCGCGTACGAAGAAGACCTCGACTTCGTGTTCTACGACGTGCTCGGCGACGTGGTGTGTGGTGGTTTCGCCATGCCCATCCGCGAGAACAAGGCGCAGGAAATCTACATCGTCTGTT
>JASJPG010000042.1:0-40007 GCA_031426815.1 Hydrogenophilaceae bacterium
GAGCTCTGACCATGTCGCGTATTGCCGCAACTTTTGCCGCCTTGAAAGCGGATAAACGCAAGGCCCTGATTCCCTTCATCACCGCCGGCGATCCGGCGCCGGCCAACACCGTACCGTTGATGCACGCGCTGGTCGCCGGCGGCGCGGATATCGTGGAATTGGGCGTGCCGTTTTCCGATCCGATGGCGGATGGACCGACCATCCAGCGTGCCAGCGAACGGGCGCTGAAACATGGCGTCGGCCTGTGCGACGTGCTGGCCATGGTGGTCGAATTCCGCAAAACCAATGCCGCCACGCCGGTGGTGCTGATGGGCTATGCCAACCCGATCGAGGCAATGGGCTGGGATACGTTCTGTACCGAGGCGGCTGCGGCTGGCGTCGATGGCGTGTTGACGGTGGATTACCCGCCGGAGGAATCGGCCGATTTCGCCGCCAAATGCGCCGCCGCCGGTCTCGACAACATTTATCTGCTGGCCCCGACGACGCCGGCCGCACGCGTCGACGCGGTGGCCAAACATGCGCGCGGCTTCATCTATTACGTCTCGCTGAAAGGCGTGACCGGGGCGGCGACCATCGACATGAGCGAGGTCGCCGCGCGGCTGCCGGCGATCCATGCCGCCACCGGCCTGCCGGTCGGGGTCGGCTTCGGCATTCGCGATGCGGCGACGGCGCGGCAAGTCGCCGAGGTGGCGGACGCCGTCGTGATCGGTTCGCGCATCGTGCAGGAAATCGAGCAGTCCACGCCGGAAACGATGCTGGCGAACGTGCAGACTTTTGTGGCGGGCGTACGCGCCGCGCTGGATAACTGAGGACACCCCGATGAGCTGGTTCCAGAAACTGATTCCTCCCAAGATCAAGCGGCGCGAGACGTCCGATGCGGCCAAGAAAGTGGTGCCGGAAGGCTTGTGGAGCAAATGTCCGAGTTGCGAATCGGTGCTGTATGCCGCCGATCTCGACAACAACCTGCACGTCTGTCCGCACTGTGGCTATCACAACCGGATCGGCGCGCGCCAACGTCTGGAAATGCTGCTCGACGAGGCGGGGCGCAATGAAATCGGCGCCAACATCCTGCCGGTCGATGCGCTCAAGTTCAAGGACAGCCGGCGCTATGCCGACCGGCTTACCGAGGCGACCAAGGCGACCGAAGAACAGGATGCGCTGGTGGTCATGGAAGGCCGCATGCTCGATTTGCCGGTGACCGTTGCCGCGTTCGAATTCCGCTTCATGGGCGGTTCGATGGGCTCGGTGGTCGGCGAGCGTTTCGTGCGCGGCGTGGAAGCCTCCGTGCGCGGCAAGAAGCCATTCATCTGCATTGCCGCCAGCGGCGGCGCGCGCATGCAGGAAGGTCTCAATTCATTGATGCAGATGGCCAAGACCTCGGCCGCGTTGACGCAGCTTTCCGCCAATCGCCTGCCGTTCATTTCCGTGTTGACCGATCCGACCATGGGCGGCGTTTCCGCCAGTTTCGCCATGCTGGGCGACATCATCGTCGGCGAGCCGAAAGCGTTGATCGGCTTCGCCGGGCCGCGCGTGATCGAGCAGACCGTGCGCGAGACCTTGCCGGAAGGCTTCCAGCGTTCCGAGTTCCTGGTTGACCACGGCGCCATCGACCTGATCGTCGACCGCCGCGAAATGAAGCAGACCCTGGCGCGTCTGTGTGCGCAGTTGCTGCGCAAGCCGACGCTGCAATAAGTATTTGAGCCATCCCGCGACGCTCGATGCCTGGCTGCGGCGGCTGGAATCCCGCAACCGGGAGGCCATCGTGCTCGGCCTGGAACGGGTCGCCCAGGTGCGCGACCGGCTAGGATTGCAGCCGACCTTTCCGCTGCTCACGGTGGGCGGCACCAACGGCAAAGGCTCGGTCTGCGCCTATCTGGAAGCGGTCTTGACCGCGGCGAACTATCGAGTCGGCTGCTACTCCTCGCCGCACTTGCTGCGCTACAACGAGCGCGTGCATCTGGATGGCCGCGAAGCGAGCGACGCCGAGTTATGTGCAGCTCTGGACGCGGTGGAGAACGCGCGCGGCGACATCCCGCTGACCTATTTCGAACAAGGCACCCTGGCCGCGATGTGGTTGTTCCAGCGCAGCGATATCGATGTGGCGGTGCTGGAAGTCGGCCTTGGCGGACGCCTCGATGCGGTCAATGTCTGGGATGCCGATTGCGCGGTGGTGACCAGCGTCGATCTGGATCATCAGCAATTTCTCGGCGAGACGCGGGAGGCGATCGGTTTCGAGAAGGCCGGCATTTTTCGTGCGGGGCGAGCGGCCATTTGCGGCGATGTCGACCCGCCCGCCAGTTTGCTGGCGCATGCGGAGGCAATCGGCGCGGAACTGTGGCGTCTGGGCGTGGATTTTCACGTCGAGGCCGGCGCTGTCGGCGATACCAGCTGGACTTGCCGCGTCGGCGCCGGCGTCTATCCCGCCTTGCCCCGCCTGGCCATGCCGGGCCGCCATCAATATGGCAACGCCGCCTGCGCGCTGGCGGCGCTGTCCGAGGTGAGCGGACGCTTGCCGGTGAGTATGAAGGCGCTACGCGCAGGTTTGGCGCAGGCGCGTCAGCCTGGCCGTTTTCAGATCGCCGGGCAGCAACCGCTGCGCATCCTCGATGTCGCCCATAACCCGCATGCGGCGCGCGCGCTGGCGGCCAATCTGGCCGATCTGCCGCCGGGCGGTCGCGTCATCGCGGTGTGCGCGATGCTGGCGGACAAGGATGTTGCCGCTGTCGTGCAGGCTCTGCGGCCGCATGTTCACGTCTGGCACTGCGCGGGTCTGGCTGTGCCGCGCGGTCTCGACGCGGCGGGTCTGGCCCGCTTCCTGCAGGCTGCCGGCTGTACTTTTACAAGTCATTCGAGCGTGCAGGAAGCCTGGCGCGCGGCGTGCTTGCAGGCGGGGTCGGCTGATACAATTCTCGCTTTCGGCTCGTTCCATACCGTGGCCGAGGTCTTGGCCGCACGCGAGGCTGAAACGAATGGCGGAAATCAACTGTAATGGCTGACATTGTCGTAACCCAGGATGAGCTTGCATTGCGCCGGCGCGCGCGACGGCGCTTGGTCGGTGCGGTCGCCATCGCGTTGACCAGCGTGCTGGTGTTGCCGATGCTGTTCGACAGTGAACCGAAGCCGCTGGGGCCGGAAGTCGATATCCGTATTCCGGCACAAGACACGCCGTTCGAAACCGTGCCCGCGGCGATGCCGCCGGCGCAGGCAGCGCCGGAACCGATTCCGGCAGAGCCGACGCAACCGCCCGCATCGGCAAAACCGGCCGAAGCCGAACCCGCGCCGGCCAGCGCAGCCAGCCGGCCTGCGCCGGAAGCGGCCAAGGTCGACAAGCAGGCGACGCCGTCTGCGCCCGTGGTCGAAAAAACCAAACCGAAACCCGTGCAAAAGGGGGAAGCGAAGCCGGAAGTAAAGCCCGCGCTGAAACCTGATCAGCCTTTCGCGGCGCAAGGCTATTTCCTGCAGATCGGCGCATTCGGCAGCGAAGCGAATGCGCGCCAATTGCTGGAAAAGGCCTCTGCCGCCGGCTTCAAGGCTACGATGACGGGCACCAATGGCCAGTTTCGCGTGCGCGTCGGCCCGCTGCCGCAGCACGAAAGAGCGCTGGAAATGCAGGCCCGGCTCAAGGCCAAGGGCTTCAGTCCGGTTCTGCTGGGACCATGATTTGTCATGACATCGCTGGACTGGATCGTATTCGCCATCCTCGGGCTGTCGACTTTTCTCGGCGCGCTGCGTGGACTGGCGCGCGAGTCGTTGTCGCTGGCGGCATGGGTGCTGGCATTTGCCGGCGCCAAGCTGTTCGCACCTTTCGTCGCGCCGATGTTGCCGGGCCTGGACAGTCCCTCGTTGCGTTATGCCGCGGCGTTGCTGCTGGTGTTCGTGGTGATATTGATTCTGGCCAGCCTGGCCGCGGCGGTGATCGCCAAGTTGATCAATCTTGCCGGACTCGGTTTTTACGACCGTTTCCTCGGTGCGATGTTCGGTGTTTTGCGCGGCACGGTGGCGCTGCTCGGATTGACGTTGATCTCGGGGTTGACCGCCTTGCCGAAAACGCAGGCCTGGCAGCAGGCGCTGAGCCGCGCGCCGCTCGAACAAATGGCCAGCAAACTTTACCCCTGGTTGCCGCCTGATCTGGCAGCGCTGATTCGTTATTAAAGGCACCCGTCATGTGTGGCATCGTCGGCATCTACTCTCGTCAAATCGTCAACCAGTTGCTCTATGACGGCCTGCAACTGCTGCAGCATCGCGGCCAGGACGCGGCCGGCATCGTCACGATGGATGGCAGCATGTTCCACATGCACAAGCAGTTGGGCATGGTGCGCGACGTGTTCCGCACGCGCGATATGCGCAATCTGGTCGGCAACGTCGGCATCGCGCATGTGCGCTATCCGACTGCCGGTTCCGCCGCCAGCCCGGCGGAAGCGCAGCCGTTCTACGTCAATTCGCCGTTCGGCATCGTGCTCGGCCATAACGGCAATCTGACCAATACCGAAGCGTTGCAGCAGGAACTGTTCATGGACGACTTGCGCCATGTGAATACCGGCTCGGACTCGGAAGTGTTGCTCAACGTGCTGGCGCACGAGTTGCAGGAAGCAGTGCAGGGCCACCGTCTGAAAGTCGATGACGTCTTCACCGCCGTGGCCGGCGTGCACCGGCGCTGCAAAGGCGCCTATGCGGTGGTGGCGATGATAGCCGGCTACGGGCTGCTGGCGTTCCGCGACCCCAACGGCATCCGGCCGCTGGTGATCGGACGCCTGGACACGCCGGAAGGGCCGGAATGGATCGTCGCTTCCGAAAGCGTCGCGGTTGAGGCGATGGGTTACCAGGTGGTGCGCGATGTCGCACCGGGCGAAGCCATCCTGGTGGACTCGCGCGGCGAGTTGTTCAGCCGTCTTTGCGCGCCGGCTGCGCGCTTCACGCCCTGCATCTTCGAATATGTCTATTTCGCGCGGCCGGATTCGGTCATGGATGGTGCTTCGATCTACGAAAGCCGTCTGCGTATGGGCGAATACCTGGCGGAAAAGGTCAAACGCGATTTCGGCGATCTGAAGATCGATGTGGTGGTGCCGATTCCCGACACCAGCCGGCCCTCGGCGCTGCAACTGGCGTTCAAGTTGGGCCTGGATTACCGCGAAGGTTTCATCAAGAACCGCTACATCGGCCGCACCTTCATCATGCCGGGACAGGCTTCGCGCAAGAAATCGGTGCGCCAGAAGCTCAACGCGATGCCGCTCGAATTCAAGGGCAAGAACGTGTTGTTGGTCGACGACTCCATCGTGCGCGGTACCACCAGCCGCGAAATCATCCAGATGGCGCGCGATGCCGGCGCCACGGCGGTGTACTTCGCGTCCGCCAGCCCGCCGGTGCGTTTCCCCAATGTCTACGGCATCGACATGCCGACGCGCAACGAACTGCTGGCGAACGGCCGCACCGATGCCGAAATCGCGCAGGAAATCGGCGCCGACGCGGTGATCTATCAGGATCTGCCCGATCTCATCGCGGCGGTCAGATCGGTCAACCCGGCAATCGAGGAATTCGACGCCTCGTGTTTCGACGGCTGCTATGTCACCGGCGATGTCACCGAGGCCTATCTGGCGCGTCTGGAAGGCCAGCGCAACGGTGACATTCCGATGACACCCGCACCCGCAACACGGCAAATGGACCTGAATCTGGCGACGACATCATGAATCTCGAAGGCCTGCATCTCGACACCCTGGCGGTGCGCGCTGGCACGCAGCGCAGCCAGTTTCAGGAGCATTCCGAGGCGATGTATCTCACCTCCAGCTTCGTGTTCGGCAGCGCTGCGGAAGCCGCCGCGCGTTTTTCCGGCGCCGAAGCCGGGCCGATCTACGCGCGCTTCACCAATCCCAGCGTCGGCATGTTCGAGGAACGTCTGGCGGCGCTGGAAGGCGCCGAACGTTGCGTCGCGTTTGCCTCCGGCATGGCCGCCATCCTGGCCACGGTGATGGGCTTGATGAAGGCGGGCGAGCATGTCGTCGCTTCCCGCTCGATCTTCGGTTCCACCGTGCAGTTGTTCCAGAACATTCTCGGCCGCTTCGGCGTCGAGACCACCTTCGTCTCGCCGACCGACCCGGCCGAATGGCGCGCGGCGGTGAAGCCGAATACGCGCCTGTTCTTCGTCGAATCGCCGTCGAATCCGTTGACCGAGGTCAGCGATATCCGCGCGCTGGCCGACATCGCGCATCAATCCGGTGCCTGGCTGGCGGTCGACAACTGCTTCTGCACGCCGGCTTTGCAGCGTCCGTTGCAACTCGGCGCCGACATCGTCATCCATTCCGCCACCAAATATCTGGACGGGCAGGGCAGGGTGCTCGGTGGCGCGGTGCTTGGCGAGAAGGCGCTGATGGAAGGTGTCTACACGTTCCTGCGCACCGCCGGGCCGACGCTGTCGGCGTTCAATGCCTGGGTGCTGCTGAAGGGGCTGGAAACCTTGAGCCTGCGCATGCAGGCGCATTCCGCGCATGCGTTGGAACTGGCGACCTGGCTGGAGGTGCAGCCGAACGTCGCGCGCGTGTTCTATCCCGGCCTGCCGTCGCATCCGCAACACGCCCTGGCGATGCAGCAGCAGGTCACCGGCGGCGGCATCGTCGCGTTCGAACTGGCCGGCGGCAAGGAAGCCGCCTGGAAAGTGATCGACGCGACGCAAGTCATGTCGATCACCGCCAATCTGGGCGATACCCGCACCACCATCACGCATCCGGCCAGCACCACGCACAGCCGCATGACGCTGGAACAACGCGCCGCGGCGGGCATCGGCGACGGTTTGATCCGCATCGCGGTCGGGCTGGAACATCCGGGTGATTTGAAGGCCGATCTGGCGCGCGGGTTGGCTGCGCTATAACTCAGCCCGCGTAGGATGGGCCAAGTGCAGCGGATGCCTTGGCGGCGGGTTTTGCCGCTTAGGCATCCGGCGTGCCGAGAACTGGTGCAGCGGGCCCATCAATTACGCACGTTGATGGGCCCGCTACGCTTGGCCCATCCTACATTCTGGTGCGGATTCAACCCAGCGTATTCAGAAACCCCTGCAAATCCGCCGGTAACGGCGCTTCGATTTTGAGTTCCGCGCCGGTCAGCGGATGGCGGATTTCCAGGCGGGCCGAGTGCAGGAACATGCGTTTCAAACCCTGATGTTTCAGCGTGCGATTGAGTTCGGCGCTGCCATATTTGGTATCGCCGGCAATCGGGTGATGCACGGCCGCCAGATGCACACGAATCTGGTGGGTGCGGCCGGTCTTCAGTTCCGCTTCCAGCAGGCTGTAGCCACCGGCGACCTTGATGCGCCGGAAGATGGTGTGGGCGCGCTGGCCTTCATCGTTCACTTCGACGCGGCGTTCGCCGTCTTCGGTCAGAAATTTGTGCAGCGACAGCTTGATATGCCGCACCGGGTCGCGCCATTCGCCGACGGCCAGCGCCAGGTAGGTTTTTTTCGGCTCGCCCTCGCGCAGCATGCGGTGCAGTTCCACCAAGGCGGAACGTTTCAGCGCCAGCACCAGAATGCCGGAGGTTTCCTTGTCCAGCCGGTGTGCCAGTTCCAGAAAGCGGGCATCGGGCAATTCCTGGCGCAGTTGTTCGATGATGCCCAGGCTGACGCCGCTGCCACCATGCACGGCCTGGCCGGCGGGTTTGTCGATGACCAGCAAGGCGTCGTCACGGTAGATCACCCGCTCCAGCAAGGGGTGCGTGATCGGGCCGACTGGCGGCGTTTCCGCCGGTTCGGCGACACGCACCGGCGGGATGCGGATTTCGTCGCCTTCGACCAGTTTGTAGTCCGGCTTGGAGCGGCGTCCGCTGACCCGCAACTCGCCCTCGCGCAACATGCGATAGATCCGGCTTTTGGGGACGCCTTTCAGCATACGGAACAGAAAATTGTCCAGACGTTGTCCGGCTTGCTCCGATCCAATGAGGATTTTGCTGACAGATCTGCTGACTGCTGCTTTGCCCGCTGAATGCATTACTGTATATTCGCCCTGCTCAAAAAGCATGCACACGGGGCGTTGAAGACCTTGCCCTCGCACAGACTTTGGGTGCCGGTTATCTCGCTCACCGGCTAAGGCCGCCAGCCCCTTGTTTCACTATGTTTACGGTGTTCGTGCTTCGTTTGTGCGCTTGAGCGCCGAACGAAGGAACATCAGTGACGTTAGTAAGCCTGAAAGGCAGCGCCCGAAAAAAGCAGCGATGGTAACGCAATTAACATGCGCGACCCGCACCCGGATGATTCCCCGCGCGGTTCAACGCTGAATTCGGTATTTGTAAACTGACTAACAGCCTGAATCGACGGGAAAAAACGATGAACCTCAACCATGCTCCAGCCGCTCAGCGACAAAACTAAACACGCCGCCTGATCCCCTGCCCTGCATTGCCGCTGCACCCAGTCCCTGATCAACGGGGCCGTGCGGCGGGGTTTGTCCCCCGGGGTGCGAGAGCGCTGGGGTGAAACATGAAACGTATGTTGTTCAACGCGACGCAAGCGGAGGAGCTCCGCGTCGCCATTGTCGAAGGCCAGAAACTGGTCGATCTCGATATTGAGTCCGCTAACAAGGAACAGCGCAAAGGCAATATCTACAAAGCCATTGTCACGCGCGTCGAACCCTCGCTCGAAGCCTGCTTCGTCAACTACGGTACCGACCGCCACGGTTTCCTGCCGTTCAAGGAAATCTCCCGTTCCGCTATTCCCGGCGGCGAGAAAGGCGATTTCAGCCGCGGCCGCATGCAGGAAATGCTCAAGGAAGGTCTTGAGCTGGTCGTGCAGGTCGAAAAGGACGAGCGCGGCAACAAGGGCGCCGCTCTGACCAACCAGGTCAGCCTGGCCGGCCGTTATCTGGTCTTGATGCCGAACAATCCGCGCGGCGGCGGCGTTTCGCGCCGTATCGAAGGCGAAGAGCGCAACGAATTGCGCGATGCGCTGGCGCAACTGGAAGTGCCCGCCGGCATGAGCTTGATCGGCCGCACCGCCGGCATCGGCCGCAGCGTCGAGGAATTGCAGTGGGACTTGAACTACCTGCTGCAGTTGTGGACCGCCATCGACGGTGCCGCCAAGGGCCAGACTGGCGCCTTCCTGATCTATCAGGAATCCAGCCTGGTGATCCGCGCCATTCGCGACTACTTCACGCCCGATATCGGCGAACTGCTGATCGACGAGCCGGCCATCTACGAGCAGGCGCGCCAGTTCATGGCGCACGTGATGCCGCCCAACGTGCACAAGGTCAAGCTCTACACCGACCCGGTGCCGTTGTTCTCGCGTTTCCAGATCGAACACCAGATCGAAAGCGCCTTCTCGCGCATGGTCACGTTGCCGTCCGGCGGCGCCATCGTCATCGACCATACCGAAGCGCTGGTTGCGGTCGACGTCAACTCGGCGCAGGCCACCAAGGGCAGCGATATCGAGCAGACCGCGTTCAACACCAATCTGGAAGCGGCAGAAGAGGTTGCCCGGCAACTGCGTCTGCGTGACCTCGGCGGCTTGATCGTGATCGACTTCATCGACATGGAAAACCAGAAGAATCAGCGCGAGGTCGAAGACCGCCTGCGCGATTCGCTGCACCATGACCGCGCCCGCGTGCAGACCGGCAAGATTTCCCGCTTCGGCCTGCTCGAACTGTCGCGCCAGCGCCTGCAACCCAGCCTCGGCGAAACCAGTTACATCACCTGCCCGCGTTGCGCCGGTACCGGCCACGTGCGCAGCACCGAATCCTTCGCGTTGCACCTGTTGCGCATGCTGCAGGAAGAGGCCATGAAGGACAACACGGGCGCCGTGCATCTGCAGATCCCGGTCGATGTCGCGACCTTCCTGCTCAACGAAAAACGCCACGACATCCTGTCCATCGAAGCGCGCCACCGCGTCGAAATCATGCTGATCCCCAACATGCATTTCGAGACGCCGCGCTATAACCTGGCCCGTTTCCGGCACGACCAGCTCAACCAGACCGAACCGCTGGCGCCGAGTTATCGCATGGTGGAAAAACCGGTCGAAGCGGAAATGCAGCCGCGCAACGGCGGCACCGACAAACCCGAGCGGCCGCAGCCGGTGGTACAAGGCATCACGCCGTCGCAGCCGGCTCCGGCTCACGTTTCCCCAGTTGCTGCCGCGCCGGCACCGGTTGCCGAAGTTGCCAAGCCTGGCCTGTTCGGTCGCTTGTTCGGCTGGTTGCGCGGCAGCGCCGAACCGGTTGAAGAAGCCAAGCCGGAAGAAGTCAAAAAGGCCGAACCGCGACGTGATCGGGAACCCCGTCGCGGACGCGATGGCCGTGGCGACCGGGACAATCGCGAAGGCCGCGGCGATCGTAAGCCGCGTGGCGAGCGTCCGGAGCGTGGCGAGCAAAGCGAGCGTCCTGCCCGTGGCGAACGCCAGGAAGCCAAGGGTGAGCGTCAGGAACCGCGTGAGAACCGCGAGCCGCGTGGCGAGCGTCCCGAACGCGCCGAGCGTCCGGAACGCCCGCGTCGCGAGCGTCCGCCCGCTGCTGAAGCACCGCGTGCAGTCGAGCCGAAACCGGTTGTGACTGCGCCGATGGAAACGAGTCAGGTTGCCGCCGAATCGCCGGCCGAAGCCGGCGGCGAGGAACGCGATAGCCGCCGCCGCGGCCGTCGTGGCGGACGTGGTCGTCGTGGCGAAGGCCGCCCGGAAGGCGCGGGCGCCGTTGCCGACCAGACGGTCAGCGAAATTGTTGCCGAAGCCGAAAATCAACCGGTTAGCGCAGCCGCCCCGGTGGCTGCCGTCGACAACAGCGTGCCGCTGGTGATTCGCTTGGAGAGCGCGCCGGAACCGGCAAGAGTGCAACCTGCCGCCGAGCCGGTCCAGCCTGTACAGGCCCGGCCTGAACCGGTCGCAGCGCCTAGTCCGCAAGCGAGCGAAGACTTGGCTACGGCTGGCTTGCAACTGGTGGAAACCGCTGCGCCGGTCGAGGCTGCCGTCGTCGCCGAAGCCGACGAACCGGCCACTTCTCCGCGTCGGCGTCGCAGCCGTGGCGGTCGTGGCAATGCGCAAGCCGCCGCCGATGCCTTGGTAATGGTGGAAACACGTTCGGAAAGCGACACCACGAGCGAGCCCAGTGCTGCTCCGGCGAGTGCCGAGACGCCGAGCGATTGGGGCCCGCCGTCCAATCCGCGTCGCCGCGCGCGTCCGAAGTCCGAAGCGGCGGCTGCCGCCGAGCCGCTGGTGATGGTGGAAACCCGGCCTACCGCGTCGGAGCAAAACAGCGCTGACTGATCGGGCCGCGTGCCCACAAAAAAGCCGGCGTATAAACGCCGGCTTTTTTTATTTATTCCCTGGCTTTATTTCGCGTTGCGGTTGATCGCTTCGATCAATCCTTCCGCCGCGTCTTCCACCATATCCAGCACCATATCGAAGCCGGCGCGGCCGCCGTAGTAGGGGTCGGGCACGTCCAGATTGGGATAGCGGCGGCTGAACGAGAGCAACCGGCGCACCTTGTGCTGCAAATGCGCGGGACATTTCTGTTGCAGTATCGCCAGGTTGTCCTTATCCATCGCCAGGACGTAATCGAACGCCTCGAAATCCTGCGCGCAGACCTCGCGTCCGCGCAGATCGGACAGGTCGTAACCGCGTCCGCGCGCGGCTTCCTGGGCGCGCGCGTCAGGCGGATTGCCGACGTGGTAACCATGCGTGCCGGCGGAATCGGTCTGCACGCTGGCCGCGAGCCCCGCCTTCTTGACCTTGTCGCGGAATACGCCTTCGGCGGTGGGCGAACGGCAGATGTTGCCCATGCAAACGAACAAAACCTTGGTCTTACTCATCGTGTTCTTCCACTCCAAATAACTGTTTCTTGAGGTTGTGCAACTTGTCGCGCAGTTCGGCCGCTTTCTCGAATTCCAGGTTTTTCGCGGCGGCCAGCATGTCTTTTTCCAGGCGCTTGATTTCCTTCGCCAGGTCTTTCTCGCTCATGACTTCGTATTTCGCCCGGGATTGTGCCGCTTTCAGTTCCTGGTTGGCGGCGTCGGGGTTGTAGACGCCATCGATGATGTCCTTGATGCGCTTGACCACGCCTTTCGGCGTGATGCCGTTGGCCAGGTTGAAGGCGATCTGCTTGTTGCGGCGGCGCTCGATTTCGTCGATGGCGCGGCGCATCGAGTCGGTGATGCGGTCGGCGTAGAGAATCGCGGTGCCGTTCAGGTGGCGGGCGGCGCGGCCCATGGTCTGGATCAGCGAGCGTTCGGAGCGCAGGAAACCTTCCTTGTCGGCGTCCAGGATGGCGACCAGCGACACCTCGGGTATATCCAGACCTTCGCGCAGCAGGTTGATGCCGATCAGCACGTCGAATACGCCGAGGCGCAGGTCGCGGATGATCTCGACCCGCTCGACCGTTTCGATGTCGGAATGCAGATAGCGCACCTTGATGCCGTGTTCCGACAGGTATTCGGTGAGTTGCTCGGACATGCGTTTGGTCAGCGTGGTGACCATCACCCGCTCGCCGAGCGCGGTGCGTTGATTGATCGCCGACATCAGATCGTCGACCTGGGTGCCGACCGGGCGAATCTCGATCACCGGGTCGATCAGGCCGGTCGGGCGCGCGACCTGTTCCACCACCTGCTGTTCGTGCAGTTTTTCGTACGGGCCGGGCGTCGCGGAGACGAACACGGTCTGGCGCATCACGGTCTCGAATTCGTCGAAGCGCAGCGGCCGGTTGTCCAGCGCGCTGGGCAGGCGGAAGCCGTAGTCGACCAGATTTTCCTTGCGCGCGCGGTCGCCCTTGTACATGCCGCCGACTTGCGGCACGGTGACATGCGATTCGTCGATGAACATCAGTGCGTTGGGCGGCAGGTAGTCGATCAAGGTCGGCGGCGGCTCGCCCGGATTGCGTCCGGACAGATGCCGCGAGTAGTTCTCGATGCCCTTGCAGAAGCCGAGTTCGGCGAGCAGTTCCAGGTCGAAGCGGGTGCGCTGTTCGATGCGCTGCGCTTCCACCAGCTTGTTGTTGTTCTGAAAAAACTCCAGGCGGTCGGCCAGTTCCAGCTTGATCTTGTCCACCGCAGTCAACACCACGTCGCGCGGCGTCACGTAATGGCTGGACGGATACACGGTGAAACGCGTCGCCTTGTGCACGATCTGGCCGGTGAGCGGGTCGAACAGGCTGATGCTTTCCACCTCGTCATCGAACAGTGACAGGCGCACGGCGGTTTCGGCGTGTTCGGCCGGGAAGATGTCGATCACGTCGCCCTTGACGCGGAATACGCCGCGTTTGAATTCCATTTCATTGCGCTGATACTGCATTTCGGTCAGGCGACGGATCACGGCGCGCTGGTCGATCTTTTCGCCCTGGCGCAGGTGCAGGATCATGCCGTGGTAATCGACCGGGTCGCCGATGCCGTAGATCGCCGAAACGGTGGCGACGATGACGCAGTCCTCGCGTTCCAGCAGCGCCTTGGTCGCGCTCAAACGCATCTGCTCGATGTGCTCGTTGATGCTGGAATCCTTCTCGATGAACAGGTCGCGCGACGGCACGTAGGCTTCCGGCTGGTA
Source organism: Hydrogenophilaceae bacterium (assembly GCA_031426815.1). Taxonomy (GTDB): domain Bacteria; phylum Pseudomonadota; class Gammaproteobacteria; order Burkholderiales; family Thiobacillaceae; genus PFJX01. Next base: position 13,490 of record JASJPG010000042.1, read on the forward strand.
GTAGTCGTAGTAGGAGACGAAGTACTCGACGGCGTTGTCCGGGAAGAACTCGCGGAACTCGGCATACAGCTGCGCCGCCAGCGTCTTGTTCGGTGCCATGACGAAGGCCGGCCGTCCGAGCCGGGCAATGACATTGGCCATCGTGTAGGTCTTGCCGGAGCCGGTCACGCCGAGCAGCGTCTGGAAACGCATGCCCCGGTCGATGCCGTCGACCAGTTGTTCGATCGCCACAGGCTGATCACCCGCCGGTTGAAACGGTTGGTGCAGTGCAAAAGGGCTATTGGGAAATGTGACTGCCAAGTTAAAATCCGCGCGCTAAAAAAGCAGTTAATCCTAACATTTCGTCCTGCTCATTCGCGTTTCACAAAAGGTGCTCACCTTGGAACTCTCCCGCCGCGTCCAGAACATCAAACCCTCCCCCACATTGGCCGTCTCCGCCCGAGCCGCCAAGTTGAAGGCCGAGGGCAAGGACATCATCGGCCTCGGCGTCGGCGAACCCGATTTCGATACCCCGCAGCACATCAAGGATGCGGCCATCGCCGCCATCCATGCCGGCTTCACCAAATACACCGCGGTCGGCGGCACGCCCAGCCTGAAAAAGGCGGTGATCGACAAATTCAAGCGGGAAAACGGCCTGGAATATGCGGCCAATCAAGTGCTGGTGTCGTGCGGCGGCAAGCAGAGTTTCTACAACCTGGCGCAAGCGTTCATCAATCCGGGCGACGAAGTTATCATCCCGGCGCCGTACTGGGTGTCCTACCCCGACATGGTCATTCTGGCCGATGGCGTGCCGGTGATCGTCGATGCCGGCATCGAACAAGGCTTCAAGATCACGCCGGCGCAACTGGAAGCGGCGATCACCCCGCAGACCCGGATGCTGGTCATCAACAGCCCGTCCAACCCCAGCGGCGCCGTTTACAGCAAGGACGAACTCGCCGCGCTCGGCGTCGTGCTGCGCCGCCATCCGCACGTGCTGATCGTCAGCGACGACATGTACGAGCACATCCTGATGACCGATGGCGAGTACAGCAACATCCTCAACGCCTGCCCGGACCTGTATGGCCAGACCATGGTGCTGAACGGTGTTTCCAAGGCCTACGCCATGACCGGCTGGCGCATTGGCTATGCCGCCGGCCCGAAGGAAATCATCGCCGCGATGGACAACATCCAGTCGCAGAGCACCTCCAACCCCACCTCCATTTCGCAAGTGGCGGCGGAAATGGCGCTGAACGGCGACCAGGCCTGTATCGCCCCGATGCTTGCCGCGTTCCGCGAACGCCATCGCTACGTCGTCGATGCACTCAACGCCATCCCCGGTGTCAGTTGTGTCGATAGCGGCGGTGCCTTCTACGCTTTCCCCGATGTCAGTGCAGCCATCACCAAGTTGCACGCCGAAGGCAAGTTGCCGGCTGCCAACGACATGGCCCTGACCGAACGCCTGCTCGAATTCGGCGTCGCCCTGGTGCCCGGTTCCGCTTTCGGCAGCGAAGGCTGTATCCGCATCTCCTTCGCCACCTCGATGGACAACCTGAAAAAAGCCATCGAACGCATTGCTCAGGCACTCGCCTGATTCATAAAAAACAGACGAAATAGCGTCTTCGATATTGACCGGAAGCCGCACCCCACTTATCATCGCGGCCTCTCAATTCCCCGATAGCTCAGTTGGTAGAGCAACGGACTGTTAATCCGTGTGTCCCTGGTTCGAGTCCAGGTCGGGGAGCCAGAAAAAGCAAAGGCCCGCAGCAATGCGGGCCTTTTTGTTTATTGGCTGGGGTTACGCCGGGGTTACATCGGCGATGAAGAACGCGCGCGTATTCGCGTAAAGGGCGGAATCGCCCAGCGCCGGCCCCACCGCGATTACTTCAGCACCAGTACCCGAATGTAGATACGCCGGTTGTTGCTGCCGTTCGGATCGAGCGGCTTGTTGGCGCCATAGGACAGGGCCGACATCCGGCTGATCGAGATGCCCTTCTTTTCGTGCAGGTAGCGTTTGACCACTTCGGCACGCGCCTTGCCCAGGCTGTAGTTGTTGTCTTCCGTGCTGTTGTTCGCCGTATGGCCCTGAATATCCAGGTGATATTCCTGATCCAGCCGACCAAGCTTGTCTGCGAGTTCATTCAACTTGGCCGCATCCCGGCTGTCGAGATTCGGGTCATTTTGCGGGTACAGCACCTTGTCATCCGTCAGCGTGACGGTGAGCGCCTCTTTGCCGTTGGCGAGGAAGATTTCTTTCGCGGCAAGTGCCAGCGCTTCCTGTACCAGGCCGGAAAGGGTGTTCAGCTTTTCTTCCGCCTGGCTTACGCGCTTGTTCAATGCATTACCGGCAAATTCCACCGCTTCCTGCTTGGCGTTGAGTGCATCGGTTTTGTTCGACACCCGTTGCACTGCCGCTTGCGCCACGCGATTCATATCGTTCAGACGCTGCTCCAGCTCGCCGACACGGGCGTTCGCCGTCGTTTCGTTCACGCTCGCGGCATCGTGTCGGGCCTGTAGCTGCGTGCTCTGCTGAGCTGCTTTCCGGGTTTGGTCGGCGAGTTCGTTCAGATTCTGCTCGATACGACCGATGCGCGCTGCCTGGTTCGTTTGCATCTGGGCAATCTGTTTTTCCAACTCGGCTTGCCGCGCGGCAAGACTGCTTGCCCGCGCTTCCGCGGTCCGCAGGCCGGCGTCGCTGGCAGTGGCGAGATCCTTTTCGACTCGGTCGAGCCGATCCTGCAATGGCTGGGTCTGCGTCAGCAGCGCTTTTTCGCTGGCGCAGCCGCCGAGTAGCAGGCAACTCAGTGCCACGGCGGCGATGGGTGAAACAGGGCGGGGTTGGCGGAGCATGGTCGATTCCTTCAGCTGAAAAAGTCAGGCTGCATGATGGCGCGAAAAGGGGAGGGCGGCACCCTTCCCGGTTTCTTGACAATTTTGCGAAGGTCGGGCGTGGCAAGGTTGCCATGCCGTCGAATCAGCTCACGTGCGGCAGCACGGAATCAACCGGATACGGCCTGGACGTTCGGGTCAACGGTCAACTGGTAGGTGCCCGGGCTGACTTCACGCCCCAACATCCGCAATAGCGGCACCAATTCCTGGCGCTTGGCTTCGCCTGGGCTGGCGGTGATCCTGTAATCCGGTTTCACGCCGGGCTGGATGCGGCCCGATCCGGTCAGGTTTAGGTCGCCGCCCAGGGTGATCAGGCGGAAATCCAGGCCGCCACTGTGTCCGTCCAATTCCATTTGATAGCTGCCGAGGGGGTTCACTCGGCTGAGTTCCGAGCCGGCCGCAACCCACAAGACACGGGCTTTGCCAGTGGCATGGCCGTTATCGATGCGTACATCGTTGGCTTGCATCGACATCTGGCCGGACAGCGCCGCGGCGCGGAGGGTGGGCGACAGCACCCCGAGCAGTGCGGCGGGCAATTCCAGCTTGGCTTCATGGATACGGGTTTCGCCCGGCGCCATGGAGATATCCAGCAGCGTGGCGCCGCTCTGGGTCGAGCGCAGGGTGATATGCAGGCGCAATGCCAGCAGCTCGCCGAGCGCGATATTCCAGGCGGTCGGCGCCAGGGTAACCGCTTCGCCGCTGGGCAGCAGCGCCTGCAGGCTGCCCTCGCCGCGCCAGAGCGTGCCGGAACTGGCGGTCATCGCGAAACTGCCGCGGGTCTCGCGTTGCAGCAGGCTGTCCAGCCAGGTGGCGGGCAGCATGATCAGGTAGGCGAGCGCCAGGACGAGGAGCAACAGTCCCGCATGGATCAGCCGTCTCATCGCCGGCCTCCGGTCAAAGTCAGTTCCAGGCTGGCCAGTCCAATCTGGTCGCTGGCGGTGACGCGGCAACGTACCACGCTGACGCCTTGCCGTTCCAGGTCCGCCAGCCAGTCGATCCAGTTGTCGGTGGCTAGGGGGCGGGTGGCAAGCTGGATCTGATCCGGAGTCAGGGCGGTGAAGTGCGTGAACGCTTCGCCCAGGTTGAAGGCTGCGGCCGATGATTTGATGCGTTGTTCCAGGCTGCCCTTGCCGGCAGCGCCCATGTTGGTGCGCAGACGCTCGATCTCTGCCGCTTGTACACGCATCAGGCGCAGTTCGGCCCGCTGAGTGGGGAGTCGCTCGGCCAGCTTGGTGCGTGCCTGACCGGCGGGCTCATAGATGCCGCCGTAGCCGACGAGCAGCAGCAGGATCGCCCCGCCCGCCGCCAATACCTGGCGTTCACGGGCGCTTCGGCCGGCTAGTTGCGCCCGCAGGCGCTGGATCCATTCATTGCCCATGGCGCGCTTCCTTTTCGCTCGGCCTGACAGTCAGGCGAACACTGTTGTCCTTGTCGGTCTCGGTGGTGATCTGCAGACCCCGCGACGGTGCCGCCACCTTCAGCTGATCCAGCCAGTCGGCATCCGCTTCGGCCACCAGCAGGCTGAGCGTTCCGGCCTCGAAGGTCAGAGTCTTGATGCGTGGCGCCTGGGCGGCCGGCCAGACTTGGCCGAGCCGCCCGAGCTGGCCGACCAGCGCATTGGGTGAGGGTTTGCCGGCGGCGGAACGCAAGTTTTGCAACTGCTCGGTCATCTGCCAGGCCGGGTCCACCACTGCGGCATGGGCGGGCAGGGCGCGTTCTGCCAGATCGCGCATCTCCTGGCGGATGCCGCGGCTTTCCCGCGCCAGCAAGCTCCAATCAAGCAGCGTGCCGGCCAATTGGATGCCGACCAGCAACGCTGCGCCCCAGGCCAGCGGCCGCGCCAGGCGCGGCCAATCCATCCGGCTGCGGCCGGGCGCGTGTTTGCCCTGCAACAGGTCGGGCAGAACCGGCCAGGTGCAGGTGCGCCAATCGCACCGGCCGGCCGACACCACCATGGCGCCGAGCGCGGCGCGCCAGCGATCCCAATCCGGCTCGCCCTGGTCGGCCATCTGAAATACCTGCACGTTGGCGGGACGACCGCGTTGGGCCAGGGCCAAGGTCAGGCCGATCGGCGGCTCGCCGTCGTCCAGCGCCATGCCTTCCAGTTTGCCGAAGCGCGCCACATTCTCGCCGCCCCCCCAGCCGATGGACCAGTCGCCTTCGCGCCAGGGCAACAGCAGGTAGTCCGGCAGCGCGCAATCGGGATGGAGGCCAAGTTCCGCCAGCTTGTCGAGCACCCGTTTCAGCCAGGCTTCTTCCAGCACCGCCAGGATCGCATCGCCATCGGCGTCTCGCCCCATCAACACGGCATGCAGGCTGTCCGCCTCGGCCAGGGTCGCCGCTTCGGCGGCGGCGGGCAGCAGCGGTGCCAGACGGCGTTCTGGCAGGTCCGGCAGGCGGGTCTTGACGGCGAGTACCAGTTCGCCGGCCAGTACCAGGCGGCAGTGTCGCGCCCGCGGCAAATCCGCCAGATGCGCGCCGCTGCCGCGCATCTGGCCGGCATCGTCAATGAACGACCAGGGGCAATCCGTTCCCTCCAGCAGAGAGTCACGGCGCAGATAAAGACGGAGTTCGCTCATAGCTCGGCTCTCCAAACAAGGTTGGGTAGGTTCGCACCTACCCGGTGGAACAGGGCATGGCTGCCGATGGACAGACGTTCATGGCGGATACGGGCCCGAACCAGGAAATAACTGCTCGACACTGAAATCATGTTTTCCGGTGAAATCAGTCCGCTCGGCATGGCCTGCTGGAAATCCTGGATATTGCGGTAGTAGGTGCGCTCCCGCTTGGCGACCAGGGCGTAGGCCTCGGTCAGCGCCAGACCTTCCACCAGGGCGGTCAGCACCTCGGGGCGCGCCATATTGACGTTGATCGGCGTCCGCGTCGGCAGGATGGTTACGAACGGGCGCAACTGCGCCAGGACGTTGCGGTTGAATCCCTTCACGCGGAGCAATTCATTCAGGCTGACCAGAGCGCGGTTGGCGGCCCGGTAGGCGGGCGAGCGGCCGGCATAGTAAGCCGACTCCGCGCTTTCCGGGGTCTGCGGCGTGTCATCCGCATCCATCCAGTCCGCGACCGTGATCGCCAGGTTTTCCGGCAAATCCAGGGCGCGAAGCAGGCGGCTGAAAATCTGCAACTGCGCTGTGTCGATATCGCCGTTGGCGACCAGATTATTGAGATTGAAACGGCTGTCCTGGTCTTCCATCCTGCCCGAAACCCGAAAACCTTCCGCTTCGACCGGGGGCAGTTGGGTTGCCCACACCTCGCCGGGATGGTCCACGCTGCTTTGGCGGGCATCATCCTGCAGCACTGCGGCGCCCCATCGTTCCGCCGTGCGCAGGACCCAGTGGGCCTGAGCCTGGCGAGTGAGGTTTTCCAGGCGGCGCCATTCCACCTGTGCGCGGAACATGAAGCTGCTCGCCGCCAGGGCCGCCATGGCCACCACCAGCATCGCCACCAGTACGGCGGCGCCGCCTTGGGCGCGGACGGGGCCGAACTTCCTCGCGCCGAGTCCCGATGTCGTGTCATTGCAAACGCTCATTGCACCCGCCACACCCGCCGCACGGCCGCGCCGCCCGCTTCGACCAGATTCAGCTCGACCGCACGGGGCAGCGGCTGCTGCGCCAGCGCCAGCCAAGTGGGCAGCCAGCCGCCGGCGATATCCATGTATCTGAACGCGCAGGCGTCGAGTCCCTGCAGCAGGATGAATTCCTTGGGCGCCACCACACTTTTTGCAACCACGCTGTCGGCTTCCGGCCAGACCAGCCGAACCAGGTTTTGCTGCGCGCAGCGATAACCGACGCGCTGCAACCCTTCGTCCGCATCTTCCGGCAGCAAGCGGACCAGATCGAATTGCATGCTGCCGTCCGCTGCTTTCCGGGTCTGGAACACGCCGCCGCTTGTCGCGCGCGGATCCAGCCGAGCCACGGCGTTGGACAGATCCGATTCGATCCAGCTGAAGGCGGTCGCCAGCTTGCGCCAGCGTTCCATTTCCGCGCTGGCCCGCCGTTGCGTCTCCAGGACAGAATCCAGCGCGCGGTAGGTCACCAGCGTGAACAGCGTCAGCAACACCAGGGCGACGAGCACTTCCATCAGAGTGAATCCAGCGGCCGGTTTCATCGCGACCGGATCAAAAACGCCACGCTATGCTGCAGGCTCCGCGCCGACTCTTCCTGTGCGGCCACCGAGACATCCAGGCGGCGGAAATTCGGATTCGGGGTGGATTTGATTTCTTGGCGCACCACGAAACGATGATTGGCCAAGGTCTCCTCGCGACTGAACACATCCGGCGTCGGCCAATCCTGCCGCGCGGTGCGTTCCGCCACGATGTTCTCGGCGAGCCAGAGTGCCAGCATGCGGTTGCGGTATTCGCCGACGCCTTCCGTGCCGACGCCGGTGGCGCGCAAGGCGGCGATCAGACCGATCGAGACGATGGCCAGGGCGACCAGCATTTCGAGCAGGCTGAAGCCGCGGACCGCATCGCGCCGAGCGGACGGATGCCGGTTCACGTGTCGTCTCCGGCGAGCAACGCAGACTGAAACCGGCCATCCGCACCGGTGATGCGGGCACGCGCGTCACCCAGCCCGATTTCGATCACCAGTTCGAGCGCGCCGCGGTTGCCGAGGGCGACCCGTTGGCCAGGCTCCAGCGCTTTGCCATCCAACCGGATGCCGCGAATGGTCGTGCCGTTCGGCAATCGGCGCGGATGCAGCAGGTCGTCGCCTCGGATCACCTGCCAGTCCGGTCCCAGGTCGGTCAGTTCGCGCGCCTGGAATTCATAGCCATCTACGCCGCCGACCCAGGCTATGGCGGTGCCGCCCAGCGACGACTCCTCGCTGGCCAGGCCGAGCAGCACCGCCAGACGCTCGCCTTCCTCGCGCACCATGCCGCGCGGATCGGGCCGCAGGGCGATCACGGCGGTCGAGACCCCCAGCGCGATGATCACCAGCACGACCAGCAATTCCATCAATGTGAAACCGCGCGCGGGGAGCCGCCCTGCCGTCGTCGCCTGGACGCGGGCAACTGCCGGGAACGGCTGCGCGTTCAGAGCTGCGGTCTTGCTGGCCATCCCTGCCGCCCCAGGCTCACAGCATCCAGTTGCCGATGTCCGCGTCCTTGCCTTCGCCGCCGGACTGGCCGTCCGGCCCCCAACTGAATACATCGATTTCGCCGTTGCGGCCGGGATTCAGGAACAGATAGGGATGGCCCCAGGGATCATTCGGCAAGCGTTCCAGGTAGCCGCCGGATTTCCAGTTGGTGGGAATCGGCTCGATGCTCGGCTTACTCACTAGCGCTTGCAAACCCTGTTCGGTGCTGGGGTAGCGGATGTTGTCCAAGCGGTAGAGTTTGAGCGCCTGGACCACGCTGGAAATATCCTGTTTGGCCGCGATGATGCGGGCCTCGTCCGGCCGATCCATGATTTTCGGCGCGATGATCGCGGCCAGCACGCCCAGGATGACCAGGACCACCATGAGTTCGATAAGGGTGAACCCTTTGCTTCGCATGTCGTACCTTTCGCTCAATGTATTAATCGGTTCATGTCGATGATGGGTTCCAGGGTGGCCAGAACAATGACCATCACGACCACGCCCATCACCAGAATCAACAACGGTTCCAGCAAGGCGGTGAGGGCGGAGAGTCGGGTTTCCACCGTCAATTCCTGCTGCCGCGCCGCCTGTTCCAGTACCTTGGCCAGTTCGCCGCTGGCCTCGCCGCTGGCGACCAGATGCAGCAGCATGCCCGGGAACACGCCCGTCTGCTTGAGTGCCCGGCTGATGCTCTGGCCTTCCCGCACCCGCGCTGCCGCTTCCGTCGTGGCCTTGCGAAAGACCTCATCATCCAACGCCGCGCCGGCGTAACTCAACGCTTTGACGATTGGAACTCCGCTGCCCACCAGCACGGCCAGCGTGTTGGCGAAACGGGCGCTGGCCAGTCCGCTGCGCAGTCGGCCGATAACCGGCAGCGGCAACAGAAAACGGTGCCAACGCAGGCGGATCGACTCGATGCGCAACAGATGGCGCGCGACAAAACCGGCCGCCACGACCAGAAGCAACACGATCCACCAGGTCGAGCGGGCCAGATCGGACACGGTGATCAGGGCGCGGGTCAACCAGGGCAGCGCCTGGCGGGACTGTTCGAATACCGCCACCACTTGCGGCACCACGTAGGTCAGCAGCACGCCCACCACCAGGAACGCGACCAGGGTGACGATGGCCGGGTAGATCAAGGCCACGCCGACCTTGTGCCGCAACGCCTGGCCCCGCTCCAGATAGCCGGCGAGCCGTTCCATCACCTGGTCCAGGGCGCCTGCCTCTTCGGCCGCCTGGACGATGGCGGCGTAGTAGCGAGGAAATGCGCGCGGGTGCCGCGCCAGACTCTGGCCCAGGCCGTGGCCGGCGAGGACATCCTGGTGCACGCTGCCCAGCACGCTGCGTAGCTTGTCCGCCTCCTGCTGCTCCAGCAGCGCGCTCAGGGCGCGTTCGATGCTCAAGCCCGCGGCGGTCAGGGTGGCGAATTGGCGGGAAAACAGGGCCAGCGCCAGAGCCGGCACGCGACGGTCGCCGCCGCCGACGCTGGGCGCGTCGCGCGGCGCCACCTCTTCGGTCAGCAGGCCTTGCTCGCGCAGGCGGGCGCGCACCGCGCGGGGATGATCCGCCTCCAGTTCGCCACGGTGGCGCGTGCCCTTGGCATCCACCGCCACATAACGCCAGGCCGTCAAGTCGCCTCCCGAGTGACCCGCAGGACTTCCTCGATGGAGGTTTCGCCGGCGCGGATCCAGCGCAGACCGTCATCGCGCAACAGACGCAGGCCTTGATCCTCGGCGTACTTGCGGATGACATGCTCGCCGGAGCCGTCATGGATCAGGCGGCGCAACGGTTCATCCACGTTCATCAGTTCATACAGACCGGTGCGGCCGCGATAGCCGGTCTGGTTGCATTGCTCGCAGCCCACGGCGCGATAAACCTTGGCCGGGAGCGCGGCGGCATCCAGGATCGCCCATTCTCCGGCGGTGGGTGGGTACTCCTGCTTGCAGTGCGGGCACAGTTTGCGCACCAGACGCTGGGCCAGCACACCGATCAGGCTGGAGCCGAGCAGGAAGGGTTCGATGCCCATGTCGATCAGGCGGGTGACGGCGCTGGCGGCATCGTTGGTATGCAGCGTGGCGATCACCAGATGGCCGGTCAGGCTGGCCTGAACCGCGATCTGGGCGGTTTCCAGGTCGCGGATCTCGCCGACCAGGATCACGTCCGGATCTTGCCGCAGGATGGCGCGCAAGGCGCGCGCAAAGCTCATGTCGACGCGGGTGTTGACCTGGGTCTGGCCGATGCCGTCCATGTCGTATTCGATCGGATCCTCCACGGTCATGATGTTGAGCGCGGTATGGTCGAGCCGGGACAGGGCGGAATAGAGGGTGGTGGTCTTGCCCGAGCCGGTGGGGCCGGTGACCAGGAAGATGCCGTGCGGCTCGTGGATCAGGTGGTCCACCTGCCCGAGCACATCGGGATCCATGCCCAGCCGGTCGAGATGCAGACGCTCGGCATCCTTGGCCAGCAAGCGCAGCACCACGCGCTCGCCGTGCCCGGTCGGCAGGGTGGAGACACGCACATCCACCGGCTGGCCGCCGAGTCGGATGGCGATGCGGCCATCCTGCGGCAGGCGTTTCTCGGCGATGTCCATATCCGCCATCACCTTGATGCGCGAGGCCAGCGCGGCATGCAGCGCCCGCGGCGGCTCGAACACATCCTTCAGCACGCCGTCGACGCGAAAACGCACCACGGAACGGTTCTCGAAGGGCTCGATGTGGATGTCCGAGGCGCCGTCTCCCAACGCCTGCATGAACACCATGTTGATCAGCTTGATGATCGGGGCGTCATCCTCCGACTCCAGCAGATCCTGGATGCGGCGGCTGTCCTGCATGAGACTGTTCAGTTCGGCGCCATCGCCCAACTCGTCGAGCAGGCCACCCGAATCGCTGCCTTCCGCGTAAATGGCGGAGAGCGCCGCCTCGAACTCGCCATCGGGCAACAGCGTGACAGACAACGGCAGGCCGTAATGCCGCCGCAATTCGGCCAGCACTTCCGGACGGGTGTCGGATCGCACCGTGACGGCGAGTCCGCCGCGCCCGTCGGCGGCGGCCAGCACGCCCGCCGCGCGGGCGAATGAGTAGGGGATGCGCTTCACGTGCGGGATGCCCAAAAGTCAGAATGGACTGGGGATGCAAGAAAGACCGGTCGCATGTCCATCTGGCTTATCTTGACGACCACCCGGCGTCCTCCCGGGGATTGGGCTGCAGTGGCTTGATGGCCACCGTCTTCGGTTCGATCTTCGCCTCGGCGATGGACTCGGAGGCAGGCGAGTTCCTGAGCTCGCGTTCAAAGCTCATGCGCATGTCATTGCCGAGCAGGGGGGGCGCCATATCGGGCAACATGGGGTGATGCGGCGGTGCCGAACCTTTTTGCTGGCCGAGGATGTAGTCGTAGCGCGGACTGGTGATTTCGCTGGCTTGTGCCGCCGTCCGCACGATCTGGGGGCGCAGGAAAACCATCAGGTTGGTCTTGGTCTGTTTACGGGTGCTGTAGCGGAACAGATGACCGAGCAGCGGAATGTCGCCCAGAACCGGAACGCTGTCTTCTCCATCCGTCATCTGATTCTGGATCAGTCCGCCCAGCACAATGATCTGGCCGTCATCCACCATCACGTTGGATTCGATCGAGCGCTTGTCCGTGGCGGCCAAGGTAGGGTCGGCGGCCGAGCGTAATTGGGACACCTCCTGAGAGATCTGCATGCGTACCGTTCCAGATTCGCTGATCTGGGGCTTGACCTTGAGCGTCAGGCCAACGTCCTTGCGTTCGTAGGTCGTGAAGGGGCTGACGCTCCCTGCGGTGGCCGTATTCGGGGTGGTGTAGGAACCGGTAGCGAAGGGCACGTTGGACCCCACGGAAATCTTGGCTTCCTCGTTGTCCAGGGTGAGCAGGGTGGGGGTGGACAGGATGTTGCCGCCTGCTTCGGTCTCTAGCGCGCGCGCGAGCAGGCCTAGATTTCCGTTCTTGAACAAACCGATATTAAAGCCGGATGCAACACCAACTGCTCCCGCGGGGTTAGCGGCAATGATGCCGATATTGCTGCTACTGCTGCTGTTGCCGAACATGGCACCCAATGTGCTGTTCTTGATTACACCGTTGGTACTGGTGGCACCGAACCACTGGATGCCGAATTCCGCAGCCTTATCAGCCGACACTTCGACGATAAGGGCTTCGACCAGAACCTGAGCACGACGTGAGTCGAGTTTCTCCACCACGGCCTTGAGGTTATTGAAGATCGCCTCCGGTGCCGTGATGATCAAGGCGTTGCTGGCGGCATCCGCCTGGATCATCCCGGGTCCGCCGCTGTCCGTCTTGGTGCCGGGCTGCGTTGTCGTCTGGGCCTGGGGCGTGGTTGTGGCAGAGGTATCCGAGTTCACGATATTGCGCAGGGTCTTGGCCATCTCCACGGCCTGCGCATTCTTCAGATAGATCACGTGGACATTGCCCGCCACCGGCGTCGGCATATCCATCGAAGTCGCCAGATTCTGCACCTTGCTGATCAGGCTGCGGTCGCGGCCACGCACGATCAGACTGTTGGAGCGCGCGTCCACGCCCACCTGCAGTGCGTCGAGGATGGCACCGGCCGTGCCCTGACCGGCGGTCGGGGTAAACACGCGGGTGACCAGATTGGCGACCTCCTGAGCCGAGGCATATTTGAGCGGGATCAGGACCGGTTCATCGGCGGTGGGAATATCCAGTCCTTCGATGACCTGCTCCAGGCGGGCGAGGTTGTCGGCATAGTCGGTCACCAGCAGGGTGTTGGAAGACGGTTCCGCGTTGATGGTGCTGTTGGCACCGACGAGAGGCCGCAATGCCACCTGGAGTTGGGTCGCCGATTCGTGTCGAAGTTTGAAAACCCGGGTGACCATTTCGCCACCCACGCGCGCGCGGCCGGACTTCCGGGTGCTCGGCACGGCATAGAACTTGGCATCCGCCTCTGGAATGACGCGCACCACGCCATCCACCTGGACCGCCGCGTAGCCCTGCATCCGCAATGTGGCCAGCAGGATGTCGTAGGCGACAGCCTGACTGACCGGGCGTGGCGAGGTGATGTTGAGGGTGCCTTTGACGCGGGGGTCGACCACGAAGGTGCGTCCGGTCATCTCGCTCATGGCCTTGATCACGGCGGCAATATCGGCATTGACGAAGTTCAGTGTGATCTGGCCAGTAGGCTGGTTGGTCGCAGCCAGGGATGCCCCCGCCTGCATCAAACCGGCCACCAGACAGAGGCTATAGAACCAACTTGCAGCCGGATTCATTGTTCGTTTTCCTGTGGGCCGGCAGCACGCCGGGCATTCGGTTGCGGATTGCCGGATTCCACACCCTGTGTGTTCGCGGCGGGAAGTGGCTGGGGTGCGATGACGGCAGTCTGGCCGCTCGGCGAGGCGGGTTGCATGCCCCCCTCATTCAGCCGCAATTCCTTCTGGACGCCTGCGCTAAGGACAATCACGCGATCCTTTTCTATCTGTTTGAGCGTGACCCCGGGCGAGATTTCCCCCCCAGGAAACACGGAAATCGACCCCGAACGGGTGCGGAAGGTGGCGAATCCACTGCCTCTGGAACCTGAAAATAGGCCTGCGAGATACAGCCCATCGAGGGACTCGGAACGGGCTTTACTGGTCCCGAATAACTTGCCGACAGTCTTGAGACTGTTTTCCGGCGCTGCAATCGGCATGGACGGCAACTTGGCTACCAAACGCGGAGCGGTCAACTCAGTCAGCCAACGACTGGTCAACAAGACTGCAAATATCACGATGAGCAGCCCCAGCAAACGAATCGTGGCATCGAAAAAGGCCGGCCTCGACATCCTGGGGATGATGGCGGCGGGAAAGAATTTTGTGATTTTCAATTGAGCATTCTCGTTGGATGAGTATATCAATCAAGACAGTCATATTTTTCCTGCGCGGTTCACGGTATGACCATCGTCAAAAAACGTTCGAGGGAGGCTGAAACACCGAACCGCCGTCGTGCAGCCCGCCCAATGAATTCACCCTGTGCGACAAAGCATGTCCTATCGCACTGCATGCTGGAAACGGTAGCCTTTGTAGCCGATGACCACGCCTTCGGGTGTGATTTGCTCGACCGCGAGACCCGGCGGAATGGTTTCGCCTTGCCGCAACAATTCGTTGTTGATCATGACGCGCCGCTCGGTTGGGTTGGCAGCATAAACGTGGAAAGAAATCGCGATGTTCGGAATTTCTTGCCGGATCACGGCGGGCAATTCGTTGAGCGTCATCGCGTTCTTTCCCCGCCCGGCTTCGGCGGGGGGCGGTTCTTCACCCGCCTGGAGCGGCGCTTCCGCTGGAGACTTCCCGTTATCCGACACCACCGGGTAAGCCACCTGATTGGCTGGCTGGATCGGATCGCTCGTTTTCGGGAGGCGTCCGGGCATGGCCCCGTCGGCCGGGGGCAATTCGGTGTGAAACGCCGGTACGGCAGCATCGGTCGCGGGCGGCAGTGCGGCGAGACGATCCCGCGCAGGCGGCGATTCTGCCTGCCATGGCCCCAGCCAGCCGATCAGGACGCCGGCACCGATCAGGAGTGCAGCCAGCCATCCGTTCACGGAAAAGCCGGGCTGCACCGGTGCCGGCGGAGTCGTCTGCGCCGTCAACAGGGTCGGCGATGCAGCACGCTGACGTTGTTGTTCGGACTTCCTGAGTGCGTCGAGGATGTACGACATGGCTACAGGGCTCCGCTTCCGCGCGTCGGATCGTTCGCTCGTCTGGGCGCCAGACGGGGGATCGATTGATCCGATTCTTCGACCAGACGCATCAGGGTGCGGGGTCCGGCCGAGCCATCCGGAGCCAAGCCCTGGGCACGTTGGAACAGCTTGATCTGATGCATCAAGGCGTCGTCGAACAACGGGTTCTCCTCAGCTTCCGGCCTCCGCCCATGTATCCGGGCGAGTTGCCGGCTCAACCAGGCCACGGCGGGGCCGCGGTCACCCGGACGGATTGTTCCCGTCACCGCCGGCGGCATGCGCCAAAGCAGGCTGTAGTGGCCGGACCATTGCTCCGCCAGCGTGCCGATGGAAACCATGCCGGATTTGCCGGCGGTCATCAGCGTCGCGCTGTGCGAGTCGAGTTTCATCAATGCCGCATGGAACTCACGTCCCTCGCGGTCGCGCAGGCGCAGCACCGCCGGCAGGTTGATCTGGCGCAGTTCGGCCAGGCCGCCGCGTTCCGTATGGCAGCGCATGCCCAGGCTTTCGGCGTGCCGGCACGGGTCGCCGGCGCGATAGTCCGCGCGCCAAGCCCGGAACAAGGCGGCATAAGCCATTGCTTCGCTTTCGGCGCGGGGTGCATCGGTCGGCCATGCCAGGTTTGCCGTATCCGCTGACGGCGGGATCGCAGCCTTGCTTGCGGCGGTCAAGGCGGGCTGCGTCTCGGTCGGGGCGGGATCATGCCGATACAGGGCCGCCATCGCCAGGACGCCGCCGGCCAGCAGCAACACTGCTGCTACAAGCGCCCGCTGCGTGCGGCGCTGTGCGGCGGGGCGGTGGAGAACTTCGCGTGCCGCTTGCGCGAGCGTGGTGCGGTCGACCCGCTCCTTGCCTTGTACGAATGCGCCCAGCAATGCCCGGTCGCATAGCACGTTGAGCAGGCGGGGAATGCCGCCGCTCAGGCGGTGCAAGCGTCCCATCAGGGCAGGAGGGAACAAGGGATGGCGGGCGCCGGCGACTTCGAGACGATGCCTGACATAGGCTGCGACTTCCGGTTTTGTCAGCGGTCCCAGGTGATAGCGCGCGACGATGCGTTGCGCCAGCTGCCGCAATTCCGGGCGTTCGAGCATCGCCACCAGTTCGGGTTGGCCGAGCAGGATGATCTGCAACAGTTTGCGTTCGCTGGTTTCCAGATTCGTGAGCAGGCGCATCTGTTCGAGGACGTCCGGCGAGAGGTTCTGCGCCTCGTCGATGATCAGTACCGCGTGCCGGCCGCGGGCATGGGCATCGAGCAGGTGCGCGTTGATGCAATCGACGAACACTTTGATGCTGGTATTGCCGGCCGGAAACACGATGCCGAATTCGACGCAGATGGTCGAAAGCAGTTCTTCAACCGTCAATTTTGGGTTGAAGATGTAGGCGACGTCGCAGGTTTCCGGTATCTGCTCAAGCAGGCAGCGGCAGATCGTGGTTTTGCCGGTGCCGACCTCGCCGGTCAGCAAGACGAAGCCGCCGCCGCCATTTACCCCGTACAACAGATGCGCCAGCGCCTCCTGGTGGGGCTGGCTCATATAGAGAAAGCGCGGGGCCGGCGCGATGGAAAAAGGGGCTTCGGCCAGGCCGAAGTAACTCGAATACATGCCAGGTTCGGGGTGGGAACGGAGCGGGGATTATAGCGATGCCCGAATCAGGGGCCGTCCTGGCCCCCGCGAGGCCTTATGGCATCCGATGCTTTTTCCCGAGCTTGGGATTCGGCATTCCAGCCAATAAAAGTGCTGCGGAATTTATGTCCGTGCGCCAGGCAATCCGGCGCACGGTTTACCGAGAATCAGGCGAACGAATCCGCCATGATGTTTTTCAGCCAGCCGACGGCGTACTCGGATTCGAGCTTGCGCTGGAGCTTCATCTGCGCCTCGCTGTCCATCTTCACCGGCGAAATGCCGCCGGCTTCCTTGACATACTTCAGCTTGCCGTCGACCACCTTGTAGACGTGCACCACCGAGAAACCCCAGCCCGGGGCGGTGATGCTGTAGCAGGTGTTGACGAAGAACGGCTCCGGTGCCGGCAGGCCGTTCAGCTTGGCGACGATGGCGCCGGCGGCGACCTTGGCCTGGGTGCTGGCGGAGTGCGCCGACTTCGGCGCGCCGAACTCGGGCAGATCGCCGTGCACGCAGGAGTCGCCCACCACGTAGATGTCCTTCTGCACGGTGGATTCCATGGTCAGCATATCGACGCTGCACCAGCCCTTGGGGTTGGTCAGGCCGGTCGCCTTGGCGATGCCACCGGCATGGTGTGGCGGGATGATATTGAGCACGTCGGCCTTGTGTTCGCCGAAGCCGGTGAAGGCGGTCTTGCTCTTGGCGTCGATCTTGACCACTTTGCCGTCCTGCGCGCCGGGCACCCATTCGATCATGCCGGGGTATTGCATGGCCCAGGCCTGCTCGAACAGGCCCTTCTTGGAGAAGGAGTCGTTGGCGTCGAGGATGAGCACCTTGGATTTGGTCTTGCCGTGATGGGTCAGGTAGTTGGCGACCTGGGCGGCGCGCTCGTAGGGGCCGGGCGGGCAGCGGAACGGGCCGGGCGGCACGCTGATGATGAACTTGCCGCCATCGGGCATGGCTTCCAGTTGTTTCTTCAACACCAGGGTCTGCGGGCCGGCTTTCCAGGCGTGCGGCAGATCGCCATTGGCCAGTTCGTCGGAATAGCCTTCGACCGCGGCGTAGTTGAAGTCGATGCCGGGGGAGACGACCAGTGCATCGTAGGAGAGAGTCTTGCCGCTCTTGGTGGTGACAGACTTCTTGACCGGGTCGATCGCGGTGACTTCGTCGGTCATCACGTTGATGCCGCGCTTCTTGAGGCCGTCGTAACCGACTTGCAGGCTGGCCAGATCGCGCTCGCCGGAAAGGACTTCGTTCGACAGCGGGCAGGAGGTGTAGACCGGGTTGCGTTCGATCAAGGTGACGTTGATGCCGGCATCGAGCAGTTTGACGTACTTGGCGGCGGTAGCGCCGCCGTAGCCGCCACCGATCACGATGACCCTGGCTTTGGCGGCAGCGCGGGCAGTTTGCGGAACGATCAGGATGGCGGCGGGCGCGGCAGCGGCGACTTTGAGGAATTCGCGGCGTTTGATGAGGCTCATGTGGGTCTCCTTATTTGGGCTGGGCTGCGTAGAACTGGGCGGTGGCAGCTACGTCACCTTCATCCAGCTTTTTGGCGTTGTTGCGCATTTTCTTGTGCGGCATCTTCACCGAGTCGTCGCGGTACTTCATCAGTTCCATTTCCAGGTACTGCGCCCATTGGCCGTTGATCTTTGGCGTGTCGGTGTCATCCGGCTCGCTGCCGGTGGCGCCGTGACAGGTCTCGCAACGGTCGGTCGCGGCCTTGCCTTGCGCGACGATCTTGGCGTCGCCTTTCTGCACCACGGGGGTCCAGGGCAATTTCGAGAAGTGGCTGGCCAGCGCGGCGATCTGCTCATCACTGTAGCCCTTGATCAAGCGGCCCATGGTGGCGGAATAACGCTCGCCGCTCTTCCACTGCAACATCATGTTTTTCAGATAGGGCTCGGACAGGCCACCGATGCTGGGCATCGAAGGGCCGACCGAGACGCCGTTCATGCCGTGGCAATTGTTGCAGGTGCGGGCAAGGTCTTCGGTCGCATTGGCGGCCAGGGCCGAGTGCGCTCCCAGGCTCAATGAAAACAACAGTATCAGGCTAAGTTTGCTAGGCATCATGTCTCCTCTGATGTTGCGGTTTGGGTGCAATGGAATCGGATAAAAACCTCCGTCCGGGGGGGACGGCGTTTTTCAGTACAAATCAACTACGGCGTGCAGGTTCAGGCAAGTCCACGCGCCTGACCGGGGAAACCGTATATTTTGTTGACGAAGGTCAATTTTTCTCGCCGGCCTCGGCAGCACAGCCGAGTGTCGTCAGTCTTAACAACTTGCTGCGGTCATCCACTCTGATATGTGCACCTTTGACCTGGATGAAGCCTTGTTTGCTCATGAAGGCCAGCATGCGCGAAAAGGTTTCCTGGCTTAAGCCAAGTTTTGCCGCGATGTCGCGCTTGAGCGCCGGCAGACGAATTTCGAAGGGGCTATCCGCGGGCGCCTCCTTGTCCCGCTCCGGTTCGATATGCATCAGGTAGCGCGCGATCCGCTGCACGCTGGAGGGCTGGGCGCAAATTTCAATATCGCGCAAGGTATGCAGCAGACGTTGCGACACCAGATTCAACGTGCGCTCGGCCATGATGGGGTTCTGACGTAGCGCCATCCGGTAAACCAGCCCGTCGATGGCGATGATGTGGCTTTTTCTGCCGGCAACCGCTTCGTAAGGACAGGGTTGGCCGACGATGATGCAGGGTTCTCCGAAGCTGTCGCCGCGTCCCACTTGCGAGATGACCCTTTCGGCTCCGTTCGATAATGGAATGAATAGGCGGATCTGGCCGCTGACCACGACAAACAGGGCGTCGATCAAATCCCCCTTGCCGATCAACTTTTCCTTCTTCGCTACGGCGAACTGCCTTGCTCCGCCAGCCAGGCGGGTCAGCTGGTCTTTTTCCCAGCCATCGAAGTAACTCAAACGAGCCATCGTCTCCTGAATCTGGGCGGGCGAGATGGCGGTGTTGACGTTCATGGTCGTTTGAGTAAGGTCTGTCGCAGGGGCATGCCGCCAAGAGGATAACCTCTTTGCCGATTTCAAAATGCGAGTTGAAACACTGGCCGACGCATTTTGCCGCCCTATCGCGGTTTGTTCGTCCGATTCGTTCGTCTATGATTCCGGGCCTTGCCGCGCCAGGCCCGGATGCCGGTCTGGCTGTCGTTCCCCCATTCGGATATTTCGAGGTAATTCCCCATGCAGTCCGGCCCCAGAGAAATCGTCACCCCGTTTCGCCAGATCCCGCTCGATGTGCCGGAGGGCATGAAGCCGAACGAGTTCTTCAACAGCACCGAAAACCTGAACGACCTGGTCAATAACAACGGCCTGCTGCAGAACCCGGAAGGCTTGTTGCTGTATCGCAAGGCGCTCGGCCACAGCAACGAGTTCGATGCTTCGATCATCTACAACACCTCGCAGACCATTCTCGATCCGCTCGGTCGGCCGGTGCGGCGCACGCAGGTGCCGGAACAGGTCAAGAACGTCTGGAACCGGATGAACCAGGTCATCATCGAGTACATGCTGGAACGCTACCCCGACCCGGACGAGACGCTGGTGCTGGCCGGCGAGGCGAGCCTGGATGCGACCTGGCCGCTGACTTCGCCCGGTGTACCCAGCATCCGCATGCTGCACAACCACTTCATCGTGTTCAACAAGTCCGAACTGCGCGACGCGCCCATCGCCGACGCGAACAATCCGAACCTGACCGACGGCGGCCAGCATTCGCTGTTCCAGGCCTACATGCGCGATGTCTATCAGGATTTCTTCGACGAACTAGACCTGCGCATCCTGCGTCCGTGCCAGTCCGGTTCCTGCCGCATCGCGCTGACCGGCTATCCGCAGGGCTTGCCGAGCTGGGAAGTGACCGGCGGCGTCGAGGCGTTGCGCGAAGTTCGTTTCTGGAAGGAATACGACACCATCCTGAAGGGCTTCATCGATTTCTATCGCACCTTCTTCGGCCAGGTTTCCACCCGCAACGCGCCGCTGCCGCGCGACATCTATTTCCCGGAACTGGTCGAGAACAAGCTGCAGTTCAACAACGACCTGCTGAAGACCGCGAAGATGGTGCGCGACCGTTGCATCAAGGACGCCAAGTACGCCAACTCGATCCGCTGGCAGCCGGCCTTCAAGCAACTGATCTACCGCAACGATGCCGGCAAGCTGATCGTCACAATCAGCCAGAATTCGATCGGCAACGCCATCACCGAATTGCTCGGCGTCGTCGTCAAGCGCACGCCGGATGCGGACGCCTACGGTCGTGCCGAACCGGCCCTGATCGAGAAGTTGCTGGAAGTGCGGCGCCGCCTGGTGGAAGCCGACCTGGGCGAGGGAATTGCGACACCGCATTGGAGTGCTGCGTAATTGTGCGGATGCCGCACTGAAACAAACGCCTGAAAATTTATGCCGGACCCGCTCAGTCCGGCTATTTCCTTGCCAACCTGGTTAAAATCCGCCTCCCCATCAAAAGTTACACAAAAGGAAAAATCATGAGCAAAGGGCAGCTGCTACAAGACCCGTTCCTCAACGTGCTGCGTCAGGAGCAAGTTCAGGTTTCCGTTTATCTGGTCAACGGCATCAAGCTGCAAGGCCAGATCGAGAGCTTCGACCAGTATGTCGTGTTGCTCAAGAACGCCGTCACCCAGATGGTTTACAAGCATGCCATTTCCACCATCGTTCCCGCGCGCCCCGTCACCGTGCAACATGGTGGCGATAACGCTTGATTCTGCGGGCAGTTAGTTGATGTTCGAACGCCCGGAACGGGGCGAGGCAGTCATCCTCGTTTCGCTCGATTTCGGCGGTCCGGACTATGCCGAAAGCCTCAACGAACTGAATCTGCTGGCGACCAGCGCGGGTTTGCAGGTTGCCGGCCTGGTCGAAGGCAAGCGTTCAAAACCGGATGCCAGCCTGTTCGCCGGCTCCGGCAAGGCCGATGAAATCGGTCAGGTCGCACGCGATGCCGGTGCTTCCCTGGTCATCTTCAATCACGAACTCTCCCCCGTTCAAGAGCGCAACCTCGAACGCCGGCTGCAATGCCGAGTGTTGGACCGGACTGCGCTGATCCTTGATATCTTCGCTTTGCGCGCGCGCAGCAACGAAGGCAAGTTGCAGGTGGAACTTGCTCAGTTGCGGCATTATTCGACGCGTCTGGTGCGCGGCTGGACCCACCTCGAACGGCAGAAGGGCGGCATCGGCATGCGCGGCGGCCCGGGCGAAAGCCAGCTGGAACTGGATCGCCGCATGCTGTTGAACAAGATCAAGACGATCGAAGGCAAGCTCGACAAGCTCGGCCGCAGTCGCGCGGTGCAGCGGCGCGGGCGGCAGCGCGGCGGTGTCTTGTCGATTTCGCTGGTGGGCTATACCAACGCCGGCAAATCGACGCTGTTCAATACGCTTACGCATGCCGGCGCCTATGCGGCCGACCAGTTGTTCGCCACGCTGGATACCACCTCGCGCAAGCTCTGGTTGCCGCAAGCCGGCCAGCAAATCGTGCTGTCGGACACGGTGGGATTCATCACCCGCCTGCCGCATACCCTGGTTGCGGCCTTCGAGGCGACGCTGGAAGAAACCGTGCAGGCCGACCTGTTGCTGCATGTCGTGGATAGCGCGAGCCCGAATCGCGAGCGGCAGATGGAAGAGGTCGATAAGGTATTGCAGGAAATCGGCGCGGAACAAGTGCCGCAACTCCGTGTCATGAACAAGGTCGATCTCACCGATGCCGAGCCGCAAGTGGCGCGGGATGAGTATGGTAAGATCGCCGCCGTTTGGCTTTCCGCAAAAACCGGCGCCGGGGTCGAACTGCTCCGAGAGGCCCTCGCGGAATTTGCCCGTGATCAACAACATGAAACCCGAATACTTGCAGCCCAGGATGCCGAACTTTCTCAAAGCTATGTGGAAACCCCTCTGGATGGCCTGGAATGACCCGAAATGGGGTAACCAGGGCGGTGGCGGCAACAAGAATGCGGGTGGTCCCCCCGATCTGGACGAACTCTGGAAGAACTTCAATCGCCGTCTGAACGAGCTCTTCGGCAAGAAGGGCGGTAGTGGCGGCGATGGCGAGCCGCCCGTTCGGCTCGGTGGCGGTCGCGATTTCAACATTCCCGGCGGCGCCGGTCTGCTGGTCGGTCTGGCTGTGCTGCTCTGGCTATTCTCCGGCTTCTATATCGTCGATGCCGGCGAGCGCGGCGTCGTGCTGCGCTTCGGCAAATATGCCGAGACCACGATGCCCGGACCGCGTTGGCATCTGCCGTATCCGTTCGAAGCTGTCGAAGTGGTCAACGTGGAGCAGGTGCGTACCGTCGAAGTGGGGTTCAAGAACAGCGTCAAGACCAAGGTGCTGTCCGAGGCGCTGATGCTGACCGACGACGAAAACATCATCGATCTGCAATTCTCGGTGCAGTACACCTTGAAGGATCCAGAGGACTATCTGTTTGCCAATCGTGAGCCGGACGAGGCTGTCAAGCAGGCCGCCGAAACCGCCATGCGCGAGATCGTCGGCAAGAGCAAGATGGATTACGTGCTGTACGAAGGGCGCGCCGACATCGCCGTGCGTGCCACCAAGCTGATGCAGGATATTCTCGACCGCTACAAGACCGGCATCAGCGTCAGCAAGCTCAACATGCAGAATGCGCAGCCGCCGGAACAGGTGCAGGCTGCGTTCGACGACGCGGTGAAGGCCGGCCAGGATCGCGAGCGCCTGAAGAGCGAAGGCCAGGCCTATGCCAACGATGTGATTCCACGCGCACGCGGTGTCGCCGCCCGTCTGCTGGAAGAGGCCAACGGCCACAAGCAGCGCGTCGTGGCGCAATCCGAAGGCGATGCCTCCCGCTTCAAACAGATTCTGGTCGAGTACAGCAAAGCGCCGCAGGTCACCCGCGAACGCCTGTACCAGGACACCATGCAGCAAGTCATGTCGAGTACCACCAAGGTCCTGGTGGATGACAAGCAGGGCGGCAACCTGCTCTATTTGCCCTTGGATAAACTGATGCAAATGACGCAAACCGGCACACAGTCCAGTCAACCGACGCCTGATTCGCAGGCTTCGCGCCCGGTCGAACAGCCCGCGCAGACCCAATCTAGCGATGGCCTGTTCCGTTCCAGAGATGCCTTCCGCAACCGCGAACGGGAGGAGCGGCCATGATGAAGAATGCCACCGGTATCGCGATTGCCCTGGTCGTCGGCTTGCTGTTGCTGTCGCTCTCGGTCTACACGGTCGATCAACGCCAGGCTGCGATGGTGTTCCAGTTGGGCGAAATCGTCGGCATCAACAAGGCGCCCGGCCTGTATCTCAAAGTGCCTTTCGTGCAGAACGTGCGGTATTTCGATATCCGCGTGCTGACCCTGGACGCGGTCGACCCCGAACGTTTCATCACCTCCGAGAAGAAGAACGTCCTGGTCGACTACTTCGTCAAATGGCGGGTCTACGACATCGAGAAGTTCTACGTCAGCTTCAGCGGCGACGAACGGCGCGGCGCCAACCGTCTGGCGCAGACCGTCAACGACGGCATGCGCGCCGAATTCGGCAAGCGCACCGTGCATGACGTGGTGTCCGGCGAACGCGACGACGTGATGGATTCCCTGCGCCTGAAGGCCGATGCCGACGCCCGCCGTTATGGCGTGCAAGTGCTCGATGTGCGCATCAAACGTGTCGATCTGCCCAGCGAGGTCAGCGAATCGGTCTTCCGCCGGATGGACGCCGAGCGCAAGCGCGTCGCCAATGAGCTGCGTTCGACCGGTGCAGCCGAAGCGGAAAAGATCCGTGCCGATGCCGATCGCCAACGCGAGATCATCGTCGCCGAAGCCTACCGCGATGCCCAGCGCACCAAGGGCGAGGGCGACGGCAAGGCATCCGCCATTTATGGCGAGGCGTACGGCAAGAATCCCGAGTTCTACGCCTTCTACCGCAGCATGGAGTCTTACCGGAACAGCTTCCGCAGCAAGACCGACGTGCTGGTTGTGCAACCCAATTCCGAGTTCTTCCGCTACATGAAGTCCTCCAAGGGCGGCGGCAAGTAATTCAAGGGCAGCAGCTGGCGATGAGTCTGCAAGATATCTTCGTGCCCGCGCTGGCACTGATGCTGGTCATGGAAGGCGTGCTGCCCTTCCTCGCCCCAGCTGCCTGGCGCGAGGCGTTTTCGCGCATGATCCAGTTCAGCGATGGCCAGTTGCGTTTCATGGGCCTGCTTTCGATGCTGGCCGGTTTGCTGCTTTTGTTTCTGACTCAATAAATTTCAGATGTCCCCTGCCTGGCTCCTCCCCGAATACGTCGAAGACATCCTGCCGCCTTACGCCCGTCAGGCTGAAGCGCTGCGCCGCCGCCTGCTCGACCTGTTCGACAGTTACGGCTACGACCTGGTCTACCCGCCATTGGTGGAATATCTCGATTCCCTGCTCACCGGCGCGGCGCGCGATCTCGACCTGAAAACCTTCAAGGTGGTTGATGGCTTGTCCGGCCGCATGATGGGTGTACGCGCCGACATGACGCCGCAAGCCGCCCGCATCGACGCCCACCTGATCAATCATGAAGGCGCCACCCGCCTCTGCTACGCCGGCCCGGTACTGCGCACCAAACCTGCCGGTTTTCTCGCCAGCCGCGAACCGTTCCAGCTCGGCGCCGAGCTGTTCGGCCATGCCGGCATCGAAGCCGATCTGGAAATCCAGGAACTCCTGCTCGCCGCGCTGGCTGGCTCCGGTGTGCCCGACGCGCGCTTGAGCCTGGGCCATGCCGGCCTGTTCCGCGCTTTGGCGGCGGGCGCCGAACTGAATGAAGCACATACCGCTGCGATGTTCGCCGCTCTGCGCGGTAAAGACGTACCGGAAGTGGCAGCCTTGAGCGCAGATCTCGCCGCGCCCTGGCAAGCGGCGTTCCGGCAACTGCCCGGTCTCTATGGCGGTGCCGCAGCGCTGGCACAGGCGCGCGCCGTGCTGCCCGAGCAACCGGCAATCGCCCAGGCGCTCGGCGAGCTTGATCGCTTGCTTGCCGCCGGCAACGCATTCGGCCGCATCAGCGTTTCGGTCGATCTGTCCGATCTGCGTGGCGACGGTTATCACAATGGCGCCACCTTCACCGCCTACGCCGGAGGTCAGGCCAGCGCGGTGGCGCTGGGTGGCCGCTACGACGGCGCCGGCAGCGTGTTCGGCCGCAGTCGCCCGGCGACCGGTTTCTCGCTGGATCTGCGCCAGATCCTTGATTGCCTGGCAGAGCCTGGCGCGCGTGGCGGCATCCTGGCGCCTTGCGCCGACGACGCCAGTCTGCGTGCCAAGGTCGCCGAATTGCGCCTTGCCGGGGAGCGGGTCGTGCTCGCCTTGCCGGGCCTGGCAGAGCATGACGCGGAGTCGGGCTGCGACCGCCGCCTGGTGAATTCGGAAAATGGTTGGGCTGTGCAATAGCTTTTCGCAGGTCGGGGCAGGGCGCAAAAGCGCTTGAACCGATCCACGCTGGTTTTTTTCAAGGGATCGAACATGAGCAAGAACGTCGTGGTAATCGGCACCCAGTGGGGTGATGAGGGCAAGGGCAAGATCGTCGATTGGCTGACCGACCATGCCCAGGGCGTGGTGCGTTTCCAGGGCGGCCACAACGCTGGCCATACCTTGGTCATCAAGGGCAAGAAGACCGTACTGCACCTGATCCCGTCCGGCATCCTGCGTGAAGGCGTGCGCTGCTACATCGGCAACGGCGTCGTCGTATCGCCGGAAGCGTTGATGGAAGAAGTCGAAATGCTGGAAGGCAACGGCATCGACGTCGCCAGCCGCATGACCATTTCCGAAGCCTGCCCGCTCATCCTGCCGCACCACATCGCACTCGATCAGGCGCGTGAAGCCGCCAAAGGCGCCGGCAAGATCGGCACCACCGGCCGCGGCATCGGCCCGGCCTACGAAGACAAGGTCGCCCGCCGCGCCATCCGCGTGCAGGATCTGCTGCACCGTGAACGCTTCGCCGCCAAGCTGGGCGAAGTGCTCGACTATCACAACTACGTGTTGAAGCATTACTTCAAGTGGGAAACCGTCGATTTCGCCAAATCGCTCGATCAGGCCATGGAACTGGCCGAGAAGATCAAGCCGATGATCGGCGACGTGCCGCGTCAGCTCTACGAAGCCAACAAGCGCGGCGAAAACCTGCTGTTCGAAGGCGCACAAGGCACCCTGCTCGACATCGACCACGGCACCTACCCATTCGTCACCTCCAGCAACTGCACCGCCGGCGGCGCCTCCACCGGCAGCGGCATGGGGCCGAACAACATGCACTACATCCTCGGCA
>JASJPG010000043.1:0-64354 GCA_031426815.1 Hydrogenophilaceae bacterium
GGTCGTTTTCCATCTGCTTGACGCCGAGGGAGATACGCTCTTTCTCGACATCGATGGCCAGCACGACCGCTTCGACTTCCTCGCCCTTGCGGTAATTGCGCAGGGCTTCTTCGCCGGGCAGGCTCCAGGACAGGTCGGACAGATGGACCAGGCCATCGATGCCACCGGGCAGGCCGATGAACACACCAAAGTCGGTGATCGACTTGATCTGGCCGCGCACCTTGTCGCCTTTCTTGGCGTTCATCGCAAAGTCGTCCCACGGGTTCGACTTGCACTGCTTCATGCCGAGCGAGATGCGGCGACGGTCTTCGTCGATCTCCAGCACCATGACTTCGACTTCATCGCCCAGGGAAACCATCTTGGACGGGTTGACGTTCTTGTTGGTCCAGTCCATTTCGGAGACGTGCACCAGACCTTCGATACCCGGCTCGATTTCCACGAAGCAGCCATAGTCGGTGAGGTTGGCAACCTTGCCGAACATGCGGGTGCCGGTGGGGTAACGACGTGACAGGCCCACCCACGGATCTTCGCCGAGTTGCTTGAGGCCCAGCGAAACGCGGTTCTTTTCCTGGTCGAACTTGAGCACCATGGCGGTGACTTCGTCGCCGACGGTGACCACTTCGGAAGGATGCTTGACCCGACGCCAGGCCAGATCGGTGATGTGCAGCAGGCCATCGATGCCGCCCAGATCCACAAACGCGCCGTATTCGGTGATGTTCTTGACGACGCCCTTGACGGTAGCGCCTTCCTTCAGATTGGACAGCAGGCTTTCGCGCTCGGCGCCCATGCTCTGTTCCAGCACGGCCTTGCGGGAAACCACGACGTTGTTGCGCTTGCGGTCGAGCTTGATGACCTTGAATTCAGATTCCTTGCCTTCGAACGGCGAGGTGTCCTTGATCGGACGCACGTCGACCAGCGAACCGGGCAGGAAGGCGCGGATGCCGTTGCACATGACCGTGAGGCCACCCTTCACCTTGCCGTTGATCAGACCCTTGACCACACGGCCCTCTTCCATCGCGGCTTCCAGATCCAGCCAGGCGGCCAGACGACGGGCGCGATCGCGCGACAGCTTGGTGGCGCCGTAGCCGTCTTCGATGGATTCGATGGCGACCTGGACAAAATCGCCGATGCTGACTTCCACTTCGCCGCGGTCGTTCTTGAACTCCTCGACGGGGATCAGGCTCTCGGACTTGAGGCCGGCGTTGACGGTGACAAAGTTATCGTCGATGCCCACCACCTCAGCGGTGATGACTTCGCCATGGCGCATTTCCTGTTTGGAAATGCTCTCTTCGAACATGGCGGCAAATGATTCGGCAAACGACTCTTCGGGTTGGGAAAGGTTAGCGGTGGTCATGAAAAAACCTGGTTAAGTCCGTGTTGCCACGGGGTTGGTTAAAAACAAATACCGGAAGGTAGCTTTGCACTCGATCAGGGCGAGGCGGAGCGTAGCCATACGGCAGTTCAAGCAGCACTGCTTGCCTGTGCATACCATTGCAGCACCTGCTGCACGGCCTGTTGAATATTCAGGCCGGTGGTATCGAGCAAAACGGCATCCGCTGTCTGTTGCAGGGGGGCGGCGCTACGTGCGGCATCGCGCGCATCGCGCTCCTTCAAGTCCTGCAAAAGCGCGGCGAGGTTAGCATCGAAACCTTTGTCAATCAACTGCTTATAGCGTCTTTTGGCGCGTTCGTCAGCACTCGCCGTGAGGAAAACTTTGAGCGTCGCGTCGGCAAAAACGACCGAGCCCATATCGCGCCCGTCGGTCACCAGTCCGGGCGCCATGCGGAACGCGCGTTGCCGTTCCAGCAGCGCTGCACGCACGGCCGGCAGCGCGGCGATGCGCGAAGCGGCGCGGCCGGCTTCCTCGCTGCGAATCGCATCGCCGACTGGGCTACCATCTAGAAACACTTCACCGCCGTCGAAGCGCAATTGCAGGCCGCGCGCCAATGCCGCGAGAGCCGACTCATCCTCCAGCGCAACACCGGCGCCTTGCGCGGCAAAAGCGGTGACGCGATAGATCGCGCCGCTATCGAGGTAATGAAAACCGAGAGCCTGCGCCACCAGAGCGGCCACGGTGCCCTTGCCGGAAGCGGACGGGCCATCGATGGCGATGACGGGATCGGGTCGAGCGGGGTTGGGTAAAACGTCGGTCATGTGCAAAATTTCCTTGTGCGATCATCTTGGGCGCAGAACAGCCGCGCATTTTCGCCTGATTTGGCGCCGCAACGCATGCATCTCAAATGGCAAAAATCCGGATGCGTACCGATAATTGAAGTGGAGCCAAACTTTCTGCCCCACAACCAACAAAGAGGCAAGCCGATGACCACGCGTAACGAATATATCGAAAGCCTGAAGACCCATCTCGACCAGTGGAATGGCGAGATCGCCAAATGGGAAGCCAAAGCCCGGCTTGCGCAGACCGATCTGCGCATCGACTACGAAATGCATCTGGAATCTTTGCGGAAACAACGCGACGAAGCGCGGGAAAAACTGGAAACACTGCAAAAGTCGGCCGGTGACGCCTGGCAGGATCTGGCCCAGGGCGCCGACGAAGCCTGGGCGAAGATGCGCGAAGCCTTCGAAAAGGCGAGCACCCACTTCCAGAAATAAAAACCTGCCACGAGCGCGCACGCCCTGATCCGGCGTGCGTCTTTGTGTCCGGAGTCGTCCCAATTTCCCCTTTACAAGGAATTCCATGAGTAACAAGAAGATCCTGGCCATGGTCATCGCGGGAGGCGAAGGTTCGCGCCTGCATCCGTTGACGGCGGAGCGCTCCAAGCCCTCGGTGCCGTTCGGCGCGCGCTATCGCATCGTCGATTTCGTGCTGTCCAACCTGGTCAATTCCGGCATTCACGCCATCTACCTGCTAGTGCAATACAAGTCGCAATCGCTGATCGAACACGTGCGCAAGGCCTGGGTGTTACCGCCATTGCTGCAGGAGCACTTCATCACCGTGGTGCCGCCGCAGATGCGGCGCGGGCAGGATTGGTTCCAGGGCACGGCGGATGCGGTGTACCAGAACATCAATCTGATCCGGCAACACAGCCCGGACCTGGTATTGGTCTTCGGCGCCGATCACATCTACCGCATGGACATCCAGCAGATGGTCGCCTTCCATCTGGAGAAAGGCGCCGGCGCCACCGTCGCGGCGCTGCCGGTGCCGCTGGACCAGGCGAGCGGCTTCGGCATCATCGACGCCGACGCCGACGGCCGTATCCGCGGCTTTCAGGAAAAACCGGCCACGCCGCCCGCCATGCCGAATCGGCCCAGCCACGCCTATGCCTCGATGGGCAATTACCTGTTCGACACGCAGGTGTTGCTGAACGCGCTGGAAAGCTGCAACGCCGCCGCTGGCCACGATTTCGGCCAGCATGTCCTGCCCAGCCTGCTCGATAGCGGCAACCTGTACGCCTACGACTTCAGCAGCAACCGCGTCCCCGGCGTGCGCGCCTATGAAGAGCCCGCCTACTGGCGCGACGTCGGCACGCTCGACGCCTACTTCTCCGCCAACATGGACGTGCTCGGACTGGAAGCCCGCTTCGATGCGTTCAATTCGCTCTGGCCGATCTTTTCCAGCAACTACCAGGGGCCGGTGGCCAACTTCATCGACGCCCAGGTGCAACGCAGCATCGTCAGCGCCGGTTGCCTGATCAATGGCGCCAGCGTGAAGAACTCGATCCTGCGCCGCGAAGTCGTGCTCGAACCGGGTGCGGAAGTGGAAGATTGCATCATCATGGATTACGTCGTGGTGCGACGCGGCGCCAAGCTCAAACGCGTCATCGTCGACCGCTATAACGAAATCCCGGAAGACAGCCGTATCGGCTTCGACCCGGCCGCCGACCGCGCCCGCTACAAAGTCACCGACAACGGCATCGTCGTGATTCCAGAAGGCCAACCATTCCAGACCGCGCGCACCTCGTACAGCGGAGAAAACTGATGGCGCATTTCACCGTCTGGCCCGGCCACCCTTATCCGCTGGGCGCGACCTGGGATGGCGAAGGCGTCAATTTCGCGCTGTTCTCGGAACACGCCGAAAAAGTGGAGTTGTGTCTGTTCGACGCCAAGGGCCGCCGCGAAATCGAGCGCGTGGCCTTGCCGGAACAAACCGACCAGGTCTGGCACGGCTACCTGCCACAAGTGCGGCCCGGCCAGCTCTATGGCTACCGGGTGCATGGCCCGTACGATCCGGAAGCCGGCCAGCGCTTCAACCCGAACAAGCTGTTGATCGACCCGTACGCCAAATCCATCGTCGGCCGCATGGCCTGGTCCGACGCCCATTTCGGCTACCGCGTCGGGCATCGGCGCGAAGACCTGTCGTTCGACCGCCGCGACAGTGCCGCCGGCATGCCCAAATGCCAGGTCATCGACTCCGCCTTCACCTGGGGCAACGACCGGCCGCCGGCGATTCCGTGGCACGACACGGTGATCCACGAACTGCATGTCAAAGGCTTCACCCAGTTGCATCCGGAGGTGCCGCCGCATCTGCGCGGCACCTATGCCGGCCTGGCCACCGCGCCGGTGATCGAGCACCTGAAGCGGCTCGGCGTTACGGCGGTGGAACTGATGCCGGTGCACGCCTTCGTAGATGACCGCCATCTGGTCGAAAAAGGGCTGCGCAATTACTGGGGCTACAACTCGGTCGGCTACTTCGCGCCGGACTCGCGCTATCTCTCCAGCGCCAGCACCGACAATCCGGTCGGCGAATTCAAGACCATGGTCAAGACGCTGCATTCGGCCGGCATCGAAGTCATTCTCGACGTGGTCTACAACCACACCGCGGAAGGCAACCAGCTCGGTCCGACCCTGTGTTTCCGCGGCATCGACAACGCCGCCTATTACCGCCTGATGCCCGACGAACCGCGTTACTACCGCGACTACACCGGCTGCGGCAATACGCTCAACATGCTGCATCCACGCGTGCTGCAGCTGATCATGGATTCGCTGCGCTACTGGATTCTGGAAATGCACGTCGACGGTTTCCGCTTCGACCTGGCCTCGGCGTTGGCGCGCGAACTGCACGAAGTCGACCGCCTCTCCGCGTTCTTCGACATCATTCACCAGGACCCGGTCATCTCGCAGGTCAAACTGATCGCTGAACCCTGGGATCTCGGCGAAGGTGGCTATCAGGTCGGCAACTTCCCAATCGGCTGGACTGAATGGAACGGCAAATACCGCGATGCCGTGCGCGCCTTCTGGAAAGGCGAGGGCGGCCGCATCGGCGAACTGGCCTACCGGCTCACGGGCTCATCCGACCTGTACGGCCGCGAAAGCCGGCGCCCCTACGCCAGCATCAATTTCATCACCGCGCACGACGGCTTCAGCCTGCGCGACCTGGTCAGCTACAACGACAAGCACAACACCGCCAACGGCGAGGACAACCGCGACGGCGAGTCGCACAACCTGTCGTGGAACTGCGGCGCCGAAGGCCCCAGCGACGACTTCAAGATTGGCATCCTGCGCGCCCGCCAGCGCCGCAATCTGATCGCCACGCTGCTGTTCTCGCAAGGCGTGCCGATGCTGCTGGCCGGCGACGAACTCGGCCGCAGTCAGCTCGGCAACAACAACGCCTATTGCCAGGACAACCCGTTGAGCTGGGTGAACTGGCAGCTCGAAGAAGAAGATCAGCATTTCCTCGACTTCATCCGGCGCATGATCAAGTTGCGTCACGACCATCCCATCTTCCGCCGCCGCAAGTTTTTCGAAGGCCGCCCGATCCATGGCGGCGCGGTGAAGGACATCGCCTGGCACAACCCGAACGGCAGCGAAATGAGCGAGGAGGAATGGAACCAACATTTCGCGCGCAGCCTCTGTGTCTATCTGTCCGGCAGCGCGCTGGACGAGTGCGACCGCCACGGCCAACCGATCAAGGACAACGATTTCCTGCTGCTGATCAACGCCCATTACGAAATGATTCCGTTCCAGTTGCCGCCTTACGCCGGCAATCGAGACTGGCTATGCATCCTGGATACCGCCTATGCCAACGGACTTGCCATCGACGGCAGCTTCGCGAGCGGCAGCATCTTTCCGCTGCAAGGCCGTTCGCTGGCATTGCTGACCCGCCCGAACCAGACGAAACCGACATGAACACGCCCTCATCCTTGCGCCAACTGGCCGACCTGGCCGGCATCGTCGCCGAATACCACGACATCTGGGGCAACGCCCACGCCGCCTCCGATGCCACGCGGCGCGGCCTGCTGCAGGCGATGGGCATCGCCTGCGCCGACGATGCGGAAATCGCCGCCTCGCTGCACCGCTGGCAGATGCGGCGCTGGCATCGCCGTCTCGCCCCGGTACAGGTCGCGCCGGCCGAGCAGCCGCTACGCATCCGCCTGCAACTGCCGCACAGCGAAATGGCGCAGCGCCAGCGCTGGACGCTGACGCTGGAACACGGCGAGATCCTCGCCGGCGAGTTCCAGCCCGCCGACCTGGCGCAGCTGGAAGCGACCGACATCGACGGCGCGCCATGGCACGCTCTCGGCCTCGATCTGCCGGCGCTGGCCGCGACCGGCTATCACCGCTTGCAGATTGGCGAATCGAACGAAACGCTCAGCCTGATCGTGCATCCGCCGCGCTGCCATCGACCGCCGGCGCTGGACGCGGACCGGCGCGTCTGGGGCCTGTCGGTGCAGCTCTACGGCGTGCGTTCCGGTCGCAACTGGGGCATCGGCGACTTCACCGATCTGCGCGGCCTGATCGAATGGGCGGCGCACGCCGGTGCCGACCTGGTCGGGGTCAACCCGTTGCACGCGCTGTTCCCGCACAACCCGCGCCACGCCAGCCCGTACAGCCCGTCCAGCCGGGAATTCCTCAACACGTTGTATATCGATGTCGAAGCCGTCGCGGAATATGCCGAATGCGCCGGCACCCGCGTCATTGTCGAAACGGAAGATTTCCAGGCCCGATTGCGCGCGCTGCGCGACGCCGAACTGGTCGATTACGCCAGCGTCGCACAACTCAAATCGACCATGCTCGACCGCCTGTATCGCCACTTCCGCAAGCGTCACCTCGCTAACGACACCCCGGACACCCCGCGCGCGCAGGCTTTCCGCACCTTTCAGGCAGAAGGCGGCAGCGATCTGGCCCGCTTTGCCCTCTACCACGCCATACAGGAACACCTCTACGCGCAAGACGCCAACAACTGGGGCTGGCCGGTCTGGCCGGATGCATTGCGCGACCCGGCTTCCCCTGCCGTAGCCGCATTCGCCGCCGAACAGCGGGATCGCATCGAATACTTCCAGTACCTGCAATGGCTCGCCGCCACGCAACTGGAAGCGGCCGGCGCGCTGGCGCAGGCGCAAGGCATGGGCATCGGCCTGTACCAGGATGTCGCCGTCGGCGTCGATCTCGGCGGCGCCGACACCTGGGCCAACCGCGACCTGTATGCCATCGGCGCGCGCATCGGCTGCCCGCCGGACGACTTCAGCCTGATGGGCCAGGACTGGGGCTTGCCGCCGTGGATTCCGGAACGCCTGCACGAACGGGCCTACGCGCCGTTCATCGCCATGCTGCGCGCCAACATGCGCGGCGCCGGCGCACTGCGCCTGGATCACGTCATGGGATTGATGCGGCTGTACTGGGCGCCGCCCGGCGAAGATGCGCGCGCCGGCGCTTACCTGAACTACCCGCTGGCCGATCTGCTCGGCATCCTGGCGCTGGAAAGCCAGCGCAACCAGTGCCTGATCGTCGGCGAAGATCTTGGCACCGTGCCCGACGCGGTGCGCGGCGCGCTGCACGACCTCGGCGTGCTGTCCTATCGCCTGTTCTATTTCGAGCGCAACTACGGCAACGAGAACCACGGCGCCTTCAAGCTGCCGCGCGAATACCCCGAGCAGGCCCTGGTTGCCGGCAGCACGCACGACCTGCCGACACTGGCCGGCTTCTGGCGGGGCGCCGATATCGAATTGCGCACTTCGCTCGGGCTGTATCCCAGCGACGAGCAGCGCCACCGGCAAATCGAAGAACGTGCCCAGGACAAGGCGCGCCTGCTGACCGCCCTGGCGCAGGAAGATCTGCTGCCGGCCGGCATGTCGCGCGACCCGGCCGAAGTGCCGGAAATGACGCCAGCCCTGCTGCGCGCCATCCAGCGCTACCTCGCCCGCACTCCGTCCAAACTGGCCATGCTGCAGGCCGAAGACCTGCTCGGCCAGAACGAACAGGCCAACCTGCCCGGCACCGTCGAGCAGCATCCCAACTGGCAGCGCAAGCTCAAGCTGGACATCGAGGCCTGGGCGGCCAATAGTGATATCAATGAAATCGTTACCGCCTTCAATGCCGAGCGTTGAACGCGGCTATGTTCGGATGCCCGATCAAGGTAAAACCGTAATACGCCCGCAGCAAACTTCACTTTCCTGGAGACACAAGATGATCAGATGCAAACCCGTATTCGCCGCCACCCTGCTCAGCCTGACCGCGTTGCTGTTTGGTACGGCAGCCCAGGCCGCGCCGGAGCTGAAGGCCTCGGCGAGCGAGGTGACGGTGGGTGAAACCATCCAGATCGACGCTGCGTCCGGTTCCTCGATGATTCCGGTGTATGCCAAGGAATGGAACGTCTCGTCGCAATTCAGCCTGATTTCCGCCAGCCGCACCGGCGCCAAGGTCAAGGCAGTGTCCGCCGGCACCGGCACGGTTTCCGCCAACGTCAACCTGAAAGACCTGGCCGTCACCATCAAGGTCTACGCGCCGGAACCGGTCGCCGCCGCCCCGGTCGCTCCGCCGCAGGAAGTCGCCGCCATGCCGGCGGCGCCCAAACTGAGCGCTTGTCAGCAGGAAATGGTCGAACGCAAGCGTGAAATCGCGCAGGACTTCAACGAGGCGCGCTACGACGACGCCCGCGCAAAACTGCTCGACATGAAAAAAGCCTGGCTCAACGACAGCCGCTGGGCGGATGCCCTGCTGGGCGCCATCGACAAGCTGGCGCCGCTGGCGGCCAGTGCCCCCGCCGCGCATTGATGCATGCGGCACAGCTAACCTGACGGCGTCTGCGCCAGTGGTGCAGCGCCCGGCAGAGGGAGAATCGGATGTCTCACCATCAATTACCGATCGACCTGGCAAATCTGCTGGAGCGGCATGCGCATGAACCGACGCGCTTGCTGCAGATCCTGCGCGAAATCCAGGAAAGTCAGGGCTGGATCGCGCCGGAAGTCATCGACGCGCTGGCCGCAAACCTGAACCTGCCGCGCGCCCGCGTCGAGGGCGTCGTCGGCTTCTACAGCTTTCTGCATGCCGAACCAGTCGGCCAGTTCCGGCTGCTGTTATCAGACAACATCACCGACCGCATGCTAGGCAACCAGGATCTGCTCGCCTACCTGTGCAACAAACTGTGGGCGGAGCGCGGCCATGTCTCCGAAGATGGCCTGGTTTCAATCGACACCACCTCCTGCACCGGCCTGTGCGACCAGGGCCCGGCCATGCTGGCGAACGGCTGGGCGATCCCGAATCTGAGCCGCGAACGGCTCGACCGGATCGCCGAACTGGTGCTGGCAAAAACGCCGGTGACGCAATGGCCGAACGAACTGTTCGCCATCGAAGACAACATCCGCCGCGCCGACATCCTGCTCGGCAACACGCTGCAACCCGGCGATGCATTGCGTGCCGCCCTCGCCCAGGTCTGCGCGCCGGGCAGCGCAGTGGAAGCCGCCGCCAACGAACGTTCCTGGCGCGAAGGCATCCCCAGCGTCGAGTTGTGCGGCCCGCTCGCCACGCTGGAACAGATCAAGAATTCCAACCTGCGCGGGCGCGGCGGCGCCGGCTTCACCACCGGCCTGAAATGGGAAGCCTGCCGCAATGCCCCAGGCGAACCCCGTTATGTCGTATGCAACGCCGACGAAGGCGAACCGGGCACGTTCAAGGACCGCGTCCTGCTCACCGCCCAGGCCGATCTGCTGTTCGAGGGCATGACCGTCTGCGCCTATGCCATCGACGCGCGGCATGGCTTTCTCTATCTGCGCGGCGAATACCGCTACCTGCTGGAACCGCTAAACGCCGTGCTGGCCAGACGCCGCGCCGCCAATCTGCTCGGCCGGAACATCCTCGGCCAAGCCGGTTTCGATTTCGACATCGAAATTCATCTCGGCGCCGGCGCCTACGTCTGCGGCGAAGAATCGGCGCTGATCGAATCGCTCGAAGGCAAACGCGGCATCCCGCGCAACCGGCCACCCTACCCGGTCACGCACGGCTATCTGCAGAAACCGACCACGGTCAACAACGTCGAAACCTTCTGCGCCGCCGCGCTGATCGCGAAACACGGCGGCGACTGGTATCGCGGCATCGGCACGGCCAAATCCGCCGGCACGAAAATCCTCTCTGTCTCCGGCGACTGCGCCCACCCCGGCATCTACGAATATCCGTTCGGCGTCACGGTGCGCCAGGTGCTGGAAGACTGCGGCGCCGGGATTGGCAAACACGATACCTTGGCGGTGCAGATCAGCGGCCCGTCCGGTGTGTGCATCGGCGTCGACGAATTCGACCGTCGCATCGCCTTCGAAGATCTCGCCACCGCCGGCGCCTTCATGGTGTTCGATGCCAGCCGCGACATGTTCGAGGTAGCGCGCAATTTCGCGCATTTTTTCGCGCACGAAAGCTGCGGTTTCTGCACGCCCTGCCGGGTCGGCACCGCCATACTGAAGGCGACCATGGACAAGATCGCGGCCGGCCATGGCACCCAGTACGACCTCGCCGAAATCGACAAGCTCGACCGCGTCCTGCACCAGTCGGCACATTGCGGCCTCGGCCACACCGCCTGCAACCCGACCCTGGACACGCTGAAACGCTTCCGCCCGACCTACGAGCGCCGCCTGAAATCGCTCGACTTCGAACCGGCTTTCGACCTCGACGGCGCCCTGGCGGCGGCGCGGCGCATGACCGGCCGCGACGATGCCGGTGCGCACCTGAGCACGGAGACCGAGACATGACCGACACCTTCCAACTCGACGGCGAAGACATTCCCTTTGCCCCCGGCCAGACCGTGCTGCAAGCCGCGCTCAGCGCCGGGCATTACATCCCGCACCTGTGCTACCACCCGGAATTCAAACCGCATGGCAGTTGCAAGGTCTGCACCGTAAAAATCGGTGCCGGCAACAACGCGCGCACCGCCGCCTCCTGCACCATGCCGGCCCAGGCCGGGCTGGAAATCGAGAGCGACAGCGAAGAGATGAACGCCCTGCGCCGCACGCTGGTGCAGATGCTGTTCGCCGAAGGCAATCACTTCTGCCCGTCCTGCGAAAAGAGCGGCAACTGTGCGCTGCAGGCGCTCGGCGCCGATCTCGGCGTGATGACCGCCGGCTTCCGCCACTTCTACCCGGACCGGCCGGTGGATGCTTCGCACCCGGACATCCTGCTCGATTTCAACCGCTGCATCCTGTGCGAACTGTGCGTGCGCGCCTCCTGCGAAGTCGATGAAAAGTGCGTGTTCGCGCTGTCCGGACGCGGCATTACCAAACATCTGGTGGTCAACGCCGCCTCCGGCCAATTGGTCGATACCGATATCGCGCTGAGCGACAAGGCGATGCAGGTCTGCCCGGTCGGCGTCATCCTGCAGAAGCGCGTCGGCTTCGCCGTGCCCATCGGCGAGCGCCGCTACGACCAGCGCCCGATCAGCGCCCAGGCGCTCGACGACGCGCCGCGCCCGACGGCGGATTCGGGCCATTGCGCCGCTTGCGAGGGGACATCATGAACGCGACCACCCACTTGCCCACCCCGCCGAAAATCCGCGTCGCCACCACTTCCCTGGCCGGCTGCTTCGGCTGCCACATGTCGTTGCTCGACATCGACGAGCGCCTGTTCACGCTGCTCGAACTGGTCGAGTTCGACCGCTCGCCGCTGACCGACATCAAACATTGCGGCCCCTGCGACGTCGGCTTCATCGAGGGCGGCATCTGCAACGCGGAAAACGTGCATGTGCTGCGCGAGTTCCGCAACAACTGCAAGATCCTGGTCGCCGTCGGCGCCTGCGCGGTCACCGGCGGCCTGCCGGCGCAACGCAATCACCTGAGCCTGGCCGACTGCCTGCAGGAGGTCTACGTCACCGAGATCAGCCTCACCAACGGCATGATCCCGAACGACCCGGAACTGCCGCTGCCGCTCGACAAGGTGCACCCGCTGCACGAAGTGGTGAAGGTGGATTACTTCATCCCCGGCTGCCCGCCCTCCGCCGACACGCTGTGGAAATTCTTCACCGACCTGCTCGCCGGGCGCACGCCCAGCCTGAGCGTCGCGTTGACGCGGTATGACTGAGCCCAACCTCCCCCCCAGGATTGCACGCGCCATGACCAATCTCGAAACCGCCGCCCATCCCGAAACCCTGCGCCGCGTCGCCATCGACCCGATCTCGCGCGTCGAAGGCCACGGCAAGGTCACGCTGCTGCTGGATGAGGACGACCACGTCCAGCAGGTGCGACTGCATATCGTCGAATTTCGCGGCTTCGAAAAATTCATCCAGGGCAGGCCGTATTGGGAAGTGCCGGTGATGGTGCAGCGCCTGTGCGGCATCTGCCCGGTGTCGCATCACTTGGCGGCGTCCAAGGCGCTCGACCAGATCGTCGGCGCGCATACGTTGACGCCGACCGCCGACAAGCTGCGCCGCCTGATGCATTACGGCCAGATCCTGCAATCGCACGCGCTGCATTTCTTCCACCTGTCGTCGCCCGACCTGCTGTTCGGCTTCGGTTCCGACGTTGCCAAACGCAACATCGTCGGCGTCGCCGCCGCCAACCCGGAGATCGCGCGCCAGGGCGTGCTGCTGCGCAAATACGGCCAGGAAGTCATCCGCCACACTGCCGGCAAACGCATCCACGGCACCGGCTCTGTGCCCGGCGGCGTCAACAAGAACCTGAGCCTGACCGAGCGCGACGAACTGTTCAAAGACATCTACCAGATGATCGGCTGGGCGCGCGGCGCGGTGCATCTGACGCGGCAACTGTTCGAACAGAACCTGGCCGAATTCAACGCCTTCGGCCGCTTCAACGCCCACACGATGAGCCTGATCCGCGCCGACGGTGCGATGGACCTGTACCACGGCGGCTTGCGCGCGCGCGACATGAACGGCAAGACGATCTTCGACCACCTCAATTACAACCGCTACTGGGAACAGATCAGCGAGGAAGTGAAACCCTGGTCGTACATGAAGTTTCCCTTCCTGCGCACGCTCGGCCCGGAGGCCGGCTGGTACCGCGTCGGCCCGCTGGCGCG
The DNA here is from genome assembly GCA_031426815.1 of Hydrogenophilaceae bacterium. Classification (GTDB taxonomy): domain Bacteria; phylum Pseudomonadota; class Gammaproteobacteria; order Burkholderiales; family Thiobacillaceae; genus PFJX01. Next base: position 13,186 of record JASJPG010000043.1, read on the forward strand.
GGTGACGCAATGCGACTTCATCCCGACGCCGCTGGCCGACCGCGAACGCCAGGACTTCCTCGCCTTCGATGCCGGTAACACCGCCGGCGCGACGCTGGGCTACCACTGGGCGCGCATGATCGAAATGCTGCACGCCGCCGAAGCGATCAAGGAACTGCTGCACGACGCCGACCTACAGGGCGACGAACTGGTGGTGGCGGAAAAAGACCGGGGCGAACGCCAGGAACGCGGCGTCGGCATGATCGAAGCGCCGCGCGGCACGCTGATCCACCACTACCGCGTCGACGAACACGACCAGGTCATCCGCGCCAACCTGATCGTCTCAACCACGCACAACAACCAGGCCATGAACGAAGCCGTGCGCCAGGTCGCGCGGCAATATCTCGACGGCCGCAAACTGACCGAAGGCCTGCTCAACCACATCGAAGTCGCCGTGCGCGCCTTCGACCCGTGCCTGTCCTGCGCCACCCACGCCCTCGGCAAGATGCCGCTGCAACTCGAACTGATCGACGTTGAAGGCAAGCAGATCGACCAGATCACGCGCGGTGTTTGCGACGAGCCAACGACCAGCTGTTGAACCCCGCCCCCATCCTGATCATCGGCATCGGCAACCCCAGCCGAGGCGACGACGCACTCGGCCCGTTGCTGATTGAGCGCCTGGAAACGCTGCACTTGCCCGATGTGGAACTGCTCACCGACTTCCAGCTACAGGTCGAATTCGCCCTCGACCTGCAAGGCCGGCAACAAGTCATCTTCATCGACGCCAGCCTCAACGCCACCCCGCCCTTCGAGTTCTCCTCCGTCACCGCCGTCGAAGACAGCAGCTACAGCAGCCACGCCCTGTCTCCCGGCGCGGTGCTGCATGCCTACCGAAAACTGTTCGGCGAACCGCCGCCAGCGTTTGTACTGGCGATACGCGGCGAAGCGTTCGAACTGGGGGAAGGACTGAGCGAAGCAGCGGTGGACAATTTGGAAGCCGCGCTGGGATGGTTGCGCGAGAGACTGACTTGCCCTTGCCCTGGCAATTAGTTGGTTATATATATGCAACCATGAAAGTCGTTCTCGATACCTCCGTTCTCGTCGCAGCAGCGCGCTCCAGACAAGGCGCGAGCTTCGCTATCGTATCGTCCATTCCCAACCCAGCCTATCAACCTTGTCTTTCTGTTGCGCTGTATCTTGAATGGCAAGCAGTGCTGAGCCGACAGGAACATCTTCCCCAAGGCATGCACCCCAACGATGTGTTCGGATACCTACGCTACCTTGCCGCTCAAGCCTCCTTGCATGACATTCACTATCTCTGGCGACCATTTTTGAACGACCCAGACGACGACATGGTGCTCGAACTCGCCGTCGCCGCAGGATGTCCCTATATCGTGACCCACAACATTGGAGATTTCCGTCGTACCAGTGAACTTGGGATAACCGCCATCAAACCTCGCGATTTTCTGAACCTGATCAGGAGCTCAACATGACCGCACTTACCATCCGCCTACCGGAATCGCTACATCGGAACATCAAGGAATTAGCACGCAGCGAAGGCATATCCGTGAATCAATTCATTGCCAGCGCGGCATCGGAAAAAATGGCTGCAGTCCATACATTGGACTATCTTCGACGCGAAGCCGCAGCAGGCAAACGCGAAGACTTTGAGCGCTATCTTGGTGCGGTGCCAGATGTACCGCCCGAAGATGACGACAAGATTTGAGGCTGCCGTCCGAGTTTGAAAACGATGATTTTCAATAGCTCCAGTCAAGGCAGTTTTCGAAGGAACTTGGATACTTCAGCCGCAAGGGTGAAGTAACGTTGCCCCCATGAACACCCCCTCCTGCTACATGTGCGCCGGCGAGGCAACATCGCGGGAACACGCGCCCCCGCGTTGCTTGTTCCCAGAAACCAAGGACACTCCTGACAGGTCCGACTACCGAAAGAACCTAGTAACGGTCCCGTCCTGCGAACTTCATAATAGCGAGAAGTCGCATGATGACGAATACCTGCTCTTTGCTTTAGCCGGTTCATACACTTCCAGCAGCATTGGCCTGACTCAGTTTCTGACAAAGGTCCATAGAGCGTTCGAGAGGAGACCAAGCAAAGCGGCCAACTTCGTTCGACGGTCCAGCCCGGTTCAACTTAAACGTCCCGACCAAGCAGACTGGGAGCAGGGAGTTCAAGTTCTCATCGATGGGGCGCGAATCGACGGCGTGCTAAGCAACTGCGCCCGCGCGCTTTACCACCACCACACTCGATCGAAATTTCAAGGCCCCGTCGAAGTTCTCACGAACTTCACGATGTACCTTGACGAGAAAACTCAAACCTCGGTAAGTGCAGCCTTTGACACCACGACAAGAATGATGGCAGCTGAGCCGCTCCTCGGCGAAAACCCTGCAGTCTTCTCGTACAAGTTCAAAGAAACCAGAAGTATGGCCATCTTCTACTTCTGCTTCTACGAGAGCAGTACAGCGATTGTTCGCTTCAAAAAGATTGTCCTTGCCCGCTGAACGGTTCAGTACTTTTCCAAGCACGGGGCTCTATTTCAGCCACCCTATGACCGCCTCTAACGCCGCCGGTATGGCCTGTTCCACCGGTGCGCTCAGCACCTCGCCGAACTCGAAATCGGGTTCCGCTTCCACCCCGATCACCCGAATGTCTTCCGGCAAATCCAGGCCCAGTTTGCGTCCGAAGGCAAGCGCGGCGGACATACTCAGGTCGTGTACTGAAGCGGTGTGCTGAACACTGAGTTCATCCATCTCCCTGGCCAACAGGCTGTGCAGGCTGCCGGGGGCAGCACCGGTGGTCATGGCGTCGACGATGATGGCGCGGCGGTAGCCGGCCAGGTGTTCCATCAGGGCAAGGCCGCCCAGCGACAGGCAGATCACATCGACCGCAGGATCGTTGAGGCGGGCTTTGACGGCTTCCGCGACACGCCAGCCGACGCCGTCGTCGCCCAGGATGGGATTGCCGAGGCCGATGACGAGGGTGGTGGCGGGAAGGCTTGCCGGCGGGACGCCGGCGCTCCCGGTTGCGCGCCGGGTCATCCCCGCACCACGTCGACGATCTCGCCATTGGCAGCGTGGATGCTGACTTCCAGCGGGATCTTGCCCGGCAGCGAGTGGGTGGCGCAGCCCAGACACGGGTCGTAGGCGCGGTAGGCCATTTCGATGCGGTTGAGCAGGCCTTCCGATACCACCGTGCCGGCCTTGATCAGGCTCTTGGCCGCCTTGTTGATCGACAGGCTCATCGCGGCGTTGTTGTTGGTGGTGCCGACCACCAGATTCACCATGGTCAGCAAGCCGCGTTCGTCGGTGCGGTAATGGTGGGTCAGCGTGCCGCGCGGCGCTTCGACGATGCCGACGCCTTCCGTCGGCGTCGCGGTCGGCATCACGCGCACGTCGGGCGAGGTGATTTCCGGATCGGTGGACAGTTGCACCCAGCGTTCCGCCGCGTAGAGCAGTTCGATCAGGCGCGCCCAGTGGATCGCCAGCCGGCTGTGCGCCGGTTTGCCCAGCGTGGCGAAGAACTTTTCGTATTCGGCCTGTGCCAGCGGGGTGACCATGCCTTCGGCCACGTTCAGCCGCGAAAGCGGCGTCGCCATGTAGACGCCGGAATCGGCGCCGTCGGTGAAGCCGTTCCAGCCGACTTTCTTCAGATACGGGAATTTCAGATAGCTCCACGGCTCCACCCGTTCGGCGATCCAGTCGGTGTATTCGTTGGGCGCGTAGGTGCCGTGATGCGTGCCGTCCGGCCCGACGATACGGACGTTGCCGTCATAGAAATTCACTTTGTTGTTGGCGTCCACCAGGCCCATGTAATAGGTTTTGTGGGTGTAGGCGTCGCCCTGGATCATGGCGAGGTATTCCGGGTTGCCCAGCACCAGATCGTGGAACACCTGCAAGGCGAACTGGCCAAATTCCACCGCCCAGCGCCCCATGGTTTCGATTTCCTTGCGTTCTTCTTCCGAGATCGCCTTGGTCTGGCCGCCCGGCACGGCGGTACACGGATGCACCTTGCGGCCGCCGATGATTTCGACGGTGCGGTGGCCGTATTTACGCGCCTGGATCACCTTGCCGCCGATCTCCAGACCGACTTTCTTGATCACGCCGAGGATGTTGCGCTCGGCCACCGGCGTATCCGGCCCCATGATGAAATCCGGCCCACCGAGGATGAAGAAGTGGGTGGTGTGGTCGGCGAAGAAGAAGGCGGAGTACAGCAGTTCGCGCAGTTTCTTGGCGGCCGGCGGCGGCGTCACGCCGTACACCGCGTCGGCGGCCTTGGCGGCGGCCATGTGGTGCGCTTCCGGACAGACGCCACAGATGCGGTTGGTCAGCACCGGCATTTCCTCCACCGGGCGGCCGACGCAGAAGCGCTCGAAGCCGCGCAGTTCCGGCACTTGCAGGTAAGCATTGGCAACATCACCGGCTGCGTCGAGGTATATTTCGATCTTGCCGTGGCCTTCCAGCCGGGTCAGGGGGTCGATGGTGATGCGTTGCATGAGTTACTCCTGTTCCGCCAAAGCGTCCCGGCTCGCCCGCAGCAGCGAATGCGCCAGACTGAAGCGGTAGAAGGTGCCGGCCGGATCAGGGATGCCGTCGAGCACGCGGTCGATGGCGTCGGGGTCGTTCTCGTCCACCACCGAGGCGATGGCGGTCATCAGCCGGGCACCCTGGTCCACCACGCCGGGCGCGGCGCCGTAGCAGCCGATGCACGGCGCGCCGACATTCGGACAGCGCGAGTTGCAACCGCTGCGGGTGGCTGGGCCGGCGCACATCAGGCCCTGTTCCAGCAGGCAATCGGTGGTGTTCAATTGCGGCAGTTCCTGGATGCGGGAAATCTTGCTGATCTGCTTCACGTCGCGCTTGCGGGGACATTCATCGCACACCGTGGAGTTGCCGGCACCGAGCACCGCGCCCTTCGGCGGCAGTTCAGCCTCGCCCTTCACCACCGCGATCAACACGTCGAGCACTGCGGCAATCTGGTGCGATTCCGGCGGGCAGCCGGGAATGTGGTAATCCACCTCGACCACTTGATCCAGCGTGCGCACCACGGCCTGCAACGGTGGCAGGGTCAGCACGCCTTCCGGCACCTGGCAGGACGTTTGCGGGCGCAGATGCTCCGGGTTCGCGGTGCTGGGGTTGTTGAAGGCGCAATCGAAAAGGCTCTCGCGCGTGCCGAGGTTGGCCAGACCGGGAATGCAGCCCTCGTTGGCGCAGGAACCGAAGGCCACCAGCAGCTTCGATTTACGCCGCAGCAACCTGGCCATATGTTCATTTTCGTCGGTGCGGATGCTGCCGTTGAACAGGGTGACCAGGATGGATTCATCTTCCATCGCTTCCACTTCCGCGTACTTCACATCCATCGCCGCCGGCCAGAAGGCGACTTCGAAGTTGGCGTCCAGATCGAGCACCTTCTCGTTGGTGTTGAGCACCGCGATCTCGCAACCGCCGCAGGCAGCGGCCCAGTACATGGCGAATTTGGGTTTCATGCCGCCACCTCGCTCAATACGGGAATTTCGGCGGGCGCCGTGGCGAGCGGTACCGGCCGCACCGGCCAATCCAGCGGCCCAAGTTTCTTGACTTCATCCACCATCACGCAGATTTCCTCGGCGAATTTGGCGCCCTCGGCGGCGCTGGCCCAGGCCAGGCGAACCCGCGCGGGTTCAATGCCGAACTGGGACAGGGTTTTTTGCAGCAGGCGATGCCGCCGAAGGGCTTTGTAATTCTGCTCAAGGTAATGGCATTCGCCCGGATGGCAGCCGGCGATCAGCACGCCGTCGGCGCCTTCGGACAAGGCCTTGAGCACGAAAGTGGGGTCGATGCGGCCGCTGCACATGACGCGGATCAGGCGCACGTTGGGCGGATATTTGATGCGCGAGGTGCCGGCCAGATCGGCGGCGCGATAACTGCACCAGTTGCAGGTGAAGCCGATGATGACCGGCTCGAAGGACGTGACAACTGAATCGCTCATACCACCTCCGCTTGCCGGCTGACGGGCTGGCGAACATCGTGCAGCAGCCCTTCGATCTGGGCGAACAACTGTTCATTGCTGAAGCCCGAACCCTGGATGGCGCCGGCCGGACAGGCTGCGACGCAGGTGCCGCAGCCCTGGCACAGCGCGGCGTTGATTTCGCTGACCTTGTGTTCCTCGTTGAAGCTGATCGCGTTGAACGGGCAGAGGCCGTTGCACAGGCGACAGCCGGAACACTGTTCGGCAATGACGCTGGCGCGCACCGGTTCCAGCGCCAGTTCACCCTGGCGGATGTAGTTCAGCACCCGCGCCGCCGCCGCCGCGCCCTGCGAAACGCTGGCGGGAATGTCCTTCGGCCCCTGCGCGCAACCGGCGACGAAGACGCCTTCGGTCATCGTCGAGATCGGGTCCATCTTGGCGTGTTTCTCGATGAACCAGCCGCGCGTGGAACAGGCGATGCCGAAGATCTTGCCGACTTCGGCGCTGTCGTGGCGCGGCTCCAGCCCGGCCGAGAGCACCACCATGTCGACCGGAATGCGGCGTTGCACGCCGGCCAGGGTGTCCTCGACCTGGATGTACAGCTTGCCGGCCTCTTCCTGTGGCCCCATCGGCACATCGCTTACCTCGGCAACCTTGCCCCGGATGAAGTGCACGTTTTCATCCATCACGCGCTGATAGAACTCGTCGTAATCCTTCCCCGGCGTGCGAATGTCGATGTAGAAGTTGTAGACCTCGGCGCCGGTGCGCTCCTTCACCAGATGAGCGGTTTTCAGGCTCTGCATGCAGCAGATCGACGAGCAGTACGGGTTGTAGTTGCGGTCGCGACTGCCGACGCAATGCACGATGCCCACCGCTTTCGGCGCGGTCTGGCCGTCGCGCAAGACCACCTTGCCGCCGGTCGGGCCGGCGGCGTTGCACATGCGCTCCAGTTCCAGACTGGTGAACACATTGGGCAGCCGACCGTAACCGTATTGCGGAATGCGCTTGGCGTTGAACATGTCGAAACCGGTGGCCAGCACGATGTTGCCGACTTTCAGCGTCACCTGTTCCGCCTTCTGGTTGAGCAGGATGGAGTTGGGCACGGTCGGACAGAATTTCTCGCAGGCCTTGCAGCCGCCGCCCTTGTCCTTCGTTTTCGCGCCAATGAAATAGGTGCAAGTCTCCGGGTCCAGCACCGGCAGATTGGGCACCGCCTGCGCGAACGGCCAGTAGATCGCCTTGCGATAGCCGATGCCAGCCTCGAAGTTGTCGTCCACCACCATGATCGGGCACTTCTCGACGCAGATTCCGCAACCGGTGCAGATGTCCTCGTCGACGTAACGCGGTTTTTTCTTCACCGTCACCGTGTAGTTGCCGACGAAGCCTTCCACCTTCTCGACCTCGCTCCAGGTGAACAGGTGGATTTTCGGATGACTCCCGGCAGCAGCCATCTTCGGTGTCAGGATGCAGGCAGCGCAATCCAGCGTCGGGAAGGTCTTGTCGAACTGCGCCATGTGGCCGCCGAGCGAAGCCTCGCGTTCGATCAGATACACCTCATAGCCTGCCTCGGCCACTTCCAGCGCGGCCTGCAAGCCGGCGATGCCGCCGCCGACCACCAGCGTGGCGGCGTCGATCGGCACCCGGATGGCTTCCAGTGGCTCGTTTTTCAGCACGCGCTCGACCGTACCGTTGACGATGGCCTTGGCTTTGGCGGTGGCGGCCACCTTGTCGGTATGCACCCAGGCAACCTGTTCGCGAATCGACGCCATTTCCGACAGATAGGGATTCAGGCCGGAACGCTCGCACACGCCGCGAAACGTCTTTTCATGCAGATGCGGCGAGCAGGCCGCCACCACGACACGGGTCAGCCGCTGTTCGTGGATGTCCTGTTCGATCAGTTCCTGCCCGGCTACCGAGCACATGAAGGTGTAATCCCGCGCCAGCACGACGCCGCGATCCTTCAGGTCTTCGGCGGCAAACTTCGCCACGCCTTCAACGTCCACCACCCCCGCGATGTTGCTGCCGCAGTGGCAGACGTAGACGCCGACTCTTTCCTTGGTCTCGTTCATGGCTCACCCCATACCCGGCATCGGCAACCCGTCGCCCGGCTTCGGCCGGCGTTTGCGCTTGGCCTCGGCGACTTTCGGTGCCTCGGCCTGAATTTTCGCCAGCGCCGGCTCGGCAGCGACGAACTCCTTGCCGATGCCCAGCTCCTTCGCGTTTTTGCCAAAGGCCAGGCCCATGAGCTGGGTGAAATACAGCACCGGCATCTGGTAGTCGGTGTGGAAATGCTTGTTCATCTCGACCTGATAGGCATCCAGATTGAGTTGGCACATCGGGCACAGCGTCACCACCATGTCGGCACCGGCTTCGGTGGCGCCGTTGATCAGACGGCGGATCAGGCCGAACGCGACATCCGGGCCGATCACGCTCATGTGGCCGCCGCAACACTGCGTCTTCAGCGACCACTCGACGACTTCCGCGCCCAGCGCGCGCAACAGGGTGTCCATCGAAGTGGGATGTTCATGGCTGTCCCAGCGGCTGTCGTAATCCGGGCGCACCACCTGGCAGCCGTAATACGCCGCGACCTTGAGCCCGTGCAGCGGCTTCACCACCTTCGCCTTCACTGCGTCGTAACCGATGTCATGGCAGACCAGATCGAGCAGATGGCGCACTTTCAAACTGCCGGCGTCGTAGTGCAGACCGCCCGCCGCCAGCGCCGTATTGACCGTGTTGTCGAGCTTGCCATCCTCGCGCATCTGCGCGTCGGTCTTGGCCAGATTCAGATAGCAGGCGCTGCAACCGGCGGTCAGCACATCGGTCCCATTCGCCTGATCCTGCGCCAGCGCCAGATTGCGACCGATCAGCGAATGCGCGGCAACCCGATGCACCGACATGTATTCGGTCGCGCCGCAGCAGTTCCAGTCGTCGATTTCCTGCAGTTCCAGATCGATGTCGTCGCGGATCGCCAGCAGCGAATCGAGATAAGGCCGCGCGTTCTTCTGCATCGAACAGCCGGGGTAGAAAAGTGCTTTCATGCGGTCGCCTCCGAAAGGTTGGTGGCATAACGACGGGCATCTTGTCGGGCGGCATTCGCGGCCGATCGCATCCCCGCCCTGCGGGGCCCCTGCTCCCTGCTCATGCCGCCCCCCTTTCCAACGCCTTGGCCTTGTTCAGAATGGCGCTCAGTTGCGCCATGCCTTCGATGCGATGCGGCGTCAGGTCGATGCGCCCGCGCTTGAACATGCCCCAGCCCATCGGCGTCATCCCGGCCAGCGACAGCGGGTGATGCCGCAGATTGAAGCGGGTGGCGATGCCGAGCTCGAAACTGCGGCCGTATTTCTCGACGTAGTCGACGAAGGTTTCCGAAAAGCCGGGCAAGGATGCGTCGTGGAACAGCCCTGCCCTGATCGCCATGGATTTCAACGTGTACATCACATCGGTGATGTGGATGTTCTGCGGGCAGCGCACCGTGCAGTAGTAGCAGGATACGCAATACCAGGGCGCATTGCTCTTCAGCACCGTCTCGCGCTGACCCGCGTTGATCAACGCGAACAACCGACGCGGCGTGTGTTCCATCTCCGCCCCGGAAGGACACGAACCGCCGCAGGAACCGCACTGGATGCAATGATTGAGCCGGTTGTCACCCGGCGTGGCCGCCATGACTTCAGAAAGAAAGTCCTTCGGGCCGGAGACTGCTGCCGCATGCACGATCAGATCCCCCAGAAAAGAGGAAAACACCGTCGCCGGAAAAATCGCGGCGGGAATCGGCTGTCGTGAAGTCGGCGGCGAGATACCTATAATTGGACGTTAGTATCTGCTTATATACTTGTCAAACTCAGGGACTCTACTTACTTCAATAGTGAGTATTGCCTGCGTAACAACACGCCGATCCAGTAAACGGCTCATGGCACGCGGCACCAACCTCCCCCTTTGGAAAAGGGGGATTGAGGGGGATTTGACGGCGGTGGCCTATGCGGATGCCTCATAAATCCCCCCCGGCCCCCCTTTTTCAAAGGGGGGAGCAGGCATCGGAATGCTTAAGGCAGCACGGTACTTCGCTAAAACGGCAGCGGCCTGCGCTCATTCAGATTCAGCCAACCGCGCACGACCCGGTACAGCACCCAAAGCCCCGCGCCCGCCGCCAGCAATAACGCCAGCGGAATGCCGATCAGACTGAAGGCCAGCAGCAGCGCGAACAACACCCAAAACAATGCAAACCAGAACGTCCGGATCTGCCAGCGGAAATGCGATTCCAGAAACGTCCCGCGCACCTCGCCGCGCTTCATGTAGTTCAGCACAACAGCAATCAACGAAGGCCAGCCGGTAATGAACGCAGTAACGATGAACGCCGGCGTCATCAAGCCGGTCACCACGGTCAGCGCATGCAATGCGTAGATGACGTGGGACAAGGCAACCAGACTGTCTTGCGGCGCCAGCGTGCGGGATTCATGCATGCGATACCTCCGTGCGTTTCCGCGTCACCCCACCCAGCGTTTCGGATCGATATTCCACGCCTCGAATTCCTCGTGCCCGCTGATTTTGTCCTGGCAGCCGGACCAGGCGAGGTCGATGTCTTCCGGCGGTAGGTAATGTTTGTGTTCGGCGTGGAAGATGACGCGCACCTTGGGTTGCATCATCTTGTCTTCGTGCTGTTCCAGCACCACGCCGAGGCGGCCGCTGTTCAGGCGCACCAGCGAGCCGGTGGGGTAGATGCCGACGCATTTGACGTAGGCGCGCACCAGTTCCGGGTCGAAGTGGTATTTGCTCCATTCCAGCAGGCGGCCGAGCGCGGCGGTGGGCGCCATGCCCTTGTGGTAGACGCGGTCGGAGGTGATCGCGTCGTAGACATCGACGATGGCGCCCATGCGGCCATAGAGCGAAATCTGATCGCCCTTGAGCTGGTTCGGGTAGCCGGTGCCGTCGAAGCGTTCGTGATGCTGGCCGGCGACGTCGATGGCGATCTGGCTGATGCCGGGGGTGTTCTGCAGGATGACGATGCTCTGCACGACATGCGATTTCATCTTGGCGAATTCGGCTTCGGTCAGCTTGGCCGGCTTGTTCAGGATTTCGTCCGGCACCTTGGCCTTGCCGACGTCGTGCAGCAGGCCGCCGATGGCGATCTGCTTGATGATCGGCCGTTCCAGCTTGAGTCCGCGCGCAAACGACACCAGCAGGGCGCAGACCGAGACGGAATGCTGGAAGGTGTAGTTGTCGTGGTCCTTCAACCGGGCAAGGGGTAGCAAGGCATCCTGGTTGCGAAAAACGGAGTCGATCATGTTTTCGACCACCGGTTCGATCTGTTCCATCTCGACCTGTTTGCCCAGGCGCACATCCTGAATCAGATGGCGCACGATGCGGTTGGCCTCGCCGTGCAACTGGCGGGCGCGCTCGACTTCCCTGGCGAGATCGGCCCGCTTCGGCTCGGCCTGGACTTCCTGGGCGATCTGCGCCATGCGCGCATCGACCTCCTGGCGGATATCGTCCCGGCTCAATGCCACGCCTTCGACATCCAGCCCCTTGGCGGTGTCGATGTACAGCTCGTGCACGCCCAGCGCCTTGATTTCATTGACCCGATTGGCGTCGTGCACCAGGAAGTGGTTGGCCACGAAGGGGTGGTCCATCCAGGAGCAATTCACGTCGTGGACGTACATGCCGGGACGCAATTGGCCGATGGCAATCAGCTTGACGGACTGTGTTTGGTTCATGTCTGTTATTTATTGCTTGTTTGATGCCCTGTAAAGCGATGATGCCGAAAAAAAAACAAGCAAACGCTTCAATCGCGGCGCAGGGCGCGCATCGGCGGCGCTTGCAGCAGGGATCGCGTGACCAGCAGACCGGCGCCGGCGACCAGCAGCCAGCCGCCGCCCAAGCCGGCCAGCCAGATCGCGGGATCGGGCGTGTGCGGCAATTCGAGCACGCGTTCCGCCAGCACCCACGCCACCACGGCAGCCGCCCCCGCTGCCAGTGCGCCGGCAAGCAACCCCAGGGCGGTGAATTCGGTGGCCAGCGCCAGCATGACGCGCCGGCGCGATGCGCCCAGCGTGCGCCAGAGGCCGATCTCGCGCGCGCGTTCGTCGCGGCGGGCATACAACGCCGCCAGCAGCACCAGCACGCCGACCGCCAGGCTGAACAGGAAGATCAGTTGCACCGCCGCGCTGACCCGGTCGAGCAGGCTGCGCAACTCGCCCATGACCTGTTCGACATCGATCACGGTGACGTTGGGAAACGCCGCAACCAGCCCGGACAGCACGGCCGGCCGCCCTTTCGGCAGATAAAAACTGGTGATGAAGCTCTGCGGCAGCGCATCCAGCGCGCCCGGCGGCACGATGACGAAGAAATTGACCCGGAAGGAATCCCAGTCCACCTTGCGCAGGCTGGCGACGCGGCCGCGCAGCGGCAAGCCGCCGGCATCGAACACCAGTTCGTCGCCCAACTGGATGCCCAGTGTTTTGGCCAGCCCTGCCTCCACCGAAAAGCCGTCGCTGCTCGACCAGCGACCGGCGGTAATCTGGTTGTCCGGCGGCAAAGGCACCCCCGCGGCCAGCGACGACAGGTTGAATTCGCGTTCGATCAGGCGTTTGGCGCGCGCGTTTTGTTCATTGTCGGCGTAATCGTCCGGACTCACCGCGCGCGCGCCGATCTGCGTCAGGCGCGCCCGCGCCATCGGGTAGAGGGTGACATCGGCAATGCCCTGGCCGGTCAGATAGTCGCGCACGCCGGCGACCTGTTCCGGCTGGATGTTGATCACGAAGCGGTTCGGCGCACCGGGCGCGGCCTGGTTGCGCCAACTGTCGAACAGATCGCCGCGCACCAACGTCAGCAGCAGCAAGGCGAGCAGGCCCAGACTCAGCGACATCGCCTGCAGCGTGGTTTCCCACCGTCGCCGGCGCAGGTTGAGCAGACCGAGCCGCGCGCTGGTCGGCAAGCGCCGCGCCAGCCAGGGCAGCGGCCACAGCAGCAACTGGATGGCGCCGGCGGCGGCCAGCATCAGCGCCAGCACGCCGCCGATCACGATCAGGCCCAGCTTGACCTCGCCGGCCTGCCAGAACAGCAATCCTGCCACCAGCACCAAGCCGAATGCGTGCACCAGCAACGCGCCGGCAGGCGGCGCGCCGAGATCGCGCCGCAACACGCGCAAGGCCGGCACGCGTGCCAGACGCAACAGTGCCGGCAAGCTGAACGCCAGCACCAGCAACACGCCGGCGCCGACCCCCAGCAGCGGCGGCAGATAGCTGGGTGGCGGCAAGCCGAGCCGGATCGCATCGCCGAGCAGTTGCACCATACCGGCCTGCGCCAGCCAGCCGAGCAGGCTGCCGAGCGCGCCGGCGAGCAGGCCGAGCCCGCCCAGTTGCAGCAGATACAGCCCGAGCAAGCGCCGCCGGCTGGCGCCGAAGCAGCGCAGCAGGGCGAACTGGTCGTAATGGCGCTGCACGTAGCGGCGCAAGGCCATCTGCGTTGCGGCGGCGGCGAGCAGCACGGTGAGCAAGGCGGCGAGGCCGAGATATCGCTGCGCGCGGTCGAGAATCTGGCGCAGTTCCGGGCGCGCATCGCGCACGTCTTCCAATTGTTCGCCGCGTGCCAGACGCGGCTTCGCCCAGGCCTGGAAAGCGGCGACTTGCGCCACCTCCCCCGCCACCAGCAGGCGGTAGTTGACGCGGCTGCCCTCCTGCACCAGGCCGGTTGCGGGCAGATCGGCGGCATTGATCAACAGACGCGGCGCCAGCGCCATGAAGTTGCCGCCGCGCTCGCCCTCGAAGGTCAGGATCGCGGCGATGCGCAAACGCGCCGCGCCGGCTTCGACGAAATCGCCCGGCTTGACGCCAAGGCCGCTGGCCAGACGCGCATCGGCCCAAGCCTGGCCCGGTGGCGGCACGGCGCGGGTCGGACCATCGTCGGCAAACACCGCAGGCGCGATGCGCAACGTGCCGCGCAGCGGGTAGCCGGGCGAGACCGCCTTGATACCGACGAGCAGATTGCGCTGGTTCGCCTGCACCATGCTCAGGAAGGCCTTGGTGCCGCTGACGCGCAAGCCGCGCGCTTGCGCCGCCTGGGCAAACGCCGGATCGGGCGGATGGTCGGACACCAGCGCCAGATCGGCCGCCAGCAAGGTGTTGGCCTCGCGCCCGAGCGCCTGTTCGACGCGGTCGGCGAAGTAGCGCACGGCGGTCAGGCTGGCCACGGCCAGCGCCACCGCCAGCAACACCACGCGCATTTCGCCGGCGCGCCATTCGCGCAGCAACAAACGCAGGGCAAGTTGGATCATGGCCGCACCAGCCGGCCGCCATCCAGCCGCAACTGGCGGCCGCAGTGGCCGGCCAGCGCGGCATCGTGGGTGACGACGAGCAGCGTCGCCCCTTGCGCGCGGTTGAGTTCGAACATCAGCTCGATGACTTGCGCGCCGGTATGGGCGTCGAGATTGCCGGTCGGTTCATCCGCCAGCAGGATGCGCGGCGCGACCGCGAAGGCGCGCGCCAGCGCGACGCGCTGTTGTTCGCCGCCGGAAAGCTGGTTCGGCCGATGCCGCGCCCGCGCCGACAAACCGACCCGCTGCAGGTGCTCGCCCGCCACTGCGGCGGCGTCTTTGCGGCCGGCCAGTTCCAGCGGCAGCATGACGTTTTCCAGTGCGGTCAGGCCCGGCAGCAACTGGAACGACTGGAACACGAATCCCATGTTGCGCCCACGCAAGGCTGCGCGGCCGTCCTCGTCGAGAGCGGACAGCGCCACGCCATCCAGACGCACCTGGCCGGCGCTCGGCTTATCCAGGCCGGCGATCAGGCCGAGCAGGGTCGATTTGCCGGAACCGGAACTGCCGACGATGGCGACGGTCTCGCCACTGTTCACGGAGAACGAAACATCGGCGAGGATGTCGAGCGTTTCTTCCCCTAACTGCACGGATTTGCCGAGGTTTTCGATGTCGATGCGCATGAGATGGTTGGGCTTGCTGTTGTTTGTCGGTCTGGTCGGCGCGGTGCAGGCTGCGCCGACGATTCTGGTGCATGGCGACAGTTTATCCGCCGCCTACGGCATGCCGCGCGCATCGGGCTGGGTCGCGCTGCTGGCGCAACGGCTGCAGAACGGCAACTTGGCGTACCAGGTCGTCAACGCCAGCGTTTCCGGCGAAACCACGGCCAGCGGCCTGACTCGCCTGCCGGCATTGCTCGCCGCGCATCGCCCGGTGCTGACCATCCTGGCCCTGGGCGCCAACGACGGATTGCGCGGCCTGCCGCTGCTGCAGACCGCGCGCAATCTGGAAAACATGATCGCGCTGGCGGAGCGACAGGGCAGCCAGGTTTTGCTGGTCGGCATGCAACTGCCGCCGAACTATGGCACCGCCTACACCGGCAAGTTCCAGGCGCTGTTCGCCGAGGTCGCCCGCAAGAAAAAGGTGCCGCTGGTTCCCTTCCTGCTGGCCGGCATCGCCACGCATCCGGAGCGCTTCCAGGCCGACGGATTGCACCCCACGGCGCAGGCGCAAACAGCTTTGCTGGACACCGTCTGGCGCGGCTTGGCGCCGATGTTGAAGCGGCAGAATTAACCATCCGACTGGTTTAGGCATCCGGCCTGCCGATAAACAGCGACTTGGCCGCCGTCTTTTGGCTGCTAAGTCGTCGCTTAGGAGTTACATCAGAACTGGTGCAGCGGTCCCATCCTACGATCAGTTTTTTCGATATCGATTCAACCGCCCTGCCCGCCGGCACAGCCGCGATCCGGTGGCAGCATGACGGCGGGCGGTTGCTCGAACAGCGCATCGACTTCACCTTCCAGATAGCTGCGCACGATTTTCAGGCCATCGAGACTGTCCAGCATCAGATCCAGCGGCTGCGCCTGCTCGAAGCGGGGATTCGGCGCGCGCAGCCAGGCTCTGGCCTGCTCCGGCGCGCCGGCAAATAATTGATGCAGCGCCTTGTGGATCGCCATGACCAGGCGAACCCGCGCCAGCAGTTTCAGGTTGTCGGCCAGCGTTTTACCGTCCAGGTAGGCATTGATGGTCGCCGCATCGACATCGAGCAACACAGCTTGTTGCTCCGGCGGAATCGCCAGATTGCGGAACGCGCGCAACACCGCGCTGGTTTCCGCGCCGCGATTCGCCGCGCTGTGCGGATTGAGATCTTCCAGCCCCATGAAGCCAGTGGTGCACAGGGTATAGCCCTCGCTGCGCCGCTTCTTGCGCAGCGCATTGATCGATTCGAGCCCGCTATCGTAGGAATCCATCGGCTTGTGCTGCACCCTGCCGGCACGGCCATCGCGCTTGCCGTTGGCGGTGATCAGCACCCAACCGCCGAACAGATCCGGCGTGAGCACCGCAGTGCAGTAAGCCGCCGGCGATTGCCAATGCAGGGTAATGGGCTGTTCCATATATTTCCGGCCTCTGATCACTACTTCGATTCAGCGTATCCGTTGGGAATACGCCACTCACAAAACCGTCAACCTGCTGAATGACAGCACTGTGAAGCAAGCCCGCAGTTTTACCAACAACCTTGCCGCCACCGTGGACGCCTCGATGGGCACGCCGCGCTTTGCCCATCCTACAAATTGCGTTCACCGGTAGGCAAAGTTTTTACTAACCGCGCCGCAAACCAGCCAGAAAAATATCGATCAGCGCGCCGGCCTGTTCGGCCAGCGAGTAGCTGTCCGGTTCCATGCTCCAGTTGACGATCAGGCCATCGATGTAGGAGAACAGGCCGATGGCGGCGCGGCGGGTGTCGGTTTGCGGCGGGATCTGGCCGTGTTCGATGGCCAGTTTGAGGTTGCGTTCGATGATGTCCTTGGCGCCCTGGCGGCATTCCTTGCGGCGCAGCATGGTCGGCGCCAGATCGTCGACGAACTCGCATTTGAAATTGAGGATTTCGAATACCCGCCGGCAGCGCTGATCCTGTTCCGCCTGGCGCAACACCTCGATGCAGCCTTCGCGCAATTTGGCAAGCGGATCGGCCAGTTCCGGGTCGGCAACGCAGTCGAACATGGTTTCCAGCGGCAGCGTGGCGCGGTCGCACATAGCGACGAAAAGATCCGCCTTGTTCTCGAAATGCCAGTAGATGGCGCCGCGCGTGACGCCGGCGGCGCTGGCGATGTCCGCTAAAGAGGTACGCGAGACGCCCTTTTCCCGAAATACCACCTCTGCCGTATCGAGCAGGAGTGTGCGGGTTGCCTGGGCTTCTTCCTTGGTGCGTCTGGCCATGAAAAATCGTTTCAGCTGAGTTTGAGGGAACTTTCACACTACGGTTTCAGTGTAATACCTGTGCAACCGGGCTCGTTTACATACATTCTCGTATGTATATAAAATGCCCGCGTCCCGTCAGTCAAGCCGATCCCGCCAGGAGCCACCGTGAAACGCCCCGCCCATCCCATCCTCATCGTTCTGTCTGTTGTTGCGCTGTTGTCCCTCGCCGCCTGCAAACCGCAATCCGCTCCAGCAGGTGATGGCAAACCCGGCGGCGGACCCGGCGGTGGCATGCCGCCGCCGGAGGTCGAGGTGATCGACGTGGCGCCGCGCGATGTGCCGCGCACGCTGGAAGCGCCCGGCCGCATGCAGGCGGTGCGCACGGCGGAGGTGCGGGCCAGGGTCGAGGGCATTCTGGAACGACGTACCTATACCGAAGGCAGCGAGGTCAAGGCCGGCGCAGTGCTGTTCCGTATCGACTCGCGCAGTCTGGCGGCGAATGTGGCAGCCGCCAAAGCGACATTGGCGCGTAATCAGGCGCAAAAATTGATCGCCGGCCAGAATCTGGATCGCATGCAGGCGCTGGTCGCCAGCAATGCGATCAGCAAACAGGAGTTCGATCAAGCCATGGCCGCCAAGGCGCAGGCCAACGCCGATGTCGCGGCGGCCCAGGCGGCTCTGGCGAAAGCCGAGATCGACCTGTCCTATGCCACGGTAACGGCCCCCATTTCCGGCCGTATCGGCCGCGCGCAGGTCACCGAGGGTGCGCTGGTCGGCAAGGGCGAGGCGACGCCGCTGGCCAGCATCGAGCAATACGATCCGATCTGGGTCAACTTCGCGCAGTCCAGCGCCGATTTCCTGAATCTGCGGGAGGCGATGCATAGTGGCAAATCCAAAGCCAGCCAGGCGCCGGTCAAGCTGGTGCTGGAAAACGGCCGCGAATACCCGCATCCCGGCAAGCTGCTGTTCAACGATCTGGCGGTCGATCCCACCACCGGCTCGGTCGGCCTGCGCGCCGAGTTCCCGAACCCGGATCGCAGCCTGCTGCCCGGCCAGTTCGTCACCGTGCGCCTGCCGGTGGCGCTGGCCGAAAACGTCATCGTCGTACCGCAACGCGCCGTGCAGGTGTCGCCGCAAGGCCAGGCCGTACTGGTCGTCGGCGGCGACGGCAAGGTGCAGGCGCTGCCGGTGAAGACCGCCGGCCTGTCCGGCGCGGACTGGATCGTCGCGGAAGGCCTCAAGGGCGGCGAGCGGGTCATCGTCAACGGCGTGCAGAAGGCGCGGCCGGGCATGCCGGTCAAAGCCGTCGCGGCCCCGGCTGCCGCCAAGTAGGAGCCCAGCATGCTGCCCCGCTTCTTCATCGACCGGCCGATCTTCGCCTGGGTCATTGCCCTGTCCATCCTGCTGGCCGGCGTCCTGGTCATGCCGAAACTGCCGATTTCGCAATATCCCGAAGTGGCGCCGCCAGCCCTGGCGATCACCGCCGTCTATCCCGGCGCCAGCGCGCAGGTGGTGGAGGATTCGGTCACCACGCTGATCGAGCAGGAAATGAATGGGCTGGAGCATCTGCTCTATCTCGAATCGAACAGCGACGCCTCCGGCGTGCTGACGCTGACGCTGACTTTCGCGTCCGGCACCAATCTGGATATCGCCTCGGTGGAGGCGCAGAACCGGGTCAAGCGCGTCGAGGCGCGGCTGCCGGAAGAAGTACGCCGGCAAGGCATCACCGTGGCGAAGGCGCGGCGCAACTTTCTGATGTTCCTGACCATTTATTCGCCGGACCAGAGCCGCAACGCCATCGACCTGGGCAGCTTCACCGCCGCCAACGTGCTGGAGAATCTGCGCCGCGTGCCGGGGGTCGGCGAAGCGACGCTGTTCGGCACCGAATACGCCATGCGCATCTGGCTCGACCCGCTCAAGCTGGCCAGCTTCAACATGACGCCGGGCGAGGCGCTGAAGGCGGTGCAGGCGCAGAACGTGCAGCTCGCCACCGGCGAACTCGGCCAGTTGCCGGCGCTGCGCGGCCAGGAATTGGCCGCCACGGTGGTCACCCAGGGCCGTCTGGCGACGCCGGAACAGTTCGGCAACATTCTGCTGCGCACCGCCCCGACTGGCGCGGCGGTGCGCCTGAAGGACGTGGCCCGGGTCGAACTCGGCGCGCAGGACTACAGCGTGCAGGCGCGCCTGAACGGCCGCCCCACCGCCGCCGTCGGCATCAAGCTGGCACCCGACGGCAACGCGCTGCAAACCGCCGCCGCGGTGAAAGCGCGGATGACCGAACTGGCCAAGTTCTTCCCGAAAGGGGTGAGCTGGGATGTGCCTTACGACACTTCGCGCTTCGTCGAAATCTCCATCCGCGAAGTCGTGAAAACGCTGGCCGAGGCGTTCCTGCTGGTGTTTCTGGTGATGTGGCTGTTCCTGCAAAGTTTGCGCGCAGCGATCATTCCAACCATCGTCGTACCGATTTCGCTGGTCGGCACATTGGTCGGCCTGTATCTGCTCGGCTATTCGATCAATGTGCTGTCGCTGTTCGCGATGGTGCTGGCGATCGGCATCGTGGTGGACGACGCCATCGTCGTGGTGGAAAACGTCGAGCGCATCATGACGCAGGAAGGCCTGCCGGCGCGGGAGGCGACGGTGAAAGCAATGCGCCAGATCTTCGGCGCCATCGTCGGCATCACCACGGTGCTGTCGGCGGTATTCATTCCGATGGCGTTTTTCAGCGGCTCGGTCGGCGCGATTTACCGCCAGTTCGCGGTGACGCTGGTGATGACCATGGGTTTCTCGGCGCTGCTCGCCATCTCGCTGACGCCGGCGCTGTGCGCAACGCTGTTCAAGGGCATGACGACCGAACAGATGGAGCATCACAGCGGTTTCTTCGGCTGGTTCACGCGCTTCTTCAACGGCACCACGACGCGCTATATGAGTGGCGTCGGCGGCATCGTCAAGCGGCCGTTGCGCGCCCTGCTCCTGTTCCTGGCCATCGCCGGCGCCGCCGCGATCCTGCTCCTGCGCCTGCCGACCGGCTTCCTGCCGGACGAAGATCAGGGCTATCTGATCAGCATCGTGCAGTTGCCTTCCGGCGCCACGCAGGAACGTACGGTCGAAGTTCTGTCCGCGATGGAGCAGCATTTCCTGAAGCAACCGGAAGTTGCCAAAGTGGTCGGCGTCGCCGGCTTCTCCTTCTTCGGCAAGGGTCAGGATGCGGCGATCGCGTTCGTCCGGCTGAAAGACTGGGACGAGCGCACCGGCGCCAACGACCACGCGCTGAAGGTCGTGCAGCGTGCCAACATGGCCTTGTTCAGCGTCAAGCAGGCGATGATCTTCGCGCTGAATCCGCCGCCGATTCCGGAACTTGCCGCGGTCGGCGGCTTCGATTTCCGCTTGCAGGATCGCGGCGGCCTCGGCCGCGAAAAACTGCTGGAAGCGCGCAATCTGGTGCTCGGCATGGCGTCGCAAGACCCGCGTCTGGCCGGTGTGCGGCCGGAAGGCAAGGAACCGGCGACGCAATTGCTGCTCGATATCGACCGCCTGAAAGCCAGCAGCCTCGGCATCGACATGGCCGAACTGAACCAGACCCTGGCCGTATCGCTCGGCTCCGCCTACGTCAACGACTTCATCCGCGAGGGCCGCGTGCTGCGCGTGGTGATGCAGAACGATGCCGGCGCCCGCGCCACGCCGGAAGGCCTGCTCAGCCTGCGCGTGCGCACATCGAAGGGCGGCATGGTGCCGCTGTCCGAAATCGCCACGCCGCGCTGGGTGGTGGGACAGCCGAAACTGGATCGCTACAACGGCGTGCCGGCGATGAAGGTCGCCGGCGGTCCGGCACCCGGCCGCAGCACCGGCGAGGCGATGCAGGCGATGCAGGAGATCGCCGCCAAACTGCCGCCCGGCATCGGCTACGAGTGGTCCGGCACGTCCTACGAGGAACGCCTGTCCGGCTCGCAGGCGCCGGTGTTGTTCGCGCTGTCGATCATCGTCGTGTTCATGTGTCTGGCGGCGCTGTACGAATCCTGGACGGTGCCACTGGCAGTGCTGCTGGTGGTGCCGATGGGCGTGTTCGGCGCAGTGCTGGCGGTGACGCTGCGCGAACTGCCTAACGACGTCTACTTCAAGGTCGGCCTGATCGCGATCATCGGCCTGTCGGCGAAGAACGCGATCCTGATCGTCGAATTCGCACGCCAACTTGAGGTGCAGGGCAAGGCCACGCTGGAGGCGGTGCTGGAAGCCTGCAAGCTGCGCTTCCGGCCGATCGTGATGACCTCCATCGCGTTCATCTTCGGCGTGCTGCCGCTGGCCGTTTCCAGCGGCGCCGGCGCGGCCAGCCGGCAAGCCATCGGCACCGGCGTCATGGGCGGCATGATCGCCGCCACGGTGCTGGCGGTGTTCATCGTGCCGGTGCTCTATCTCGTCGTGCGCCGCCTGTTCCCCGGCCCGATTCATTATCACGGCGCCGCCGTGCAGGGAGACGAACATGCGTAACAGTCTGATTCTGCTTTCATTGCTGGTTCTGGGGGGTTGCGTGAGCTTGCCTCCGATGAAACACCTGCAAGCCGATCTGCCGGCGGCCTGGCCGGAAGGCAATGGCCAGGCAAGCGTCGCCGCCGACTGGTGGAGGGCTTACCGCGATCCGGCGCTGGACAAACTGATCGACGAGGCGCTGGCACACAACCGGGATGTGAAACTGGCCGCCGCGCGCATCGAGGAAGCACGCGCCAACCTCGGCCTGGCCAATGCCGACCGCTATCCCGAACTGAGCCTGGAAGGCAATGTCGGCCGTTCACGTGTCACCGGCAAAGGCACCATGCCGGCCGGCACGCAGCTGATCAGCAACAATTTCAAGCTCGATGTGCAGGCCGCCTGGGAGGTCGATCTGTGGGGCCGCTACCGGCAAGCCAGCGCCGCGGCGCGCGCCGATCTGCTGGCGACGGAATATGCCCGCCAGGCGGTGCGCTCCAGCCTGATCGGCACGGTGGCGCAAAGCTACTTCGCCCTGGCGGCCCTCGATGCTTCGATGAAACTGGCGCAAGACACGCTGGTCAACCGGCGCGAAGCGGTCGACTTGCAGCGTTTGCGCTTCGAAGGCGGCGTTACTTCCGAACTGGCCTTGCGTCAGGCCGAAGCCGAACTGGCCAGTGTCGAGGTCAGCCTGGCGCAACTCGGCCAGCAGGTCCGCCAGCAGGAATTTGCACTGGCGGTGCTATTGGGGCGCGAACCGCGTCAGATCGTCGAGACGGAAGTTTCCCGCGGCTTGCGCCTGAGCGAACTCGCCCTGCCGCCCGCGGTGCCGGCCGGTCTGCCTGCCGACTTGCTGAAACGCCGCCCCGATCTGCGCCAGGCCGAACAGAAACTGCTGGGCACACAGGCCCGCATACGCGAAACGGGCGCGGCGATTTATCCGAATCTGTCGCTGACCGCGCATCTGGGCAGCGAGAGCAAGGCGCTGGCCGATCTGTTTTCCGGCCCGGCCGGCATCTGGGGCCTGGCGCTGGGCATGAGCCAGACCCTGTTCAATGCCGGCCGTACCGAAGCCGCCGTCCAGGCCGCCGGCGCACGCCAGGATCAAGCCTTGCTTGCCTATGAACAGAGCGTGCAGATCGCCTTCAAGGAAGTGCTGGATGCGTTGGTGACACATCGTCAGGCACGGGAATCCGCCCTAGCCGAGACACATCGTGTCAGCGCCTTGAAGCGTGCGGCCGAACTGGCCGATCTGCGCTATCAGAACGGTATTTCGAATTACCTGGAAACGCTCGATGCGCGGCGCAATCTGTTCCAGGCGGAGCAAGGCGGCATCGATGCGCGCCGCGCACAACTCGCGGCGACGGCGGATTTGTTCAAAGCATTGGGCGGCAGCTGGGATTCTGCAGCCGCCTTGCCTGCGCAGCAGGAAACTCGGCCCTGACCGGTACGCGTGCTCAATCGCAGACCAACGCGGCCTGCCCCTGTGAAAACCGGTCGGACAGGCGGGTCCGCGTCAAGGTCATGGCATCGAGTCCCTGCTCGTTGCCGAACAGGTACATACCGCCCGCCGGACTGATCCATTTCACATGCAGCATCCGCGTCTGATCCTGTTGGCGAAAGCGCACGCGATCGCCGATTTTCAGGGTCGGCATCGGCAACGGTGAGTTGGCGGAGGGCGGCGCTTCGAATTCGATAGAGGCGTTTTTGGGCGGCGTCAACGTCGCCAGGTTGACTTCTTCGTCCGGTTCCGTAATGGCGGCAAGATGCGTGATTGCGGCTTCCGCCTCGCTGCGACAGCGCAATCCGGCGCGTGCCACGGCGGCATGCATCATGGCCAGCCGTTCGAACAACGCATCGCGCTCCGCCATCGGGATCGACAACGCGGCGCATCCTTCATGCAAACGCGCCAGCAGCGTCGGCAACATTCGCAGCATCGTCTCGGTCTCGCTGCGCGACGATTTCGGTGCCAGGCTCCACAACAACGCATTGACGGTATCCCAGCCCGCCTGCCAATCGGCGCTCCGATTGCCCTTCGAGACGAAAATGCCGGTCAGCAGTCGCGCCCAATGCAGGTGCAGGAATCCGACGAATTCTTCCGGCGCGTCATGTTCCAGCAAATGACGGTCCATCTCCGTCTGTATCCGCAGCAATACGGTTTGTTCGTTGGTCTGTGTGTTGAATCTGGGTACGGGCATGGCTTGGGGCTCGGGTTGCGAGGCCGATATCGGCACCCGTCCTGCTAACTTTAGCCTCAAGCACATAGCACTTTCTGCCGATAGGCAATCCTGTTACCCTCACGCGGCTTAACAGGGAGTTTCCAAGCAATGAATTTCTCGCAAAATCTGCTCAAGAAGCGCATTTTCCTGGCCCTGGCTACCCTGCCCTTTCTCGGTGTCGTCGCGGCCTTCGGCATTGCCCCGGACACGGCGACCGAAACCATCGCCCGCGAAACCGTAGTCGAGGTGCTGACGCTGCCGGAAGCCCAACCAAGCGATAGCGGCACTTTCGATTTCTGGCGCGAAGAACGCATCGGACGCGGCGAAACACTGTCCAACCTGCTGCAAAGGCTGGGAATCAATCAGGAAGATCGGCAAGAAATCATCTCCGCCGCGCGCCAGTCCAAGTCCATCGATGGCCTGATTCCCGGTCACAGCGTGCTGGCGCGAGTCAGTTCGAGCGGACGCCTGCTGTTGCTGCGCTATCTGGTTTCCGATACTTCGTTGGTCAGCATCAACCGGGACAAGGACAGTTTCCAGGTTACTCAGCAGGCGATTCAACCCGAAATGCGCCCGGTCATGCGCTCGGGTTCGGTCCAGGGTTCGTTGTTCGGCGCTACCGACGCGGCCGATGTGCCGGACCGGATTGCCTCGGAAATGGCCGACGCGTTCTCCGGCGACATCGATTTCCATAGAGACTTGCGCCGCGGCGACCATTTCTCGGTAGTTTACGAAGCGTTCTACTTCAATGGGCAACTGGTCAAAACCGGCCGTTTGCTGGCGGCAGAATTCATCAATCAGGGTCAGTCGTATCGCGCGGTCTATTTCAAGGATCCGCAGGGCCGAGACGGTTATTACAGCGCCGAAGGACAAAGCCTGAAGCGCGCGTTCCTCAAGTCGCCGATGCCGTTCGACCGGATTTCCTCCGGCTTCACGCTGGCCCGCTTACACCCGGTTCTGCAGATCTGGCGCTCCCACAAGGGCGTCGATTATGCGGCCCCCACCGGTACACCGGTGCGCGCGGTGGCCGACTCGGTAGTCAGTTTCGTCGGCAGGCAAGGCGGCTAT
This sequence comes from Hydrogenophilaceae bacterium, assembly GCA_031426815.1. Classification (GTDB taxonomy): domain Bacteria; phylum Pseudomonadota; class Gammaproteobacteria; order Burkholderiales; family Thiobacillaceae; genus PFJX01. The sequence continues at coordinate 38,032 of JASJPG010000043.1, forward strand.
GGCAATCTGGTCGTGCTCAACCATCAGGCACCTTACAGCACGGCTTATGGCCACCTGTCCCGCTTCAGCAAGAACATCAAACGCGGCAGCAGAATCAGCCAGGGCCAGGTCATCGGTTATGTCGGTGCCACCGGACTCGCCAGCGGACCGCACCTGCACTACGAGTTCCGCGTCAATGGCACGCAACGCAATCCACTGGCGATGAAACTCCCGACTGCCTATCCGCTGGAAAACCGTTACAAGGCCCAGTTTGCGGCACATGCACACCCCCTCGCTGCGCGGCTGAACCTGCTGCGCAACACCAATTTGTCGAAACTGGATTAGGCGGGCCAGGGCAGCCGCCCTCGCCTGCTGCAAGAATCAGAGACTACAGAAGGTCAGTTCGAAGACCACATCGCGATCGCAAGGCCGCGGTTTCTGAGCAGTATCCGGAGTCAGCAGTCGAATATTGAGCGCATATTTGTTTGCGCTGACTTCCGGCGCACACGGCGCACTCAGCGCAACCCGTAACAGATGCGCCGTGCGTCCGCCCAGCATGAGCTGGAACATACCCTGTACGGCCGTATGCTGACTGACGTGACCGCTTTCCCGCAGGATGCGCAATACCACGTCGACCGCGCTCTTAAGCGGCAGCAATGGCCCCAGCCACTCCATCAGGTCGGCATAACGCTGCGTCGCAGGCTGACTCAGCCAGAAGTGATACACCGGCAAATCGAAACTGCAGGCACCGCCAGGAATACCGGCCCGACCTTTGATGCCAGCCAGCCATTCGTTCTCTCTGACATGCTGGCCGATCTTGCCGGTCATGGCATGGATTTCAGCCAACGCAGAAGTGATGCGGCCAAGAATGTCGTTCAAACGGGTCGAGTCGACCGCGGGATTGGCGCGCAGCGCCTCCAGGCTGGATTTTTGCCGATCCAGTTCCTGAATCAGCTCGCTCTTCATTTCTGATCGCGTCGTCACATCGACGATTTCGAAGATACCCAACAAGGCCGCATGATGCGAACGTGCGTCTTCCGCCCGGGCAAAAAACATGGCCTTGTCAAAGAGATCTTCCAGGCGCAGCCAGGTGCGGATGCGCTCGCTCAGAGGGAATTCGTAGACGGTCACCGGGTCAATCCGACGAGTTAGGTGAGAAATTCAACGCAAGAGCTTGAATGGGCAGCGATTTTGCAGGATTGCCCATGCTTAGTGCAATGAATTGTTTTAAGTTGTCCTGGATAGAGCCGCAGCCAGTTTCAAATACAGGACATGAAGACGCTCGACTTGTCGGTCCAGAGCGACCATTTCACCCCGGTTATCGATCAAGTCGTCGGCAATCGCGTGCCGCGATTCAGCGCTGGCTTGGGCAGCCAGGATTGCTCTGGCTTGCTCGAAACTCAGACCCGGTCGTGCGGCGGTTCTTGCCAGTTGCTGCGCTTCGTCGCAGTCCACGACTGCGATTCGATGCAGCAAGGGCCGATAGACGCTCAGGTTTTCCACCAGCAAGGGCACGACCAGCAGCACATAGGACGCAGTCGCGTCCGCCACCCTACGCCTCGATTCGGCGCGAATCAGCGGGTGCAGAATGGCTTCGAGCTTTTTGCGGGCATCAGCATCGGCAAAAACACGCGCACGCATGGCGGCACGGTTCAGCGCGCCGGTTTCGCTTGCCATTTCGGCACCGAGTTCCGCGACGATTGCCGGCATCGCGGCGCCCTGTGCCGCAGTGAGTTCATGCGCGATGCGGTCGGTATCGACGACTGCGGCACCCAGGCGCTCGAAGCGCTCGGCAACCACGCTTTTGCCACAGCCGATGCCGCCCGTGAGTCCGACGCAGAAAGGGGGACTCAGGCTCCTCCCGACTGTTTTCATCCCAGCCAGAGACGCAGGATGTGTTCACCCCAGAACAGGGCGATCAATCCGCCCAAAGCCAGCCAGGGGCCGAAAGGCATCGGCTTGGCACGGTCATGACCGGCAAACACGATGCAACCGATACCGACGAGCGCTCCGATGAAACTGGCGGCGAGCACGATGGGCAACAACATTTTCCAGCCCAACCAGGCCCCCAGCGCAGCCAGCAATTTGAAGTCGCCGAATCCCATGCCCTCTTTGCCGGTCAGCAATTTGAACAGGTGATAGACCGACCAGAGCGCGACATATCCCGCAACCGCACCGATGACCGCTTGATCGAGCGGGCAGAACATTCCGTTCAGATTGACCAGCAGCCCCACCCAGGCCAAAGGCAGGGTAATGTTGTCCGGCAATAACTGAGTGTCCAGATCGATGAAGCTCAAGGCGACCAGACTGGCCAGCAAACCCCATACGACCAGAGTCTGCAAGCTCACCCCCCAATGCCACGCGGCATAACCGAATAAGACGCCAGTCAGCATTTCCACCAATGGATAGCGCAGCGAAATGGCGGCACCACATTCCGAACAGCGCCCCCGGAGCCCAAGCCAACTCAGAACCGGAATGTTCTCGTACCAGGCAATCGGATGCTGGCAGCTTGGGCAAGCCGAACGCGGCACGACCAGATTGTAGGGTGGTTCGTCATTGAAGGACTTCCCCTCGATCCAGGCACATTGCTCCCGCCAGTCGCGTTGCATCATGTGCGGCAGGCGATGGATCACCACATTGAGGAAACTGCCCACCAGCAAACCCAGCAGGCTTGCCAACGCCACAAACAGCATGGGCTGAACGAGCAGTACTTCAAGCACGGGAGAAACGACCGGATCGAGAATCAGACGACCGACCCCATCTTGAAGATAGGCAGGTACATGGCGATAACGATGCCACCGATGAGTGTGCCCAGAATCACCATGATGAATGGTTCCATCAAACTCGAAATACCGGCGACGGCATCGTCGACTTCGCGTTCGTAGTAATCCGCCACTTTCGACAGCATGGAATCCAGCGCACCGGATTCCTCGCCGATGGAAACCATCTGAATCAGCATGTTCGGGAACACCCCGGCGCCCTGCAGACAAACCGCGAGACTGGAACCGGTCGAGACCTGGCTCTTGATTTTCATCGTGGCTTCCATGAAGACGTGATTGCCGGCGGCACCCGCCACCGAATCCAGCGCCTCGACCATAGGCACACCTGCGGAAAACATGGACGAGAAAGTGCGCGCCCAACGTGAAACCGTGGCCTTCTCGATCAGCGGACCGAAGACCGGCACTTTCAGGATCATGGCATCCATCTTGTTGCGGAATGCGGGTGACTGCTTCCAGGCGCGCAAGATGGCAAATACCGCAATACCGATGCCACCGAAGATCAGATACCAGTAATTCACGAAGGCATCGGAAATCGTCATCACCAACAGGGTCAATGCCGGCAGATCGGCACCGGATTTGCCATACAGGTCCTTGAAGGCGGGAATCACGAACAACATGATGCCTGCGGTGATGATAAAAGCCACGGTCAGCACGATGGCGGGATAAAACAGGGCGGATTTGATCTTGCCTTGAATGGCCAGCATCTTTTCCTGATAAGACGCGATGCGGTCGAGCACGGTATCCAGAATACCGGCTTGTTCGCCGGCATAAACCAGATTGCAATACAGGCCATCGAAGTATTTCGGGTACTTGCGGAACGCCACGCTCATGCTGGAACCGGTTTCCACATCCCCCTTGATTTCGCCCAGCAGTCGTTGCAGGGCAGGATTGGAGTGGCTACGCGCCGAGATATCGAAGGCCTGCAGCAAAGGCACACCGGCCTTGAGCATGGTGGCCAGCTGACGCGTGAACAGCGCAATGTCCTTCGACGAGATCTTGCCGCCCCGAGTGAACAAGCCCTGCTTGCTGACTTTGACGACATTGACGCCCTGCCGCCGCAAAGCCTGGCGTACGAACGCCTCGCCAGGCGCCAGCATTTCGCCCTTGACCTTCTTGCCGACCTTGTCGGTTCCTTCCCAAATATAGGGAGCCTGCTTGGTCGCAGAACCTTGAGCCACCGCCATGAATAATTGTCCTTTTGACTGCTACGCGTTATTCGTTGGTCACGGCCAGCACCTCTTCGAGCGAGGTGAGGCCTTGTTTAACCTTGAGCAGACCGGCCTCGCGCAGGTTGAGGACACCATCCCGCTTGGCCTGTTCCGCAATATCCACGGCCGAGCCGTTCTTCAGAATGATGCGGTTGATCGCCTCGGTGATCGGCATGACCTGGTAAATACCCAGGCGCCCCTTGTAACCCGTATGTTTGCAGGTGTCGCAGCCCACTGCGCCATAAGGCTGCCAGGAACCGTCCAGATCGGCTTCGCCGAAGCCGGCATTCAGTAAGGCTTCCGGCGGGATATCGATTGGCGTCTTGCAGCTCGGACACAACTTGCGGCCAAGACGCTGCGCCGTGATCAACTGCACGGAAGCCGCCACGTTGTAGCTGGGAATGCCCATATTGATCAGCCGAGTCAGCGTTGCCGGGGCATCGTTGGTATGCAGCGTGGACAGCACCATGTGGCCGGTCTGGGCAGCCTTGATGGCGATATCGCCGGTTTCATGGTCACGAATTTCGCCGACCATGATGATGTCCGGATCCTGACGCAGAAAAGCCTTCATGGCCGCCGAGAAATCGAGGCCCGCCTTTTCGTTGACGTTGACCTGGTTGATGCCGGGCAACTGGATTTCGACCGGGTCTTCGACCGTGGAAATATTGACGCCGGGCTTGTTCAGAATATTGAGACAGGCATACAGCGAAACGGTCTTGCCGGAACCAGTCGGGCCGGTCACCAACACCATGCCATACGGCCGTTGCACCGCATCCAGCAACAATTTGAGTTGCTCCGGCTCGTAGCCCAGCTTCTCGATCCCCATCGTCGCGGACGTGGAATCGAGGATACGCATGACGATTTTTTCGCCGTAAATGGTCGGCAAGGTGGAAACCCGGAAATCGACCGACTTGCTGCGCGACAGCACCAGCTTCATGCGGCCGTCCTGCGGCACCCGCTTTTCCGAAATATCCAGCTTGGAAATCACCTTGATGCGCGAGGCGATCTTGTCCTTGATCGCCAGCGGCGGTTGCGCAATTTCATACAGCATGCCGTCCATGCGGTAGCGGATGCGGTAACTCTTCTCGTAAGGCTCGAAGTGGATGTCCGACGCGCCGCTGTTGATGGCATCGAGCAACATTTTTTGCAGATACTTGACGACTGGCGCGTCGTCGATATCGATCGCAGCGGCGGTATCGGCCGCATTCTGTGCCTCGTCATCGCTGAATTCGAGGTTGAGATCCTCGGTCTCGATGGTTTTGAGAATACTGTCTTCGGTGGCTTCGCCGTAGTTGTCCAGCCAGCGCCCCAATTTGTCGTCCTCGACCACGACGGGCTCGGCTGCAAGGCTGGTCTGAAACTTGATGTCGTCCAGCGCTTTCAGATTGCTCGGATCGGAAATGGCCACGAACAGCCGATTGCCGCGCAACGTAATCGGCAACACCCGATGCTTGGTCAGCAGTTTTGGATCGACGGCGCCCTTGGGAATGACGCCGGGGTCCAGCGCATCGAGATTGAACAACGGCAACCCGAAGGTGACGGAAGCAAAAGCGGCTATTTGATCGGCGCGGAAGCGGCGCGTACGCAGCAGGCTGGCGATGAAAGTTTCACCGGAACCGCGCGACTGGTTTTGCAGACTCTCGCCTTCCTCCGGAGAAAGCAGGCCTTGCGTCACCATGGCACGGCAAAGACCCGTCAGATTGGCGCCAACTGTAACTGCAACCATTACCCCCTCGCGCTCCTTGTGTATCAGCTTGATTTGTTACCGACTTGGGCTGGGATATTGCCCCCCGCCCCCGCAAATGTAAAGGAACCAAGGAGTACGCCAACACACCTCAAACTCAGCTCTGGGAGCGGCGCGCGCCGATTTTGGCGGTCTTTACCATACGGTCCTGAACCTGCACGACTTCAACCGGATAACCGGCAATCAGAACACTCACCCCAGCCTCCGGCATTGCCTCAAGATGTTCGAGCAGCAATCCGTTCAACGTACGCGGCCCTTCCACCGGAAACTGCAGTTTCAGCTTGCGATTCAACTCCCGCAGCGAAGCCGCACCATCGACCAGATAACTGCCATCCTCCTGCATGCTATCGGCCACCTGTCCACCGGGAAGCACCGCGGTGAATTCGCCGACGATTTCTTCAAGAATGTCTTCGACGGTGACAAGGCCGAGCAACTCGCCATATTCGTCCACCACCAGGCCAAGCGACTGGCGGGTGGCCTGAAACTGCGTCAGTTGCACATAGAGCGAAGTGCCGGACGGGATGTAATAGGGCTCGCGCAGCCAGCTGCGAAACTCATCCGCATCGAACTCCTCTTCCTGCAACCGCGCCAGGGCGCGACGGACATGCAGGATACCGATGACGTTATTCGGCTCGCCCTCATACACCGGCAACCGGGCATGGTGACTGGTGCCGAGCTGGCGCACGATTTCTTCCGGCTCGGCAGCCAGATCGATCGCCTCGATCTGGCCGCGCGGCAGCATTGCATCGTCGACCGTCACATCCTCCAGATCGAACAGATTGCTGAGTATGCTGCGATGCTGACTGGGCAACAGCGCACCGGATTCCGCCAGCAAGGTGCGCAACTCTTCCACCCCCATGCTGTGCTCCGAAACCCCGCTTGGATTGAGTCGGAACAGTTTCAACTGCACCTGGACGAACAGGTTCACAAACCAGATTACAGGTCGCAACAGTTTGACCAGGAAAGTCAGCGGAAAACTGACAACGGGCGCCAGACGTTCCGGCCAGGACGCACCGATCACTTTGGGCGTGACTTCGGAAAAAACCAGGATCAGGAAAGTGACCAACAATGTCGCCAGTGTCAGGGCCAGCTCACTCTCGCCGAACAGGCGAAACACGATGACCGTGACCAATGCCGCAGCCGCGGAGTTGACAAGATTGTTGCCGATCAGAATGGCCGAAAGCAGCTTGTCGGTCTGGGCGAGCAGCTTTTCCGCCAGTTGCGCACCGCGATGGCCGGATTTCGAGAGGGTTTTCAGGCGGTAGCGGTTCACCGCCATCATGCTGGTTTCCGAGCCGGAAAAAAATGCGGACAACAGCAGCAGCAAGACCAAGGCGCCGAGGAGCGCCTCTAAAGGGATGGCATCCAAGCGAGCGGTGCGGTAGTTGCGAGGGCGTCAGTGTAACGCGCCGCAATTGGCCGCACTATCGCTCGAACAACGCGATGCTCTCAACGTGCGCGGTATGCGGGAACATGTTGGCGACACCGGCCGTTTTCAGGCGATAGCCTTTTTGATGCACCAGCACGGCGGCATCCCGCGCCAAAGTAGCCGGACTGCAGGAGACATAAACGATCCGCGACGGCAAGGCACCCTGCGCGTCGGCGTCCGGCAGCGACTTGACCAATTCGATCGCACCGTCGCGCGGCGGATCAATCAGCAGTTTGTCGAAGCTGCCCAGTTCCGCATAGCGCTCCGGCGTCATCTCGAACAGATTGGCGACGCTGAATTCGCTGCGTTCGGACAAGCCGTTGCGCGCCGCATTTTCCCGCGCGCGCGCCACCAGCCCTTCGCTGCCTTCAATGCCGACCACGTGAGCGCCGAGCCGAGCGATCGGCAAGCTGAAGTTGCCCAGACCGCAGAAGAAATCGGCGATCCGCTCGCCGGGTTGCACCGCCAGCAAACGCATGGCGCGGCGAATCAACATGCGGTTGATGCCGTGATTGACCTGGGTGAATTCGGTCGGCCGAAACGGCATGGCCAGATCGAATTCGGGCAAGGAATACGCCAGTTCAGGGGCATCGAGCGGATGGAACGGATAGGCGGTATCCGGTCCTTTCGGCTGCAACCAGAACTGAATGCCGTGCAGATCGGCAAAATCGCGCAGCTTTTCCTCATCCTCCGGCGTGAGCGGATCCATGATGCGCAAGACCAGCACCGACAGGGTCTCGCCCGCCGCCAACTCGATCTGCGGCAAGCGGTCGCGGATCGACAGACTTTCGACCAATGCTCGCAGCTTCGGCAGCAACGCCGAAATGTTCGGCAGCAACACCTCGCAACTGGTCATGTCAGCGACGTAGCTACTGCGCCGCTCATGGAAGCCCACCAGCACACCGCCTTTCTTGGCGACGTTGCGCACCGACAAGCGGGCACGGGTTCGGTAACCCCAGGTCGGCCCGTGGATGGGCGGCAAAATGGTCTCGGGAGCGACCTTGCCGATATGTTCGAAACAATCTTCCAACACGCGCTGCTTGGCGGCGACTTGCGCGGCTTCGTCCAGATGCTGGTGGGTACAGCCGCCGCAAACGCCGAACCAGGCGCATTTCGGCGCCACCCGAAACGGGCTGGCCTTGACGATTTGCGTGGCCTGCGCCTGCTCGAACTCCGGTTTCTTGCGATAGCTGGAAGCAATGACGATTTCGCCGGTCAAGGCACCGTCGACAAAGATCGTTTTGCCGTCGCGGCGGCCGATGCCCTTGCCTTCGTGGTCGAGCGACTCGATCAGCATGGGCGGCGCGTTGGTCGACTCGCTCGCCGACCGGGTCGATCTTCCCCGCCTCATGTCGGCCAAGCCTCCAGAAACTCGAACCAGTGATCGGCGCCGATCTCCTCCAGCGCTGCCCGCACCACGCCGATTTCCTCGTCATATTGCGCGGCGGTCAATACACCGCGCATCTTCTGGAAGCGCAGAAACACCAGATAGGTATTGACCACATCAGTCTCGCAATAATCGCGGATGGCGGCATGTTCGCCGCGCTGGAAGGCATCCCACACCGCGCCGCCGTCCATACCCAACTTGCCGGGAAAGCCGAGCAATTTGGCCAGTGCGTCGAGCGGCGCATTGGCGCGCGCCTGGAAACTGGCCAGCACATCCATCAGATCGAGATGGCGGGTGTGATAGCGATTCAGATAGTTGTTGTATTTGAAATCGCGATCATCGTCGCCCCAGTCCCAATAGCGCGGCGCGGTAACGCCATGCAGCAGGGAACGGTAATGCAGCACCGGCAGATCGAAACCGCCGCCGTTCCAGGACACGATTTGCGGCGTGTACTTTTCGATACCGTCGAAGAAGCGTTGCAGCATCTCCGCTTCGCTCGCTTCGGGATGCGACAGCGACCAGACCTTGAAGGTCTTTTCGGTGCGCAGCACGCAGGAAATCGTCACCACGCGCTGCAGGTAATGCGGCAGGAAATCGGAACCGCCGGTCTGCTGGCGGCGCATCAGCAGCCCCATCTCGCCCACTTCGTGATCGCTGGCCTCCGGGCCGACGTTGTGCAGGCGGCGCAGGCCGTCAATGTCCGGGATGGTTTCGATGTCGAAGATAAGTACAGGAGTCATGGGGGCTTGGGGTACGCGACTAAAATCCGGTCGATTTTATCCGTTTTCCCTCGCCGAACCGATGCACATGACCACGCCCACTCCGACTTCGATCGATTCATCGTCCACGACCGCGCGGATGCGTTGGCATGTCGTTGCGGAATCGGATTGGCTTGCCGCCGCCTTGGCCTGGGTAAACCGGGCAGCGGCGGCGGCCATTGCGGCGCGCGAGGAATTCCATCTCGTGTTGGCCGGCGGCGGCACGCCGGAAACCCTGTATCGCGCACTGGCCGGCCAGGCCCACGATTGGGCGCGCTGGCATATCTGGTTCGGCGACGAACGCTGTCTGCCGCGGAGCGATCCGCAACGCAACAGCCAGATGGCGGCCTCAGCCTGGCTCGATCGGGTCGCCATACCCGCAAGCCAGATTCATATCATCCCCGCCGAACTGGGCGCCGAAGCGGCGGCAACGGCCTATGCGCGGGAACTTAGCGGCGGCGCAACATTCGATCTGGTGCTGCTCGGCCTGGGCCAGGATGGACACACCGCCAGCCTGTTTCCGGACCACAATTGGGGAAACGATAACGTTACGCCCGACGCGATGGCGGTGCTGAATGCACCGAAACCGCCATCGCAGCGGGTAACCCTCTCGGCGCGACGCTTATCGCAGACACACCAAGTCCTGTACTTGATCCGCGGCATCGACAAACGCGATGCACTAACCCGTTGGCGGGACGGCGCAGCCATTCCCGCCGCAGCTGTTCAACCGGATTGCGGGGTCGATTTGCTGATTGATATGAATGCTTGTCCGCCAGGAGAACCAAAATGAAAAAAACCTTGCTTGTGCTTGCACTGCTTGCCGCCCAGGGGGCGATCCCTAACGCCAACGCGCTGGACGAACGTCCGAGCAGTTCGGCGGAACAGACTGCACTCGCGGTGACCATCTATAACGGCGACCTCGCCTTGGTGAAGGATGCCCGCAAAGTGCGCGTCAACAACGGCGACAACCTGCTCGCCTGGCGCGATGTTTCCGCGCGCATGCAACCTGAAACCGCGCTGCTGCGTTCGCTCGACGGAAAAAAACTCACCCTGCTTGAACAGAATTTCGATTTCGATTTGCTGACGCCGCAGAAACTGTTGGAAAAATCGGTCGGCGAATCGGTGCGGGTGATCCGCAACCAGCCGATTACCGGCGTCGAATTCAGCGAATACGCCACCGTGCTCGCGGCCAACGAAGGTGCCGTCCTGCAATTCAAGGATCGGGTGGAAACCGGCATTCCCGGCCGTCTGGGTTTCAGCGCGGTACCCGCCACATTGCGCGACCGCCCGACCCTGTCCATGCTGTTCAACACGGAAGTGCCGGCCAGTACCGGTTTTCTCAGCGCCAACACCGTGGCCGATATCGGCCTGGAATTGACCTATCTCACCGGCGGACTGACCTGGAAGGCGGATTACGTCGCGGAACTCTCAGCCAAGGAAGACAGCATCGACCTGAACGGCTGGGTCACCCTGACCAATACCAGTGGCACGGCATATCCCAACACGCGTCTGCAACTGGTTGCCGGCGAAGTGAATCGGGCACAGCCCGAACACGGCCGCATGCCGGTCATGATGAAAGCCATGGCGATGGCCGATGCCGCGCCGCAGATGCAGGAAGAAAGCCTGTACGAATACCACCTGTACACGCTAGATCGCCTTACCACCCTGCTCGACAAGCAAACCAAACAGGTCGCACTTCTCTCCGCGCAGAAAGTAAAAACCGACAAGGAGTTTCGCTTCATTGGCGCCGATTGGTACTACGGCGGTCAATACGGCGACCTGGGCCGCAAACTGAAACCAAGTGTCTACATGGAGTTCAGCAACAAGGGTGGAAATCTTGGCGTGCCGTTGCCCAAGGGCATCGTCCGCGTCTACAAAAAAGACAGCGCTGGGCGCGCCCAATTCATCGGCGAAGACCGCATCGAGCACACAGCCAAGGGCGAAACGGTCAAGCTAAAACTGGGCGAAGCGTTCGACATCACCGCCGACAAGAAGCAGAGCGATTTCCAGAAACTCGCCCCCGGCTTCAATGCCCGCGGCAGCATTGTAGAAACGGCCTATGTCATGGAAATTCGTAACGCCAAGTCCGAAAAAATCAACGTCACCGTGATCGAACCGATGCCGGGCGACTGGCAAATGCTGCAGGAAAGCCATCCCCACAAGAAGGAAACGGCCCATACCGCCGTCTGGGATATCCCGCTGCCGGCGGAAGGCAAAGCCACGCTGATCTGGCGTGTGCGGGCGAAATACTGATCGATGGATACCGAACAGATTGTCGATGCCCTGACCGCCCCCGGCTGGTGTGTGGATCCGGACTACTTGAATGCGACCGAAACCGCCGCCCTGCGCGAAGAATGTCTGGCGGCGAACAGCGACAACGCCTTTCATCGCGCCGGCGTCGGACGTGGCACCGCCGAAATCCGCTCCGAAATCCGCGGCGACCATGTGCTCTGGGTCGACGCAGCGCATGCCGGCCCCGCCTTGCAGGGTGCATTGGCAAAACTGGAGGCGCTGCGCCTGGCGGTCAATCAAGCGTTGTTCCTCGGTCTGTTCGACGTCGAACTGCACTTTGCCATCTACCCGCCCGGCGCCGGCTATCGCCGCCATCTCGACCGGTTCCAGGACGACGACCGGCGCACGCTGACGGTCATTCTGTATCTCAACGAAAACTGGACAAGTGCCGACGGTGGCCTGCTGCGTTTCTGGCCGGATGCCACCGATACGGCCATTGAAATCGCCCCGCGCGGCGGCACCCTGGTCACCTTTTTATCGGAACGCTTCTGGCACGAAGTCGCCCCCGCCCAGCGCCAACGTTTAAGCCTGACCGGATGGTTCCGACGGCGCTGAGTGCGCTTGCCGGGCGCACCAATAAAAAAGCCCCGTACACGGGGCATTTTTATTGGTATCGCTTATAGAAGACAGATATGTAAGCGTTTAGCTTGCCTTTCTACGGGCTGCAAGCAATCCAGCCAAACCAATGCCCAATATTGCGAGAGTGCCAGGCTCGGGAACAGTGCCACCAGGGCCGCCATTTGTGGTAACCCGAGCGGAAAAGCTGACATTGTTGATGCTGGTCATACTGATATCACCTTCTGTTGAACCCATGAGGTTCCATTGACCGAAGACGGAAGTTCTACTGGCATCCTGAGAAAAAGAAAAATCCGAAACCAGATCATATGATTTAAGCCCAGCAGAATCATTGCGAAGAATTAGTAGATCCAAAAGGGTAGCACCCATTTGGACACCAAAACCCAGGCGTCCGCCCACCCCGGTTGTTTGATTATCAAAAACATATACATCGTTTAAAAATGTCGAAGAGGAGCCGTTCCAATCAAATGTTGCCGTTAGACCGCCAATAGCGGGAATACCTACCCCCAACAGACCGGTCCCCACATCTGCGGAATCACCCAAAATGGAGACAGTGAAGTCGATATCCGAAAAAACTTGATTTCCAACAGAAAAGTCGCCATTACCGTCAAATTTGTAGCTTATGGGCAATGCATAGGCGCTTACCGAGGTCAACAGCAAGAGACCAACAGCTAGGGCAGATTTTTTGAACATTTGAAGCTCCTCGATAAAGTTAGCAGGCAAACCGAAGCATGAAACATGCCAAATGCATCTAACCATATAAAACAGTGGGTTACACCTTATTGACTAACAGCGGAAGTCAAGAGTGTCAAAATTACCGACAGATCACGTTGATGCTTCATCACGCGCCCCCTTCCGATGACATGATTGCCGCCGAAGCAGATAGATGATGGGAATCTTCGCCGAAAGCATCAGCAGGCTTCAGATATAGCTCCAGACCGAAATAAGCTCTGCGGGGATCAAACCATATTTAACGACCATGTTTCACTCCATTAGACTCGACTTATCCCCCCCACCTACAATTGGCATAGCCCTCTTGATGGATCACGCTGACATGCCCTTTTCCACCCGCCACCCCATATCCCGCGCTGCCATGTCGGAACGTCTCCGTTCGTTTGGCATCGCCCCCACGCATCAGCGCATTGAAATCGCCAACGCGTTGTTTTCCCGTTGCGAGCATCAATCCGCCGACCAGATTCTGGCCGTGGTGAATGCGCACCATAGCGAAACGTCGAAAGCGACGGTTTACAACACCTTGAAGCTGTTCCTGGAGCGTGGCCTGGTGCGGGAAGTCATCGTCGATCCCAGCAAGGTGTTCTACGACCCGAACACAGTGCCGCATCATCATTTCTACAACATGGCCAGCGGCGAACTGACTGATATTCCGGTCGATACGCTGGAGATTTCCGGCATGCCGACCCTGCCGGAAGGCATGTTGGCGGACAGTATCGATGTCATCGTGCGGATCCGGCCACGCGCCTGATCCGGTCTGGTTTCTATCTTCAGGAATACCCATGCAACGTCGCACTTTTCTGAAATCCGCCGGCGCCGGCTTGGGGCTTTCCGCCGCAACGCTTGCGCCCAAGGCGTTTTCCGACGGCCCGGCCATCAAGTGGCATCTGGCTTCGAGCTTCCCCAAGAGTCTGGATACCATTTATGGCGCATCGGAAATCCTTGCCGACCGACTCAACAAGATCACCGGCGGCAAATTTCAGTTGCGCGTGCACGCCGGCGGCGAACTGGTGCCGGGTTTGCAGGTGCTCGATGCGGTGCAGAACGGCACCGTCGAGTGTGGCCATTCGGCGAGTTATTACTACGTCGGCAAGAACATGGCGTTCGCTTTCGATTGCGCCCTTCCCTTTGGCCTGACTGCACGGCAACAGAATGCGTGGATGTATTTCGGTGGCGGCATCAAGCTGATGCGCGAGTTGTTCAAGCAGTACAACATTGTCCAGTTTCCCGGCGGCAACACGGGCGTGCAGATGGGGGGCTGGTTCCGCAAGGAGATCAAATCGCTGGCCGATCTGAAGGGGTTGAAGATGCGCATCCCGGGCATCGGCGGCCAGATCATGGCCAAGCTCGGCGCGGTGCCGCAAACCCTGGCCGGCGGCGATATTTATCCGTCCCTGGAGCGCGGCGCGATCGATGCGGCCGAGTGGGTGGGGCCTTACGACGACGAGAAGCTGGGCTTCCACAAAATCGCCAAACACTATTACTACCCCGGCTGGTGGGAAGGTGGTCCGCAACTCTCATTCTTCGTCAACATGCAGAAATGGAATGATCTGCCGGAGGCCTACAAGGCTGCGTTCGAAACAGCCTGCGTCGAAGCCAATGTGAACATGCTGGCGGAATACGACTACAAGAATCCGCAAGCGATGATGCGGCTGATCAAACAGGGCGCAAAGTTGCATGCGTTTCCGAAGGACATCATGGAAGCCGCCAAGAAAGCGGCTTTTGCCATGTATGACGAGGAGGCGGCAAAGAACCCAACCTTCGCGCGGATTTACAAGGAGTGGAAGAGCTTCCGCGACATGGAAATCCAGTGGTTCAAGGTGGCGGAAGCGTCATACGCCAACTTTCTTTATTACTCCAAGTGAATCGAGAAGAAATGCGCTCCGCGCAAGCGCCACGATGATGCCGTTTGCAAAAAAGCTGACCGATGCCGAAATCGAACAGGTTTCCGGCTATTTATCTGCTTGTAGCCACTTTTCCTACTGCAATACCCGCGCCCACAGCGGCTTCTTCGCGTTATCCTGAAACCCTGCCCCATGTAGGGCGGTTAAAGGAGACACGATGTTCGAATCCGCAGAGATCGGCCACAAAGTCGATAAGGCCAGTTACGAAAAGCAGCTTCCGGCATTGCGCGAAGCGTTGCTTGATGCGCAATACGACCTGATCAGCACACATGCATTTCCCGTCGTCATCCTGGTTGGTGGCGTCGACGGCGCCGGCCGCAGCGAAACGGTAGGACTGTTGAATCAGTGGCTCGATCCGCGCCATATCGAAACCCACGGCATGGGCGAGCCTTCCGACGAAGAGCGCGATCGCCCGCCGATGTGGCGTTTCTGGCGGGCGTTGCCGCCAAAGGGCAAGACCGCCGTGTTTCAAGGTTCCTGGTACAGCCTGCCCCTGCTTGACCGGGTTTATGGCCGTATCAAGACCGCCGAACTGGATCGGGCTATTGCGCGCAATGTGCGGTTCGAACGCATGCTTTCCGACGAAGGCGCGCTGGTGCTCAAATTCTGGTTTCACCTGGCCAAGGATCGTCAGGAAAAACGACTGAAGACGCTGCAGAAAGACCCGCACACGCGCTGGCGCGTCACCGAACGCGACTGGGAACATTTCGGGCATTACGACAAATTCCTGCAGACCAGCTCGAAGATCTTGCGCATCAGCAGTACTGCGCAAGCGCCCTGGTACATCATCGAAGGCGAAGACGAACGCTACCGCAGCCTGACCTTTGGCCGCATCCTGCTCGACAACCTGCGCCAGCGGCTCGACCAGAATGCCGCACCGGTGCATTCGCTGCCCGCGCCACCGCTGCCGAAAGCGGTCGATAACCTGCACCTGCTGAAAGCCCTCGACCTCAGCGCCAATCTCGACAAACAGCGCTATCAAACACGGCTTGAAGAACTGCAGGGCCGCCTGAACCTGCTGACGCGACACCCGCGATTTGGCGACATTTCCGTGGTCTGCGTGTTCGAGGGCAACGACGCCGCCGGCAAGGGCGGCAGCATTCGCCGCATCACCGGCGCGCTCGATGCGCGGCGCTACCAGATCATCCCCATCGCCGCGCCGACCGATGAAGAAAAAGCACAACCCTACATGTGGCGATTCTGGCGGCATCTACCCCGGCGCGGCCGTCTGACCTTATTTGACCGCTCCTGGTACGGGCGCGTCCTGGTGGAACGGGTCGAAGGCTATTGTTCGGAATACGACTGGATGCGCGCCTACAGCGAAATCAACGATTTCGAGACGCAACTGACGGAACACAACGTGGTGCTGGTGAAGTTCTGGCTGGCGATCAGCCAGGAAGAGCAACTGAAACGTTTTCAGGAACGGGAAAAAACCGGTTTCAAACGTTACAAAATCACGCCGGAAGACTGGCGCAACCGGGAAAAATGGACTGAATACGAACAGGCCGTCTGCGACATGGTCGACCGCACCAGTACGGAAATTGCCCCCTGGACGCTGATCCCCGCCAACGACAAGAACCTTGCCCGCATCAAGATTCTGGAAACGTTGTGCGACCGCATCGAAGCGGGATTGAAGGCGAGCAAAGGGTAAGAAATCGGAGATGCGTCATTCCGGTCAGCACCGGAATGACACATGGGGTTCGGCCTACTCAGCGAACCGCGAGCAACTCCACATCGAACACCAACGTCGCATTCGGCGGAATCACGCCGCCGGCGCCGCGTGCGCCATAGCCGAGTTCGGGCGGAATGGTCAGCTTGCGCTTACCGCCGACTTTCATGCCGGCCACGCCTTCATCCCAACCGCGGATGACATGGCCGCGACCGAGCGGGAAGTCGAACGGCTCGTTGCGGTCGACGCTGGAATCGAACTTGCTGCCATTGGCCAGAAAACCGCTGTAATGCACGCTGACCATGTTTCCGGCCTGAGCCTCAGCCCCCTCGCCCAACAGGATTTCCTCGATTACCAGCCCGCTGGCGGTCGTTGTTGTAGTCATGAACACTCCTTGTAAATACGCAAGATGGAAATAAAAACGCGGCACGCAGTCGACGTGCCGCGCGGGAAAGAAACACTTACTGGATGACGACCAGAACCACGCGCCGGTTCTGCTTGCGGCCAGCCTTAACGTGGTTATCCGCAACCGGCTCGGACTCGCCGTAGGAAATCGTCGCCATGCGGTGGAGCGGAATGCCGCCCTTGATATTGAGATAGCGCTTCACCGATTCGGCCCGCGCCTCGCCCAGTTTCAGATTGTCCGCGGCTTCGCCCCTGCTGTCGGTATGTCCTTGAATCTCGATATAAACGCCTTTGTTATCGCCCTTGAGATTGGCCACGAACTCATCCAGAGAAGCTTCCGCTACGCCGCCCAATTCCGCTTTGCCGGTCGCGAATTTCAGCTTGTCGTCGGATAACACCACTTCGTAAGTCAGCTTGCCTTCGGCCAGCTTGCCTGCTTCATTGGCGCGTTGCATCGCCTCCTGTGCGGTCTTCGACAACTGTGCGACATCAGCCTCGTTCTTGGCGATGCGGTCGGCATGCACTTTCAGCGTGACCTGAACTTCGGTGACCGAGGCGTCCAACTGCTGCAATTTCGCGGCGTTGGACTGGATGCCGGATTCTGCGGCACCCAAGCGGCCATCGAGTGCATTCGTCCGCGCACTCATCGGATTGAGCTGGCTTTGCACGTACTCGTGTACGTACTCGCGCGTGGCGCAGCCAGTCAACACAACCGGCAACAAGAAGAGGAACCAAACCTGTTTTTTCATCGAGATATCTCCAATAACACCCCACGCAACCCACCGTTATCGACAAAACGTGCAATAAATGTAACCGGCATCCAGTCGGCCATTCGTGAGCACAACGTGAGAATTTCAACTCAAAGTTTAATGCAACCCATTGGTAAATAAAGAATATTCAAGACGTTTATTGAAAATTTCATACTGACCTACCCCAATTCCGGTCACAGCCATCAAACTGGGTTACGCACGGACGAACCTGTGGCGACGTAAAAACACGTCCAATTCCGCATGCTGCGACCCGAATTGCATTGGATCGCCGCTGAGCAATACACCCATAATGCGACGACTGCCGTATCGGCAACCTTAAGCCCACGGGCTGGAAGATCAGTGTCGAAGAAAAACCGTAATGCATTGCTCTGGTTACTAGGCGTGTTCGGCCTGCTCTTTCTGGGGCTGGCCTGGCTATTCAGCCTGCGCTCCGAAGCCTATGCCCTGCAGGAAGCGGAAAAACAGGCGCTCAACGTACTGCTCACCCAGCGCGCGGTGCATACCTATATTTCCGATGTGCAGCGCCCGGAAATCTATCGCCTGCAGCACGAGAAGAAACTGGCGACGGACTATTTTTCCCCGCAATTGATGTCGCGCACCTTCATCGCCCGCCAGGTCATGGAACGACTCAACGCCGAGCGTCACGCGCGGGGCTTGGCGCCGATCTATTTCAAACTGGCCAGCGACAACCCGCGCAATCCGATCAATCTGGCGGACAACTACGAACTGCGCGTATTGCAGCGATTCAACGCGGGGGAGAGCGGCGAGTTCCACGAAGTCGTCGAACAACAAGGCGGCAAGTGGCTGTATCTGGCGGTGCCGGTGCAGGCCAACAGCACCGAATGCCTGAAATGCCATGGCCGCCCGGAAGCGGCGCCGGTCGACCTGATCCGCCAGTACGGCAACCAAGCCGGGTTTTACGAGCAACTGGGCCGCAAACGCGCCCTCATTTCGATTCGCGTCCCCTTCTCCGGGGTGCTGCAAGAGGGACGCCGCCAATCCCGCACCCTGACCCTGATTACGCTGTTCAGCCTGACCGGGGTTTATCTGTTGATTTTCGCCTTCATGCGCCGCCTGGATGCCAAGCATCAAATCATTCTGAGCCAGAACGAAGAACTGGCGCGGCGCTCGATCACCGACCCGTTGACCGGCCTGCTCAACCGCTCCGGCTTCCTGCGCCTGCTTGAAAACCGGATGCAGGAAGCCACGCGCTATGGCACGCCGCTGACGCTGGTGATGGCGGACATCGATCATTTCAAGGCGATCAACGACGCGCACGGCCACGCCACTGGCGACGCCGTGTTGAAGCAGTTCAGCGCAATACTGAGTTGCAGCTTGCGTAGTGCGGATGTGCTGTGTCGCTGGGGCGGCGAAGAGTTCCTCATCCTGCTGCCCCAACAGGACCTGACCGGCGGCATGGCCACGGCGGAAAACCTGCGGCGTGCCGTGGAACAGGCCGGCATCGCCCCGGTCGATCGCATGACCGCCAGCTTCGGCGTTACCGCGTATCGTCCCGGCGAAACTCAGCAAGACTGGATCGCCCGAGCGGACAAGGCGCTGTACGCCGCCAAGGACGCAGGTCGCAACATTGTTCTTTCCGCCCCTGAGGGAGAAACCCGATGAACCTTCCTGCCCCGGATAAAGCCCCCGATCCCGCAAGCGAAACCGCCCCGGCATGGTGGCAGAACTGGAAAGTGATGTTGCCGCTCTGCGTCGCGCTGGCGGCCTGGGTCTGGTTCGGCATCCAGTTGGGCGTGGACACCCGCGTCATCGCCGGCACGGTGTTCGTGGCCGGCCTGCTGACCAATGCGTTCGCCTGGCTGCTGGGCATCGTCGCGTTGGTGCCTTTCGTTGGCCCGTTGATCGTCAAAGTCCTGTCGATCGGTTTTATCTGGTTGCTCAACGCGGTCGGCTACCTGGTTTCATTCATCGCAATACGACGCGGCTATACGCAGGATGTGCTGACCTACCGGGGTCTGACCGTTGCGCTGATCGTCGGCATCGTGATCGGCTACGTGCTGGGCAAACTGATTTAGCCTCGCCATCCCGGCCCGGATTGTCGGGCATCGCCACCCCCTCCCCCGCTTGTCGGATTTGCGACAACCGACACCCGCGCCAACTCGCTGAAATATCAGGGCTTTTTCCTTGGCATGCGGCTTGCGACAGAGAAGACATCCTCATCGTCTTTTGTCGTCACTCCACGCTCATGGCCGAGATCATCAAACGCAACAAGGCACTTGCCGTCAATCCGCTGAAAGTCAGTCAGCCGGTCGGCGCGTCGCTGGCCTTCCTCGGCATCGACCGGGCGGTGCCGATGCTGCATGGCTCGCAGGGTTGCACGGCGTTCGGCAAGGTGTTCTTCGTGCGCCATTTCCGCGAACCGATCCCGTTGCAGACCACCGCGATGGATCAGGTCTCCACGGTAATGAACGCCGACGACAACGTCATCCAGGGCTTGCAGACCATCGCCGAGAAGAGCCGGCCGGCGATGATCGGGCTGCCGACCACCGGCCTATCGGAAACCCAGGGCACCGACATTCATGGCCTGGTGCATCAGTTCCGCGCCAAACATCCCGAATTCGACGGCATCCCGGTCATCGCGGTAAACACGCCGGACTTCACCGGCTGCATGGAATCCGGCTACGCGCTGGCGGTGAAGGCGATGATCGACGTGCTGGTGCCGCAAAGCACTTGCGTCGGCAAACGCAAGAAACAAGTCAACGTCCTGGCCGGCTCGCTGCTGACGCCGGGCGACCTTGAACACATCAAGGATCTGATCGAGATGTTCGGCCTGCGTCCGGTGCTGTTGCCGGACCTGTCGGACTCGCTCGACGGCCATCTGACCGATCAGGAATCCAGCCCGCTGACCGTCGGCGGCACCTCGGTGTCTGAAATCAGGACACTGGGCGAAGCAGCCGCCACGCTGGTCATTGGCGCCTCGCTCAACCCCGCCGCCGATCTGCTGAAATCGCGCAGCGGCGTACCCGACTATCGCTTCGGCACGCTGATGGGCATCGCAGCGGTCGATGCCTTCATCGCCGCGCTGGCGGAAATCAGCGGCCAGCCGGTGCCGGAAAAAATCGAACGCCAACGCGCGCAGTTGCAGGACGCGATGGTGGATACCCATTTCATGCTCGGCTTCGCCCGCGTCGCCATCGCCGGCGATCCCGATCTGCTGTTCGCGCTGGCCGACCTGGTCGCCGGCATGGGCTGCGCAGTCACCGCCGCCGTCGCCCCGGCGAAAGCGGCGATTCTGGAAAAAGTGCCGGCCACACAAGTCAAGCTGGGCGATCTGGAAGACCTGGAACAGGCCGCGCGCGAGCACGGCGTCGACCTGGTGATCTGCAATTCGCACGCCGCCGAAACGGCCAGGCGCCTGGGCGTGCCGTTGCTGCGCGCCGGCTTCCCGCAATACGACCTGATCGGCGGCTACCAGAAACTGTGGGTCGGCTACCGCGGCACGCGGCAGGCGTTGTTCGACCTGGCCAATCTGATCGTCGAACACGGCCACCACGAAGTGCCGGCCTATCGCTCCGTCTATGCCAGCCGTCCGGGGGATGCTGCTTTTGCCGCGGACAAGGGAGGCCACGATGCGACACCTGAAACTCGTCCACTCCACTGAAAAGGTGCTAGCCATGAGCGTGAAGATCGCTTTTGCCAGTTCCGACCGGCGCGTCGTCGATCAACACTTCGGCGCCGCCGAAGCGTTCTGCATCTACCAGCTGGCCGAGGATGACGCCCGTCTCGTGGAAGTAGCCGAATTTCACGACACCGATACCGCGATGGACGGCCACGAAGGCAAGCTGGCCCGCAAGATCGAGTTGCTGGAAGGCTGCGCCGCGGTGTACTGCAACGCCGTCGGCGCCTCCGCGATCAAGCAGTTGCTGGCAGCCGGCATCCAGCCGATGAAGGTCGAGGAAGGCACGCCGGTCGATGAACTTCTCTGCGGCCTCAATCAAAGCTTGAAGGATGCGCCGCCGGCCTGGCTGTCCAAGCGGATGCAGAACAAGGACGCCGACCGTTTCGCCGCGATGGAAGCGGAAGGCTGGTCGGAATGAATCGCCCCGACACCTGCCCTGTAGGTGCGAATTCATTCGCACACTCCGCCGCCATTGTGCAAATGAATTCGCACCTACGGAGATTCCAATGACCATCGAAGCCCGCGTTCGCGTTGTCTCCGCCGCCGACGGCATGGCCTGGGTCACCTCCAGCGAGTCGTCCGGTTGCAGCGCCTGCCAGTCGCAATCCAGTTGCGGCATCTCCGGCCTCGGCAAATATCTGTCGCGCCGCCGCGCCGCCATGGCGCTGGCGCAGACCGATGCCAGACCAGGCGACGAACTGATGGTCTACGTCGACGAAAGCGAACTGCTGCGCGCCGGCCTGTTCGCCTACCTGCTGCCCGCCCTGCTCGCCGTGATCAGCGCCGCACTGGCCGACTCCGCAGGGGCAAGCGACCTCGCCGCCGCACTTGCCGCCCTGCTTGGTTTCATCACCGGCCTGCTTGCCGCCCGCTTTCTCGCACCGACCCCGCATATCCAAACTTCCCCCATCAACGCAGTCAATTCTGGAGAACACTCATGAGCGAAACCATCGAGCAAGATCCCATCATGCAGACCGATTTCATCAAGGAAATGGTCAAGCAGATGCGCGCCATCGACAGCTACGGCACCTACGACGGCTGGACCGTCGAACGCATCCTGTCACCGTACATCGTGACCAAGGAAATGCGTCGCCAGATCCCGGTAATCGGCGACCCGGACGAAGAAACCCTGTCGCGCGTGAAGGCCTTCTACAACGGCATCTCGGCGCTGATCGAAAAGGAATGCGGCCTGATGGCGGTGCCCATGGTCAACCTGTCACACGAAGGTTTCGGCCGCGCGCTGATCACCGTCGGCAAACTGGTGGTGATGGACCGCACCGTGCGCGACATCCACCGCTACGGCTACGACAGCTTCTCCAAGATGAAGGATGAAGCCGACAAATTCCTGTCGGTCGCACTGGAAATCATCGGCAAATACCCGGAAGTCGCCGGGCTGTAACGAAGCTGTAGGAGTTGGCAAATGACCGACGAAGAACTGAAAGCACTCGACCGCGAGGTCCGCAAGCTCAAGCGCATTTCCAGCGAATGGGCTTCCCAGTTGCACGACCTGGTGGAAGACAAACTGCCGGCCGGCTATCTGGAAATTCCGGGCATCGCCCAATCCACTTACGACGCCTGCAAGGCCTGGGCCGATGCGAATGCCCGCCTGGCGGCAGCACAAAAGGAGATGGCGTAATGGACGCCTATACCGCACTCACCCGGGGCGGCACGCCCTACAACCCCACCTTCGTCGTCGCCCTCGACCAGAAAACCTGCATCGGTTGCGGCCGCTGCTACAAGGTCTGCCCGCGCGACGTGTTCGAACTGGTCGAACGCGACGAAGACGAGATGGACGATGACCTCGACGAAGACCAGATGAGCGTGATGGCGCTGAAGAACATGCTCGACTGCATCGGCTGTGGCTCCTGCGCCCGGGTCTGTCCGAAACAGTGCCATACGCATCAGGCGCTGCCGGTAGCGCTGAACGCATGACCCCGTAGGTGCGAATTCATTCGCACACCCCATCCACTCATTGCGCGAATAAACTCGCCCCTACATTTATGCCCCGTCCTCCCAAACACGTCTTCATCTGCGGCCAAGCGCGTCCGCCCGGCCATCCGCGCGGTTCCTGCGCCGAAAAAGGCTGTCGCGAAGTGCTCGACGAATTTCTCTACCAGTTTCAGCAACGCCAGTGCTTCGACAAGGTCGCCATCACCACCACCGGCTGCCTCGGCCCGTGCAGCACCGGCACCAACGTGCTGGTCTACCCGGAAGGCATCATGTACGGCCAGGTCGGCAAGGACGATGTCGCGACCATCTTCGACGAGCACCTGCTCGGCGGCCAACCGGTCGAACGTCTAAAAGTGCCGGCCGACCTCTGGTAATGCGACATGACCGATACCGTGCTGCCCGCCACGTTGCCGGATGAGCTGGTCGAACTCGGCGTCAAGCTGTGCCTCGTGCTGCGAGAAGAGGCGCGGCTGTATGCCAGCGACAAAGCAGCGGCGATCCGGCTGGAAGAAGCCCTGTTCACCCGCGTCGTCGACCCCTCAAATGGCCTGCCCGGCTATGAAGGGGTCTGGCGCGACGCGCGCGGACAGAAATGCGGCAGCCTGACCATCAACAGCGACGGCAGCTTCCACGGCGAATTCGATCTGCTCGTCATGCATCCCAAAAAACCGCGCTGGTTCATCGAAGCCATCACGGTCTGGGGCCGCGACGGCGTCGTCAAGGCCGAACCGCGTTTGCTGGCGGCGGTATGAAAACCAGCTTTTCAGGCACAACACGTAGGGCGGAAAAGCGTAGCGCCTTCCGCCGCATGTGCGGTGCATTCGGCGGAAGGCGCTGCGCTTTTCCGCCCTACAACGCGTTTGACACGAAATGACAGCGCCCTTCCCCGCCGACATGCGCCTGTTGCTGGCGCACAAACAGAAGAC
The DNA here is from genome assembly GCA_031426815.1 of Hydrogenophilaceae bacterium. GTDB lineage: Bacteria > Pseudomonadota > Gammaproteobacteria > Burkholderiales > Thiobacillaceae > PFJX01. The sequence continues at coordinate 62,181 of JASJPG010000043.1, forward strand.
CAGCGCGCGCGTGCGCTTCCTGCGCTTTCCGCATGGCGTGTGCGCCTTCGCGGCACTGCCGAAGTTGTCCACGGTATTTGAAGATCCGCCGGCCAGTCAGGTCGAAAACCATCCCAGCCTCTACCTGCGCAGCGCCGAAGCCGCGCTCGGCCTGGACAACGGCGGCCTCGCGCTGGAAGCCGAATTCAGCGCCAGCGTCGACACGCCGGACGGCCCGATCCGCGTGCGCCTGGCCACCTTCACCAGCATCGACCCGCCGTTCGAAGCGGCCGAACGCCTGGGCGGCAAGTTCATCGCCATCACCGAAGCGCGCGGCGATTTGTACAAAACATCGCCGGCCGAATTGGAACTGCTGCGCCAGGCCTACACTTGTCTGATGGGGTAAACCGGAGACACAAAATGCACAGCCAACCGCGCATCCGCGCCGCCGGCGAAGCCGATCTGGATGGCATGGTGCTGCTCATCGAGCGCCTGTTCGCGCTGGAACCGGACTATCCGTTCGATGCAGTCAAAGTGCACCGCGGCCTCGACCTGTTGCACGCGCGGCCGGATGCCGCCGCGCTCTGGGTGGCGGAACGGGATGGCCGCCTGGTCGGCATGTGTTCCGCCCAGATCGTCATTTCCACCGCCGAGGGCGGGCCGGTGGCCTGGATCGAGGATGTCGTGGTCAGCCCCGACCAGCGCGGCCAGGGCATCGGCCGCCTGCTGCTGGACGCGGTATCGGCCTGGGCCGTGCGGCGCGGCATCGGCCGCCTGCAATTGCTGGCGGATGGCGAGAACGCCGCCGCGCTCGGCTTCTATCGCCGCCTGGACTGGCAAACCACCCGAATGATCTGTTTACGCCTGCGACCTGGAGAGTGAAATGAACCAATTCAACTTGGGCGACCTCGTTTTCGCCGCCATCGATCTGCACAACGACCCGCTCGAAGAAAGCGGCGAAAGCGGCATCCCCGGCGTCGCCGCCAACGAACTACTCGCCGCCGCCGGCACCCGCGGCGTCGTGGTCAACGTCGGCCACGCCGAAGCCGACCCGAAACAGGACATCTACCTGGTCCGCTTCGAAACCGGCCCCGACGGCAACCTGGCCGAACCCATTGGTTGCCTAGCAGATGAAATCGGCTACGGGGAAATACAGGCCGCTTGAACCGGGGGCAGCCCCGGAAAAACATCAGGAATCAACGGGACACAAAACCGTAGGTCGGCAATCCTTTGCCGACGATCCTCCTTGCAGCATTTCGCCGTCTGGTTCGTGCAAAGGCAATCAGAGGTGGATCGGCGGGAAGGGATTCCCGCCCTACTCCACTCCCTTGCAACTCGAACCGTAGGTCGGCAATCCTTGCCGACGCCCCTCCTCGCGGCGGAATTTCGCCGCCTATTCAAGTTGCCACAACCCCGCTTTGTCGCAAACCCGACCAAGCCCGCCTGGAAGTCCCTTTCTCGACGCGGGTTGAAGCCATAAGCAGACCAACTTGTCGTTTTAATTCAGATAGATAGCGCCGTCCCCGGCACTGGCATGCGGCTTGCGATGACTGATTCATCACAGACCCTCCGCCCAGACGCCAACGCCATGACCCGCCACATCATCATCGACGACACCACGCTCCGCGATGGCGAACAGTCCGCCGGGGTGGCGTTCACGCTGGAGGAAAAGCTCGATATCGCCCGCCGTCTCGGCGCGATGGGCGTGCCGGAACTGGAAGTCGGCATCCCGGCGATGGGCGCCCGCGAAAGCGAGGGTATTCGCGCCGTTGCCGATCTGGGCCTGAATTCGAAGCTGGTGGTGTGGAGCCGCATGCGCGTCGGCGACATCGAGGCCTGCCGCAATCTGAAGGTGGACCTGATCGACATCTCGATTTCGGTGTCGGACATCCACATCGCCAAGAAACTGAGAAAAGACCGCGCCTGGGTGCTCGCCAGCATCCGCGACATGGTGCCGCGCGCGCTTGATCTCGGCCTGGAAGTCATCGTCGGCTGCGAGGACGCCTCGCGCGCCGATCTGGAATTCCTGCTGCGCGTCGCGGAAACCGCCGAACACGCCGGCGCGCGCCGTCTGCGCTATGCCGACACGCTCGGCGTGATGGAACCGTTCGGCGTGCATGAAGCCATCGCCAGCCTGCGCTCGGTGTGCGATCTGGAAATCGAGATGCACGCGCACGACGATCTCGGTCTGGCCA
>JASJPG010000044.1:0-24407 GCA_031426815.1 Hydrogenophilaceae bacterium
CCGCGCCGACGGCAGCCGCCGCCAAACCCGCTGCCCCTGCCAAAAAAGCTGCCGCTGCCCAGCCTGCCGCCGCAGCAGCACCCGCCAAGAAAGCTGCAGCACCGAAGGCTGCCGCCGCCAAGCCAGCCGCAGCCGCCGCCCCCGCCAAGAAGGCTGCCGTTGCCAAGCCAGCCGCCGCAGCAGCACCCGCCAAGAAAGCCGCTGCACCTAAGGTCGCCGCTGCCCCCGCCAAGAAAGCTGCCGTAGCGAAATCCGCTGCCAAAAAATAATCGCTTGCAGTGTTCAGCATGAAAAAAGCGGGCATTGCCCGCTTTTTTCATGTCTGTCGTTCTCGCCGCTCAGTAATCCATCGGATCCACATCCAGCGTCCATTTCACGCCCTTGCCGGGCAAGGTTTGCAAGCGCGGCAACCACTGTTTGAGGAAGCGTTGCAGACGTTGGCGGGCACTGGCCTGCACCAGCAACTGCATACGGTGGCGATTGGCGACGCGGGCCATCAATGCCGCCACCGGGTCGAACAAACTGATGCCGGCATCCAGGGCCAGCCCGGCCTCCCGCGCGGCAATCAGGAAGCCCAATGCGGTTTCCTCTTCGCGTGCCTCGGCGCGCAGCAAGGCCTGACTGGCATAGGGCGGAAAATCGGCACCGCGCCGCTCGCGCAAGGCCGCTTCGGCAAAGCCGGGGTAATCGTGGCGCAGCACGGACTGATAGAGCGGGTGGCGCGGGTAAGTTGTCTGAATCAATACTTCGCCCGGGTGTTGCGCGCGGCCGGCCCGGCCGGCAACCTGCATGAGCTGGGCAAACAGCCGTTCGCTGGCGCGGAAGTCCGGCGACAGCAGGGCCTGATCCGCGCCGATCACGCCAACCAACGTGAGATGCGGGAAGTCATGTCCCTTGGCCACGATCTGTGTGCCGACCAGGATGTCCACCTCGCGCGCTTCGACTTGTTCGCGCATGGCGGCAAATGCGCCTTTGCGCGCGGCGGTGTCCCGATCGATGCGCAGGATGCGGGCTGCGGGAAACTGTTCGGCAAGGGTTTCCTCGACCCGTTGCGTACCCTGTCCGGCCGGTCGCAAATCCAGATTGCCGCATTCTGGACAGACCTCGGGCGGACGTGCGATGAGGCCGCAGTGATGGCAAACCAGGCGATAACCGGTTTTGTTTCGATGCAATACCAGATGCGCCGAGCAGCGCGGACACGGGAAAACATGGCCACAGCCGTTGCACAACAAGGTCGGCGCATAACCGCGCCGATTGATGAAGATCAGGCTTTGTTCGCCGCGTTGCAGTCGTTCGCTCAGCGCCGTCTGCAGCGCACCGGTAATACCCTGGCGGGGACGATCGGTCCGGCTGTCGATCAGGCGCACTTGCGGCAACACCGCTTGTGCATGCGCGCGTTTGCTCAGCGTGAGCAAGCGATAACGGCCGTCTTTCGCATTGCGCCAGGTTTCCAGCGCCGGCGTGGCGGAGCCGAGCAACACCGGAATATTGCGTTCGCGTGCGCGCCAGACGGCGACATCGCGCGCCGAATAGCGCATGCCTTCCATCTGCTTGTAAGCGCCGTCGTGCTCTTCGTCGACGATGATCAGCCCCAGCCGCGGCAGTGGCGTAAAGATGGCCAGACGCGTGCCCAGCACGATATCGGCGCGCCCTTCGAGGGCATCCAGCCAGGCGATGCGACGCTCGCCGGCGGCCAGATTGCTATGCAATCCGATCAGCTTGCGGGCCGGAAAGCGGCGCGAAAATCGCTCCATCAATTGCGGCGTCAGATGAATTTCCGGCACCAGCACCAGCACTTGCTTGCCGCGCGCCAGGACATCGGCAACCAACTGCAAATACACCTCGGTCTTGCCGCTACCGGTTACGCCATGCAGCAACAGTGCGCAGAAGGCGTGAGCAGCCTCCTGAAAGCGCGCAATCGCCTGGGCTTGCTCTTCGGTCAATGCCGGCGCGGCGTCACCTGTCACGCCGGCAACAGACAGTTCCGCCGGTTCGATCCAGCCCTGCCGCAGCCAGTCTCGAATCACGGTTTTGTCACGCGAGGAGAGTTCGGAGCGCGCCAGGTCGCCCGCCAGCAATCGATCCGCCAGCGTTTTGCGCGCACTGAAGCGGGCCGGAATCTGCTCGACTTGCAATCGACCGGTGTCAGTCAGGCGATAGGCCAGCGCATCCGATTCCTTTCTGCTGGCCGCAGCGCGCCGCAATGCCGGCGGCAACATCATGGCCAGCACGGCGCCCAACGGATGCTGGTAGTAACCGGCGACAAATCTGGCCAATGCCAGCAAATCTGTCGGTAACGGCGGGGTGCTTCGGTCGATTGCCTGCAGGCTTTTCAAACTGGCCAGCGGCAAGGTCGAGTTGTCCGCCAGTTCCAGCAGCACGCCGATCAGGTTGCGATTGCCGAACGGCGCTTCGACGCGACGACCGATATCGCTCGCGCAGGCATCCGGCGCCAGATAGTCGAACAAGCGATCAAGCGGGGTATCCAGTGCGATTCGGGCAATCCGAACAGGCGCCAAGGAAACGGAGATATCGGCATTAGCCACTACAGTTTTACCGTGCGAACTTAAAGTGATTTGAGAGAAGGCGCGATGAAGCTGTAACGCCGTAAGGGGTTTTTAAATTGCCCACAGAAGCTGTGGATAACTATGTGGATAACGCACCTGCAAACTACCCAATGTCCATATGAGACGCAGGTTTAACTGCCAGGCCTAAAAAACTAGCAGGTATATTTTCCTTAAGAATCATTGGGTTACGAATCCGCACATTTCTTCGTCTTGCTAGCGCCTGGAATCCCCCCTGTCAAGCACCCAGATGTGCATAAGTAGCGGGGTTAATTTCACCCTTTATGCCTTTTGTCTAGTGCAGAGTCGCCCGACCGGCCGCTTAGCAAATTCATCCAATTTATTTCTGCGACCACTCTATCAATGCCGTTTGCGCCTTGGCCCCGGCTGAAGCATTGGCATGATTGATCAACATGACCAGGACACGGCGGCGACCATCCGGCCCCAGCACATAGCCCGCCAGATTGCGCGCGCCGTTCAACGTGCCGCTCTTGAGCCAGGCCTGACCAACCGACGTGGAGCCATTCATGCGGTTTTTCTGGGTTCCTTCCAGACCGACAGCGGGCAGGCTGGCGGCAAATTCGTAATACGCCGGACGACTTGCCGCATAGCGCAACAAGCGCGCCAGTGACGCTGCCGAAATCCGCTCGATGCGGGACAAACCCGAGCCGTTCTCGAGCACCAGTTCCGGCATCGCGAAGCCATGTTCCGCCACCCAGGCGCGTACCGCACGCACCGATTTCTCCCAGGTTGCGGGCGATTCATCGCTGGCCGCGCCCAGATTGAGAAACAGCATCTTGGCCATAACGTTGTTGCTGTGCTTGTTGATGTCGCGCACCAGTTGCGCCAGAGGCGGCGATTCGAATTCGAACAGCAGGCGAGCGCTGCTCTCCAGCGCGCCGTTCCGCACCGTGCCGAGATGGAGCCCGCCCAGTTCTTTCCAGAGGGCGCCGAATGCGGCGGCAAACGTGGATTCCGGAGCGAGCAGGTTGAGCGGGATGCTCTGATCGCCGCATACGCTCGGGTAATTCCCGCTCAGGATCAGGCTGCCATTCTCCAGGCGTGACACCAGTTTTTCGCGCCATCCGTTGTTGCAAGGCGAATCCGAGAGCTGTAACTGGTTGACCAGATTGGGCAGCGCCACCGCCGCAGCCGGGTCCAGCCGGCAGTTGACGCCGTTGGGCGCCGGCGTCAGGCGCAGATTGACGGTATTGAAATTGACCAGCAAAGCACTTGGCGGTGCGTTGTAGGGTCGGAGCGGCGCTTGATCGAAGGCGGCAGGATCGATCGGATCGATGCGATAAAAACCGGTGTCGAGAACGACATCGCCATGAATCGTGTGCACGCCGCGTTCGCGCAGTTCACGCAACAGCAGCCAGAAGCGCTCCATTGTCAGCGCCGGATCGCCGCCGCCCTGCAGCACCAGATTGCCTTGCAACACCCCCTCTTGCAGCGTGCCATCGATGAACACCCGGGTCTTGAAGGTATGCGCAGGACCCAGCCGGTCCAGTGCTGCCAGCGTGGTGACCAACTTCATCACCGAGGCGGGATTGAGCGATCTGGTTTCGCCGTGCGCGAGGAGAGGCAGCGGGCTATCGATATCCTGCACCAGGATGCCGACATGGCTTTCCGGAATACCGGCCTGCCGCAGAGCTTGCGCAACGGAAACCGGCAGTTCGGCGCTGGCTACGCCAGGCAGCAGGACCAACAGGGCGCAAAGCCCCTGTCGGCAAACCGCTTTGAAAATCACCTGGTCAGATCGCTCACGTACCAGTCCATCGCTTCGACCAGACCTTCCAGAATGCGATGGCTCGGCTCATAGCCCAACAGCGTGCGCGCCTTCGAGATGTCGGCCAGAGAATGGCGCACATCGCCGGCGCGGAAATCGCGGTAGCTGGGCTTGAAGCCCTTGAGATGAGGGAAGCGCGGTTCCAAGACAACGCGAATTGCCTCGAACAGGTCGTTCAAGGTGGTGCGATCGCCCACTGCCACGTTGTAGACCTGATTTGCCGCATCCGGGTGCTGCGCCGTAGCCGCCAGCAGATTGGCCTGCACGGTGTTGGCGATGTAGCAGAAATCGCGGCTGGTCTCACCATCGCCATTGATGAACACCGGCTCGTTGTGAATCATCGCCGAGGTCCACTTCGGCACCACGGCGGCATAGGCGCCGTCCGGATCCTGGTGCGCGCCGAAAATGTTGAAGTAACGCAAACCGATGGTTTTGAAGCCATAGGCGCGGGCAAAAACATCGGCATATTGCTCGTTGACCAGTTTGGTCACCGCGTACGGCGACAGCGGTTTGCCGATCACATCCTCGACCTTGGGCAAACCGGGATGATCGCCATAGGTGGAACTGGAGGCGGCGTAAACAAAGCGCGCTACCTTGGCATCGCGCGCGGCCACCAGCATGTTGAGGAAGCCGTCGATGTTGGCGGTATTGGTGGTAATGGGATCTTCCAGCGAGCGCGGCACCGAGCCCAACGCGGCCTGATGCAGGACGTAATCGACGCCGTTGCAGGCGGTGCGACAGTCCTCCAGCACACGAATATCGCCCTCGATGAAGTTGAAGCGCGACCATTGTTCAGCCGACACCGCGGCCATAACCTGATCCAGGTTATGGCGGTGGCCGGTAGCGAAGTTGTCCAGCCCGACGACGTTCTGGTCCAGCTTGAGCAACTTTTCCAGCAGGTTGCAGCCGATAAAGCCGGCGACGCCGGTAATCAGCCAGGTTTTGGGTTGGGTCGGAAGCTTGGCGAGGAGTTCGGAATAAGCGGTCATTGGATAGTGGTTGTGCGCGTGTTGCTATAACAACCGCCATACCGGTGCGGGCATGGCGGTTGGGCGAATCAAAGCCGCCAGAGATTGAATCCGGCGGCCTTGACTGCGGCTTGGTCGTAGGCGGATTTCACATCGGTGAAGACGCCGCCGCGGCGCAGTTTCGAGGTCAACTCGGCCAACGACATCGCCAGATATTCCTTGTGCGAAACCGCGGCCACGATGGCATCGACATCGCCTGGCAACTGGTCCCAGGGCGTCAGGCTGATGCCGTATTCATGCTCGGCTTCCGGCGATTCGGCGATCGGATCGTGCACGGCGACTTCGCAGCCGAAATCCTTCAGTTCCTTCACCAGATCGGCGACCTTGGAATTGCGCAGGTCCGGGCAGTTTTCCTTGAAGGTGAGGCCCAGCACGATGACCTTGGAGCCCTTGACGGCGCCGCCGTTGTTGATGATCTGCTTGACCGTCTGCTGCGCGACATAGGCTGCCATGCCGTCGTTGATGCGGCGGCCGGCAAGGATGACTTGCGGGTGGTAGCCGAGCATCTCGGCTTTGTGGGTGAGGTAGTAGGGATCGACGCCGATGCAGTGGCCGCCGACCAGACCGGGACGGAACGGCAGGAAATTCCATTTGGTACCGGCGGCTTGCAGCACTTCGAGCGTGTCGATGCCGAGCCGGTCGAAAATCAGGGCAAGTTCATTCATCAGAGCGATGTTGAGGTCGCGCTGGGTGTTTTCGATCACCTTGGCAGCTTCTGCGACCTTGATCGAGCTGGCGCGATGCACGCCGGCGACGATGACGGAGGCATACAGTTCGGCGACCGCAGCGGAGGTGGGGCCGTCATCGCCGGAGACGACTTTGACGATCTTGGTGATGGTGCGTTCTTTGTCGCCCGGGTTGACCCGTTCGGGGGAGTAGCCGACATGGAAATCCTGCTTCCACTTCATGCCCGAGTGCTTTTCCAGCAAAGGGATACAGACCTCCTCGGTGGCGCCGGGGTAGACCGTGGATTCATAAACGACGGTGGCACCCTTCTTCATATGCTTGCCGACCGTGGTAGAGGAACCGACCAGGGGAGAAAAATCGGGGATGTGCGCTTCGTCGACCGGCGTGGGCACGGCGATGATGATGAAGTCGGCCTTGGCGATCGTGCTCGGGTCGGTGCTGACGCTGAGCTGGGTTGCTGCTTTCAAGTCCTCCGTGCTGACTTCGCCGGTGGGGTCGCAATAGTTTTTGTAATTGGCGATCTTCGATTCCGACAAGTCGAATCCGATCGTCTCGAATTTCTTGCCGAACTCAACCGCCAGGGGCAAGCCAACGTAGCCCAGGCCGACAACTGCAACAATGGTCATGATCTCTCCCAAGAGGAACGAAAAGTAAACATCAAACGGATGCATTCTACCCAAGCAATGACTTGCCTGTACCCGCAAGCTGTACGCCGGATTCGTAAACCGCTGAAGCGGTAACGACTCCGCTGTAGCATGACAGCGCTGTGCTTCGGGTTGGTTATACGAACGCAGCAATAGCTTATGGAGCCTGACTATGCCCGCGAAACCCGCTGCCTTGCTGTTATCGGCATGGCTCTTTATTTCATTGAGTGCTTATTTGCAGCCTGCACACGCAGATATCACCGAGATTCTGCCGCGCATCAAAGCATCCGTGGCCGGTGTCGGCACCTTGCATCCACTGCGCAATCCGCGCATCAAACTACTCGGCACCGGCTTCGTCGTGGCCGATGGGCGACATGTCGTGACCAATGCCCACGTCGCGCCTTTGCTGATGGAAGAAGAAAAGGGCGAATCGATCGCAGTCTTCCTGCGCGGCCCTGAAGGCATCGTCGTACGCAAGGCGGAAAAGGTGGCCAGCGACAGCGACCACGATCTGCTCCTGCTCAAGATCGAAGGTGAGGCTTTGCGGCCTTTGAAGCTAGCCAATTCCGAGCTGGCACACGAGGGTCAACTCTATTACTTCACTGGCTTTCCGATCGGAGCAGTGCTGGGGCTCTACCCAGCGACACATCGCGCCGGCCTTGCTGCCATCGCGCCGATATTCAGCCCGCCGCCCGGCACCCAAAGCCTCACCGCCAAGTTGATCAAGCGTGCCGACAATCCGTTTCTGATGTTCCAGCTTGATGCCACCGCCTACCCCGGCAACAGCGGCAGTCCGCTGTATGACGGCAACACTGGCGCGGTAATCGGCGTGATCAATTCAGTCTTCGTCAAAGGCGCGAAGGAAAACGTGCTGCGCGATCCAAGCGGCATCGCGTATGCGATACCCGCCAAATATATTGAAGCCCTGCTGGAGAAAGCCGGGCTTCAAAACGACAACGCGCGCAACAGTGCGGCAACGGATGCGAGTCCAGCAGTGGCAGCGACATTGCGCGGAAAAACAAAATAACTTCATGTTTCCACTGCCGTTGGTCGTGACCCTTGGCCACTCGCGACAATTGCACATCACCATTGCAGCAGCCCATTTTTGCAGCGCAATGGCAATCCTGCTTACTGCAATTGCACCGCTTTATCAGTGGCTAGGCATCGTATTACTGTTGTTCAGCCTGATTTATTGGCGGCGCCCCGCGCAAAGCGCTCGCCTGAGAGCCAATCGAGACGGAAAACTGCAGTTCTGGCATGACAAGCAGTGGCGAACGGCAACACTCGCAGACACCAGCGTTATCTTGCCGTTCTGCACGGTCTTGCGGATTGCCGTCGAAAATCCACGACTGCAGCGAACTCTGGTAGTCCTGCCGGACAGTTTGCCTGCAGATGAATTTCGCCGGTTGCGCGTCTGGCTGCGTTGGCGAGGAAACAAACCGATCCTGCCAGAAACCCCCGAAAAAATGCCCGATCAATAACGGTAATTCATGCCGTTTAGCAGCCACGGATTGGCTTTGGGTTCACGTGCCGGCAATTGCATCCATTCCTGCCCACTTGGCGCAGGCTTGTCGCTGTCGGCCGGCCCAGGCGGGTTAATTGCCGGGGATACATTCGCAAACGAAGTGGGAAAAAGCCCCCAACGATGCAGCTTCCCACTATCGGTCATCCGGTTGAACAAAGCCTGGTAGAAACCTGGATCAAAGCCCGCAGCCATCCAGCGCAGATAAATTTGGGGATCGGCAAACTCCGCCCAATTATGCACAGTGGCGGGATCCACCGCTTTGCCCAGCGTTTTGGAGTAGGTATCCGGCGCCATCGCGACAGTGGCAAGGGCGGTCATGAAGCGGGGCTCGGTAACTGCATCCAGCCATTCCGCGAACAATGCCGGATGTTTCGCTGCCAAGCCATTCCTGGTCGGATCCATCATGCGTGCAAGCCACGCCTCTGGCGATCCGGGTATGCCGGCTTGCAGTACTGTGTTTCTGGTTGCAGGAGATTTTGCTGAATTCGGCAAAGCGAGCCGATCAACCACGCTTCCGTCCGAGCGAACAATGGTCTGGACATTGTGTTTTACCGGCATGATCGTCTCGCTGCCGGATTCGGCTTCGGCTCGAAGCACCGAACAGCAGAACAGCGTAATTAACGCAACCAACATGCGGCACTTCATTGTCAAAACCTTATTCTTCAGAGAGATATCATAATATTAGAAACATCTTAACATCGGTCCAAGCACAATACAAAAAGGGCGGAACCTTTCGGTTCCGCCCTTTTTAGGAACAGCTAAGTAGATTACTTGGCGGCAGGAGCAGCGGGAACGGGCATGAAGCCAGCGAACGGGTTCGCGATGCTGCCGTAGGAGGCGGGGTTCATGAACGCACCGAAAGCGCCGTAGGTGCTGGGGTTAGCAGCAGCGCCGGCCCACTGGGTGTACAGGTTCGGGTTCAGCGGAGCCATCATCAGGTTCATGTTGGCGGGAGCCAAAGGAGCCATCGCCCAGTTGGTGTACATGCTGGGGTTCAGCGGGGCCATCATCATTTGCAGAACGCGGGGATCCAAAGGAGCCGACAACATCTTCATGTACATGTTGGGGTTCAGCATGGGGGTCATGGCAGCCGTGTAGAAGTTGGGGTCCATGGAAGCGGCCAGCCACTTGGTGTACATGTTGGGGTCAAGCAAGCCAGCGTAGGCTTTCAGGATGTCGGGGGACATGCCAGCCTGGGCCATCTTGGTCATGGTGGCGGGGTCCATCAGCTTCTGCATCATGATGATGGAAGTAGCGGGGTCCATCATGTTGACCATGGCAGCCAGAGCAGCCTTGGGGTCTTTGGCAACGTCAACAACCTTGGCGGGATCCAGCAGCTGGGCGGCGGTAGATTCCGGGGTTGCGGTTTGGGCGAAAGCGGATTGGGCGATCAGAGCAAGGATCAGTGCGGAAAGTTTTTTCATGTCTACTACTCCTAGATGTTTGAAAGGAAAGGAAGAAATCTGAACCACGGACGCAGTATAGAGACGCGCATTGGAACATTCGATTCTCCTGATACTTCATCCAAAGTGCCGAATATCACATGTTGCGATCCCGCAACAACGGCTTTTTTGCACTGGTATTGAGCAATCGCTCAGTCGCCCAGATAGGCGGCGCGAACCTGTGTATTTTGGGCCAACTCGCCGGACGGACCCGACAAGGTGATGGCACCGCTCTCCATGACATAGGCGCGATTGCTAACCTGTAACGCCAAGTTGGCATTTTGCTCGACCAGTAGGATGGTGACGCCCTCGCGAGCGATGGCAGCAATCGTTTCGTAGATCTTCTGCACCATGAGCGGCGCCAACCCCATGCTCGGTTCGTCCAGCATCAGCAGGCGCGGCCGCCCCATCAATGCGCGTGCGATGGCCAGCATCTGCTGTTCGCCGCCGGACAGCGTGCCGGCGAGTTGCTTGCTGCGCTCGGCCAGACGCGGAAACAGCGCATAGGCGCGCACGGTATCGGCACGAATAGCGTTTCGATCGTCGCGCAGATAAGCCCCCATAGCGAGATTTTCGGCCACGGTAAGACGCCCGAAGATGCCGCGTCCTTCCGGCACCAACGCCATGCCGCGCGCAGCAATCGCATGGGTTGGCTGTTTTTGCAGTCGTTCGCCGGCGAAGATTACTTCGCCATACGGCGGCATCAGTCCCATCAGGCCCTTCAGCGTGCTGCTCTTGCCGGCGCCATTGGCGCCGATCAGGCAGACCAGTTCGCCTTGCCCGACTTCGAAATCGATGCCGCGCACGGCCTGGATGCCGCCGTAAGCAACCTTCAATCCACGCACTTGCAACAGACTCATGCCGGGGATGCCCCCAGATAAGCGGCAATAACCGCCGCATCCTGCTGCACGCTGGCCGCATCGCCTTCGGCGATCTTGCGGCCGTAATCGAGCACGGCAACGCGATCGCACAGACCCATGACCAATTTCACATCGTGTTCGATCAGCAACAAGGTCACGCCGCTCTCGCGCACGCGCAGGAACAAGTCACCCATTTGCCGGCGTTCGATCGGATTCATGCCCGCGACGGGTTCGTCCAGTGCCAGTAGTTGCGGCTCGGTGGCCAGCGCCCGGGCGATTTCAAGGCGACGTTGGTCGCCATACGCCAGGTGTCCAGCCAAGGTGCGGCCTTTGTTATGCAGTCCGACGTAGTCCATCAGGCTGCGCGCCCGGTCGCGGATGGCGGCTTCCTCGGCACGCGTAGCGCGATCGCGCAGCACGGCGCCGAGGATGCCGGCACGACTGCGCGGATGGCGTCCGACCATGACGTTTTCCAGCGCCGTCATGTTGGCGAACAGGCGGATATTCTGGAACGTGCGGGCAAAACCGCGCTTGACGATCTGGTGCGGCTTCAGGCCCTGCAACGGCGCGCCGGCCAGTTTCACCTCGCCCGAGGTCAGGCTGTACAAGCCGGTCATGCAATTGAACAGCGTCGTCTTGCCGGCGCCGTTGGGTCCGATCAATCCATAGATCTCGCCGGCTCGCACATCCAGCGAAACGTCCTCCAGCGCGGCGAGGCCGCCAAAACGCTTGGTGACGCCAGAAACCTTGAGCAAAGAGGTTGCGTTCATGCTTTGGCGTCGTAAAGATCGGCTTGTTCCTGCGCGGCAACGCCATCCGTGGCGGCGAATTCACGCTTGCGCTGACGCGACGGAAGCAGGCCGGCCGGGCGATAGAGCATCATCGCGACCAGCGCAACGCCGAACAGCAACATGCGCAGATCGGCCGGATCGACCACGACATGGCCCAACGTCGCGCGTTGCAGGTCGCCCAGATAACGTAGCGCCTCAGGAATCACCGTCAGCAACACCGCGCCGAGGATCACGCCGGGAATATTGCCCATGCCGCCCAGCACGATCATGCACAGCACCAGAATGGATTCCCACAGATTGAAACTCTCCGGGCTGATGAAGCCCTGGAACGCCGCGAACAGGCCGCCGGCGAGGCCGCCGAAAGTCGCGCCCATCGCGAACGCCAGCAACTTCATGTTGCGCGTGTTGATGCCCATCGCCGCCGCCGCAACTTCATCTTCGCGGATTGCGCCCCAGGCGCGGCCGATGCGCGAATCCTGCAGGCGCAGCGCGACGAAAATGGCAAGCAGCGTAAAGGCGAGGAACAGGTAGTAATAAAAGTAGGTTGGCGGCAGCGTCAGGCCGAAGACATGCAACGGCTTGCCAAACGAGAAACCGGCGACGCTGACCGGATCGATCAGGTTCATGCCTTGCGGGCCGTTGGTCAGGTTGAACGGCGCGTTCAGGTTGTTCATGAAGATGCGGATGATCTCGCCGAAGCCGAGCGTGACGATGGCCAGGTAATCGCCGCGCAGGCGCAGCGTCGGCGCCCCCAGCAATACGCCGAACAGGCCGGCCAGCATGGCGCCGATGGGCAGCACCAGCCAGAACGGCAGATGCAGGCCGAAATGCGGGCTGGCCAACCAGGCATAGAGATAGGCGCCGAGCGCGTAGAACGCGATGTAGCCCAGATCGAGCAGACCGGCATAACCGACCACGATGTTGAGGCCGATCGCCAGCAGCACGTAGAGCAGCACGAAATCGAGCACCCGCACCCACGAATTGCCTAGGCCGAAGCCCATCAGGAAAGGCAGGATGGCGAGCAGCAGCGCCAGCAGAACCGCCGTCAGGCGCGGCCGCTTGTGCAGGTAATCAAGCACGATTGGCCACGCGTTCGCCGAACAAGCCGGACGGCCGGAACACCAGCACGCCGATCAACACGAAAAAGGCGAATACGTCCTGATAGTGGCTACCCAGAAAGCCGCCGGTGATGTCGCCGATATAGCCCGCGCCGAGCGCTTCGATCACGCCCAGCAGCAGGCCGCCCAGCATGGCGCCGGCAATGTTGCCGATGCCGCCCAGCACCGCCGCCGAGAAGGCCTTCAGGCCGAGCATGAAACCCATGTAGTAATGCGCTAGACCGTAGTAGGCGCTGACCATGACGCCGGCGATGGCGGCAATCGCAGCGCCGATGATGAAAGTAGCGGAAATGACGCGGTCCACATTCACACCCATCAATTCCGCGACTTCCTTCGATTGCGCGGTGGCACGCATGGCGCGGCCGAGACGGGTCTTCTCGACCAGCAGCCATAGCCCGGCCATGATGGTGAATGCCAATACCACGATGGCGATTTGCAACAGGCTGATATGGGCGCCGAAAACCTCGAATTTGGTGGTCGGCAAAATCTCGGGGAACGACACGTACTGGCGGCCCCAGATCAGCATCGCCAGATTCTGCAGAATAATCGACACGCCGATGGCGGTGATCAGCGGCGCCAGGCGCGGTGCGCGGCGCAAGGGCCGATAAGCGATTTTCTCGATGCCGAAGGCGAGCAGCATGCAGGCCGGAATCGCCACCAGAATGCCGCCCAGCACCACGATCACGCCGGGCAGATCGGGTGCGACGCCGACCAGCACGCCAATCACGCTCAACGCCACCATCGCGCCGAACATGGTCACTTCGCCATGCGCGAAATTGATCAGCTCAAGGATGCCGTAAACCATGGTGTAGCCCAATGCGACCAGGGCATAGATGCTGCCCAGCACGAGGCCGTTGACGAGCTGTTGGGCGAAAATGTCCATAGGTGAGAGGCGTGAGATCCGGAGTGAAGTAGGTTGGGCAAAGCGAAGCGTGCCCAACAATCCGCCGCGATGTTGGACACGCTTCGCTTGGCCCAACCTACATGTCTACGCTTACTTGACCGTTTCCAGTACCTGCCAGGCGCCGCCCTTGACTTCGTACAAGGTGATCGCGCCGCCGGTGGTATCGCCCTTGGCATCGAACTTGACCGGGCCGCTGACGCCTTGCAGATCGGTCTTCGGCAATTCCGCCAGCACCTTGGCCGGCTCCGCGGAATTGGCGCGCTTCATCGCATCGACCAGTGCATAGACGGCGTCGTAGGCATACGGCGCGTAGACCTGGATGACGCCATATTTGGCCTCGAAGCGCTTGCGGAATTCCGGCCCGCCGGGCATCGAATCGATCGGCAGACCGGGCGAGGAGGCGACCACGCCTTCGGCATCGGCGCCGGCCAGCTTGACGAAGTTGACGTTCTGCAGACCATCGCCGCCAAGCAGTTTCGCGCTCAGTCCCAGGCTCTTCATCTGCTTCGCCATCGGCCCGCCCTGCGGATCCATGCCGCCGAAGAAGATCAGATCCGGCGTCTTGCCCTTGATGCTGGTCAGAATCGCGCTGAAATCGGTGGCGCGGTCGTTGGTGAACTCGCGCGCGACGATCTCGCCGCCGGCCGCCTTGGCCGCCTTCTCGAACTCGTCGGCCAGGCCCTGGCCGTAGGCGGTGCGGTCGTCGACGATGGCGATCTTCTTCGCCGCCAGCTTGCCCACCGCGAACTGGCCCAGCGCCTTGCCCTGCTGCGCGTCGTTGGCCATCACCCGGTAAGCCGTGTTGTAACCCTGCGCGGTATAGGACACGGCGGTGGCAGAGGGGGAAATCTGCGGAATGCCGGCGTCGTGGTAAATCTTCGAGGCCGGAATGCTGGTGCCCGAATTGAGGTGGCCGATCACCGCCACCACACCGGCATCGACCAGTTTCTGCGCGACGATGGTGGCGGTCTTCGGCTCGGCCTGATCGTCTTCGCCGAGCAATTCCAGCGTCACCTTCTTGCCACCCAACTCCAGGCCCTTGGCGTTGATTTCATCCACCGCCAGACGTGCGCCGTTTTCGTTGTCCTTGCCGATGTGGGTTTGCGGCCCGGTCAAGGGGGCGACCGAACCAACCTTGATGACCTCGTTGCCGGTCGCTTCCTTCTTGCCGCAACCTGTGATCGATAAGGCCACCGCCAGGGCGAGCGCGGAAACAACTAACTTGCTGGATTGCATCTGAATACTCCGGAAAGGCCTGGAAAACCGGCGGTTTATATCACACCCACGACGTGCGCCGAACCAATAAAAAGGCCGCGCGAGTTTGCACTCGCGCGGCCTTTTTATTGCCTGGAAGGAGGTGCTTACAGCGCCAGAACCCAGTCGGCCAGCTTGCCTGCGTTTTCGTCGGACACTTGCGGGTGCGGCGGCATCGGCACCGGACCCCAAACGCCCTTGCCACCCTTCTTGATCACGGCGACGAGGTGATCGTGAGCCTTGGCGTCGCCCTTGTATTTCTTGGCGACATCGGCGAAGGCGGGTCCGACCACTTTCTTGGCGACCTGGTGGCAGCTCATGCAGGCACTTTTCTGTGCCAGAGCCTGGTCAGCGGATGCCACACCAGCGCCCATGGCGAGGACGGCGGCAGCAGCGATTACGATAGCTTTCATATTGATTCTCCATTTTTGATAAAGGCAACTTGAGGTTGCGCGGCGGATGTTACTGGACCACCCGATGACTGAAAATAGTCAAAAGATCAGGCAATTGGACTATTTCAGGCAGGCATCTAACGTTGTCGCAAATGGCCGCGTTGACCGTGGATTGCGGGGTTTTTTGCAGACTGGTAGGAATTTCCCGGGCATCGCTGGGTAATTTGAACAACAGGCTGGCGGCATCGACGACTTTATCCGCCGCTCGCTTCCATACCGAGAGTTCCGGTTCCGGCCCGCGCAATACGATCACCCGCGGCGGCGACAGGATTCCGGCCAATGCCTGCAACAAGCTCGGGTACGGCGTCAGCTGTTCTTGCCAAGCGGCCTGAAATGCCTGCACGGTGCGTTCCGCCGCCGCTTGATAGCGCGGTTCATCGAGCAATCGCCCCAGACGCAGCAGCGCGTAGGCGGCGACGCCGTTTCCGGAAGGCGTGGCATTGTCGTGGCCCGGTTTGGTGCGATGAATCAGTTGTTCGTGATCGTGGCTGGTGAAGAAGAATCCGCCCGCCGACGGGACGGACCCGGCATCCTCGAAATTCTGCAGCAAGGCATCCGCCAGTTGCCGCGCCCAGACCATGTCGCTGCCGCGCCATTCGGCTTGCAACAACTCCAGCAAGGCATCGAGCAGAAAAGCGTAGTCGTCGAGATAGCCGTTATGCCGCGCCTGGCCTTGCTGATAGGACGCGGCCAGGCGGCCGTCGCGCCAGACCAGGCGGCGCAACGCATCCGCCGCGGCTTGCGCCTGAGCGATCCAGTCCGCCCGGTCGAAACGTCGTCCGGCGCGGGCCAGGCCTTTGATCATCAACGCGTTCCAGCTGGTCAACGCCTTGTCGTCGCGTCCCGGTCGGATGCGTTGCGCGCGCGCGGCAAACAGTTTGCCGCGCGCGGAGGCCAGCATCGCGGCCACCTCGGCTGCCGGCAAGCCCGCCCGCGACGCCACATCCGGTAGCGCCAGCACCATTTCCAGATGCCAGGCGTGATCCTCGAAATTGGGCGCCGTCTCCAGCCCCCAACAGGCGCTGGCTACCGCGAACTCGGCTGGCGTCAGCACAGCCTGGACCTGCTCTGGCGTCCACACGTAGAACTTGCCTTCCTCACTCTCGGAATCCGCGTCCAGCGCGGCGTAAAACAGGCCTTCCGGCGAGGTCATCTCGCGCTGCAGCCAGCCGACCAGCATTTCCGCCGCCTCGGCGAACACGGCATTGCCGGTCTGCGCCCAGGCATCGGCATA
This sequence comes from Hydrogenophilaceae bacterium, assembly GCA_031426815.1. Classification (GTDB taxonomy): domain Bacteria; phylum Pseudomonadota; class Gammaproteobacteria; order Burkholderiales; family Thiobacillaceae; genus PFJX01. The sequence goes on from JASJPG010000044.1 coordinate 16,293, forward strand.
CAAGCCCAGCAAGGGGCCGTTGTCGTACAGCATCTTTTCGAAATGCGGGATCGACCAGCGTTCGTCCACCGAGTAGCGGAAGAAGCCGCCGCCGAGCTGATCCATCAAGCCGCCCTGCGCCATCTTTTCCAGCGTGAACAGCACATCCCGCCGCGCCGCCGGGTCGCCCGACCAGAACAGGAACTCCAGCTCGGCCGGGCGCGGGAATTTCGGCGCGCGGCTGAAACCGCCGTAGACCGGATCGAAACCCTGCAAGATGCCGGCCACGGCAGCGCGAATCGGCGCCGCATCGAGTCCACCATCCGGCACGGCCTGCACTTCGGTTTGCGCCAGCGCGGCGCGCAACGAAGCATTCTGCTCGACGATATCCGCGCGCTGGGTTTGCCAGGCATGCGCCACGCTGGTCAGCAATTGCGGGAAGGCAGGCAGGTTGTGCCGCGCCTGTTTCGGAAAATAGGTGCCGCCGAAGAACGGCGTGCCGTCCGGCGCGAGAAACATCGTCAACGGCCAGCCGCCGCCGCGCCGGCTCAACATCTGCAACGCGGTCTGATAAATCTGGTCGAGATCCGGCCGCTCCTCGCGATCCACCTTGATGCAGACGAAATGCCGGTTCATCAGCGCGGCCACCTCGGCATCCTCGAACGATTCGTGCGCCATCACGTGGCACCAATGGCAGGTGGAATAACCGACCGACAGCAGAATCGGCTTGTCCTCGCGCTCGGCTTGAGCCAGCGCCGCCGGTCCCCAGGCCTGCCAATCGACCGGGTTGTCGGCGTGTTGCAGCAGGTAGGGGCTGGTTTCGAGGGCGAGACGGTTGGACATGGCGGACTCCGGAAGCTGTTGCCAGTTTAGGCGCGGCGGATATATCCGACAAATTCCATCGGATATATCCGCCGCCGCTTCAAGCCAGAGTCAGCGCGCGCAGAAACGTTCGACCAGTTCGTCCGCCGTCAGCGGCGTGGCGAACAGATAGCCCTGGCCGATGTGGCAGCCGATGTCGCGCAGCACGCCGAGCTGTTCGTCGGTCTCGATACCTTCGGCGACCACCGTGAAACCCAGCGTTTGCGCCATCGCCACGATGGTCTGGGCGATGGCGCGGTCGTCCAGGTTCTGGCCTATGTCGGCGACGAAGGATTTGTCGATCTTCAGTTCGTCCAGCGCGAAACGACGCAGATAGGCGAGCGAAGAGTAGCCGGTGCCGAAGTCGTCGATGCTGAGCAGGATGCCGAGCGATTTCAGTTCGCGCAGCATCTGCTGCACTCGTTCGGCATTCTCCACCAACGCGCTTTCGGTCAGTTCCAGCATGACCCGCGTCGCATCGAGGCGGAAATGGCTGAGCAAACGCCGCATCAGCGCCGGCATGTTGGTGCGCCGCAACTGGTCGGCGGAGACGTTGATCGAGACGCGCGGCACGACATGGCCCTGTGCCGTCCACAACGCCAGTTGGCGGCAGGCGGTGGCCGCCACCCATTCGCCGATCAGGTCGATCAGGCCGGTTTTCTCCGCCAGCGGGATGAACTTCAACGGCAGGATCAGGCCGTCTTCCGGATGTTGCCAGCGCACCAGCGCCTCCACCCCGATCAGGCGGCCGTCGGCGATGTCGATCTGCGGCTGATAGAGCAGGAACAGCTGGTTCTTCTCGACCGCGTCGCGCAGGCCGGTTTCCAGCTTGAGGCGTTCGTCGGCGGCCAGTTTGAGCGCATCGGTGAAGAAGTGGTGCGTGCCTTTGCCGCCATCCTTGGCCTGGTACATCGCGCTGTCGGCGTTCTTCAACAGGGTTTCGGCATCCTGGCCGTCGTTCGGATACAGGCAGATGCCGATGCTGGCGCCGGGATAGACGCTCTGGCGACCGATCAGATGGGAGCGCTGCATCGCCTCGGCGATGCGGCGCGCGGTCAGTTCGGCGTCTTCGACCGTGGCGTCTTCCAGCAGCATCGCGAACTCGTCGCCGCCGAAGCGGGCGACCGTGTCGGAGCCGCGCACACACTCGCGCATGCGCCGCGCGATTTCCATCAACAGGTCGTCGCCGGCGGCGTGGCCGAGCGAATCGTTGACCACCTTGAAATTGTCGAGGTCGATGAACAGCACCGCGAAGGTGGCTTCGTTGCGGGCGGTGCGCGCAATCGCCTGGCGCACCCGGTCGAGGAACAGGGCGCGATTCGGCAGGCTGGTCAGTTCGTCGTGGGTGGCGAGGAATTCGACCCGGCGTTGCGATTCCTTGACGATGGTGATGTCGCTGAAGATGCCGACGTAATTGACCACCTTGCCCGCCGTGTCCTTGACCGAATTGATGGTCAGCCACTCCGGGTAGATCTCGTCGTTCTTGCGCCGGTTCCAGACTTCGCCCTGCCACCAGCCTTGGTCCTTCAGGTGCGCCCACATGTCGAGGTAGAAATCCTCGTTGTGCTTGCCGGAGGCGAGCAGGCCCGGCGTCTTGCCGATGACCTCCTCGGCGCTATAGCCGGTGACCTGGGTAAACGCCTCGTTGACGGTCAGGATGGTCTGTTTCGCGTCGGTGACGATGATGCCTTCGCCGGCCCGATCGAACACGCGCGCGGCGAGGCGCAACTGGTCCTCGGCGTGCTTGTGCTCGGTCACGTCGATCGACTGGGTGCAGATGCTGTAGACCAGGCCATCCTCGGTCTGCAGCGGAAAGCGGATCGAATGCAGGAAGCGGTCGCTCTGCGACGGGAAGACGACGTGATCCTCGAACTCCAGCGCAATGCGTTGCCGCGCCACGTCGAGTTCCTTGGCGCGGAAATCGTCGGCCATCTTGCGCGGCATCACCTTGACGTCGGTCTTGCCGATCACCTTGTCGGCGTCGATATCGAAAAAGGTCTCGAACTGGCGGTTGACGAATTCGTAGCGCCCGGACAAATCCTTCAGCGTGATCAGCGAGGTCGAGTTGTTCATGATCGCCAGCAGCATCTCGCGGTTCTTGCGCACCTCGCGTTCCGCCGCCAGGCGTTCGGTATGGTCGAGCATCACCACGATGGCGCCGCGCGTGCCGCGGGTACCGCGCACCAGTGTGTCGTAGGGCGAGATGTGCAGCAGGTAGTGGCGCTCGCTGGAGAAAATCGGCGCCTCCACCGGCCGGTTGGTTTCGATCGCCTGGCGCACGATGGCCGAGAAATCCTGCATGCCCGGCGGCAGCCGCAGCATCACCAGCGGCTGCTTGAGCGAGGCGGCGGAAAGCGAAAACAGCGCTGCCGCCGGGCTGTTGAAACGCGACAGGCCGAGACTTTCGTTGCACACCAGGACCGGGAAGCCAACGCTGTTCTGGATGTTCTCCAAGTCATTCAAGGTGTCAGCCAGCTCGCCGGTGCGCACCTGCAACTCCTCGTTGACCGTAGTCAGTTCTTCGTTGGTGGACTGCAATTCCTCGTTGGCGGCTTCCAGTTCCTCGTTCGACGACTGCAATTCCTCGTTCGCCGCCACCACTTCCTCATTCAGGGCCTGCATTTCCTCGTTCGAGGTTTCCAGCTCCTCGATCACCGTCTGCAACCGCTCGCGGGTGGAAATGAGTTCGTCCTCGAGGTCGCGCACATTGCGCCCTTCCTCCAGCGGTGGGCGCGCCGCGTCGGAAGCCTCGACCGCCTCGGCCGGCGGCAATAGCTCGAAGCAGACCAGAAAGAACGGGCTGGCGATGCCGCGTTCGAGCGGATGCACGACCAGGCGCACGTCGCGCCCGCCGTCCAGCGTCTTGATGCTGTGGCGGCGGCCGTAGGCGGATTCCTGCTTGTGTTCGGCGTGGTGTTGCAGCAGTTGCAGGTCGGCACGCATCTCGCGCCGCAACAGGTGCTGCAGGTTGAAATTGGGCTTGCCCGGCAACACGGTCAGGTACTGGTTCACCTCGCCGTGCATCTGCAGGATGTCGAACGCGTTGTTGATCAGCACCGAGGCCGGCACGTAGCGCCGCACCGCCGCATCGAGCAGACGCCGCTCGGCATCCGGCGCCGTCGCCGGCGCGGTGGCGGCCATCCGTTCGGTGGTGTCGGGCAGGCGGAACGACGGTACGTTCATGCGCGAGACGCCGGCGCGGCGGCGATAGATGCGCGCACCCTTGTCGACGACCTCGTACAGCGCCTCCTGCTGAAAGATGCCCTCCGACTTGCCGAGGAACAGAATGCCGCCCGGATTGAGGCCGTAATGGAAGGTGGCCAGCACCTTCGCTTGCCAGTCGTTCTGCAGGTAGATCAGCAGGTTGCGGCAACTGACCAGATCGAGGCGCAGGAAAGGCGGGTCCTGATTGATGTCCTGCCGCGCCACCACCACCATGTCGCGCAGGTGGCGGGCGATTTCGAGCCGGTTGCCGACTTTCTGGAAATAGCGCACCACCAGACCCGGTTCGAGGTCGGCCAGCGCGCTGTCGGCGTAGGAGCCTTTGCGCGCGATGGCCAGCGCGTGCAGATCGATGTCGGTCGCGAAAATCTGGATGCGGTGCAGCGCCGTGTTCGGCCCCAGCGTTTCGGCGATCAGAATGGCGATGGTGTACGCCTCCTCGCCGGTCGCGCAGCCCGGCACCCAGACCCGGATTTCATCGCCCGGCTGCTTGCTCAGCAGCATGCCGCGCACCAGTGTACGCAGCGCGTCGAACGATTCCGGGTCGCGGAAAAACGCGGTGACCGAAATCAGGATGTCCTTGCCGAGGTGTTCGAGTTCTTCCGGACTCGCCTCGGTCAACGTCATGTAGTCGTTCAGGCTGGTGACGTGCTTCGCCGCCATGCGCCGCTCGATGCGCCGCCACAGCGTGCCTTCCTTGTAGCCGGAGAAATCGATGCGGGTCTGCTGCTTGACCTTCAACAGCAGTTTCTTCAGCGCCGTGGCCGCCACCGGCGGCTTGGTAGTCACCGTGACGGTGCCGTGCGAGCGCGCGATGATGGCGATCTCGGCGGCGATTTCGGCGGGCGGCAGCACCCAGTCGACGCAACCGGTATCGATCGCCGATTGCGGCATGCCGGCGTACTTGGCGCTCTGCGGGTCCTGCGCGAAGGTGTAGCCGCCGCCGGCCTTGACGTCGCGCAACCCGGCGGCGCCGTCGCTGCCGGTGCCGGACAGGATGACGCCGATGGCATCCTCGATCTTTTCCGCCGCCAGCGAAGTCAGGAAGACGTTGACCGACGGGCGCGGCATCGCCTCGCGCGGGCCTTCGATGAGCACAAAGCAGCCATCCTTGATGATGACGTTGCGGCTGGCCGGCGCGACATAGATCGTGTCCGGCTCGGGCTGGATGCCGTGTTCGACTTCCGTCACTGCCATCGCCGTTTCGCGCCCGAGCAACTGCACCATCATGCTGCGGTGGGTCGGCGACAGGTGCTGCAACACGACATAGGAAATGCCGAGGTCGGTGGGCAGCGCGGCAATCAGGGTCGACAGCGCCTCCAGGCCGCCGGCGGAAGAGCCGATGCCGACCAGATACGGCCGCAGCGGCAAGAGCAACTCGGCGACGGCCGACGGCAAAGCGGCAGTGGCCTGGCGGCGACGCGCGGGCTTGGTTTTTTCTACGGCTTTCGGCGCGGTCATCGTGGTTCGGCGCCGCTAGTTCGACTTCTGCGCGACGATCGCATCGACCAGATCGTCGAATCGCTCTCCGGCCACATTGCGCGCGTGCAGATCGGCGAAGGCGCCCACATCGCAAAGGCGCAGCGCCTCGTAGCGCGCATAGCCTTTTGCGGCAGCGCGCATGCCGTAGGCGCAAGCCCGCATCAGCCGCCGTTTCGACTCGGGGTCGACGCATTCCGGTTCGTCGGCCAGCGCATCGAGGGTGTAGGCGTACTGCTCGAACAGCCGTTGCGTTGCTTTCATCTGCATCCTCTCAAAGCGCATCGCCGGCATCGCCGAACCCATGCCCGAGCGGGCGCGCCACAGCGATGCGTCTCTACGTATTCGACCCTAATTCGATCTACTGCGGAAGTTGGGTAAGCACGCGCGTGCAAACACGCGCGTGCTGCCACGCATGCCTTGCCGCGCGGATGAAACTGCACCGCCAGCGGCCAGGCTCAGGCCAGCACGACCCCGGCATTGGCGGCGTGGCGGGCCAGTTCGAGCAACGAATCGACGCCGGTCTTGAGGTAGATGCGCGAACGATGCCCTTCGATCGTGCGCAGGCTGATCCCGAGCCGGGCCGAGATATCCCGGTTGGCCAGGCCGGCGAGGGCGAGGACGAGTACTTCCCGTTCGCGCCCGGTGAGCTTCTCCAAGCGCGCCTCGAACGCACGCTTTTCCGCTGCCGCCCGGCGCTGCTCGCGATCCCGCGCCAGGGCGGCCTGGATCCGCTGCAACAACACCGCGCCGTTGACCGGTTTGATCAGGAAGTCGAGCGCCCCCTGCTTCATCGCCGCCACGCCGGCGGCCAGGTCGGCGTGGGCGGTCAGGAAAATGATCGGCAGCCGCATCCGGCGCTGCGCCAGCACCTCCTGCAACTCCAGGCCGCCGAGGCCCGGCATGCGCACGTCGAGCAGCAGGCATCCGGCCCGCTCCAGATCGCATTCCTGCAGAAAATCTTCGGCGCTGGCGAAACATTCGGCGCGCAGATCGGCCGTTTCGAGCAGCAGGGCAACGCTGTAGCGGATGCCGGGATCGTCGTCGACGATGAATACGGTGGCCAAGGTCATGGATTACCTCGCGAGCGGCAGGGTGAAGCGGAAGGTGGCGCCCGGCCCGTCGTGGGCGTCGTGCCAGAGCTTGCCGCCCTGCGCTTCGACCAGGCTGCGGCTGATCGCCAGCCCCATGCCGATGCCGCTCGGCTTGGTGGTGACGAAGGGATGGAAGATCTGCTGTTCCAGCGCGCCGCTGATGCCGGGGCCTTCATCGCGCACGGTAATGCAGGCCTCGCTGCCGGCGGCGACCAGGCTGGCGCTGATCCACACGCGTCCCGGCGGCTTGCGTGCCGGGCGCATCGCCTCGACGCTGTTGCCGATCAGGTTGAGCAGTACCTTTTCCACCTGCATGCGATTGACCCGGACCGGGGGAAAGTCGTTGCAGCATTCGATCAGCATTTCGCAATCGGTATAGCCGTTGGCGCGGACCATATGCACCGCTTCGCGAAGCATCGCGGCCAGCGCCACTGGTGCCACCCGGGTGTCCGGCTGGCGCAATGATTCCAGCAAATGGCGCACGACGCCGCCGACGCGCTCGGATTCGACCGCCAGGTGGCGCAGGGTCTGTTCCAGCCGCTCCGGCCGGACGTCTGCCACCAGCATGCGGCTTGCCGCCTCGCACAGCGCCGAGATGCTCGACAGCGGTTGGTTGATCTCGTGCGCCAGCGCCGCCACGGTATGGCGCGCCACCTGCCATTCCATGATCTGCTGCAGCTCCGTGCGCAGCGTGGTCAGTTCGCTTTCCGTGCGCCGGTGCTCCGTGATGTCCTCGGCCGAGATGATGATGCCGCCGATTACGCCCTTCTCGTCATGCCACGGTAGCTGTGCCCACCGCAGCCAGCGTTTGCTGCCGTCGGCCTGGAGCCACAGGTCGGCGTCGTTGTTCAGCGTGATCCCGGCCAGGCCCTGCTGATGCATGCCGCGCCAGGCAGCGGGCTGATCCGGATGCACCTGGTAATGGTTGCGGCCGACCAGATCGGCGTGGCCGCGGCCATATTCCGCCAGCCAGCGGCCGCTGGTGGCCAGATAGTTCATGTCGCGGTCGAACATGGCGATGCTGAGCGGCGCGTGCTGGATGAACGTCTTCAACTGGGTTCGGGATTGTTCCAGGCGGCGCTCCGCCGCCTTGCGCTCGCTGATGTCGGTCAGCGCGATGCGCAGCGCCAGCCGGCCATCGCCGCCGCCGCTGCGGGCACAGTCGAGATGCACCGCGACGGGCACGCCGCCGCCGGATTGCAGCGTCAGATCGCACGCGCTGGCGCCCTCGTGCGCCAGCGCGCCGAGGAACTGGCGCCGCCAGCGCTCACGGTCGCCAGCGGCGACGAAGGCGTCGAAACGCCGCTGCAGCAGGCGCGTGCGCTCGCCGCCCAGCAGCGTTGCCGCGGTCAGGTTGGCTTCGGCGATGAGGCCACTCCCGGACAGCGTGAGATAGCCGACCGGCGCGAATTCGTACAGGTCGAGATAACGGTCGCGCGACTCCTCCAGCGCGATCTGCGCCTGGCGCAGCGTCTCGTTC
>JASJPG010000045.1:0-2621 GCA_031426815.1 Hydrogenophilaceae bacterium
CTTCCACCGGCCAGGATAGTTGACGCCGACCGGTCAAGGTAATTGACGCCGGGCACGCGGCTGTGTTTTGGACGATACGGATCGTTTCAATTACTTCCCGGCGACGCCGATGGCGGTGATCTCATGGATCTTCGAAGGCACGCTGCATTGGGTGGAAGAACGGGGGGCCGGCTCGCAGGCAACGCTCGGCCCGGCCTTGCCGCGTCTGATTTTTTCCGGGCCGCAGCGTCGCCCTTCAGCCAGTTGGTCGCCCGGCGCGGTTCATGCGCTATCGGTCGGCTTTTATCCCGAAGCCCTCGGCCGCCTGATCGGCCAGCCCATGGAAGCCTTCCTCGATCAGCACCTGCCGCTGGAAACGGTTGCGCCGCTGCCCCTTTTGCAGGCCTGTCAGGCGATTCTTGACGCCGGCGGAGACGACCCGTTCGCGACATTGGAAGCGCATTTTCAGCCGCTATGGCGCGAACCGGGCCAAGCCAGCACGACACTTTATTTGGGTGATTGGGTGCGCGCCCTCGTTACCCGCGCCGCACATTCGACCGCCGGGCAGAGTCTGCGTCAGCTGCAACGCCGCGTGCGTGACTGGACTGGCCAGAGCTACCGCGACCTGCAGCTTTTCATCCGCGTCGAGGAGGCATTCATCCACCGCATCGAGGGGCACGACAGCAGCGCGCCGGACCTCGCCGCCATCACTGCTGATGCGGGCTTCGCCGACCAGTCGCACATGGGCCGAGAAATCCGCCGGGTCACCGGCATGTCGCCGGCTCGTTTTGGCGAGCGCCTAATAAACGACGAGGCCTTTTGGTACTACCGCTTGATCGTCGGCGAACTGGGACGCCAACCCGTTGTTCGTAAAGGGCAGATGCCGCAAGACCCAGCTCGGCAGTCCACCCGGACGCTGCGCGATAACGCCGCGCAACGAAGATAAATGAATTTGTAACGACGCCGATCCCAGCCCCCAAAGGCACTACCTTAAGCGGGGCGAGCTGCCCCAGTACGTTGGACGGGGTTGCTTCCCCCTTTGTAAAGGGGGATCGAGGGGGATTTAACGACAGTGGCCTATGCGGATGTCTCATAAATCCCCCCAGCCCCCCTTTACAAAGGGGGGAGCAGGTATCGCAATGCTTAAGGTCGTGCCTTTGCCCTGACCCCTGACCCCATTTAACCCTGCGGCACTGGCGGCGGCCGCGGCCGGTGCTGATATAGGTCGCGCGAGCGGGGTGTTTACAGCGCGGCGCGCGCCACCGCCGCGCGGATGCGCTGTATGGTGTCCTCGGCTGGCGCATGCTTCGATACTTCCAGACCGAAATCACGCGCGATCTGATTGATTTTGATCGCGTTGAGCGGCACGCCCCCGGCATCGATGGCGGTCAGCAGGTCTCTCGCCCGATCCAGTTCTGAGCGGATCGGCTGCCGCGCGGTGAACAAGCGTCCTAGCCAGGTGGGCAATGGCATTGCGGGATACTCGGGCGGGTGCGGAAGCACAATGGGCGGAATTCTCGCATTCGTTCATCCGTCCCGAAATAATTGGGGACGGACCATGGTTGTGATTCGTTTGACCGCTTTATTTCCCGGCAGCCTTGTCCAGCAAGTAGAGGCCGCGCTCGGCCTTGCCGGCGCCGCGTTCAGCGCGTAGCCGGAAACTTGTTTCAGCATCAAATTCCGCCAGTAATAGCGTGGTGACTTCGTCCAGTAGCCGATTCACGCTGGTGCCACGGCTTTGTGCCAACGCACGTAGGCGCGCGTGTTTGTCATCGGGGAGACGTAGGGTCAATGCGCTCATGATGATGCGATCTCCTTGAGGAAGTTCTCTGGGCTGATGATTCGAGGCTACCCGGTGTTACAGCGATGCGCTTGTGTGAATGCGCTATCGTATGTAACGTACCTACATTAAACGCAAACATGAGGTTGTCGCCATGACCATCACGACCTTTTCAAGCCGTCAGTTCAATCAGGATGCCAGCAAGGCCAAGAAAGCGGCCATGGCTGGGCCGGTGTTCATCACGGATCGCGGTCGTCCGGCGCATGTGCTGCTGACATTTGACGAGTACAAGAAGCTTACTGGCGAGCGTACGAAGATTGCCGATCTGCTGGCGATGCCGGGTATCGAAGACATTGAGTTGGAAATTCCGAAAATGCACGATCTCGCGCAGTCGGCGGAGTTTTCCTGATGTACTTGCTCGATACCAATGTCGTATCGGAACTGCGGAAGATACGTTCGGGCAAGGCCGATATTCACGTTGCCAATTGGGCTGACAGCCTGGATGCCGCCGATCTGTATCTCTCCGTGATTACCCTCCAGGAGTTGGAAATCGGGGTGTTACTGGCCGAGCGGCGCGATCCAGCGCAGGGCGCGATATTTCGGGCGTGGTTGAACGGTCATGTCTTGCCTGCCTTCGCCGGACGCGTGCTGGCCGTCGATACGGCTGTTGCGCTGCGTAGCGCACGACTACATGTGCCAGACCCTCGTCCTGTGCGAGACGGGCTGATCGCCGCAACAGCGCTTGTCCACGGCATGACAGTGGTAACGCGTAACGTGGCCGACTTTGAACCCACTGGCGTCCCGACACTTAACAGGCTGGTGAGAAACTCGCCGCCCCTTGCTGGCAGCGGGAATTCGGGCA
>JASJPG010000046.1:0-5009 GCA_031426815.1 Hydrogenophilaceae bacterium
TGCTCTAACCAGCTGAGCTACGCGCCTAAGGTCGGGGCGCATTCTAGTGAGGTTCCGTGGCGAACACAAACGGAGATTCCGCTTTTTCCCAAAAAAGACCGATGCGCCTGATTCGCTGCGAAGTCACCGCCTCGACGGCTAAAATCACGCGACTCATTCAACCCGCGAAGACCTCATGCCCCGCAAGATTCTCGTCACCTCCGCCCTGCCCTACGCCAACGGCAGCATCCACCTTGGCCATCTGGTCGAATACATCCAGACCGACATCTGGGTTCGCTTCCAGAAGATGCGTGGACATGACTGCCATTACGTCTGCGCCGACGACACGCACGGCACGCCGATCATGTTGCGGGCGGAGAAGGAAGGCATCACGCCGGAGCAACTGATCGACCGCACCTGGCAGGAGCACAAGCGCGATTTCGACGGCTTCCATGTCGAATTCGACAACTACTACTCGACCAATACGCCGGAAACCCGGCATTACGCCGACACCATCTATACCCGGCTGAAGGAAGCCGGTCTGATCGAAGTACGCGCCATCGAACAGTTCTACGATCCGGTCAAGGAAATGTTCCTGCCGGATCGTTTCATCAAGGGCGAATGCCCGAAGTGCCACGCCAAGGACCAGTACGGCGACAACTGCGAAGTCTGCGGCGCGGCCTATCAACCGACCGATCTGATCGAGCCCTACTCCGCCGTCTCCGGCGCCAAGCCGGTGCGCAAGTCGTCCGATCACCACTTCTTCAAGCTGTCCGACCCGCGTTGTGCCGACTTCCTCAAACAGTGGACCGCCGACACCAATCACGTCCAGTCCGAAGCCGCCAACAAACTGGGCGAATGGTTGCAAGCCGGGCTGTCCGACTGGGACATCTCGCGCGACGCGCCCTACTTCGGTTTCGAAATCCCCGACGCGCCTGGCAAGTATTACTACGTCTGGCTCGACGCGCCGATCGGCTACATGGGCAGCTTTCAGAACCTGTGCGACCGCAGCGGACTCGATTTCGACGAATACTGGAAACCCGATTCCGAGGCCGAGGTGTACCACTTCATCGGCAAGGACATCCTCTACTTCCATGCCCTGTTCTGGCCGGCCGAACTGGCCCACGCCGGCTTCCGCACCCCTTCCGGCGTGTTCTGCCACGGCTTCCTGACCGTCAACGGCCTGAAGATGTCGAAATCGCGCGGCACCTTCATCACCGCCGAAAGCTACCTGAACCACCTCAACCCGGAATGGCTGCGCTACTACTACGCCGCCAAGCTGAACGGCTCGATGGAAGACCTCGACCTCAACCTGGAAGACTTCGCCGCACGCGTCAACAGCGATCTGATCGGCAAATACGTCAACATCGCCAGCCGTTGTGCCGGCTTCGTCAGCAAGCGTTTCGGCGGCAAGCTGGGTACGGTCGACACGAGTGCCACCGCCGAATTCAGCAAGGCCTATGCCGATGGCGCGATTGCAACCAGCTACGAAGAACGCGACTTCGGCCGCGCCCTGCGCGAAATTATGCGTCTGGCCGATGTTGCCAATCAGTACATCGCCGAAATGAAACCGTGGGAAATGGCCAAGCAGGAAGGCCGCGAAGCGGAACTGCATGAAGTCTGTTCCACCGCGCTGACCCAATTCCGCGACCTCACGTTGTATCTCAAGCCGGTGCTGCCGAAGCTGGCCGAACAGGTCGAAGCCTTCCTCAACATTCCGCCACTGGCCTGGAACGATAACTGGGCGCCGCTGCCCACCGGCCACGTCATCAACGACTACCAGCACCTGATGACCCGCATCGACCCGAAGAAGATCGAAACCATGGTGGAAGAGAACAAGCAAAGCCTGGCACCCACACCCGAACCCGCGCCGATCAGGCATGCCGAGCACCAGCAGGTGGAAGCCAAGGCGGAAGCCGCTGCCTCTCCCTGGGAGCCGTTCATCGGCATCGACGACTTCAGCAAGGTCGATCTGCGCATCGCCCGCATCGCCAACGCCGAACATGTCGAAGGTGCCGACAAACTGCTCAAGCTGACGCTCGATCTGGGCACGGAAACACGCACCGTCTTCGCCGGCATAAAAGCCGCGTATGCCCCGGAAACGCTGGTCGGACGGCTCACCGTCATGGTCGCCAACCTGGCCCCGCGCAAGATGAAATTCGGCATGAGCGAAGGCATGGTCTGCGCTGCCAGCGACGAACGCGGCGGACCATTCCTGCTCTCGCCTGACAGTGGTGCGCAGCCGGGGATGCGGATCAAATAACCCTGAAAGCATAGTTGCCGTAGGTGCGAAACAACACCCCCGGGAGTACACGCCCCGGAGGGCGGTACAAAATTCGCGCCGGTACAGCGTTGCGAATCAACCCGGCGCGAGGGAGCAGACCTACTTGTTGACCGGCGATTCCGGCGAAACCAGGAAGGCCGTGATGTGCGCGATCTTCTCCGGCGTCAGGATGCCGTTGTGGCCGAGTCGAGGCATCTGCGAGCAGGCGTTGAAGGCCTGGGCGTTGTAGATCTTCTGGTAGGTGTACTTGACGATGTCGTCGCCGGCGCCGCGCAACTTGCCGTAGCCGGTCAGGCTGGGACCGATGGTGCCGTACGCGACTTCCTTCGGATCGGCAGCATGGCAGGCGTAGCAATTGCCGCCACGGTCCGCCTTCGGGTCATCCGGCTCGACTTTGCCGATGCGGTAAGCGAAGCCCATCTTGTAGTACTTCTCGCCGGTCTTCCAGTCACCCAGCAGCTTGCCGTCAGCCGGATATTTGATGGCCATGGTTTCGCGATCGATGATCGCAGCCGCAACCTTTTCCGGCGGGGTGTCGCGGTAGGCATTGCAGGTCTGCAGGGTTTCATCCTGCTTCAAGCGGGTGAGATCCTGGTTTTCACCCGGCAGGAAGCTTTCCGCGATCAACTTGTTGACTGCGGCCTGAAGTTTGCTGTCGACCACAGGCTTGTCGGCCAGAGCGGCACCGTGGGCGAGCAATGCGACGGCGGCCAGGATGAGTGTTTGTTCGAGTTTCATGTCGTCTCCTTATCAGCGCTTCATGCCGGGCAGGTCGAGCGTAGCGCCTGCGGCCCCATTGCTCAGGAAGGAAATCAGCGCCACGGTGCCGGGTGAGGCGTAGTCGATATCGGGCAGGCGCATCTGCCAGTTGCAGTCCCACATCCGGCTTTGCAGTGTGCGCACGACACCGTGCGAGACCCGATAGGTCGGCCAGGTCCTCATGGTGGCCTGGGTGTTGGCCTTGTTGCCGGCGTAATTGCCGAGTTCCTGCAGACGGATGCGCTTGCCATCCTGGCCATGGCAGGTGGCGCAGGAGAAGTCCAGCGGGCCATGGCGCGTGAAGAACAGGGCTTCGCCGAGATTGCGCATTTCCTTTTCCTTGGCGTGCTTGAGCGGCGGCGCGATTTTCATGCCGTCCGATTGCGCGGCGACATACATCGCGATTGCTTCGATCGGCGTGTTGCTTTCGTTGGCACGATTGTCGGCGAACACCTTTTCCTTCACTTCGGCCTCGCTGAAGCCCTGCAGTTTGACCATGCAGGTGACCAGGCGCGATTCCAGGTCTTCGACCTTGTTGGAATCCTTGAAGTAGCGCGGCAACTGGGCGTAGGCGCCTTCCAGCTTGCCGGCGCCGAGGCCGAAGTCGCACTTTTCGAGACTGACGTTCTTCGGCCCGCGCTTGGCCTTGAACTGAATTTCGCCCTGATCGGTCACCATGGTGCCGGGATTGGCGAACTTGTCCTGCAGGGCCTCACGATAAGCCTCCGCGTTGACCATTTCCTGTGCGCCGGCAAGACCGGGCAAAGCCAGCAGGACGGCCAGTGCCCATGCCGCACGGCCTGTCTTAAGATGATTCATGTCACACCTCCTCATGATTGGTTCAAGCGATGCTGATTTCGGCGGAATTCTTGTCGCCCTTGTTGTCGATGTTGAGTGCTCATTTGTTTCATCTTTTCAGTCTCCTTTTGATATCCCCGATGTTTCACCTACAACAACCTGTAGCGTAAAAGCACGGCCCCCAATGTCACAGCCCCCATCCAGTAGTGACTCACCCCAATCACCCAGCAATTTCAACTACAACCAGTCAAGATTCATGCAACAGCCGTCATGAAAATAAAAATTGGCCGTTTTGTCCTTCGGCAAGCGCTTACATGACAACAGCGTTCCGCGCGGCTGATAGATGCTGGCAGCGGACGTAAAACCCCGTTCTTCCTTCGGTGAGCTGCGTCTCGGCGGCGGCGGCCGGGTACTATCTGGACCCGTCCCCTCCACAGAAGCAAACGCAGCATGCAAACAGAACTCGAAGACCAGCCCCAGTACGCCATCGTGGCGTCGGTACAACGGCCGGGCGTAAGCGATGTCGAATTCGAGGCGTCGCTGACCGAGTTGCGCGAGCTCGCAAAAACGCTGGGGTTCAAGGTCACGCGAACATTCATCCAGAAACGGAACGGCTTCGACTCGACGGCCTATATGGGCATCGGCAAGCGGCAGGAGATGCGCCGCTTCGTCAACAACCTGCCCGACGACGGCAGCTCCGTGCTGGGCGAAGCGTGGAACGACGGGGCTGACCTGGTTTCGCCCGTCCCGATCGACGCACTCTTCGTCGATCACGAAATATCCCCGTCGCAGGCGCGCAACCTGGAAAAGGAGGTCGGCTGCCAGGTGATGGATCGCACCATGGTGATCCTCGAAATTTTCCACCGCAACGCGCGTTCTCCCGCCGCGCGCGCGCAGGTGGAAATCGCCCGTTTGGGCTACCTGGCGCCGCGTCTGCGCGAGGCGGCGAAGCTCGCCGGGCCGCAAGGACGGCAGCGCAGCGGCGTGGGCGGACGCGGTGCCGGCGAGTCGCACACCGAGTTGGATAAACGCAAGAACCGCGACCGCATCGCCGATCTGCAGAAAGAGATCGTGGCGCTGGAACTCGAACGCAAGACGCAGCGCGCGCGGCGCCTGGCGAACCAGGGCCTGGCTAGCGTGGCGCTGGTCGGCTACACCAACGCCGGCAAATCCACGCTGATGCGCGCGC
>JASJPG010000047.1:0-8649 GCA_031426815.1 Hydrogenophilaceae bacterium
GCTGTCAACGCTTGTGGCTTCGTGGCGCTTTGAAAAATGCGGGGAAACCTCAGGGACAGACCACGTTTTTGAAGTCTGAAATCTCAAGCAACAACTCCCACGCCTGCCCGGCGTGCGGCATCATGTAATGCGCCATCCTTCGCAGCAATTGGCAGGCCAAGGCGTATGGCCAGATCAAGATAGGCGGCGTCGTAGCTGCTCAGACCATGCCGGAGTGCGAGTTCGAGGTTTGCCGCCGTGGCGGTTGCTGTGTAGTCCACGGATAGGGGGAGCTTTTCGGCTTCCGCGATGATCTCCAGCGCGCTTTCCATCGCCAGCTTGCGGCCCATGATGGCCTTGCGCAGGACGTTGGAGAATTCCAGTACCCAAAGGGCGGGAACGTGGGCGGTATCGGCCTTGAGCCTGTCTAGAACACTATCGGTGTAGTCCGTGGACTGACTGGGGAAGAACCATGCGACGACCACGGAGTTATCGACCACAAACGGCATCAGTCGCGGCCTTCTTCTATGGCTTCTCGGATGTCGAAGTCACCGATGTCGCGGCTGGAGCGGCGGTTCTTGATGCGCTCTATCAATGCCTGGGTCGATTGACCAGATTTGCTTTGAGTGCGGGCAATGGCTTGTCGTTCGCGTTCTAGGAAGGTGGAAAGAGCTTCATTCAGCATGTCGGACTCGGCTCGGTGGGTCTTATTGGCTAGAGCGTGCAGGCCGGCGCGGATGTCAGCGCGAATTTCCAGGGTGTCGGTTTGCATGTGGCGTTCCCCCAAGTTGATGTCCAGATGTTACATGTTGATCTTCCTTATCCGTAACCCCGCCGAATTCGTCACTTCCTCTTTCAGCCCCGCTTCAACACCGGCTTCAAATACTTCCCGGTATGGCTCGCCTTGTTCTTTGCCACCTGTTCCGGCGTGCCTTCGGCGATGATCCGGCCGCCGCCTTCGCCGCCTTCGGGGCCCAGGTCGATGACCCAGTCGGCAGTTTTGATGACATCCAAATTGTGTTCGATGACCACAACCGTATTTCCGTTGCCGACCAGGCGTTGCAGTACCGTCAGCAGCATGTCGATGTCGTGAAAGTGCAGGCCGGTGGTGGGTTCATCAAGGATGTAGAGGGTGCGGCCGGTGTCGCGTTTGGACAGTTCCAGGCCCAGTTTGACGCGTTGCGCTTCGCCGCCGGAGAGCGTGGTGGCGGCCTGGCCGAGGCGAATGTAGGACAGGCCGACGTCGATCAGCGTCTTCAGCTTTCGCGCCACGGTCGGCACGGCGTTGAAGAAGGCGTAGGCCTCTTCGACGGTCATTTGCAGGATTTCGTGGATGTTCTTGCCCTTGTATTGCACTTCCAGGGTTTCGCGGTTGTAGCGCTGGCCGTGGCAGACGTCGCACGGCACGTAGATGTCGGGCAGGAAGTGCATTTCCACCTTGATCATGCCGTCGCCCTGGCAGGCTTCGCAGCGGCCGCCCTTGACGTTGAACGAGAAGCGGCCGACCTCGTAGCCGCGTTCGCGCGCCTGCACGGTGCCGGCGAACAGTTCGCGGATCGGCGTGAACAGGCCGGTGTAGGTGGCCGGGTTGGAGCGCGGCGTGCGGCCGATGGGGGCCTGGTCGACGTTGACCACCTTGTCGAAATATTCGACGCCCTCGATCGCCTCGAACGGCGCCGGTTCGTGCGCCGCGCCGTTCAACTGGTTGGCGGTGATGGCGTACAGCGTGTCGTTGATCAGCGTCGATTTGCCGGAACCGGAGACGCCGGTGACGCAGACAAAGATGCCGGTCGGCAGGTTCAGCGTGACGTTCTTCAGGTTGTTGCCGTAAGCGCCGATCAACTTCAGCACGCGGCCTTCGCGTGCGGTGCGGCGGCTTTCCGGCATCGGGATGGATTTCTGGCCGGAAAGATATTGCCCGGTCAGCGAATTCGGGTTGGCCAGGATGTCCGCCAGCACGCCTTCGGCGACGATCTCACCACCGTGTTCGCCGGCACCAGGGCCCATGTCGACGATGTAGTCGGCATGGCGGATGGCGTCTTCGTCGTGTTCGACCACGATCACCGAATTGCCCAGGTCGCGCAGGTGTTTCAGCGTGCCGAGCAGGCGGTCGTTGTCGCGCTGATGCAGGCCGATGGAGGGTTCGTCGAGCACGTACATGACGCCGGTCAGGCCGGAGCCGATCTGCGACGCCAGCCGGATGCGCTGCGCCTCGCCGCCGGACAGCGTGTCGGCGGAACGGTCCAGGCTCAGGTAATCGAGGCCGACATCGTTGAGGAAGGTCAGCCGCGCAGAGATTTCCTTGACGATTTTCTCTGCGACCTGGGCGCGGTTGCCTTCCAGCTTCAGTTCGTCGAAGAACTTCAGCGACTGGCGGATCGGCAGCCGGGAAAGATCGTGCAGCGTCCAGCCGCCGATGGTGACGTTGCGCGCCTCGATGCGCAGCCGCGAACCTCCGCATTCCGGGCAGGGGCGGGTGGCGATGAATTTGCTCAGTTCTTCGCGCAGCAGTTGCGATTCGCTGTCCTTGTAGCGGCGCTCCAGCGAAGGAATGACGCCGTCGAACGTATGTTTGCGGGTCACCTTGCGGCCACCGTCGCCCAAGTACAGGAACGGGATTTCCTCACGCCCGCTGCCGTGCAGGATGATTTGCCGGATGCCTTCCGGCAGGTCTTGCCACGCCGTTTCCAGGTCGAAGCCGTAGTGCATCGCCAGCGATTCCAGCATGCGATAGAAGAACGCATTGCGCCGGTCCCAGCCCTTCACCGCGCCGGAGGCCAGCGACAGATGCGGGAAGGCGACCACGCGCGCCGGGTCGAAGAAGGTGATCTGGCCGAGGCCGTCGCACTTCGGACAGGCGCCCATCGGGTTGTTGAACGAGAAGATGCGCGGTTCCAGTTCATGCAGCGCGTAGTCGCAGACCGGGCAGGCGAACTTGGCGGAGAACAGCATTTCCCGGCCGGTATCCATCTCCACGGCTAAAGCCTTGCCGTCGGAATGGCGCAGCGCGGTCTCGAAGCTTTCCGCCAGGCGCTGCTTCATATCCGGCCGAGTTTTCAGGCGATCCACCACCGCCTCAATGGTGTGTTTCCGGTTCTTTTCCAGGCTCGGCAGGCTGTCGATGTCGAACACCTCGCCATCGACGCGCAGCCGCACGAAACCCTGCGCGCGCAGATCGTCGAACAGCCCGCTTTGCTCGCCTTTGCGGCCGACCACCAGCGGCGCCAGGATCATCAGCTTGGTGTCTTCCGGCAACTGCAACACCGTATCGACCATCTGCGACACGGTCTGCGCCGCCAGTTCGATGCCGTGATGCGGACAGCGCGGCGTGCCGGCGCGGGCGAACAGCAGACGCAGGTAATCGTGGATTTCGGTGACCGTGCCGACGGTGGAACGCGGGTTGTGCGACGTCGCCTTCTGCTCGATGGAAATCGCTGGCGAGAGGCCTTCAATCAGGTCCACATCCGGCTTTTCCATCAGTTGCAGAAACTGCCGGGCGTAGGCGGAAAGCGATTCGACATAACGCCGCTGGCCTTCGGCATACAGCGTGTCGAATGCCAGCGAAGACTTGCCGGAACCGGACAGCCCGGTGATCACCACCAGCTTGTGCGGCGGCAGATCGACGTTGACGTTCTTGAGGTTATGGGTGCGGGCGCCGCGGACGCGGATCATGGGTATAGGCCAATGCGAAGAGACGGCCGAATATACCCGCCCAGTGATACGTGGCTCAAATCAGGCGGCTCAAATCAGCAGCCTGACGGGAGCGCCCGCATGGTCGCTCCCGCAGATCAGGCCGGTGCGCCGTTCAGGCGCGGTACAGGTTCAGAGCATTTCCCCCTCGCCGACGTTATGCGTATCCCATCCTTGCCCGGGCAGGCTGCCGATGGACGTACCCATATAACTCGGCATGGCAGCGTTGAGCGGTTCGCCGATGCCGCTCTTGAAGGCGTCGAACTCGCTGCCTGCGATGTTGCCCATGCTGGGATGAACGTAGGTCAAGGAAAGGTTGGTGGGATCGCCCTGGCCAACTTTGAAGGCGTCCCACTCATTGCCGGGCGCGGAAATCGCCGGTGTGGCGAGCAGCGCGCCGGTCAAGCCGAGGAAAAGGGAAAGGCGTGAAGCTGTTTTCAGGGTCGTCATGATTAACTCCTAAAATGAGGCGTATGAAGGTGCAAATCGGCTGAACAGGCTGCTTGCACGCAAGGCTGAAATGCCGCGCCGGCGGTTGTTTCCAGTCAGGAAAGCGGAACCCTTGCTTGCTGAATCGGTCGGCGCTTCCATAGTTTTAATACGTTGCCGAAGGAGAAACGGATGCGTTTTTTGCTGCTTGCGCTCTTTTTATTTCTGCCTGGCACGCTTCAGTGCGCCCAGGCGACGCCCTTGGCCGCAGCCAGCGAGGATTGGTCGAATTGGGTGCTCCGGGTGGAAGTGCGTCGCGCCGATGGCAAGATGGAAACCGGCTCTGCCGTGGCGATTGCGCCGGAACGGGTTATTACCAACTGCCATGTCGTGCGCAACGCCAGCAAGATCAGACTGTGGCGCAAGGGAGAGAGTTGGGCAGCGCGCACGGCAATCGGCGATGCCTATCGCGATCTGTGCTTTCTCGATGTGCCGGGATTCCACGGCGCCATCCCGCCGCTGGCCGGTCCGGGCGACGACAAGGTCGGCGTGGCGGTGGTCGCGGCCGGTTATTCAGGCGGCCAGCTCAGCGCCCGCAGCGGGGTGATCAAGGGTTTGTATTTCTGTTCCTGCGACGGCGGCCAGGTGATTCAGACCTCGGCGTCGTTCGATCCCGGCGCCAGCGGCGGCGGCTTGTTCGATGGCCAGGGCCGCTTGCTCGGCATCCTCACATTCAAATCCATGCTGGGCGGCGACTTTCACTTCGCCGTGCCGGTGGGCTGGATGAAGATGATGACGGAGTCGCTTTCCGACGATATCGGCGGGCGCGGATCGTTCTGGGAAAACTCGCACCAGGAAAGCGGCTATTTCCTGGCCGCTTGCGATATGCAGGCGAAGCAGGACTGGACGACGCTCCTGAAGCTCGCCCTGGACTGGAGCCGGCAGACGCCGAGCGATCCGCAGGCATGGATGGCCCTGGGGCGGGCGCAGCTCGGCCTGAAGCGGCCGGAAGCCGCGGTAACGGCTTTCCAGCGGGTGTTGCAGCTGGATTCGACGCATGCCGAGGCTTGGTGGGAATTGCAGAAACTGGAACTGGATCTCGGTCGCTCCCTCACCGACGGGCGCCACTAAGTCGCTGCGGCGGCCGCGAACAAAGGCCCCGGATCCCAGTAGCCCGCCATCTGCACGATGCGGCCGTCGGCGTCGAAGCTGAATACATCGATGCCCTGCACCTTGGCTGTGCGGCCGTTGCGGGCCAGGCAACGCGCGGTAAAGCCGACCGCCGCTTGGTCGCCGCAGACGAAAGCGGTGTCCGGCTGGAAGTCGAGATCGACGAACAGGCTGGCAACGCTCTCGAAAAATACCCGGTGCGCTTCAAGGCCCTGGCGGGCGGGGGCATCGGCGGGGTCGAAGGCGACGCTGTTCGGCGCGAAGCAGGCCACCCAGGCTGCCGCGTCCTGGCGATTGATGGCGGCGAAGTAGCTGGCAATGGTGTCGGCGGGTTTGTGCATGTCATTCCGCCTGCCGCGCCAGGATCAACTGGGCGCCGGAGAGGGCGAGCACATCGTTGCTGCCATCCTCGATCAGCGCGGCGCGGGCGTCGCGGAAGAGTTTTTCCACCAGTTCGCCTTTGGCCAGGCCGCTGCCGCCCAGCAATTGCACGGCGGAATCGCACACCGCGTAGGCCGCTTCGGTGCAATAGACCTTGGCGGCCGTCGCCAATTCGGTCGCCGGCACCGTGCGTCCGGCGTTGTAGGCGAAGGCGTCGCGCGACAGCGCGCGGCTCGATTCCACCCGGCAATACATGTCGAACAGCCGTTTTTGCACCAACTGGTGTTCGCACAGCCGTTTGCCGCCCTGCACCCGCGTGCGCGTGTAGGCAAGCGCCGCCTCGTAGGCCGCCTGCGCCACGCCGGTGAAGATGCTGCCCATGGCGGCGTTGGTCAGGGCCAGGGTCTGATCCAGCAGCAGCGGATAGGCATCGGCGCCGGCGAGCAGATGATCGTGTGGAATGTGCACGTCATGGAACGTGAAGCCGCCCTGGTTCAGCGCGCGCTGGCCCAGCTTGTCCAGATGCGGGCCGCGCATGACGCCGGGCAGATCCAGCGGCAGCAGCGCGATGCCGCCGCCAGCCAGACCGCGCGCCGGATCGGTGGCCAGATACACCGCCGCGTGCGTGGCGATGCCGCCGTTCGATACCCAGCGCGCCTTGGCGCCGTTGATCAGCCAGCCGTCGCCCTGCGCCCGAGCGGTGACGCCGGCGCGGATGCTCGGGTCGTGGAACTGGGGGGCGTTCAGCATGAAGTGGTCGGAGCCGTGCTCCGGCTCGGTGATGGCCCAGCAGCCGACCACGCTCGCCTGGCGATCCTCCACAAACGGCCGCACGAAGGTTTCGGTCAGCGCCGACTGGCCCAGCTTGGCGGCGAGAAAGGCGGGGAAGCCGGTCACCGCCAGGCTGACCGCGAAATCCGCCGAGCCCCAGCCCAGTTCTTCCAGCGCGATGGCCAGGTCGAGTCCATCCAGCCCCATGCCGCCGTGGGTTGCCGGCACCAGGGCGGTGTGCAGACCGGCGCCATAGGCGGTGCGCAGCGTGGTCCAGAGCAGCGAATCGGACGCGGCCACGGCATCCGGGCCAAGCGGATCGAGTGCGGCGGCGGCGGGGCGCAAAACATCGCGGGCGAAGGCATGTACCTTCGACTTCAACTCTGCCTGGGTGGGGGTGATGCGCGTGTCGTAGTCGGTGTACATGTGTGCTCCTCCTGTTTTTAGTGCCGCCCGCTTCCAAGACGTGCACGCTGAAAGTATGGATGCGGCCACATCCAGTTCACGCCTTGCCGCGTACAGCAGATACCCGCTTTGAAAGTACAGCCATGCTTGCCCTGCAATCCGCCATCGGTGTCGTTCATATAATCCGGCGCATCCTCGGTCGAGACCTACCCGGCATGAACTCGCACACCATCCCAGCAGCAGACGTAGCGGCGCGTGATGCGGTCGATGCGGCGCTGGCCGCGTTGATCCTGCGCATGTCCGTGGCTGACGAGCCGGCTTTTACCGCGTTCTACGATGCCACCCTGGGCAAGGTCTACGGCCTCGCGCTCCGCATCACCGGCCGGCCGGATGCCGCCGAGGATGTGGTCGCCGAGGTCTATCACCAGGCTTGGCGCCAGGCTGCCTGCTACGACGCGGCGCGCGGCCGGCCGTTGACCTGGCTGTTGACGCTGGCGCAGAGTCGCGCCCTGGACAACTTGCGTCGGCGCGATACGGCCGATAGCCATCCCGAGCCGGAAACGCTGGCCGAGGCAGAGACCGATCCCGCAGCCGATCCGCTCGACCTGCTGGCGACGCTGGAGCGCAATTGCGCTCTGCACCAGGCGCTCGCCCAACTCGATCCGCTCCAGCGGCAGTTGCTGGCGCTTGCCTTCTACCGGGATCTGTCGCATCGGGAAATCGCCGAGCATGCACGGCTGCCGCTAGGCACCGTGAAGACCCATATCCGCAAGGCCTTGCTGGCTTTGCACTCTGCCCTGAGCAAAGGAGTAGCGGCACCATGAAAGCGCGCCTTCATCCCACCGATCCGCTGTTTGACGCAACGCTGAACGAGGCTTTGCTGGAGGCACAGGCGCCGTTGCTGCCACCGCCGGAGCGGCAGGCTGCGTTGCGCGAACGGGTGCTTGCCGGCGTGACGGCCGCACCGCTCCCGGCCAGCGTCGAGCATCTCACCGTGCGCGGTCTCGAAGGTGACTGGCTGCCGCTGATGCCGGGGATCCACATCAAGCTGCTGCGTGAGGATGTCGCGACGCGCAGTTACCTGTTGCGCATGGCGCCCGGTGCGCGACTGCCGGCGCACGGCCACAGCCACGAGGAGGAATGCCTGGTGCTGGAAGGCGATGTCTGGCTGGACGAGCTGCACGCCCATGCCGGCGATTACCACCTGGCGCGCCGCGGCCGGCCGCATGGCGTGGTGCGCAGCGACGGCGGCTGCCTGTTGTTCCTGCGCGGCCAGAAGGAATACGTAGCGCCTGGGACAAATGAAAGCCATGTAGGGCGGAAAAGCGTAGGCACCCGCAAGGGGCACGCCGGATTCGTAAGCTGCTAAAGCAGCAACGACTCCGCTGCCTTCCGCCGCATGACGCTCCATTCGGCGGATAACGCAGCGCTCATCCGCTCTACGCCGGCTACTTGAATACTTCGACCCGAGGTTCAGTCGGGAATCTTCAGATCGGCTTCCTCGAAGCTTTCGCGTGCCGCGCCGGGGTGGCACGCCATGCAATTGGCCAGGGATTTCACCGCTTCGCGCTGCCGGACGGATGGCGCGATATCGCCATGATCCTGACGAAAGCGACTGGTTTCCGTGATGCGCAGCGGCACACCGTCGAAGTATTTGTCGTTGGCGGCGTACTTGAGGAGGTAGCGGGTGATCGACTGGATTTCCTGGTCGCTAAGCGAGGCGTCCGTGTCGAAGTGGCGATTCAGCCCCTGCATCAATTGCTGCCATGACTTGGACGGCAACATGTAGGGCGGGTAGGCCAGGTGGCAGGCGGCGCATTCCTG
>JASJPG010000048.1:0-34453 GCA_031426815.1 Hydrogenophilaceae bacterium
TGGGCTACACCAACGAGAAGGTGGTCTCCACCGACTTCGTCGGCAACAGCGCCCCCTCCACCTTTGACGCCGAAGCCGGTATCGCGCTGGACGGCACCTTCGTCAAGGTCGTCGCCTGGTACGACAACGAGTACGGCTACACCTGCAACATGCTGCGCTTGGTCGAGCACGTCGCGAAGTAATCGAACGAACCGGATCGGGCTTTTGCGGCCCGATCCGGTTTTATTGTGAGCCGTAAGGCATAAGCCTCCTTATCCCTTACCACTTATTTTCCAGGAGTATTCAAATGGCCAAATTCCTCCGCATGACCGACCTCGATCTGCAGGGTAAGCGCGTATTCATTCGCGCCGACCTCAACGTGCCGGTCAAGGACGGCAAAGTCACCTCCGACGCCCGTATCACCGCGTCCATGCCCACCATCGAGCACGCCATGAAAGCCGGCGCCAGGGTCTTGGTTACCTCCCACCTGGGTCGCCCGACCGAAGGCGAGTGGACCGAGGAAGTCTCCCTCAAGCCGGTCGCCGACGTGATGGCCGCCAAGCTGGGCCGCCCGGTGCGCCTGATCAAGGACTGGGTCGACGGTGGTTTCGATGTCGCCGAGGGCGAAGTCGTGTTGCTGGAGAACTGCCGCGTCAACAAGGGTGAGAAGAAGAACGTCGAAGAGACTGCGCGCAAGTACGCCTCGCTGTGCGACGTGTTCGTGATGGATGCCTTCGGTACCGCACATCGCGCCGAAGCCTCCACCTACGGCATCGCGCAATACGCACCGACCGCTTGCGCCGGCATGCTGGTTTCTGAAGAACTCCTGGCGCTCGACAAGGCCCTGGCCAACCCGGCCCGGCCGATGGTCGCCATCGTCGGCGGCTCCAAGGTTTCCACCAAACTGACCGTGCTGGAAGCGCTGTCCGAGAAATGCGAACAACTGGTGGTCGGCGGCGGCATCGCCAACACCTTCCTGGCCGCGACCGGCAAGAATGTCGGCAAGTCGCTGTGCGAAGCCGACCTGATTCCCACCGCCCAGGCCCTGATGAGCAAGATGACCGCGCGCGGCGCGACCATCCCGATCGCCGTCGACGTGGTGTGCGGCAAGAAATTCGATGCCAACGAGCCGGCCGTGAGCAAGGATGCCGGCGCCGTGGCCGACGACGACATGATTTTCGACATCGGACCCAAGTCCGCCCAGGAACTGGTCGACATCATCATGCAAGCCGGTACCGTGGTCTGGAATGGCCCGGTCGGCGTGTTCGAATTCGATCAGTTCGGCGCAGGCACCAAGGCCATCGCGATGGCCATCGCCAACACCAAGGCATTCACCCTGGCCGGCGGCGGCGACACCATTGCAGCTATCCAGAAATACGACATCTATGACAAGGTGTCCTACATCTCCACCGCCGGCGGCGCCTTCCTGGAATACCTGGAAGGCAAAGTACTGCCGGCCGTGGATATTCTGGAAAAGCGGGCGGCCGGCTGATCCGTAGGAGCGCCGCTCGCGGCGCGAATGCTGGTAGACGCGAGCTGCGTCCAATCGGCCCGCAAGCGGGCCTCCTACATCGAGAAATACATGCTGCGTAGAACCAAAATCGTTGCCACCCTCGGCCCGGCTTGTTCCGACCCCAAAATTCTGGACAAGATGATTGAGGGCGGGGTGGACGTCGTCCGCCTCAACTTCTCCCACGGTACCCCGCAGGAACATCAGCAACGCTGCGAACTGGTCCGTTCCCTTGCCAAGACGCGCGGGCGTGCGGTCGGCGTCCTGGTCGATCTGCAGGGTCCGAAGATCCGCATCGGCAAGTTCAAGGACGGCAAGATCACACTGCAACCCGGCGATCATTTTATCCTTGATGCGACCTGCGAACTGGGCGATCAGACCCGCGTCGGCCTCGATTACAAGGAACTGATTCGCGACGTGGCGCGTGGCGCCACGCTGCTGCTGGATGACGGCCGCGTCGAGATGTGGGTCGAGGAAGTCCAGGGCAGCGAAGTCCATTGCAAGGTCGTGCAGGGCGGTGTGTTGTCCAACAACAAGGGCATTAACCGCAAGGGTGGCGGTCTATCCGCCGCTGCGCTGACCGAAAAGGACATGGAAGACATCAAGACCGCCGCGCTGATCAAGGCGGACTATCTGGCCATTTCCTTCCCGCGTTCCGCCGCCGATGTCGAATTGGCGCGCGAGTTGCTGCATGCCGCCGGCGGCTCGGCCTGGATCGTCGCCAAGATCGAACGTGCCGAGGCGATCGAAGCGCTGGAAGAAATCGTCGGCGCCTCCGACGCGATCATGGTCGCGCGCGGCGACCTGGGCGTCGAGGTCGGCGATGCCGCCGTGCCCGCCCTGCAGAAGCGCATGATTCGCGCCGCCCGCGAGCAGAACAAGGTGGTGATCACGGCGACCCAGATGATGGAGTCGATGATTTCCAGCCCGATTCCGACCCGCGCCGAAGTGTCCGACGTGGCCAATGCGGTGCTCGATGGCACCGATGCGGTCATGCTTTCCGCTGAAACCGCGGCCGGCCTGTATCCGGTCGAAGCCATCTCTGCGATGAACCGGGTCTGCCTGGAAGCCGAGAAGGAGCTGGAAGCTTCGTTCGGCAACCGCATGCTCGATCACGGCTTCCTGCGCGTCGACGAAGCGATCGCGATGTCCGCCGCATTTACCGCACTGCACTTGAACATCAAGGCGATCGCCGCGATGACCCAGTCCGGCTCGACGGCATTGTGGATGTCGCGCATCAGCACGCATGTGCCGATCTACGCCTTGACGCCGGAAGTCGAAACCCGTAGAAAAGTCACCCTCTTTCGCGGTGTCTATCCGGTCAATTTCCGTCCCTCCACCAACGAACGCGACCAACTCCTCGCCGAGGCCGAGGACGAGTTGCGGCGACGCGGGGCGGTGCGCAACGGCGACCTGATTCTGCTCACCATCGGCGAGCCCATCGGCAAGCCGGGCGGTACCAACACCATGAAGATCGTTCGCGTTGGCGAACACAAGAAAGCTTGATTACGCTTAGTTACGTTTATCCAACAGGAGATACCAAATGGCTCTGATTTCACTGCGTCAACTGCTCGACCACGCCGCCGAGCATGGCTACGGCCTGCCGGCCTTCAACGTCAACAACATGGAACAGGTGCAGGCCATCATGCAGGCCGCCGCCGCCTGCGACAGCCCGGTCATCCTGCAGGGTTCCGCCGGGGCGCGTTCCTACGCTGGCGAACCGTTCCTGCGCCACCTGATCCTGGCCGCGATCGAACAATATCCGCAGATCCCGATTTGCATGCACCAGGATCACGGCGCTTCGCCCAGCATCTGCTTCCGCTCGATCCAGTCCGGCTTCAGTTCGGTGATGATGGACGGCTCCCTCGGCACCGACGGCAAGACCCCGTCCACCTATGAATACAACGTCGCCACCACCGCGCATGTGGCCGAACTAGCGCATGCCTGCGGCGTCTCGGTCGAAGGCGAACTGGGCTGCCTGGGCTCCCTGGAAACCGGTAAGGCCGGCGAGGAAGACGGCCATGGCGCCGAGGGCGTGCTGGATCATTCCGCGCTGCTGACCGACCCCAACGAAGCCGCCGATTTTGTCTCCAAGACCAAGGTCGACGCGCTGGCCATCGCCATCGGCACCAGCCACGGCGCCTACAAGTTCACCCAGAAGCCCACCGGCAAGGTGCTGCGCATCGACCGCGTCAAGGAAATCCACGAGCGCATCCCCAATGTGCATCTGGTCATGCACGGCTCTTCCTCGGTGCCGGAAGACTGGCTCGCGATCATCAACAGCTTCGGCGGCGACATGGGTCAGACCTATGGCGTGCCGGTCAGCGAAATCGTCGAAGGCATCAAGAACGGCGTGCGCAAGGTCAACATCGACACCGACCTGCGTATGGCGTCCACCGGTGCGATCCGCAAGCATCTGGTCGAAAACAAGTCCAACTTCGACCCGCGCAAGTTCCTGAAGGAAGCCACCAAGGCGATGAGCGGCATCTGTCTGGCTCGCTACGAAGCCTTCGGCGCCGCCGGCCAAGCCAGCAAGATCGGCAAGGTGTTCAGCCTGGAAGACATGCAGAAGCGCTACGACAAGGGCGAACTGGACCCCAAGGTCAACTGATCGCAACCCGCATGATCGCGCGATAAACTCGCGCACAGTTAGTATCGAAGGGCGGCTTGGGGGAATCCCGGCCGCCTTTTTTCATTCAGGACTCCGACCATGACCGACGCCCTTTTCGAGACTTCCATCACCTCCCTGCCGCTGATTCACACAGGCAAAGTCCGTGACATTTATGCCGTCGACACGCGGCGCATGCTGATCGTCACCACCGACCGCCTGTCTGCGTTCGACGTGGTCTTGCCGACGCCGATCCCTGACAAGGGCAAGGTGCTTACCGCTGTGGCGGATTTCTGGTTTGCCAAGCTGGCCGATATCCTGCCAAACCAGCTCACCGGCGATGCGCCGGAGGCCGTGGTGACGCCCGAGGAACGCGCCCAGGTGGCGGGGCGCGCGGTGGTCGTGAAGCGCTTGAAGGCCCTGCCGATCGAGGCCATCGTGCGTGGCTATCTGGTCGGCTCCGGCTGGGCCGATTACCAGAAAACCGGGTCTGTTTGCGGCATCGCTTTGCCGGCCGGAATGCCGCAGGCGGAACGCTTGCCCGCGCCGCTGTTTACGCCGTCGACCAAAGCCGCCGTCGGCGCGCACGACGAGAATATCGATTTCGCCCAGTGTGAAGCTTTGCTCGGCAAGGAACTGGCGGCGCGCGTGCGCGATGCCTCGATTGCGCTTTACCAGGCCGCAGCTGAATACGCGCTGACGCGCGGCATCATCATTGCCGATACGAAGTTCGAATTCGGCCTGGATGAAGCCGGCACGCTGACGCTGATCGACGAGGTGCTGACGCCGGACTCGTCGCGTTTCTGGCCGCTTGACCAGTACCGCGTCGGCGAGAACCCGCCCAGTTACGACAAACAGTATGTGCGCGACTGGCTGACCGCATCCGGCTGGAACAAGCAGGCGCCCGGCCCGGAATTGCCGGCGGAAGTGGTCGCACGCACGGCGGAAAAATACCGCGAAGCCCGGCGCCTGCTGACCGGCGCCTGAGCCGCTCGCTATTGCTTGAGGCCGAAGCGGTTCATCAGGTCGTACAGCGTCGGACGCGACACGCCGAGCAGTTCAGAGGCTTGCGCGACGCTGCCGTTGCAGCGGGCCAGGGCCTTGATGACGGCGCCGCGTTCGGCTTCGTCGCGCACCTGGCGCAAGTTCAACGGTTCATTCTCGGCACCGCTGTAGGTGGCGAGTCCCAGGTCGGCCAGACTGACTTTGGGGCCATCCGACATGATGACGGCGCGTTTGATGGTGTTTTCCATTTCGCGCACGTTGCCGGGCCAACGATGCGATTCGATCGCTTGCAAGGCTTCCTGCGAGAAACCGCGCAAAGCGCGACCCTGGGTTTGAATCATGCGCTCCAGGAAGGCGTGCGCCAGCAAGGAGCTATCGCCCTGTCTTTCGCGTAGCGGCGGAATGTGCACGGAAATTTCCGATAGCCGATAGAACAGATCCTCACGGAACTGGCCGGTTTTGATCTGCTCCGCCAGGTTCTGGTGGGTGGCTGCGACCACGCGCACATCGACGGGAATTTCGCCGCGGCCGCCGAGTCGTTCGATCACGCGTTCCTGCAGGAAGCGCAACAGTTTGGCTTGCAGCGACATGGGCAGATCGCCGATTTCGTCGAGGAACAGCGTGCCGCGATGGGCATATTCGATCTTGCCGACGGTTTGCTTGGAGGCGCCGGTGAATGCGCCCTTCTCGTAGCCGAACAGTTCGGATTCGAGCAGGTTGTCCGGAATGGCCGCGCAGTTGATCGCGACAAAGCGTTCTTTGCTGCGCGGCGACAGTTCATGCAGGCCGCGCGCCAATACTTCCTTGCCGGTGCCCGATTCGCCGAGCAGCAGGACCGAGGCATCGCTGGGCGCAACCTTTTCGATGGTGCGACACACCTTGAGCATTTCCGGGTCGCTGGTAATCAGACCCTGCAAGGGTTCGGAACGCGTCCGCATCATCAGGGCGCGGTTTTCCTGTTCCAGTTCGTAGACCCGGAATGCCCGCGCAATGACCAATTTGAGGATCTGTTCCTCGAACGGCTTGTGATAGAAATCGAACGCACCCAGGCTGATCGCCTGTATCGCATTGCTGCGATCCTGATTGCCGGTGACCACAATGATTTTCGAGGCGGGACACAATTGCAGAATCTGCTGCAGCGTCGCCAGGCCTTCGGTGGCGCCGTCCGGGTCGGGCGGCAGGCCCAGATCGAGCAACACGACTGGCGGTTCGAATCGGCGCAATTGCACGAGCGCAGATTCGCGGTCGCCTGTGGCAAGAATTTCGTACTCGTCGAGACTCCATTTGATTTGCTTCTGGAGTCCGATGTCGTCTTCTACCAGCAGGATCTTCGGTGCTTTATCGCTCATGGTGTCGGTTCGGTAATTAGCGGCAGGCGAACGGTGAACAATGTTCCGCGTCCGGGCTTGCTGGCGACCTGAATGTTGCCATTCAGCTCTTGCACATATTCCTTGCATTCATAGGCGCCTATGCCCATGCCTGTACCTTTCGTGGATGCAAAAGGGCGAAACAGACGTTCGCGAATGAAGGCAGCGTCCATGCCGGCGCCGGTATCTTCGACCGACAGCACCGCCCAGTCATCCGCGCGGGCGAGTGTAACACTCACTTTTCCGGTGTACGGCGTCGCCTCGATCGCGTTCTGGACGAGGTGGCCAAGGATGCGAACGAGTTTTTCGCGCTCGGCTTTTACCCGGATGCCGTTCGCTTCGATGTGCAGTTCGGGTTTCAGGCTGTAGGCGCTTTTCGATTGCATGACGTCTTTCAAAATCAAGCTCAGGTCGACGGTGCTTTTATCGCTGGCGCCGGGTTCATCCCGCAATTTGAGCAGCATGCGATTCATCCGGGCGACCGAGCTTTCGATGGTCGCCAACATGTCTTCCTGAAACTCCGGCTTGTGTTTGTGTCTTTCCGCGTTGGCGAGCAACAGGGAAAGCTGGGCCACCAGATTCTTGATGTCATGCACGACGAATGCTGCCGCCCGATTGAACGACTCGAACTGGCGCGCCACGGTCAGCGCATCCGCAGCCTGTGCCTGGGCCAGGTGGGCGGCAGCCTGACGTGCGGCGGTTTTCAGCAAATCGTTGATTTCCCAGTCCATGCCGGGCTGGCTCATGGATTTCGCCAAGACCACGAAACCCGACAGGCGTTCATGCCAGAGCAGCGGAATGACCAGCCAGGCCTTGTCGCAGCCAAGCAGCCAGACCGGAAACTGGGTCTCTGCAAGGAGGTCGGGTTGTTCCCTGCAATCTTTCAGGTCGAGTACCCACTGGCGTATTTCCAGGAAGGCAGTGAAAGGGTGATCGGCTTCCAGTTGCCCTTCCAGTTCGGCAAAGTTCCAGTGCGCGGCGCGGCGGTAAGCGCCGCTTTCCTGTTTCAACCACAGGGCCGCCGCGGGGCTGTCGACCAGGCGCGCCATGGCCTGCAGGCTGCGATCATATACCTGGGCATCGGGTTCGCCCTCGGTCAGCATCGACGTGAAACGCAACCATTCCTCGCGGTAGTCGTAGCGGTAGCGGAAAAAATGTTTGGCCAGATAGACCCGTAGTTTGGCGCGCACCGTGCTGGAAAAAACCGCCATCAGCAGGACCAGCGCTGCACCGAACAAGAATACTGTCTGCAGAATCGCGCCCCACTCGCCGCCGGCGAAGCGGATGTAATACCCGGCTGCGGCCATCAACATGAGGTAGAGGCCTGCCCCCATCAGGGCGGCGCTGTGGAACGCCATGCGATGCGAAATCGCCAGCTTCATGTCGGTATTGGCGCGCCGGCGCAGGGAAACCCACAGCAACGGCACCAGCAGGGCGTTGACGGCGCCGCGTGCGATCCAGCCGTCTTGCGAGATGGCGGCAAACAGCATCGCTTCCGAGAAAAGATAGAAATCGAACACGAAGATGCCACCCAGGGCGAGGCACAGATGCTTGATGCCCCAGCGCTCCTGCACGTTCGAATTGCGGTAGAACTGCTCGACCAACACCATGCCGGCCACCGCGAACAAAGCGGGAAAGACTGCGCCGATCCAGTAGCTCAGTTGGTTGGCGGGGAACAGCAACGCGACGGCGTGGCTGGCAAAGGCCAGGATGGCCAGGCCACCCAGGCCGCGACCGAGAAAGGCGAGGGTATCGGCGCCTTCGGTTTTTGCCCGCAACGCCCGTAGATTTCGCCAAAGAAACCATACCCAGACCAGGTCGCGCCCGAGTTCGGCTACTGCCGCCAGTTCCTGGCCTGCACGCAGCAGTGCCTGCAGCGACAGAATGCCGGCCCAGAGAAAACTGGCCGCCGCCGGCACCGCTAGGCCGGGAACGCCAGGCGGGCCGTCGCGGCCGCGCGAGGTCAGCGCGAGCAAGGCAAAAGCGATGGCTGCCAGGACGTAACTTACGGCGGCGATGCTGGCACTGCTTTCCACGGGCATGACGTCGACAACGGGGCGTTGCGCACCGTCAGGTGCTAACGCACCCCTTTACCCAGCACGACGACCTGTGTGGTTTGCAGCAGCACCATCAGATCCAGAAACAGGCTGTGGTTCTTGACGTAATAGAGGTCATATTGCAGCTTGTTCATGGCGTCCTCGACACTGGCGCCATAAGGAAATTTGACCTGAGCCCATCCGGTAATGCCGGGTTTTACGCTGTGGCGGGCATGGTAGTACGGAATCTGCGCGGCCAATTCGTTGACGAAATAAGGCCGCTCCGGACGGGGTCCGACAAAACTCATATGGCCCAGGAAAACGTTCAGGACTTGCGGCAGTTCGTCGATGCGGGTGCGCCGGATGAAGCGGCCGACGCGCGTGGTACGGTCGTCCTTTTGACGCGCCCAGACCGGCAGGCCGTCCTTTTCCGCATCGGTAAAC
Source organism: Hydrogenophilaceae bacterium (assembly GCA_031426815.1). GTDB lineage: Bacteria > Pseudomonadota > Gammaproteobacteria > Burkholderiales > Thiobacillaceae > PFJX01. The sequence continues at coordinate 8,950 of JASJPG010000048.1, forward strand.
ATGCTGCGGAATTTATAAATGGTGAACGGATGGCCAAACTGGCCGATACGTTCTTGCGTGTAGAACACCGGTCCCCGGCTTTCCATGCGGATCAGCGCGCCGGTTATCAGCATGACCGGCAGCGTCAACAACATGAACGAGCCGCTGACCAGCAAATCGAACAGGCGCTTGACCACATCCCGCGCAGAACCCTGAGTGAAGCCTTCGGCGAAGATCATCCAGCTGGCATTGATCGCTTCTAGCGGCAGGATGCCGGTCTGGCGCTCAAAGAAAGCCGGCAGATCGAGGATGTGCAGGCCGCGCAGTTTGCATTCGAGCAGATCGGTCATCGGCAGACCGCCGCCGCGCCGCTCTCGCACCGCGACCACGATTTCGCCAACGCCCAGACGCGTTGCGGTCTCGAACAGCGAGTTTTGATCTTCATCCAGGACGCGTTCACGCGGAACATAGTGGTGCGATGCGCCCAAAGGCATGTAGCCGACGATGGTCAGGCCTTGTGCTTCGCCGGAAACGGCCATTTCCTCGATTTTCGCAGCACGGCTTCCCGTACCCAGAACCAGGATGCGCTTTTTGAACAGGTCGGTTTTGCCCCATTCCATGAACATCAGCCGAATCAGTACGGAGGCTAGCCCGGCGACGATGATGCCGGCGAGATATTCGGCGCCAATCGGGAATACCTGGGGCAGCAATTGCCCGCCCAGTGCCAAGCCGCCGGCGGCAACCAGGAAACTGCCGCCGACACGCGACAGCAGGCTGATCAATCCCTTGGTCCATTCCCAGTCATACAGGCCAAAAGTGGAGTTGAGCAGGGTCAGAATGGCTGCGAACAGCCAGGGTTTGTACGTCGCATCTGGCGCTGGAGCAAACAGGTGTGCGGCGCCGTAGCGTTCCGCCGCAAATCCGCTGACATAGTAGAAAACCAGAAATTCGACTACGGTGAGCAACAACATGCTCATGGGGATGTAGTGGCGAAAGAATCGGATCATGTTTGTTCAGATGCGAAAGTGCTGAGTAGATTGGATCGGCGCGAAAAGGCTCGCATCAAGTGTGGGGATTGTAACTTGCGGGCGTAATTGCACCTGAATTCGATGACGGCAACAGCTTTTCCAGTTGCGACAAACTGAGACGAGCGCGCATGCCGGACGCAGCATGATGTCCCTCGTTGGGGACGATACGCACCAGCACATCGGTCGGTTCCGCATAAATCAGGTAAGCCATACGCCCACCTTTGTCCTGGATTTTGAATTCGATCTCCTGGTTGACCAAGTATTGTTCGAAATCCTTGCTGGAATCTGCGCCGATATCCAGTTCGATCCGACTGTGCTCGGAAACCGCACCGGAAGCCACCATGCCGGTAAGGCTGGGGGAAAAATGCTCGAATGCTCGCATTACTGCGAGCGCTTGCTGGCGCAAAGCCAGCAGCAAGGCGGCTTGCTCTTCGGGTTCGTACAGGGATTGCCGGTAAATCAACGCGGCATCCACTTCCTCATTGCTGGGCAGGCCGCGTCCATCCGGTAAGCCCAGGCTGTGCGCCGCTTTGCGTTTGGCCAGGGCGTAATCCTGAATGCCGTGTTCCGCAATGAAGCGCGCCGCCAGATCGGCAATGCGCGCACGGTTTTGCAGGAGGTGGATATCGCGCACTGGCTGGTCAGATCGAGTCAGGCAGGAGTGGCGGCTCTACCGGTGCCAATGGGCCCTCGTTCATGGCGCCGGGAGCGAACTCCTCGAAGAAATACTCGTTGACGCCTTGGCCTGGTTCGGTCGTGGCGCCGGTTTTTGCATCGATCTGCATCGTGACGATTCCCGCGGGCATCGTAAAAGGCATTTCCGGCGTGGCGCGGAGCGCTTCGCCCATATAGCGCACCCAGATCGGCAAAGCGGTGCCGCCGCCGGTTTCGCCCGAGCCGAGCGGGCGTGGTTGGTCGTAACCCATCCATGCCACGGCGACGCGGGTAGCCTGAAATCCGGCAAACCAGGCATCGTGATGTTCGTTGGTGGTGCCGGTTTTCCCCGCGATGTCGTTGCGTCCAAGTTTGAGTGCGCCGGTAGCCGTGCCGCGTCGGATGACGTCCTGCATCAGGCTGGTGGTGATGAAGGCGTTGCGTGCTTCGATAGCCGGGCGTAGCGGCGGCGGCGAAAAGCGCTCGAGCACGCGTCCATCCTTGTCCGTTACTTTCAACAGGTGCCAGGGCGTGACTGCATGACCGCCATTGGCAAAAACGGCATAAGCCGCGGCCATCGACAACGGCGTCACCTCCCCTGCACCCAGGGCCATCGTCAAATAAGGCGGAATGCGGGACATGTCGAAACCAAATTTGGCGATATGTTCTTGCGTGAATTGAGTGCCGGCACTCTGCAGAACCCGGATCGATACCAGATTCTTGGACTTGGCCAGGGCATTGCGCAGTGTGATGGGGCCGTCCATGGTGCCGTCGTAGTTCTTCGGCTCCCAACTGATTCCGCCCGTCTCGGCCGCCTCGATGGCGATCGGTGCATCGTCGAATACGGTGGCCGGCGTAATGCCGCGTTCCAGCGCGGCGGAGTAAACGAACGGCTTGAAGCTGGAGCCGGGTTGCCGCAATGCCTGGGTGACATGGTTGAACTGATTGCGGGAAAAATCGAAACCGCCAACCATTGCGCGAATCGCCCCATTGGCTGGCGCGAGTGCGACGAACGCCACTTCGACTTGCGGCAAATAAGTGAGTTGCCAGGGTGCGTTCGCCTCGCTGCGCGCAACCCGTACGATGCTGCCGCGCGTCAGACGCTTTGCAGCCGCCAGTTTGGTGGACAGGAAGCGTTGCGCATATTTGATTTCGCTGGCGCCCAGATCGACATCCTCACCACTGCGCAATCTAACTTTGATACGCGCCTTGTCGAGAGAGAGGACGACGGCCGGCAAGAGTCCGCTCGACTCTTCTCGTTCCAGCAGCACTTCCTCGATGGCTTTGTCCGCATCTCCGGCATCTGCCGGGAGTTCGATCCTGCCTTCCGGGCCGGCGTATCCGCGTCGACGATGAAATTCGAGCACGCCCTGGCGAACGCCATTCAAGGCGGCTTTCTGATCGGCTAGATGCAGAGTCGTGTAGACCTTCATGCCGCTGACATAAATGTCGTCACCATACTTTTCATGCATGCGGCGACGCACCAGTTCGGCCAGATGGTGCGCTTCCGCCTCGAAGTTCTGCGGCGAGTATTTGACTGGCAATCGTTGTGTCTTGGCCTGAGCGTAAGTGCTCTCGGATATATATCCCAAGGTCTTCATGCGACCCAGAACATAAAGTTGGCGCTTCTTGGCGCGCGCCGGGTTGACGACAGGGTTGTACGCCGAAGGGGCTTTGGGCAAGCCCGCCAACATGGCCGCTTCGGCCACATCGATCCGGGCAAGGGGTTTGCCGAAATAGATTTGTGCTGCCGCTGCAAAACCATAGGCACGCTGGCCGAGAAAGATGTGATTGATGTAAAGCTCTAGGATTTCATCCTTGGATAGGGCGTGCTCGATCTTGATGGCGAGTAGTGCTTCATTGAGCTTGCGCGTGAACGTTTTTTCGGAGCTGAGGAAAAAATTCCGCGCCACCTGCATCGTGATGGTCGAGGCACCTTCCTTGGCGCCGCCGGATACCAGATTGGATACCGCCGCGCGCAATATACCCAGGGTATCGACGCCGCCATGCCGATAAAAACGCTCGTCTTCCGCAGCCAGAATGGCCTGGGTCAACGATTTCGGGGTGTCCTTGAGCCGGACTACCGCACGCCGTTCTTCGCCAAACTCTCCGATCAGCGCACCATCTTCGGTAAAGATGCGCAAGGGTTGTTTGGGGCGGTAGTCCTTGAGCGATTCCAGACTGGGAAGATTCGGATAGATAATTGCGGCGGCCAACGCAACTACAGCGCTTGACGCCACGGCCAAACCGGACAATATTGCCAGCAAAATTTGCCACCAACGGGTCATTTCAGGCTCGCAGGGTAATCAGGGAACGGCCAAGGATAATGGGAAAAACTTGTAAAGATTAACAAGTTGTTGCTAGGATTTAATGTAAATTATTAAATAAGAGCCCGAAGTGGGTGCCTGCGAAGGGGAATTTGTTTGAAACTTGCTTTTTTCGGCCCAGGTTCACGTCCATTGATTGGCGTCGATGTTAGCTCATCGGCGGTCAAAATGCTTGAGCTGGCGGATAGCGGCAAGGGCATGCGGCGTGTCGAGCGGTATGCAATTTCTCCTCTGCCCAGAGATGCCGTTCAGGATGGTGCGATCGCCAAGATCGAAGTCGTCGAAGCGGCCATGCGGGATGCCTGGAAAGCACTGCAAACGCGGACTCGCGATGTAGCAATGGCTTTACCCGCATCTTCGGTCATTACCAAGAAAATCATGTTGCCCAACGGTGCGACCGAAGCCGAAATCGAGACTCAGGTTACCGCCGAAGCAAACCAGGTCGCCTCTTTTCCCCTCGGCGACATCAGTCTCGACTACCAGATCCTTGGCCCCAGCGCCAAGAACCCGAATGAAAACGATGCTCTGCTGGTGCTGGCGCGCCGGGAACGCGTCGAAGAACGGGTCGCGCTGGCCGAATCTGTCGGCCTCAAGGCAGTCATCATGGATGTCGATGCTTTCGCGACCTTGACTGCCTACGAACAGATGGCTTTCCAGTTGCCCGAAAACGGCAAGGGACAGACCATCGCAGTGATCGATATCGGTGCCCACACGACGCATGTCAATGTATTGCACGATAACCAGACGGTATATCAGCGGGAACACGCCCTCGGCGGCAGTGCATTGACCAATGAAATCAGTCGCCGATTCGATCTGCCCTCGGAAGAGGCCGAGGATGCCAAGCGCAAGAGCTTGTTGCCGGACAGTTACGAATCCGAAGTCCTGCAGCCGTTTCTTGATTCCGTCGCGCAGGAGATTGGGCGCGCATTGCAGTTGTTCTATTCCGCGACCTCCTTCCAGCGTGTCGATCACATCCTGCTGGCGGGCGGTTGTGCCGCCATTCCCGGCCTGGACGATGTCGTTCACAGCAGGATGCAAACCAGCACGCTGATTGCCAACCCCTTCGCCAAGATGGCTGTTTCCAGCCACGTCAAGGCGCGCCAGCTTGCCTCCGAGGCACCCGCCTTGTTTGTGGCATGTGGACTGGCTCTGCGCAGGTTCGATCCAGCATGACGCCCATTCGCATCAATCTTCTCCCTCACCGCCAGCTGCGCAAGGCTCGACAGCAGCGTTGGTTCGCGGTGCTTGCAGCAATTGCGGTCGGTCTCGGGCTGGCGGCAGTCGGCGCCGGCCAGGCCTACATCGCCAATGCCAAATCCGGACAAGATGCGCGCAACGCATTTCTGAAGGATGAGCTCGTCAAACTGGACAAGCAGATTGCCGAAATCGCTCAACTCAAAGAAAAGACAAAAGACCTTCTCGATCGCAAAGACGTAGTCGAATCTCTGCAGAACAATCGTGGCGAAGCGGTTCATATGTTCGACGAACTGATGCGGCGCATACCGGATGGCCTCTACCTGAAGAGCGTCAAGCAAACCGGCGATGCAGTGGCTCTGTCTGGCTACGCCCAATCGAGCGCACGCGTTTCCACATTTATGCGCGCTCTGGAGGCAACCGAATTGTTCGATGAGCCGGTTCTTGTCGAGGTCAAGTCCGCCATGGTTGGTCCGGTGCGCAGTTACGAGTTTTCGCTCAATGTCAAAATTGCCCGTAAAGCGCCCGATCCTGACAAGAAAAAAGGCGCCAGATCATGAACCTCGCCGAACTCAATAACCTCGACCTGAAGGACATTACCAGCGCGCCGGCTCCGGTTCGCGCTCTGGTGCTGGTGGTGCTGTTCGCCGCCATCGTATTTGCCGGCTGGTACCTGGTCTGGTCGGATTCAATGCGCGCACTGGATGCCGCACGCGCCGAGGAGCAGACGCTGCGCGATAGTTACAGCGTCAAGAAAGGCCAAGTGTTTCACTACGAAGCCTATAAACGTCGTTTGCAGGAAGTCGAGCAATCTTTGGCGGCGATGCTGCGCCAATTACCGGATCGTTCGCAGATGGACGCTCTGCTCGCCGATATCAATCAGGTTGGTGTCGGGCGCGGGCTTGATTTCGATTTGTTCCGCCCAGGCGTAGAAACGCCGGCCGATTTCTACGCAACGCTGCCGGTGTCGATCAAGGTCACCGGCAGCTATCACGATATCGGTGGATTCGTCAGCGATCTTGCCCAGATGCCGCGCATCGTTACGCTGCACGACGTCTCACTGGTGCCGAGCAAAGACGATCTGTTGAACATGGAAGCGCGGGTGCAGACTTATCGCTATCTGGATGAAAACGAGCTTGCTGCCGTCAAGAAACAGAAGCAGGGCGGGGAGAAGAAATGAAGCGTTTCGCCCTTTTCTCTTCATGTTTGACAATGTGTCTGACTGTTTCCGGCCTGTTGTTGCTTGGCGGTTGCAGCCAGGACCAGTTCGCCGATCTGCGCGAATTCATGGCTAAAACCGGTACGACCGGCCAACCGCCGCTGGATTCCTTGCCGGCAGTCAAGCCGCAGGATGTCTTCCTTTACGAACCGGGCGAGCTGCCGGACCCGTTCAAGCCGCGCAGCCTGAAGCCGGCTAAAGGCGGTGGCGGCTTGCAGCCCGATCTGAGTCGCCCCAAGGAGGTCCTCGAACAGTTCCCGCTGGACGGTTTGCGTATGGTGGGAACCATAATCAAGGGCGGGCAGATTTACGCCTTGGTGCGCACGCCTGAAAGCACGCTTTACCGCGTCAAGAAAGGCGACCACATGGGGCTCAATTTCGGCCTGGTCATCGCCATAACCGATGCAAGCATCGAACTCAGGGAAACCGTTCAGGATGGCGTCGGCGACTGGACAGAATCGAAGGCCACGCTGGCCCTTCAGGAGTAGAAGTGATGAAAACCAATCGACTCAATCTGGCCGCTCTGGCCGCTTGTTTGACCATACTGACTGCATGGCCGTGCTTGGCGGCCAATGTACTCAACACCGTTTCGCTGGCGGAGGGGCCCAACGAGAGCCAGGTGATCAAGATCGTCATGAAGGACCCGGTCGAGACCATGCCGGTTTCGTTCACCACCAGCAACCCACATCGACTGGTGTTGGATTTCGCCAACACCAGCAATAGTGTCGGCCGGGTTCAGGAGGCGCTGAACATTGGCGCCGTCAAGAATTACCAGATTGTCCAGGCTGGCGAACGCACCCGCGTGGTGTTCAATCTCAATGTGCCTGCCAGTCATGAACTGCGCAAGGATCGAAACATGATCCTGATTGTGCTGCACGGCGCGCCGCAACAAGCCGGCACGCCTACTCCCGCCAGCGCGCCTGCGCGCTTTGCCGATGCCGGCAAGCAACGCGAATATGGCATTCGCGATGTCGATTTCCGACGTGGCAAGAACGGTGAAGGTCGTATCACCATCAATCTCAGCGATCCTGGTGTCGGTATCGATATCCAGCAGAAAGGTCGCACGATTCAGGTCGATTTCCTCAACACCAGTTTACCTACGGCTTTGCAGCGTCGTCTCGACGTGGCGGATTTCGCCACGCCTGCGCAGCTGGTCGAGACTTTCGAGCAGGGCAAAAACACCCGTATGCTGGTTACGCCGAAGGGCAAATGGGATTACTCGGCCTACCAGACCGGCAACCAGTTCGTCATGGAAGTCCGTTCGCTGGACGATCCCAATCTGGCCAAGAGCGAAAAGCCGCAATACAGCGGCGAAAAACTCACGCTCAATTTCCAGAATGTGGAAGTGCGCTCGGTGCTGCAAGTGATCGCAGATTTCACCGGCCTCAACATCATTGCCAGTGATACGGTCACCGGCAATGTCACGCTGCGCCTCAAGGACGTGCCCTGGGATCAGGCGCTCGACATCATTCTGCGTGCCAAGGGACTCGACAAACGCGCCTCCGGCAGCGTGATCTGGGTCGCGCCGCGCGACGAACTCGCCGCCAAGGAAAAGCAGGAAATGGAGTCGAAGAAAACGATTGCCGAACTGGAGCCACTGACCACTCGCAGCTATCGACTCAACTATCTGCGCGCCGATGAGGCGATGGCCGTGGTCTCGGGCGACTCGCGTTCCATCAATGCTAGCCAGGAGGCGGCCACCTGCTCGCCAAGTTCGACGGGTATCAAGGCCGATGTCGCTGCGGGCGGTGCCGGTAACGGTAGCAGTTCTACCACGACATCTGGCACGGGAGGCGGCACGGCTACTTATAACGTCAATCGAGTCCTCTCTGCCCGTGGCGGCGCCTCGACAGACCTCACCACCAACACCTTGGTCGTGACCGATACGCTAGACAAGCATGCCGCTATTGAGGAAGTGCTCAAGAGTGTCGATTTACCTTCGAAACAAGTCATGATCGAAGCGCGCATCGTCGTCGCGGATGACAGCTTCAGCCGGAATCTTGGTGCCAGACTCGGCTTTCAGGGCAGTGGAAAGAGCGGCAAAACTAACTTTGGTCTGGGGACTTACGAAAACTCAGGTGTAGCGGCAACAAGTGGCATTGCAGGGATTACTGCCTCGCCCACGGCAAACGTCAATCTGGGCGTTGCCAATGCGCCAAGCCTGGGCTTTTCGATTTTCAACGCATCAACGGCTGCGATCCTGAGCCTGGAACTGCAAGCCTTGGAAGTCGACAATCGCGGCAAGATCGTGTCGAACCCGCGGGTGGTGACGACCAATCTGCGACCGGCTGTTATTTTGCAAGGTGAGCAGATTCCGTATCTGTCTACAAGTATCAATGGTACTGAGACAAAATTCAAAGACGCAGTGTTATGCCTTTTGGTTTCGCCCCAGGTTCTGAATAACGATTCAATTATCCTAAATGTTGAAGTAACTAAAGATGCCCGAGGTGCGGCGGCTGGTACGGAATTGGCCATAAATGTAAAACGAGTAAAAACTCAGGTCCGCGTCAACAACGGTGAAACAGCGGTTCTAGGTGGAATATTTGAGCAAACGTTGCGTAACGATTCCGACAAAGTCCCCTTTCTCGGCGACTTGCCCGTGCTTGGGCATTTGTTCAAGAAAAATGCCAAATCCGATACCAAATCCGAGATGCTGATTTTCCTGACACCACGGATATTGCAGGACGACTTTCTGAGCGGACGGTAGTCTCGGAAGCCGCATTCGAGCCTTGCCAACTAAACGAAAAAAGGGATTGAGATGCACAGCATGAAAACAATTAAAGGCCTGCTATTGGCCGGCATGATCGGTTTCACCGGTTTGTTGGCGGGGTGTGGTGGCGGTGGAGCGGGAGGGACGACAAGCACTTCAACCACTAGTGGAACGTCAACTGCGGCAAGTGTCAGCCTGTCCCCCTCCGATCCCGCTACAGGTAACGTCAGCAACACATTGTCCTCCGGCACTCCTTTGACTTTGACCGTATTGGTACGGGATACCGCAGGTGCCGTAGTCCCGAATATGGTTGTGACGTTCACTACAGATGCCCAATACGGCACTTTCAACCCGGTTGCGGGTACCGCGCTTACAAACGCGAGCGGCATCGCCAGCGTGACGCTAAATGCTGGATCAAAGACCGGCGCAGCGACCGTGACTGCTAGCGCCCTAGTCGGTACGGCGACAATTACCAATAGCGTAGGTTATAGCGTTAACGTGGCAGCACTTGGCCTTGGTAGCCTGAGCTTTGGTATCAACCCCCTGTCTGCATATGGCACTACAAGTGTTGCCGTGAATGTGACTAGTGGTGGAGTTCCTTATTTAACCCCTGTCGATGTTGCCTTCACTTCCGATTGCAAAAGCGTTGGAAAAGCCGACATCCCGGGTAGTGTGCGTTCTGTCAATGGTGTTGCAACCGCGTCCTATCGGGACATCGCGTGCGGTGCAACTGACCTGGTAACCGCTTCTATCGCCAGCGGAGCCTCTAGCGCGGCCAGCTTGGTGGTCAACCAGGCGAGTATCAGTTCGATTCAATTCGTATCTGCCAGCCCAACGAATATCAGCGTGCAAGGAATGGGGGGCACAGAGGTGTCGACCGTCAAATTCAAAGTGCTGGATAGCGGCGGCAACCCGATTAGCGGTCAAACCGTGAATTTCAGTTTGAACACCTCGGTGGGCGGTCTCCACATGACAGCATCATCGGGTGTTTCGGATGTGACAGGGGAGGTGCAAACTCAAGTCGTGTCTGGCACCGTCCTGACCCCGGTGCGGGTCACCGCAACAACTACGGGCGTAGGCGCGGTTTCCAGCCAATCGAGCATGCTCTACGTTTCGACCATGATTCCTGATCAGGCGCATTTTTCGCTCAGCGCGACAGAACTCCCTCTTGAAGCACTTGAGACTGACGGTGTTTCCACGACGGTTACCGCCCGACTGGGCGACCGTTTCGGCAACCCGGTACCTGACGGAACTGCGGTTGTCTTCACGGCGGAAGGGGGGGTAATTCAATCGGGCTGCACGACTACGGGTGGCAAATGCGATGTTGTCTGGACGAGTCAGGATCCCAGACCCGGCAATGGCCGCGCAACCATTCTTGCCTATGCGGTGGGCGAAGAATCCTTCATCGATGCCAATGGAAATGGCCGCTTCGATACCGGTGAGGCCATAATTGAAGATCTGGGGGAGGCATACCGTGACGATAACGGAAACGGAAGTTTCGATTTCGGCAGCGACCTCCCAATAGACTTCAATTCCGATGGCAGTCTTAATACAGCCGACACGCTTTTCACCGGAACTCTCTGCAACACTAGCTGCAGCGCCGCGAGTTCATTACATGTGCGCGGATCGTTGGTGCTGACTTTTTCGGGCTCCACGCCAATTCAACCCATCAGCATCATTTCCCCACGAACCATCGACTTGGGTGGGAGCGCTGGAGCTGGGGCGATAGTCCCGGTAACGCTGACTGTAATGGATGTAAATAACAATTCCATGCCCGCCGGTACAACCATTACCGCTGTTACTACAAACGGAAAGCTGGTTGGCGTATCCGTGTTTACCATCCCCGCAAACGGTGAAGATACCTACACGCTATACATTCAGAACGATGCCAGTGGGACGCCTGTCTCAGATCCCACCTCAACTGGAACACTTACAGTTACGGTCAAAACTCCAGGCAATATAGAAACCAGTGATGTTGTGTCCGTAATTAACTAAGGAGGCACTGATTATTTCGTCACCCCGGCGTAGGCCTGAACCCAAGTGGGTTGTTTCCACTGGATTCCGGACTGGTCGTTAACCCCGGAAGGGCGTTGGAATATATCAACGCCTCCTTAATCCAATAGCTTGCCTGGAGCCAGCATCCATATAGTAAGGCTATGGTCTGGACACTCGGTTTGGGCACCGTGTTCCAGGTCGCGTTGCTCGATTTTCGCGCGAGGTTCCGTGCCTTGGCCGGCGCGAGTTATCGCTCAAGCGCGGAATGCTTGGCCGGTAAACGGTTCGATGATGCTGGAGGGCCGTTTACGTAGTCCAATGCGGCCGGCTAGCGTGATGACCTGTTTGCCGAAGATGCGGGCACAGGTTTTTGCGTTCTTGATCGGGCGATTGCCGGCGCGGTTGGCACTGGTCGAAACCAACGGCATGTCCAGCGCATGACATAGGCGGGCGCAAAACGGATGCGCGCTGATTCGCACGGCGAGCGTCGCATGCTTCCCTTTAAGCCAAGTCGGACAACGTTTCGAGGCATGCAGCAGCAAGGTATTCGGACCTGGCCACCATTCGCTTAAGCGCAAGGCAAGATTTTGTTGGATCGGGGCAAGGTAACGCCTGAACTGGCGCACATCGGAGCCGATCAGGATCAGCCCTTTGCTTTGCGGACGCCCCTTTAATTGCAGGATGCGCCGCACTGCCCGACGGTTCGACGGATCGCAGCCGAGGCCGTAACAGGATTCGGTGGGGTAGGCGATGATGCCGCCGCGCTTCATAAAAGCGCGCAGGCGACGGATGTCGGGTAACGGCGTCATGCCAAGCCAGGGCTTGGTTCGGCCCGCAAGCGGCCTACCGCTTGCGCCCGATAGCGCGCCAGCCAATATCGCGGCGCAATTGGCGACCGGCGAAGTCGATGTCTTCGGCAGCCTGATAGGCGCGGGTCTGCGCCATTTTCACCGTGTCGCCCAAGGCGGTGACGCAGAGCACGCGGCCGCCGGCGGTGACGACCTGATCGTCCTGCAGGAGGGTGCCGGCATGGAAGACGTGGAAATCGTCGCCTCCCTTACTCAGTCCAGTGATCGCATCGCCCTTGCGCGGGGCATCGGGATAGCCCGCGGCGGCCAGCACCACGCCGAGCGCGAAGCGCCTGTCCCACACGGCCTCGACCTGGTCGAGATGTCCGTCGACGGCGGCTTCCAGCAGCGTCACCAGGTCGGATTTCAGCCGCATCATGATCGGCTGCGTTTCCGGGTCGCCCATGCGGCAGTTGAACTCCAGCACCTTGATCTGGCCTTCCGGGCTGATCATCAGGCCGGCATAAAGGAAGCCGGTGAAGGGCGTACCCTCCGCCTTCATGCCAGCCACCACCGGACGGATCACTTCGCGCATGGCTCGAGCATGAATCTCGGGCGTCACCACCGGCGCCGGCGAATAGGCGCCCATGCCGCCGGTGTTGGGACCCTGGTCGCCATCGAACAGGCGCTTGTGGTCCTGGCTGGTGGCCAGCGGCAGCACATGCTCGCCGTCGACCATGACGATGAAGCTGGCTTCCTCGCCGAACAGACATTCCTCGATCACCACGCGCGCGCCAGCTTCACCTAAGTTGCCGGGTTTGCCATCCTCGGCCAGCATCATGTCGACGGCGGCATGCGCCTCTTCCAGCGTGGTGGCAACAACGACACCCTTGCCAGCGGCTAGGCCGTCCGCCTTGATCACAATCGGCGCGCCCTGGGCAACGAGGTAGGCATGCGCAGCGGCGGCATCGGTGAAGGTGGCGAAAGCGGCGGTGGGGATGTGGTGGCGGGCCATGAACTGCTTGGCGAAATCCTTCGAACTTTCCAGTTGCGCGGCGGCCTGGGTCGGGCCGAACACCTTCAGGCCGGCGGCGCGGAACGCGTCGACCACCCCGGCCGCCAGCGGCGCCTCGGGGCCGACCACGGTGAGCTGGATGCTTTCCTTCAGCGCATAGGCGACCAGATCGGGAATCGCTGTGATGGCGACGTTTTCCAGACCTTCTTCGCGTGCCGTGCCGCCGTTGCCGGGGGCGACCAATACCTTCTGAATGCGCGGGGACTGCTTGAGCCGCCAGGCCAACGCGTGTTCGCGTCCACCCGATCCGATCACGAGAATTTTCATATCGATGCCTGTTTAGTGCCGGAAATGCCGCACGCCGGTGAAGACCATGGCGATGCCATGTGCGTCCGCCGCGGCGATGACTTCCTCGTCGCGCATCGAGCCACCGGGCTGGATCACTGCGGTAATACCGGCCGCGGCGGCGTTATCTAGACCGTCGCGGAACGGGAAAAAAGCATCCGACGCCATGACCGAGCCGGGCACCGCCAGGCCGGCCTGTTCGGCCTTGATTGCCGCGATGCGGGCGGAATTGACGCGGCTCATCTGGCCGGCGCCGACGCCGATGGTCATGCGATCCTTGCAATAGACGATGGCATTCGATTTGACGAACTTGGCGATGCGCCAGGCAAACAGCAGGTCTTCCATTTCCTTCGGCGTCGGCGAGCGCTGGGTGACCACCTTCAGGTCGCCATGCAGCAGGATATCGGCATCCTGCACCAGCAGGCCGCCGGCTACCCGCTTCAGGTCCATCTGCGCGACGGAGCCGGTCCAGGCTCCACATTCCAGCAGGCGCACGTTCTTTTTTGCGGCGACGGCAGCAGACGCTTCCGGGCTGACTTCCGGCGCGATGATGACCTCGACGAACTGGCGATCGACGATGGCCTGCGCGGTTTCGCCGTCGAGACGGCCGTTGAAGGCGATGATGCCGCCGAAGGCCGATTCCGGATCGGTCTGATAAGCGCGGTTGTATGCGTCGAGCAGGTTTTCACCGTAAGCCACGCCGCACGGATTGGCGTGTTTGACGATGACGCAGGCCGGTTTGGTGTCAACCCCGGCGTCGAAGGTCTTCACGCATTCCAGTGCCGCGTCGGTGTCGGCGATGTTGTTGTAGCTCAACTCCTTGCCCTGAATCTGTCTGGCGGTGGCAATGGTGCCGGCCGGGGCATTCGCCTCGACGTAGAAGGCGCCGTTCTGGTGCGGGTTTTCGCCGTAGCGGCAGGTCTGCGCGCGGCTGAATTGCAGGGTCAGGTTTTCGCCGAATTGTTCCTTGCTGCCCGCCGCGTTCAAAGCCGTCAGGTAGTTGCTGATGTGGCCGTCGTACTGGGCGGTGTGGGTGAAGGCCTTTTTCGCCAGATCGAAACGAGTTGCGTCGGTGAGACCGCCGGCGTTCGCCTGCATTTCCTCGACCAGCGCGGTGTAGTCGGCCGGGTCGGTGACGATGGCGACATGGCGGTAATTCTTGGCCGAGGAACGCACCATGGCCGGGCCGCCGATGTCGATGTTCTCGATGGCCTCATCCAGCGTATGTGGCTTGGACACGGTCTGCACGAACGGGTAGAGGTTGACGCAAACCAGATCGATGTAGCCGAGGTCGTGTGCGTTCATCGTCTCGACATGCGCCGGGTTGTCGCGCACGGCGAGGATGCCGGCATGCACTTTGGGATGCAGCGTCTTGACGCGGCCGTCCAGCATTTCCGGGAAACCGGTGAATTCGGACACGTCCTTCACCGGCAGACCGGCGTCGCGGATCGCTTTCGCAGTGCCGCCGGTGGAGAGGAGTTCGACGCCTTGCCCGGACAGGGCGCGGGCGAAGTCGATGAGGCCGGTTTTATCGGAGACAGAGAGGAGGGCGCGTTTGATCATATTTTTCACTCGTAAGAAGTACACCGGGTGCGTTTGTCGCCAAGGCGGCAACGACCCCGCTGCACCAGAAAATTATTTGATTCCATGCTGCTGCATCTTCTTGCGCAGCGTGTTGCGGTTGATGCTGAGCCAATCGGCGGCCCGGCTCTGATTGCTGCCGGCACGGTCGAGGATGACTTCAAGCAATGGTTTTTCCACGCAGTTGAGCACCATCTCGTAAATTCCGGCTGGTGCTTCGCCATCCAGATCCTTGAAATACTGGATCAACTCGCGGCGCACGCAGGCGGCAAGTTCGCTTTCGTCGATCATGGGGTCCATGTTTCTGTACGTCGGGTTATTACATTCAGGCTGCCGCGCGCTGGTCCGGGGCGGCATCGAGATAAATCAATCGGCTGGAGCGTTCGCGCGTGCGCCAGAAAAAGTCATTCACCGCTTCGAGCTGGGCGTCGGTACCTTCGAGTTGGTTCATGGCGTGACGGAAACTGGCGGAATCGGCCAGGCCGCGCGTGTACCAGGCGATGTGTTTGCGGGCCATGCGGCTGCCGGCGAGCTCGCCATAGAAGCGATAAAGATCGTCCAGATGCGCGAGCAGGACGCTGTGGATTTCGGCCACTTCCGGCGCCGGCAGACGTTCGCCGTGCGCCAGGAAATGACTGATTTCGCGGAACAGCCAGGGGCGGCCCTGCGCGGCGCGACCGATCATGATTGCATCGGCACCGGTGACGGCCAGCACCTGCGCGGCCTTTTCCGGCGTCGTGATGTCGCCGTTGGCAATGATCGGAATGCGCGCCTCCGCCTTCACCGCGGCGATCGTTTCGTACTCGGCGTCGCCGGCGTAGCCGCAGGCGCGCGTGCGGCCGTGGATCGCCAGGGCCTGGATGCCGGACTCCTGCGCGATATGCAGAATCTGCATGGCATTGCGGTGCGATCTGTCCCAGCCGGTGCGAATCTTCAAGGTCACCGGCGTGTCCGGCACCGCCTGCACGACGGCTTCGAGGATGCGGGCGACCAGCGGCTCATCCTGCAACAAGGCGGAGCCGGCCATGACATTGCAGACTTTCTTGGCCGGGCAGCCCATGTTGATGTCGATGATCGCCGCGCCGCGTTCGGCGTTGTAGCGCGCGGCCTGGGCCATCATCGCCGGCTCGGCGCCGGCAATCTGCACCGAGACGGGTTCCACTTCGCCCTCGTGATTGGCCCGGCGTCGGGTTTTGGCGGAGCCGTACAGCAGCGAGTTCGAGGTCACCATTTCGCTCACCGCCATGCCGGCGCCCATCTGCTTGCATAACTGGCGGAACGGCCGATCCGTCACGCCGGCCATGGGCGCCACGATCAGATTGTTCTTGAGTTTGTAAGGGCCGATTTGCATGCCGCGGGGAGGTGTGGTGCCGGGGAAGGCTGCGCATTTTATACGCAACATGGGGCCGACAAAAGCGCTTAGAACGCCCTGTTTTGGGGCGGCCTAAGGCTGAGCACGCCGGCTGGCGCAAAACCGTAACTGTTGCCGTCCTTCATCCCGCCAACCTGACTGCTGCGCATGATGCGGTAGAAGCGACATGCCGCAGGAACGAACTAGCCGTTCCTCAAGCCGCCTTTTTCAGGTGCTTCTGATACAGGAATTCCAGCACCTGGCCGCGCAGACGGTGATACGCCGGGTTTTCCGCCAGTTTCAGACGGTCGCGCGGACGCGGCAGATCAACCGACAGCACTTCGCCGATGGTCGCCGCCGGGCCGTTGGTCATCATCACGATGCGATCGGACAGCAGCACGGCTTCGTCCACATCGTGCGTCACCATCAACGTGGTGGCCTGGGTTTCCTGCACGATGCGCATCAGTTCGTCCTGCAGGCCGGCGCGGGTCAGCGCGTCGAGCGCGCCGAACGGCTCGTCCAGCAGCAACACCTTCGGTTCCATCGCCAGCGCGCGGGCGATGCCGACGCGCTGTTTCATGCCGCCGGAGATTTCGTTGGGATGCTTGTGCGTGGCGTGCGTCAGGCCGACCAGGTCGATCGCGGCCTGGGTACGTTCCTTCAAACGGGATTTCGGTTCCTTGTCACCGAACACCCGTTCCACCGCCAGGTAGACGTTGCCGAAGCAGGTCAGCCAGGGCAGCAGGCTGTGATTCTGGAACACCACGGCGCGTTCCGGTCCCGGTCCCTTGATTTCCTTGTCGGACAACAGCAGGACGCCCTCGGTCGGTTCGGTCAGCCCGGCAACCAGATTGAGCAGCGTCGACTTGCCGCAGCCGGAGTGGCCGATCAGCGCGATGAACTCGCCCTGTTTCACATCCAGATTGATGTCGGTCAGCGCGGTGAATTTGCCCTTTTTGGTGTCGAACACCATCTTGGCATTGTCGATGTGCAGATAGCTGTGCATGTTGCCTCCTACTCGTAGTTGAAGCGGTTCGCGATCAGCACCAGCGCCTGTTCCAGCAGCAGGCCGACGATGCCGACGATGAAGATGGCGATCAGGATGTGTTCGACGTTGAGGTTGTTCCATTCGTCCCACACCCAGAAGCCGAGGCCGGTGCCGCCGGTGAGCATTTCGGCGGCGACGATGACCAGCCAGGCGACCCCCATCGACAGGCGGATGCCGGTCATCAGGTGCGGCAGCACGGAAGGAAACAGGATGCGGGTGAAGATCTTCCATTCGGACAGGTTCAGCACCCGCGCGACGTTGAGATAGTCCTGCGGCACGCGCGAGACGCCGGCGGCGGTGTTGAGGATGATCGGCCAGATGCTGGAGATGAAGATCACCCAGAGCGAGGCCGGTTCGGTTTCCTTGAACACGTACAGGCCGATCGGCAGCCAGGCGAGCGGCGAAACCGGCCGCAGCAGGCTGATGATCGGCGCCATCATGCCGGAGAGGAACTGGAAGCGGCCGATCATGAAGCCGAGCGGAATACCGACCAGTGCGGCCAGGCCGAAGCCGGCGCCGACGCGGTAGAGCGAATGCAGAATGTTCCAGCCGATACCCTTGTCGTTGGGGCCGTTGTCGTAGAACGGATCGGCGAACAACTCCTGCGCCGACGCCCAGGTCTTCGCCGGGCCGGGCAGGCCTTGCTCGCCACCGCTGCTCGACACGATCTGCCAGAGCAGGATGAACAGCGCCATGCCCAGAATCGGCGGCAGGATGCTGCGGAAAAACTTGCCGACCGCCTCGCTGAATGCCAGGCCGCGTTCGGTCTGCAGGAAGGGCGTCGGGCGCGGTTTCGGCGCGGCCGCCGGCAACGGGGTGGTGTCGGGTGCATTCATGATGTCTTTCAGACTGCTTTCATTGATGGTCACTGCGCTCATGGCGGACTCCTGAGGGGTGTCGTAGGGTGCGCCGCGCGCCCCGTCCTGAAATGGTGCGCGCGGCGCACGCTACGTTGTGATCAAGCCTTCACCTTGAAGCCGTCTGCATAGGCCTTCGGGTTCTTGCCGTCCCACACCACGCCGTCGATCAGCTTGTGGCTGCGCATCTCCGATTTCGGTACGGGTGTCTTGGTCATCGCGGCGGCTTCCTTGTACAGCTTGACCTGGTTCACCTGCTTGGCGACCGCCAGGTAATCCGGATGCTCCTTCAGCAGGCCCCAACGCTTGTGCTGGGTCAGGAACCACATGCCGTCGGACAGGTAGGGGAAGTTGACCGCGCCATCGTTGAAGAACTTCATGTAGTTCTTGTCCTGCCACTTTTTGCCGATGCCGTTGTCGTACTGGCCCAGCATGCGGTCTTCGATGACGTCGACCGCAGTGTTGACGTAGCCCTTGCCGGCAATGATGCGGGCGGTTTCCGAGCGGTTGCTCATCGTATCGATGTACTTCGAGGCATCCAGAATCGCTGCAATCATTGCGCGCGCCGTGTTCGGGTATTTCTGGATGAACTCCAGTGTCGTGCCAAGCACTTTTTCCGGATGGTCGGTCCAGATATCCTGGCTGGTCGCGGCGGTAAAGCCGATCTTGTCGTGGATCGCCCGCGCATTCCACGGCTCGCCGACGCAATAGCCATCCATCTTGTCGACCCGCATGTTGGCCACCATCTGCGGCGGCGGCACGGTGATCACCTTCACATCACGGAACGGGTCGATGCCGTAGGCACCCATCCAGTAATACAGCCACATCGCGTGGGTACCGGTGGGGAAGGTCTGCGCGAAAGTCCACTCCTTCGGCTCGGCCTTGACCAGTTTCGACAAGCCGGCGCCGTCGACGACGCCCTTGGCCTTGAGTTGGTTGTTCAGCGTGATGGCCTGGCCGTTGTTGTTCAGGTTCATCAGCACCGCCATGTCCTTCTTCTGCCCGCCGACGCCCAGTTGCAGGCCGTAGATCAAGCCGTACAACACATGCGCCGCGTCCAGTTCGCCGTTGGAAAGCTTGTCGCGCACGCCGGCCCAGGAAGCTTCCTTGCTCGGGATGATCTTGATGCCGTACTTCTTGTCGAAACCCTTCTCGGCAGCCATCACGACGCTGGCGCAATCGGTCAGCGGAATGAAACCGATCTTGATCTCGGTCTTCTCCGGAGCGTCGGAACCCGCGGCCCAGGCGGCGCTACGCACACCGGGCGGAACAAGAGACATGATGGCGGCGGCGGCTGACATACCTGCGGCTTTCTTTAAAAAATCACGTTTACCGTCGCTGACGACGACCGGGTTGTTGCTCGACGGATTGTTGGGCGAAAAAGGGTTATCCATTTCTTTGACTCCAAAAAAAAACGGCGACCAACCCCGCAGGGAAGGACGCCGTTGTCCATAGTGATCAGACCAAGATACTGCAAAAGGAGCGACATGGCCCGACGCGCCATTGCGCCGGACGCCTGTTCTTTAGCAATGTCCGTGCCATGCCGAAAAATAGACTGCAAGTCCATGAAATGAAACGAACTATTTGATGGTGCGGCGTGGCTTCAGGGGCCGTGATGGCGCCCTGGCGCACCGTTGCTGTGCCTGATCGGGACGAAACTCTCCATTTCGGCGCATGCGCGCCGGGCCGGCTTACTGCCGCACGAAGTCGTCCAGCATCGCTTTCAATTCGGCCTGCCAGGCCTCGATCATCAAGTGCGCGGGGGCGTCGGGAAATTCTCTCAGCCAAGGCGCGAAGTCGTCGCTCATCACGCTGATGCGGCCATCGCGTTCGATCAGGGACAAGCGCAAGGGCAGCAGATTGAGCAGGCGAGGTTCCGCCGCTTCCGCCCAGCGCACCGCGGATTCGCTGCCGATGAACAGGATGCGGATATGCGGGTTCTCGAAGCCGCGCTTGGCCAGCGCGGTGTCGATCGGCTGCATCTTGACCAGCACCAGTTCATGGTTGGATGCGGCCAGGGTCAGGTCGTCCAGCGCCTGGCGCATATCCACCGCCTTGGACACGGTCAGCGGCTCGGCCTGCCCGGGTAGGCTAAGCGCCAGGGCGAACAGCAGGGCGAAGCGTTTCATAGCGCGGCCTCCTCCAGGATCGCCAGATAATCCTGCTTCAATTCCTGGCATTCGGCATGCAGTCCCGGCATGTTCTGCGACACCCAGGCCGGATTCACCGCGATCAGATCGACGCCGCTCGGCGTTTCCACCAGCGTCACCCGGCACGGCAGCATCTGTGTGGCGCGCGGGTCGAGGCGCAGCGCCTTGTCCATCTTGGCGAAATTGCAGAAATAGACCAGGCGCACCGAGCGTACTTCCTGCGCGTAGGGCACCAGTCGGCTGTCGATGGCCTGCTGCCGCACGAAGGTGTAGTTATGGTTGACGATGGCCTGGTTGAGCGCCGCCACGGCCGCTTCCATGCCGCGGCCCGGCGCGGTGGCGGTAAGGATCATCGGCTCGGGCGTGGCGGCCGCAACGGATTCGGCCGCCGCCGCCGCACCGGCCACGAACAGCGCCACAAGCAGGAACAGTGAACGGGTGAAATGCATGGTGAAACCTCCTGTTGTGAGGACGAGCAACATGCTCTCACGGGATAGTTTCAGCAAGTCATGTGCCAGGCGGGTGGCGAACAGAGGTGTTGGCCCAAAACAACAAACCCCGCACATGGCGGGGTTTGTTGGGTGCGAAGCGCGCGGCTCAGTTGATCAACATGGCGCGTCCACGTTTCCGCAAGCGGAGTCCGATCAGGCCAACGCCGACCAGCAGCATGGCGTAGGTTTCCGGTTCCGGCACAGCGGCAACGGCAAGGTTGGCGGCGGCGTTCTGCGCGCCGATGTAAGTACCGATTTCGCTGTCCAACGGATTCGAATCGCTGCTGGCCAGCGCCTCATGGTCTTCCGCGTTGTATACGCCGGCATATTTGTAGAACTCGTAGCGACGAATGATGGAAGCGGCGTTAGGGCCGACCGGTGCGCCATAACCGCTTTCCAGCTTGCCCGAGTCCGGGTTGCCCGGGTCGACTTGCAGCAATTGCCATTCGACTTCGGTAACCGCGCCGTCGATGACCGGGTTGCCACCGATCAACTGTTCCAGTGCAACCTCGTCCTCCAGCTCGGTGGTGAACACCTTGACCCAGATCGCCTCGCCGAATTGGGCTTCGATTTCCGGGGCGGGTGCTTGAATCACCGCCTGGACGACCGGCGGTGCAGGCGGCGCCCCAACCGGCACCACTGCGGGAACCACATTCCAGACCGGTGCGGGCAGCGAGACCACGCCATTGGCACCGGTCAATTCGCCGGCGCCATTGTCGTGCAGCCAGGTGTAGGTGGTTTTGGTCGCATTCTTGCGGGTACCCACGCCGAAGTGATCGCACGGCGTATTGGAGTTATAGCCAAGGCCGCCGCCGGACCAGCAGTTGTCTCCGGGGGTAACGAATTGCCCCGCTGGTACTGTCGGCGTGCCGTAATCCCAACTGCCGCCATTGAAAATCCCGTAGTAGGTCACCCTCGTGCCGAAGAGCGCGCCATTGGTGTATTCGGTGATGGTCGGGGAGCCATAGCGTTCCACGCTGCCGGCGCCAAAACCACGGCCGGTCGGAAAGCCGCGTCCGGCGCCGCCGAAGGTGTCGCTGATGTCGGAACTGTGCAGGCCTTCCAGCTCGATTTCGAAACCGTGCGCAGTGCTGCCGGTGTCGTTGATGACGTCGAAATTGCCCAAAAAGCCGACGACGGAGGCAGCGCCGATGTTTGGCACAAGGGCCAGGGACAACGCTACCGCCAGGGAGGAAAATTTGAATTTCGCCATGATTCTGACCCCTGTGATGTAGAAAATAAGGAAGAAAAAACGCGATTTATTGCTGCGTTTGTCGCGTGTGTAAAAGATGCACACGCATATCTTGCTTAAAACAGGACCGGTCTGTCAACTTATAGCGATAAAAAATCAGGTGTTTTATGTATGCGTGAACCCTGGTCGGACAGGTTTGCGAAAAGGTGATGACGCGGCGGTTGGCGCCGCGGCAGCTCAGTCGCCGAAGCCGTCCATGACCAGCCGGGCGATGTCGGCCAGGCGTTTGCGATGCGCCATCGCCTCGCGGCGCAGGGCCTGGTAAGCCGCTTCCTCGCTCAGGTTCTGCGCCTTCATCAGGCGGCGCTTGGCCTGTTCGATCAGTTTGTGTTCCTGCAACTCCTGGCGTGCCCGCAAGGCGTCGTCGCGCATCGCCTGCCAGGCTTCGAAGCGGACCTGGGCGAGTTGCAGCAGCGGTTGGATGCGTTCGTTTTCCAGGCCGTTGACGACATAGCAGGCGACGCCGGCCGAAACCGCGCGGCGCATGGCATCTTGCGACTCGTCCTGGCTGAACATCACGATCGGGCGCGGCGTGCGTTCGCTCATCACCACCACTTGTTCCAGCGTGTCGCGGCTGGGCGATTCGGTGTCCATGATGATCGCGTCCGGCTCCAGTTCCTCCACCCAGGTGGGCAGATCGATGGCGCGGTCGAGCCGGCCGATCAGATGATGTTCCGGCGCGCTCTCCGCCAGCGCGGTCATCAGGTTGTCCAGTCGCCGCCGCGAGGGGCTGATGACCAGAACCTTGAGCGCTTCGGTCATCTCGCCCTCAGCGTTGCGGCAGGTTGGCGTGGAACAAGGCTTTGTGCACGTCGCCGAGGGAAAGCATGCCCACCAGCGTGTCGTCGTTGGCCACCGGAATGCGACGGAAGTTGTTGCGCACCATGGTGGCGGCGGCTTGCAGGGCGTGCATGTCGGGGCGCACCGAGATCACCCGCGTCGCCATGATGTCGGCGGTCTTCAGGTGCATGACCTCCTTGTATTGCGTCGCCATCGCCGGGTAGTCCACGCCCCGCATGCCGTCGCGGAAGTCGCTCAACGAGGGGAACAGGCGCGACAGCACATCCTTCTCGGCGACGAAGCCGACCAATTTCCCATCCGCCACGACGGGCAGGCCGGACAGCCGATACAGGCACATCAGCGAGGAGACTTCGAGCAATGCGGTATCGGGCTGCACCGTGCGGATACTGCGGCTCATGATGTCTTGGACCAGCATGGAATTCTCCAGAGTGAATTAACCCGCCAACAGCAGGTAAAGGAACAACAAATTGAACACGATGGCAACCAAAGCAACCGCTTGCCAGAAGCGTACCGGATCGCGCGCCGCCAGGGGTGTCGGGCGTGGCCGCGCGAGTCGACTGGCCTCGCCGCGCTCCAGCGCGAGCAGGAATTCCTCGGCGGTTTCGAAGCGCTCCTCCGGGCGCCGCGCGCACGCCTTGAGCAGCGCGTTTTCGAACCAGCCGGGAATCTCCGGCCGGTAGCGCGTCGGCGGTGCCGGATCGCCGAAGCGGGGATGTTGAAACGCTTCGATTTCGCCGTAAGGGTACTGCCGCGTCAGCAGGTGGTACAGCGTCACCCCGGCGGCATACAGATCGATGCCGGGGCCGGCGTGCGCCGCCGCATCCGGTGTGAACAACTCCGGTGCGAGAAAGCTGGGCGTGCCGGGCACGTCCTGCGCCGCGCCTTGCGGGCAGGCCGGACAGCGTGCGACGCCGAGGTCGAGGATGCGCAGTTTGGCGTCCTCGCCCAGATGCAGGTTGGCCGGTTTGATGTCGCGATGCACCACATCCAGGCGATGCAGCGCGCTGAGGCCCTTGAGCAGGCGGATGCCAAGCGAAACCACCTCCTGCGCGCTGAAATGGCTGCCCTGATCGAGCCGGGCCTGCAAGCTTTGGCCGGCGTGCCAGCTCATCGCGAAGTACAGGAAATTGCGCGTCGGCAGGGGCAGGATCTGCGGGAAATAGTGCGACTGCACGCGCTTGCCCAGCCATTCCTCCATGAGCAGCCGGTCCGCCAGTTCGGGGTCGCCTTCCAGGCGCGCTTGCAGGGTCTTCAGCACGCAGGGCTGGCCGGATGCGACCACATGCGCGCGATACAGCAGTGTTTCGCGCGAGTCGTGCAGCACCTCGTCGACGATGAATTCGTCCAGCCGGGCGCCGACGCTGAGCCGCCCCGGGATCGGCAGATGGCGGCCGGCGATCAATTCGGTGGTCTCGTTCTCCACCGCCGCCAGCGCGCGCACGCGCACCACCAACGCGCTGGCGTTGTCGCCGCCGCCCTGGCGCAGCGCTTCGGCGACCAGATTGCGCGCGCAGGCCTGCGCGTCGTCGTAGAGCTGCAGCAGGCGGTGCAATTCGACCTGGCCGAGCGGTTGCCAGACGCCGTCGCAGACAATGAGCAGCACATCGCCCGCCGCCAGATCGCCCTCGGCGTAATCCACCGCCAGATGCGTATCCAGGCCGACGGCGCGCTTCAACACATGCTCCATGCCGGGCTGTTCCCAGGTGTGGTCCTGTGTCAGCTGCTCCAGCGCCTCGCCGCGCAGACGATAGATGCGGGTATCGCCGACATGCGCCAGATGCCAGCGCCGCCCGCGCAGCACCAGGGCCGACAGTGTGCAGGCCATGCCGCCGGCTTCGCGGCGCGAGGCCACCTGGCCGGACAGCCAGCGGTTCAGGCTTTGAATGACCGCATCCAGCGCATGCGCCACCTCCCAGGTATCCGGCGTCGCGTAATAGTCGGCGAGCAGATTGCGCACCGTGCTCTCCGCCGCCTCGCGCCCGTGCGTGCCGCCCGACACCCCATCCGCCAGCGCGGCGACATAGCCCTTCACCGCGACCAGCGCGGCGGCCGGCGTGACGAAACCGCCGAAGTCCTCGTTGCGAGGGCGCGGGCCGATTTCGGAGGTGTAGCCGAAGTCGAGTTGCATGGAGGCTGACGTTACACCCGCGCCAGCGTCGCCGCACCCCAGGTGGTGCGCCAGCGCTGCTTCACCGAAGCCAGACCGATCAGCGCCACCAGGCAGAGGCCGACGAAGATCAGCAGACCGGCCTGGTAGCTGCCGGTGGCGCCCTTGATGTAGCCCAGGCTGGCGGCCAGATAGAAACCGCCGATGCCGCCGGCCATACCGACGAAGCCGGTCATCACGCCGATCTCCTTGCGGAAGCGCTGCGGCACCAACTGGAATACCGCACCGTTGCCGACGCCCAGGCTGCCCATGCCGAGAATGAACCAGAGCAGCGCAATCCACGGGCTGGGCGAGCCGAAGCTGGCGATGGTGAGGAACAGCGCGGCGGAAACGTACATGGTCAGCAGCGTGCGGATGCCGCCGATCCGGTCCGACAGCGCGCCGCCGATGGGCCGCACCAGAGAGCCGGCAAACACGCAGGCGGCGGTGAAATAGCCGGCCTCGACCGGCGGCATGCCGTACTGGTCGTTGAAGTAGATGGTGAGGCTGGAGGCCAGGCCGACGAAGCCGCCGAAGGTGCAGAAGTAGAAGAACATGAACCACCAGGCATCC
>JASJPG010000049.1:0-15446 GCA_031426815.1 Hydrogenophilaceae bacterium
GAGGATAGGGGGTCAGGCGGAAAGGGGCTGGGTGCGTTTGCTACATAATTCCGAATTCGTCTGGGTAGCCGACGTGCGAATAGCCGTGCATCTGCATCAGAAACAGCAAGGCGCCTGCGCCGATCAGGCCGTAATTCGCCGCGACGCTGAACGGCTTGAACGAAGCCGCCTTGCGCCAGGTCGCCAGGAACATCAGCATGATCGCCAACGCCAATACCTGGCCTGCCTCGATGCCGATGTTGAACGAGATGATGTTCAACAGAAGCTCGTCCTGGTTGAGCGGCAATTGCTGAAGGCGCGTCGACAATCCCATGCCGTGGATCAGGCCGAGGCCGGTGATCATGGCCAGCAGGCTGGGCGCTTTGACGCCAAGTAAGCGTTTGAAGCCATCGAGGTTGGAAAAGGCGATGTAGCTGACGCTCAAGCCGATCACGGCATCGATCAGGAAGTAGTTGACCTGGATGCCGTTGAACGTGGCCCAGATCAGCGTCACGCTGTGCCCGACCGTGAATGCCGTGATGTATTTGACGATGTCCTTGAAGCTGGACAGGAAGAAGACGATGCCGAATACAAACAGCAGATGGTCGTAACCCGAGAGCATGTGCGTTGCTCCCAGCCACATATAGCGCAGATTGCCGCCTTCGATGATGGACAGTTTTTCCGCTTCCGACATGCCGTGACCGAACGCCTGCCCGGCCAAGAACACGATGGCGAGCGCGAGCAGCCAACGTGATGGTTTCATCACAGATAACATAAACACCTCAAGAAATATTAATCGACCCGCAGGCCGAGGACGCTGCGGTTTTCCTCGTGACAAAAACTACAGACGAAGAACACCGGCGCGATGTTGGAACGCGGCGGATGGCCGCGCTGGAGCACGCTCGCCGGTTCAGGCGCGCGCTTGCGGGGGGCGGTCGAAAAGCGGGGGGGTGTGGGAAAGGAATGCCGCCAGCGGATGCGGCGGCGGCCCGTCGGGCGGGGATACACCCAGACTCAGGCCGGTCTCCATGAGAATGGAGGAAAAGACCGGGTGGTAGTGGCTGCCATGATGCCCGTCTTCGTTGTGACCATTTTCGGTGTCAGCCAGAGAGGCGTCGTGATCGCTATGGCCGGCATCGTGGTGGTTATGGAGGTGGGCATGCGCGCCCAGCACCGCCACATTGTCACCCGCATGCCCGGACAGATTCGCCGACGCCGACCAAGCGAACTGGAGCGGGAGGATGAACATGAGGATCAGGGCTACAAAGCGGCGCATGGCGGGCATTCTAGCTTTGCTGGATTCGATATGTCAGACGGTTCATTCATACCGGCTTACCCGGCAGCATGCCCCGCGTCAGTCTGGCGCGCGGGGGTATTTACCCGCGTGGCAAAGCCAACACTTTCCCTACTTGAATGATTACCCGACTGGCCTAGTCTGGTTTTACAGGGAGGTACAGCCGACAGATCCCAAGAGCCGCGCCTCCTGAAAAAATCCAACGAGGAGGGCGGACCATGAAGAAATCGGTCCTGTTGGGGGTCGCTTTGGTGATTTCCAGCGTCGGGGTGGTGGCGGCGCTGAGTAATCAATCGGAACCGGTTGGCGCCAAGGTTGCCGTTGTCCAGGTGGCGAATGCGGTACCGGCAAGCAAGGCGAGCTATCCCGATGACGGTTTTCGACTCGGCGAGGCTGGTCTGACTCCCGCGCAGCGTGCCGGACGCGAGATCTGGTACAAGGCCACGGCCGGCAACGACCGTTTCCACACCTACACCTTCCAGCAACGGGTCGGCGTGTTGATCGACTGGGGCCGCGTCTTGCGCAGCGACCGACGCGAGCGGCGTTTCCGCACCTGGGGCCTGATCAACGATCCTGGCTGCTGCACGCCGGGCTCGGCCGACTGTCCGGCCAAGAACCTGGACGAGACCTACGGTTTCGACTGGTGCCCGGGCGACGAGGCACTGCTGAAGTTCGTCGGCAAGGAGGGTTATCGCGACCCGGCCTGCGATTTTCAGGATGCCCCCGCCGATCCGAACGATCCCCAAGGCCATCAGGCCGGACGCGAGAGCGCCTGCAACCTGGCCTTCGGCACCTCGACCGGGGCGCTGGGCTACCGCAAATTCCCGAATCCGCGTTTCAACGCGGCAGCCTGGCGCCAGCTGAACGGCCGCCTGGGCAGTTGGGACGGCTACAACCGCAAGCTGAGCGACGATCCCAAGCGTGCCGATGCCAATGTCAGCCGTCTCGCCGACGCTTCCATCGAGCCGCCGTTCCGCATCGGCACCGCCTGCGGCTCCTGCCACATCGCGTTCAACCCGCTGAATCCACCGGCTGACCCCGAGCATCCCAAGTGGGAAAACATTCGCGGTCTGGTCGGCAATCAGTACCTGCGCATTTCCGAACTGCTGGTGTCCGGCATGCCCAAGACCAGCCTGGAATGGCAGGTGTTCGCCCACGCCCGGCCCGGTACCTCCGACACCAGCGCGATCCCCACCGATCAGATCAACAACGCCGGCACCATCAACGCGCTGATCAACACGGCGCGGCGGCCCACCTTCGCCAACGAGGATCTGATCCGCTGGCACCAGGCCGCTGCCTGCCCGACCGGCGCCAAGACAAGCGAGTGCTGGTGTGAGCCGGACAAGCCGGGCAAGTGCTGGCAGAAGCGCCGCGGCAAGGAAACGGTGCATCACATCCTGAAGGGCGGTGAGGATTCCATCGGCGCGCTGGGCGCCATCCAGCGGGTCTATTTCAATATCGGCTCCTGTTCCGAACAGTGCTGGATGAACCATCTCACCGACCTAAGGCAGATCGATCCCACCGCGCGCAATTTCGGCCAGACGCCGTTCGATATCGCCCAATGCCGACGCGACTGCCCGAATTTCCGCGCAATCGAGGATCGCCTGCAGAACATCCTGGCCTTCTTCCTGTCGCCCGAGGGCACGGCGACCGACCTCCAGGCCGCGCGCGAGACGCAAATCAGGAAGGCGAAGAGCAACGCCGCCTACGATCACGCCGATCTGGTCGGCGATCTGGAAAAACAGTTCGGCCAGGGCGCCGTCGAGCGCGGCCGTGGCGTCTTCGCGCAGAACTGCGCGCGCTGCCATTCCAGCGGCCAGGCGCCGTTCGATGCGGTGGATTTCCGCGCCATCGACGCGACGACCGGACTGCGTGCCGACTGGCTCGGCAACGACCAGGCCACGCCGGCCTCGGAAGTGGGCAGCGAACGCTGCCGTTCGCTGCATTCCAATCACATGAGCGGCCATGTCTGGCAGGAATTCGGCTCGGAAACCTTGCGCGCCCGTCCGGCCGACGTCGCGCTGGCCGACGCCAACGACGGCGGACGCGGCTATTACCGCAATGTCTCGCTGCTCAACCTGTGGGCCCACGCGCCGTTCCTGCACAACAATTCGATCGGCCCGGAACTGTGTGGTTGGGGCGGTGATTACGCAAACCCGGACGAGTTCTACCGGCCGGTCTATGTCGATGCCGTAGCGCCGGGCAAACCGCTGCTGGCCGCCGCCCGCCAGCCCGCCTGCTGGAAATACGACCCCAGCGTCGAGGGCCGCTTCAAACTCTATGTGGCCTCCATGCGGGAATTGCTCAACCCCGGTCAGCGCATTGCCAAGGCCACCAAGCTGGATCGGGACATCGTGCTGGATATCGGCCCGCGCATCTGGGACGGCAAGGAGGAGAAGAAGCTGGTCGGCTTCACGGTGAAGGTCCAGGCCGGCGCCACGGCCGGCAACGTCGGCAACTTCCAGCACAAGTCTTTCATCGTCGATCTGGTCGAACTCAAGCTGCATCGCGACCGCCTGCAACAACGCCTGAGCGGCAGCCTGGGCGCCGACAATGCGCGGAAGCTGATGGCCGAGCTGGACACCATCGCCGACGTCGCCAGCAAGGACCCGAGCGCCATGGTCGAGGCGGTCAAGGCCGCGCGGGCGCGTCTGCCGCTGCTGGCCCGGGCGTACAGCTCCTGCAGCGAAGAGATTGAAAACAATGGCCATCGTTTTGGCGAGGATCTGCCGGAGGCCGACAAGAACGCCCTGATCGCCTTCCTGGCGACCCTGTGAGCGAAGGAGACCCCCATGCGTTGCGCGCAACTTTTCCTCGTGCTGGCGCCGCTGCTGGCGGCCTGCACGCCCGACCCCGACATCGCCTTCGCGCCCGCCGGCGAGAACTATGCCGACAAGCCCGATCTGGCCCGGGTGGAATACGAACACCCGATTCCGCGCCAGGAACTCGCCAAGGTCACGCCCGCCTATCTCGCCAAGCGGACCCAGGAAGAACTCGACCAGATCTACGCGCGTCTTTCCGCCGGGCCGATTCCGGATGGCCCTTTCGACGGCAGCATCGTGTTTCCCAAGGGCAGTTCCGGCAAGCTGCGCGCGGCCGAGATCGTCGGCGGCCTGAAAGGTCTGGCGGTTCGCCTGGGCGGCAAGAAAGTGGAAATCGCCGGCGAGACCTTATGGAAAGGCAAGGTGTTCTATCGCGATCAGCGGGTGCTGAGGAACCGCATCCAGGATCTCGCCGTCCTGCGTCCCATCGTCGGTTCCGGCGACATTCCGAAGATCGACGTGGACGGCAAGGATGCCTGGCTGCTGTTCCCGGCCAAGCTCTATTGCGGCCAGAGCCTGCTCGATTCCCGGCGCGAATCCATCGTCATCGATTACGCCTTCAGCGACGAACTGCCCGGCTACCGCGACAACATCGACTTCCTGGCCGGGCGCAACGGCCTCAAGGTGCGCGACGAGATTCGCATGGTGCGTCCCGGCCTGTATCTCGGTCGAGCCTACCTGGATCGCGCCTTTGCGCTGAATTTCGTGTTGGAGAACAAGGATCTGGCCGAACAGGGCGAACAGGCGTTCGCGGCCGGGCAGAGCAGGGAAGATTGCTGGAGCGGCACTCAAAAACGCGTGCTGGCCCAGGACTGACATGGCATGGGTGGGCAGCATGTTTCTGGCACTCGCCCTGTTCAGCCTGGCCCCGGCGCAAGGCGCATCTGCCGGCGACGAAGCGTCCGATCTGCCGCCGCGGGGGCACGCCCGTTTCGATGAACTGATCGGCGCCGGTCCGGTGCCGTTTCCCTTCAGCCGCTTGCTGGCGCGCATAAACAGCCAGCTCGACAGCCAGCTCGCGCCCGCCGCGAACGGCCTGGCGCCGGTCAAGGGCGTGCTGATTCCGCTCGGACGTTCGCTGCAACGCGACGCCGGCGCGCCCGATTTCTTCCGCTTTCCGCGCGTGCTGCTGGCGGTGGATGGGGCGGCGCGCGCCGGCGTGGCGCCAATGAAGGACCGTCTGTTCATCGGCTACCACGAGAAGGGCGCGGTGCTGGAAGTGATCAGCTACAACGAGGCGCTCGGCCGTTTCGAGTTTCAGTTGGTGCGCGATTACCGGCCCGGCGGCCAGGCTGAACGAGTCTATGCGCGCCGCGCGCTGTGCCTGGCCTGCCACCAGAACGGCGCGCCCATCTTCGCGCGGCCGCTGTGGGACGAAACCCCGGCCAACCCGGCCATCGCCGCGCGGTTGCTGGCGGTCGGGCGGAATTTCTACGGCATCCCGCCGGGCGGCACCGACATCGCCTATTTTTTCGATACGGCCACCGACCGCGCCAACCTGCTGCCGGTCTGGCAGCGCATCTGGCGTGACGGATGCGGCGGCGGTGCTGCCGGCGACACCTGCCGCCAGGCGCTGTTTACGGCGGCCTTGCGCCTGGCGCTGAGTGGCGTGTTGCCCGAGCGCGCGGCGCTAGCCGAGCTGGCGCCGCAACTGGATCGACGTTGGCGGCAAGTGTGGCCAAACGGGTTGGCCCTGCCCAACCCGGACCTGCCCAATCGCGACCCACTTGCCGTTCGCCTGGATGACGCGGCGGCCGCCCAGCGCCCGGCTCCATCGTCGCGCTTGCCGGCGGAACTCGCCGGCCTGCAGCCGATCCCGGCCCGCTTCGAACCGCTCAATCCGCGTCCGCCCCTGGCAATCTGGCTCACGCCGAACAAAGCCGAATTGCTGAACGGTCTCGCCGGCCTGTTTGCCAATGCCGATCTGGCTCTGCTTGACCGGACCCTGGCCAGGCATTCCGGCAAGGTCGAACGCATCGGCCTGGATTGCCGGATCCAGGCCAAATCGGGCGGGCGGCAGCGTTTTCAATGCGAGGGCGCGCGAGTCAGCTTGGCCGGAACATTGCAAACCGCGCGCGACCAGCGCAGCCAGGCGCGTCTGCACCGTTTTGCGATTACTGGCGCGCCGGCCGGCATTACGCTGGCGGCGACGTTTTCCGTAGCAACCTTCCAGTTGCGCCACGTCAACCGCCATGCCCGCCTGGCCGATGGCCGCCGCCTGGCCGAGCTGAGCATCCGGCAGGGGCGCGGCAGCCTGACGCTGGTGGACGATTTCGCGCGGGTGCATGGCGATCTGCCCAGCCTGCCCAGCTTGTCCGAGGCGACCGCCTTCCCGGCCTGGACCGGCATGGCGGAGTTGCTCTCCGCGCTGGGCGCGACGCCGGCGCGTCCGCCGTTACCCGCATTGCCGCCGGCGCGCATCGACCGGGCCGTCGCCGCATCGCCCGGTCCGCTCGGCGCGTTCCGGCAACGCTGCGGGCCATGCCATGACACGCCCGAAGCGGCGCCGCCCAATTTCCTGCATGGCGATGCTGTCGAGGTGGCCGCCCGCCTCGCTCGCTGCGCGCCGCGCATCTACTACCGCCTGAGCATGTGGGATGTCGCTGAGGCCCGCCGCGGCAAGACGCCGATGCCGCCGCTGTCGGCCCTGGCCGGGCTGGATGCCGCCGCCTGGACGCGCTCGCCGGAGCGCCGGCAATTGCTCGCGCATGCGCGCGGCCTGCTGATCGCCCAGGGCGTCGATCCGGCCAGCATCGCGCGGCGCCGATTCGAAAGCCTGCCGGCCTGTCTGGCGCCCGCTTTCAGGGTGCATTCGGGGAGCACACCATGAACCTATTTCGCGCAGTTGCCGGTGTGGTAGGAGCGCCTTCCAAGGCGCGAAGTCCGGAACTATCGCGCCTTGGAAGGCGCTCCTACGCGTGGTGTCGCCACTCATGACCAACTGAGGTATCCAGGATGAATCAAGCGTGCGGCGGTAAATACAAAATCCTGTTCTGGTTGAGTGTCGCCATGCTGCTGCTGGCCGGCCTGTGGGCGTTCAAGCGCTTCGGCGGCGACCGGCCGGTGGCTTATGCCGACCCGGTCGAGCACTTCAAGTACGGTTCTACCGGCGGCGAACGCAACATGGGCTTTCCCTACTGGGTGTTCCAGGTGATGCCGGAAGTGTGCCCGGACTTGCTGCCGGGCAAGGGCTATGCCTCGCTGGGTTTCCTGTATGAGCCGGGCAAGAAATTGCCGGTGGGCATGTCGATGCGGCGGCACCTGGGCATCGACCGGGTGTTTCTCAACTGCGCCGTCTGCCATACCTCGACGCTGCGAAGCGCGCCCAATGCGCAAGCCGAACTGGTCATGGGCATGCCGGCCAATCGGCTCGATCTGATGGGATTTCAGAAATTCGTGTACGCCTGCGTCAGCGACCGCCGCTTCACGCCCAGCCAGATCATTCCGCGCATCCAGGCGGCCGGCGGCGAGCTCGATTTGGTCGACCGGTTGCTGGTGTATCCGCTGGCGGTGCACCTGATGCGCGACGGCGTGTTCGGCCTGATCGGCCGCCTGCGATTCCTGCATATCCAGCCCGACTGGGGTCCGGGGCGGGTGGATACGTTCAACTCGGCCAAGGCCATCTTCGGCTATCCGTTCGAGCGGGCGCCGCTGGAAGAACTGGTGGGCTACGCGGATTTTCCGGCGATCTGGAACCAGGCGAAGAAGCAGGGCATGCAACTGCATTGGGACGGCAACAACGACAAGGTGGAGGAGCGCAATCTGTCGGCCGCCTTCGGCACCGGCGCCACGCCCAAGCTGATCGACCATGCCGCCATCGGCCGCATTGAAGCCTGGATCGCGACGGCGACGCCGCCTGCCTTTGCCCGGCATTTCCCGATTGACGCGAAAAAAGCGGCGCGCGGTGGCGCGATTTACAGGAAGCATTGCGCCGACTGCCACGGCGCCAGCGGCAGCGACTTCAGCGGCAAGCATGTCGGCAAGGTCACCCCCATCGCCGCGCTGGGCACGGATCGCGGCCGCCTCGATTCCTACACGCGCGATCTGGCGGTGAACCAGGGCATGCTCTATGCGGCCAAGCCGGAGCGGCGCTTCCGCCATTTCCGCAAGACCTGGGGCTACGCCAATGCCCCGCTCGACGGCCTCTGGCTGCGCGCGCCCTATCTGCACAACGGCTCGGTGCCGACGCTGTGGGATCTGCTGCAGCCGGCCGCAAAACGGCCAAAGGTGTTCTATCGCGGCAACGACCTGTACGACCCGAAGCGGATGGGTTTCGTCGCGAATCGGGAAAGCGAGGGCGAGCGCCGCTATTTCCGCTACGACACCGGCGTGCCAGGCAACGGCAACGCCGGCCACAGCCACGGCGTCGCGCTGGCCGACGCCGACAAATGGGCGCTGCTCGAATTTCTGAAGACCTTCTGAGCCATGCCGAGGAGACCGCCATGAACTGCTGCAAATGCGATTGCCGCTGGTTGAAGATCGTCGGCGCGATCCTGCTGGTGCTTGCGATACCGCTGGGTTACCTGGGTTACGACCGCTTCTTCCGCGACCACGGCGCCGGCACCTTCGCCAACGCCGACGAACGCTTCAAGTACGGTTCCATCGGCGCCGAGTTCGACGCCGGCATTCCCTACTGGATCTTCTACGTCCTGCCGCGCGTGTTCCCCGACAAGCTGCCGGGCCCGGGCGGCTACGCCGCGTTCGGCGCGGCCTGGGAAGAAGGCCACGAATTGCCGGTCGGCTTCACCAAACGGCGCATCGGCTTCGACCGGGTGGCCAACAACTGCGCCTCCTGCCACGTCGCCAGTTACCGCAGCAAAGCCGACGAGACGCCCACCTTCGTGCCCACCGGCCCCAACCACACGCTCGATCTGGAAGCCTTCTTCCGCTTCCTGGTGGACTGCGCCAAGGACCCGCGCTTTTCCGCCGACACGCTGATGCCGGAGATCGAACTGGCCGCCGACCTCGACTGGATCGACCGCATGGCCTACCGCTACCTGATCATTCCGATCACGAAACAACGCCTGACCGAGCGGGAGGAACAGTTCAAGTGGATCTACCGCCACGATTTCCCGGAATGGGGGCGCGGCCGCGACGACGCGATGAACCTGACCAAGTACTTCATGATCCGCTGGCCGATGGACGACAGTTTCGGTCCCTGCGACATGCCGTCGGTGTGGAACCTGAAGAAATACCAGCCGGACCGCGGCAACCGGATGAACTGGGCCGGCGACAGCCACGATCCGCGTTCCGTGATCATGGACTCGGCGCTCGGCCTGCTTGGCGCCGAACCGCACAGCAAGCGGGATTTCCTGGCCCAGATCGACTGGCTGGTCGACTACCTGGGCAACAAGCCGGCGCCGAAATATCCGTTCGCCATCGACCACGCCCGGGCCGCGCGCGGCGAAGCGGTGTTCGTCGCCCACTGCGCCGCCTGCCATGGCGGCGAGCGGGTCGGCGACGTGGTTCCCCTGGACGAGATCCAGACCGACGCCGGCCGCATCGGGACCTGGAACGAAACAGCCGCGCGCGCGGCCAACAAAGTGGTGCAGGACATGGGCATCGAGCGCAAGGGTCTGGTGGAAGCGCCCCTCACCGGCTATGTCGCGCAGTTTCTCGACGGCATCTGGCTGCGCGCGCCTTATCTGCACAACGGTTCCGTACCCAGCCTGCGCGACCTGCTGACGCCGCCCGCGCAAAGGCCAAAACTGTTCTGGCGCGGCTATGACGTGTATGACCCGGTCAAGGTCGGCTTCGTCAGCCAGGGCGAAGCGGCCAAACGCGCCGGCACGCCCTACGACACCCGCTTGCGTGGCAATGGCAACGGCGGCCACACGTTCGGCACCGGTCTGCCCGAGGCGGACAAGGCGGCCTTGCTCGAATATCTGAAAACGCTATGACGCCGCCGCAAGCGATTGAAACGCTAGCGCAGCTTCAACTTCCCCTCTTTGAATGCACTGGCCGCGCTCTGGTAATACGCCACGGCTTCGTCGCGTAAACGCGGATCGAGCGATGCCGGACTGGCTTCGCCGTTGGCGTCGATGTGAAATGTTTCGACGTGTTGCTTGGGGCCGAGCACGACCAGTTTGTTCGCCTTCAGATAGCCCAGTTCCTGATAGTTGCTGATGAACGCGCGACGGTTTGCGTCTTTTTGGTCGAATACCGATTGGCCAAAAAAGTGATCGTCGCCGGGCAAGCCCATGACATCCAGCAAGGTCGGCGGAATGTCTATCTGGCTGGTCAGGCGATCATCGCGTCCCGGCTTCAACAAGGCCGGCGCATAGAGAATCAGCGGGATGCGATAGCCCGGTACCGGCAGCTTCGATTTGCCGGCGGCGGAGGCGCAATGGTCGGCGACGATGACGAACAGCGTGTCGGCGAACCACGGCTTCTTGCTCGCCTGCTCGATGAAATGGCCGATGGCGTAGTCGGTGTATTTGACGGCGCCGGCGCGACCACCGGGAGAGGGAATGTCGATGCGGCCCGCCGGATAGGTGTACGGCCGGTGGTTGGAGGTGGTCATGATCTGCGCCAGAAAGGGTTTGCCGGCGGCATGCGCCTTATCGAGTTGCGTCAGGCTGTTGTCGAACAGGAACTCGTCGGCGACGCCCCAGACGTTTTCGAAGCCAACCGAGGCCTTCGGGAAATCGGTGCGGTCGACGACGCGATAATTGTTGCCGGCGTAATAGGCGTTCATGTTGTCGAAGTAGCCGTAGCCGCCATACAGGAACAGCGTTTCGTAGCCCTGGCGGCGCAGAATTTCGCCGATGCTGGCGAGGTGTTCGTTATCGGGCCGGCGCACGACGGATTGTCCGGGGATCGGCGGAATGCCGATGCTCAAGGCTTCCAGACCGCGCACGGTGCGCGTGCCGGTGGCATACAGTTGCGTGAACAGCATGCCGTCTCGGGCCAGCGCATCCAGGCGCGGCGTCAGTCCGTCCCGATTGCCGAAGCTGCCCAGAAAGCTGGCGGACAGGCTCTCCACCGAAATCAGCACCACGTTGCGCGGCGCGCGTTTGAACGGCACGCGCTTGGGATCGAACGCCGCGCTGGCGTCCATATCCGGATTCAGCCCTTGCGAACGCAGTGCCCGTTCGACGCCGAGTTCGCCCAGGATATGGGACGCCTGCGCCGTCGGCAGCGTGGCATAAAACCGCGAGTAATCGAGTTCGTTGCGCTGGAAGGCAGCGGCGAAGGTCATCAAGCCGTTGCCGGCCAGTTCGTTGGCGTAGGCGTTGCCGGAAAACTGCATCTGGTCGATATCGGTCAGGCGCGTTGCGCTCCAGGGCAGCGCGCAGGCCAGTGCGGCGTAAAGCCAACGCCGGCGGGCGCCGGGCTGCGGCGAGGCGGCCGCCCGGAGCGGGCCGCGAAACTGCCAGGTCAGCAGCGCGGCCAGCGCCGCGACACCGGCAAGCAAAGCGGCGACCGGATACGACTCGACGATGTTGCCGATGACTTCATGCGTGTAGATCAGGTAATCGACCGCGATGAAATTGAAGCGGGTGGCGAATTCTTCCCAGAAGGTCCACTCCGACAGCGCGCCGAACAGCAGAATCGCCGCCAGCAGGAAGAAGATCGCCAGGCGTATCCCGCCTTGCCAGCGCGTGTCGCGCCAACGCGTCGGCCACAGCGCGGCCCACAGCAACATCGGCGCGAGCAGCCAGGCGAGTACCGCCAGATCGAAGCCGAAGCCGCGCAGGAACAGGCCGGGCCAGAGCGACAGCGGCGTTTTGTCGAGACCCGTGAAGAGTGTCAACGCCAGCCGGGTCAGGCTGGCGATGGCGAGAAACAACAGTGCGTAGGGCAGATAGAACGGCAGGGCGGGGCGAGAAGAACGAAATTTCAAATGCATATCCTGATGACTAAAAGTTCACAACCAGCGCAGACGAGCCGCGAGTCCGCCACTCGCCCGGTTGGCAATTTCCAGACGCGCGCCATGCAGTTCCGCAATGCGCTGGACGATGGCCAGGCCGAGGCCGCTGCCTTCGCCGCTGACGGCCTGACCGCGATAAAAACGTTCGGCCAGACGCGATACTTCATCTGCATTCACGCCGGGACCTGCGTCGCGTACCTCAAGCAGCGGCTGTGCGGCGTCCAGGCTCACGGCGACTTCGACCAGCCCCGTTTCAGGCGAGTAGCGCAACGCATTTTCCACCAGATTGCGTAGTGCTACGTGCAGCAAATCGACATCGCCCTGCACTTCGACGGGCTGCGCGGCCGCAACGAACGCCAGTTGTTGTAGCTTGCGTTCGGCTTGCGGTTGCATCTCGGCAACCACCTCCGCCGCCAACGCGACGAGATCGAGCCTGCCGGTCTGCGGCAATTGGGCGAGCGGATCGAGCCGGGCCAGACGCAGCAGTTGTTCGACCAGACGGGTGGCGCGGTCGGCGCCGGCCAGCACTTGGCGCAGGGCATGTTGGTGGTCGCCGGCATCGGTGCTGGCGAGGGCGACCTGAGCCTGGATCTTGACCGCCGCCAGCGGCGTGCGCAGTTCGTGCGCGGCATCGGCGGTGAAGCGGCGTTCGTTTTCCAGCGTCGCGCCGAGCCGGGTCAGCAGGCGGTTCAACGCCGCCACCAGCGGTTTCGCCTCGCGCAGCGTGTGCGGCTCGGATAAGGCCTCAAGGTTGTCCGGCGAACGCGCCGCCACGTCGGTGGCCAGCATTTCCAGCGGGCGCAGGCTGCGCCGTACCGAGAAATAGACCAGCAATGCCAGCACCGGCAAAGCCAGCAGGATCGGGATGGCGACCTGGCTCGCCACTTCCAGGCCGACCCGATCGCGGTCCTGCGTCGGATGCGCGATCTGCACCAGATATCGACCGTCCGCCGAGCGCGTCGACAACAGCCGCCACGGGTGGCCGCCATAGTGAATGTCGCTGTAGCCCGGTTCGCCCGACATCACGCTTTCAGGCGCATTGGCGGAACGGATCAGTACCCCGCCGGTGTCGCTCAGGACGCGGAATTCCAGATGCTGTTCATACGGATGGCTCGAATCGTCGTCGAGCGCTTCGACGATGGCGTGCCCAGGCTCTTTGTCTTCCACTTCATGCAGCACCTGGGCCATCAAAAGTTTGGCCGACTGGGCGAGCTGGCCATCCATCAACTCGTCCGCCTCGTGCAGCGCCTGGTAATAGCTCGCCACGCCGGCCGCGCCCCAGACCAGCAACGTGGCGACGGAGACCGTCAGCAACAGCCGCGCACGTAGCGAGCGCAGCCAGCGAGAGGGGCTCAAACGGTTTCTCCGATGACATAGCCGAGGCCGCGCACGGTGCGGATAAACTCGGCGCCGAACTTCTTGCGCAGGTGATGGATGTAGACCTCGACCGTGTTGCTTTCCGCTTCCTCGCCCCAGGCGTAGAGGCTTTCCTCCAGTTCGCTACGGGCGCGGATGCGGCCTTTATGGCTGAGCAGATCGTGCAGCAAGGCGAACTCGCGCGCCGACACGGGGATCGGCTGGCCGTCCAGCGATACCCGCTTGCCGGCCGGATCGAGCACGATGCCGGCATGGCTCAAGGTCGGCGTCGCCGCACCGCCGGCGCGCCGGATCAAGGCACGCAGCCGCGCCTGCAATTCAGCCAGATCGAACGGCTTGACCAGGTAATCGTCGGCGCCGGCATCGAGGCCGCTCACCTTGTCGGCGCTGGTGTCGCGCGCAGTCAGGATCAGCACCGGCGTGACATTGCCGCGTGCGCGCAAATCCTTCAGCAGCGACAAACCGTCGCGACGCGGCAGGCCGAGGTCGAGCACGCAGGCGTCGTAAGCCTGATCGAGCAAGGCCAGGCGGCCGGCCTCGCCGTCGCGCACCCAATCGACCGCGTAGTCGGCCAGCTTGAGGCCGGCGCGCACGCCGTCGCCGAGTAGCGGATCGTCTTCCACCAGCAATACGCGCATAGGTTGCTTATTCCATTTCTTTTCTGACCTTGGCGAGCAAGGTCTGGATTTCCTGTCGGCGACCGGCATCGGCCAGTTCGCGGCCGGGCCGGGCCGGTGCTTTCAGCGCGGTTTCGAGATGGCGCAAGGCCTCGGCATAACGTTCGCGCTCGGCCAGATAGTCGGCGTAGAAGTAATTCGGATCAATCCCCGTCGGGTTGATGGCCAGCGCTTTCTTCAGCAGTTCTTCGGCACGGGCCTTGTCGCCGAAGCCGATCGGCCAGCCCGGCACCTTGAAATAGAGCGTGCCCAGACTGGTGTAGGCGGAGCCTTTCAGCGCCTTGTCGTCCAACTTGATCGCCGCTTCCAGTTGCTGTTTCGCCACCTTGGCGATGGACAGCGCGCCCATGCCGCCCTTGGCGCCGGCTTCGCTGGACAGGGCAATGCCTTCCCAGATCAGTGCTTCGGCAATAGCGGGGTGGCTGGCAGCAGGCTGGCTCGAAGCCAATTGGCGGGCTTGCTCGGCGAGGGCGTGATAGCGCTCGGCCTGCTGTTTTTCCGGTACGCGGTATTTGATTTCCGCCCATTGATCCTGGATCGGACGGATGGTGTCTTCCGGCGTGGTCGCAAACGCGGCGAAGCTGGTCAAGCCAGCGAAGACAACGGCACAGAGACGAAGGCGAGCTTGCATGGAAAACTCCTTTCTAGACGTGAATGGCATGACGTTTGACGATGGCCAGCTTGGCTTTCAGCGCCTGGTCGATCAGCGCCGGCGCAAAGCCGTTGAGCCAGGCGAACAGGCGTTCCGGAAAGCCAAAATGGCTTTCGCTGCAGCCGCCGCGCAGCGCGGCGGCGATCTGGCGGGCGGCCGTTTCCGGGCTATCGGAATGGCTGCCGAGGTCGTGGTTCAGCGCGTTGACCGCAGCGCTGTTCAAACCGGTCGCGATGGCGCGCGGCGCAACATGCACGACTTCCACCTGCGCATCCGCCAGCTCGCGCCGCAACGCCTGGGAAAAGCCGCGCAGGCCGGCCTTGGCGCTGGAGTAGGCGGCAAAGCCGGGGAACGGCAGGCTGCCGAAGGTGGAACCGATATTGACGATGGCGGCGCGTTCGCGACCCTTCAGCCAGGGCAACAGCGCATGCGTCAGTTGCATCGGCGCGATCAGATTGGTTGCCATGACCTGCTCCACGGTCGCCCAGTTCTGCTCCTCGAACAGCCCGAAGGCGTTGACGCCGGCGTTGTTGATCAGCACGTCGACGCCGAACGCGCGTGCCACCTCCGCCGTTTTCTCGATGTCCTCCGCCCGATTCAGATCGGCGCGCAGGCTGCGCGCGACGCTGCCGGTGCCGCCGATGCCGCCGATCTCGGCAACGAGGCTGGCCAGGCGATTTTCATCGCGGCCGCACAGCAACAGATCGGCGCCTTGTTCGGCCAGTTCGCGCGCCAGTGCCTGGCCGAGTCCACCGGTGGCGCCGGTGAGCAG